>JAAXJX010000011.1:59730-158161 GCA_012269595.1 Planctomycetia bacterium | reverse complement strand
ACGCTCCGCTTGTCGCCCACGATCTCTGGATTTCTCCCGGGGCTTCTTCTCCCCTGATCCCTCATTTGATCGCTGGGAAGCAGAACGACGTCTGGATCTGGAACGCTGATCTCGGGGCCGGCTTTCGTCGGCAGACCCGGATTCGCGATGCGAAGTCCCCACACGGGTCGGAGCTTCAACCCGTTCCTCGGCCTTCTCAGGCTTTTGACGTTGGGAGACTTCCCGCTTCTCCGAACTGCGATGGCTCGGCTTTCTGGTAGAAGTTCGCTTCTCTTTAACAGTTCCGGGGAGAGATCTTGGCTGTCCCAAATCACCGGTCACCCTGCGAGGCCTTTGAGCACCTGTCACCGAGAAATCATGGGAGAGTTCCCCACTTCCCAATTCGGTATCGAGGATGTGGTCAAAACAACTTCGAGCCTCTTCTTCAAGATCCGGATGAGCCACAAAAATCTGCGACAGTTCTCTGCTCAATCTGGGCAAAGCTCTCAGGGTATGCAAAACCCGATCACGATCCATGGCGGGGAAGGGTTCATCCAGGAACAGGAACTGAGGAGCTCCCGTCACGGCTCTGACGTAGGCCTGTGCAAAAGCCAGACGGAAGCCGAAGGTCAAACCCTGAAGGGTTCCACCGGACAACTCGTGGCTCTGCAGAAAATCACTTTTGGCACCGGTGAAGAGTTTGATCTCAAAATCACGGGTCACCTGGGCATCCCGATATCGACCACCTGTCAGATGCGGAAGTAATCGACACAAACCTTTTCCCAGACTGGGGCCGGTTCGCAATCGGACCGATTCGATGGTCTCCTCCAGCAACTCCAGTAGAAGACGGTGAACGTCCATCTCCGAACGAACTTCCAGCGATTTACTCCGAAGACCATCGTTTACTTCTTCAAGAGCCTTGCGCCGGCCTTCCTGATTTTGATATTCACGGACCTGTGAAGCCAATCGATCACGCTTGGACTTGATCCGCTTTAATGATTCGTTGACTTCGTCCAGTTTTTTACGATCTTGCCGCAGGCCCTTGCGTACATTCTCAATGATCGGCTGCACCCATTGGGCCAGTGTTTCACCCGGCAAATCTCCCAGTTCGCCCTGGATTTCCCGGCGCTGGGTGCGAAGAGACTCCAGTGCATCCTGGACTCCCCTGAGACGACAATTCGTCACATCTTCACCGGGATCGAGTCCCGGTTTGCCATGGGCATCGTGCGCTCGGGTCGACTCCAGAGAAGCACCGGCAACATCCCGTTCCATTTCAAGGCGAGCGACATGTCCTTCTGCATCGAAAGAGTTCTGCTTGTCGAGAGACGCCTTGGACCAGAGCCAGGAGGTAAAGACGAACAGGGCCGCACCAAAGGCCGCCAGAAGGAATCCGGTTCCCTTCTCCTGTTCAAGCCCCGACAGCAGTGGCAACAGTTTGGAAAAACCCCACTCCAGCTCATGGTCGACGCCCACCAGAATAAACAACAGACCTGCCAGAAACGTCACCACAGAAAGGGCACGATGCCTTAAATGGGAACTGTTCAATTCTGAGATCGATTGACGCTGCCGCTCGATTTCCCTGCTGAAAGAATTTTCATGATCAGACGAAAGCTTCTCCTCCAGAGAGCTCCTTGCTGAATCCAGTGCAGTGTCGAGATTCAACCGGCATTCATGAGCCTTGACCACCTTCTCCAATGCAACCTGAAGCTTCACCGGAATCTCTCCCGAATTTTTCACAGGAGCCGGAGCAAGGTCAGCCTGCAAGAGTCCGATGAGACCATTGCACTTGCGCAGGACCTCTTCGGAAGACAATTGATCCAGAGACTTCAGTTCTTTCTGAATCTTGCTGACTTCATCGCGCTGCTTTTCAGAGTCCTGAACCTTTGAATGGCAAGTTCCCGCCTCCTGTTGAAGTTCACCGAGTCGGGATTCGCGGGTTTCAATCTCCTTCTCGAGGTCCGGAATCTTATCGATATTCGGCTGTAACCTCGAGATGTGCGTGTCGTTTCGCTGAATCTCGGCCTGATTCTCCGTGAAGACGGACTCCAGGTCGTGAAGGGCCACCTGAACCTTCTTGCTCGCCCCCTGAAGAACATCGATACCGGCAACCCGATCGAGAAAGCCGCGGAACTGCTCAGGACTGGTCACTGATTCCCGCTCAGCAAGGTAGAAGGAGTGAAGGGTCTCACTTGCTCCTAATTGGAATCGGCGAAACACTTCCTTCTGAACCTGAATTACACCTGCAGCCACCTCTTCACCGGTGGTCATCTCCTCCGGATCCAATCTCAGCAGTCTGGCGTAAGAGGTACCGAGGCGATCCATTTCACGCCAAATTCGATACCATTCGCCATCATGCTCCAGATCGAGCTCAACGATGCAGTGATCCTCTTCCCAGTGAATCAGATCAACGATGGAGCCCCGGGTCATTTTGTGGGTGGTGCCGAAAAGAGCATATTGGATCAACTGGCCGATGCTCGATTTGCCACTCTCATTCGGGCCGACCAGCCCGATCAAGCCTCTTTTGGGGATGTTATTGAGACGAATTTTGCGGAATTTGAGAAAGCCGTCCGCTCGCAGGTTTCTGATCAGCAAGGGTCATCCCCTGCCTGTTGCTCGAGAATGAATCTCTCACCCAGTTTACGGACCTCGTCATATTTTCTCTGGCTCTCCGCATCGACCTTGCCTTCAAAGGCTCTCTTTTTGACTTCAAAGAGGCGGCGGAACTCTTCCAGTGGAGGGCGAATTGCCAGGCCGTCCAGGAGCCAGTCCGATTCCCTTTGAACAGGTTCAGAAGCACCTGAATGACGGGGGTTGTCACGATTTGAATCGCGAGAATTCATGTTATCTCATCCCATTTTCAATGAGGGGGACTGCTGAATCCGGATCGATCAGGACCCGGATCAGGAAGCAGGCTGGCCCGTGATCGGGCCCGACAGACCTGATTGTCCGCTTCCCCTGCCCCGGTGCAAGTTTCTTCGCTGAAACCCCGTTGAATCAGAGGGTCCCCAGAAGATTCATGCATTGCTGATAATGGGGTGATTCCGAGCCGTTTGCCCCCACCCACTCGATCTGCACCCGACGGTGACCCTGATCCACGGTTTCAAAGCAGATCAGCAGCCTTTCGGGGGGAAGCATCCCCTCGATTCGCCCGGCCCATTCGGCGGCGATGACCCCCGATTCCAGATAATCATTCCAACCGTGCAATGCCAATTCCTCCTGTTGATCCAGCCGATAGGCATCGACGTGCAACAGGGGCACCTGACCCTCATGAAGGGTGGCGATGACGAAAGTTGGACTGCGAACCTGACTGGCAAGCTGCATTCCTTCGGCCAACCCCCTGACGAAGGTGGTCTTTCCGCTGCCGAGGTCTCCACGCAGGTCCAGAAATGTTCCGGGAACCATCGCTTTTGCCAACTGCCTACCCAAATTTTCGGTGGAAGCTTCCCCTGCAAGGAGCAATTCAGCATGAAAATGGTCAGACATTGCCGAGCCTTCCAATTTCTTCTCGCATGGAGCACTGGAGAGGAACCAAGGGTAAGATTGGAGCACTTGATCGTCGTTGACAAGAGGAACTCTGTCACGGTTTGTGTCCATTGAAGGAATTCGGGGCCCATGTCTCCAACGGTTATCCAGAAGCAGGAGAAGCGGCAAAGTACGGCCAATGTCCTCTGGCTCCGTTTGACGACGACCCTCTTCTGTTTATTGACTACCCAGCCGACTCTCCTGCTCGACGCTCAGGAAATCCCGACAGGGCTCCCTCCGGGAATTGATCTGGAACTCCCTCCAGCTCCGGGCCCCGGCCCCGCTTTTCTTCCCCGACACAGCTCCCCCGGTTTTCTGAAGGCTCTGAGATCAATGGCCAGCAAAGATCCCGCTACTGCTGGAGAACTCCTGCTCGCATGGATCCGCCAGCGGGAAGGGCGACTCGTCTTCGATGGCCCCCATCCTGATTCTCCGGAACCGGATTCCCATTCAGTACAGACGATTCCACCACCAGAAGTGCAACTTCATGCCTGGGCGAAAACCTTGCCGGAAGAATTTCTGAGACAGGCTTTTCAAAATATGGAAGGGCTTCCTCTCGACGGAACCCACCCGTGGATCTGGGCTCCCCATCTGGAAACCGTGGCCAGAATCGCACTCGAAACGGCGGTTGAATCCGGAGACCGCAAGTCCGCTTCTATCCTCAGTCGCCGACCGGGCCTGATCACGCGGATCCCGCCTGAATGGCGCTCCTGGATCTTTGAATCCGCAGAACGACCAACCCTCTTCAGAAGCACCGGCGACACCCGAATCATGGATAATTCCATCGGTCAATTGTCTGATCCGGAAATCTGGAATGTCCACTCATGGGAGCTTCAGATTCCCCCGACGATTCCGGATCCTCGTAGTGGAAAATCGGATGCTTCCCAACTCCCCCGAAGATCCTCATTGGGGCGGGTACACGGTCTGATCAAAGATGGAATCTTGGTTCTCGCAGAAGACCGAAAAATACGGGCTTATGAAAAGACCGGAAACACGGTGTGGGAATGGTCCCCTTCAACTCGCGAATACAAAGGGGACCCCCACCCTCCAGGAACGGGAACCCGTGTCCCCATCACCTCAGGATCCCAGACCCTTTTCCTGCTGCGAAGTCCACGTCTCCATCAACCCCCCAATACCAATCTCACCGTCGAATCCGAATCAGAAAAACACCTTGGCTGGATCGAAGGCCACATTCTCGATCTGGAACAGGTTCACAAAAAACCGGAATCAACGTGGAAAATCCCCATCGTGGATGAAGGATTCTCCATCTCACCCACACCACTCTGGGTCGGGAGCTCACTCTTCGTCATCGCGACCAAGGGCCTTCAGGATGTGGAAACCTGGCTCTTTTCATTTGATACCGACAAAAGAACCGAACTCTGGAGAAGGAAACTGGAAACCCGGAGGATCGAAGAGTTTTCCATTCAGGATCTGCGTCAGGTCATCCTCACCAGTCACCTGACGCTGCACGAGAACATTCTCTCCATCGATCGGTCTCCCGGCAGGATCGATCGGGTCTGCAGCCAAACTGGGGAACACATCTCAGTGGTGATCCCACCTATTTATCCCATTTCGGATCTCCCTTCGTCGCTGCAAATCCGCTGGGGAAATCGCCGCCTTAAACATTTTCCAAGGCCACGCCCCCCTGCATTTCCGGTCACTGTGACCATCGATTCGAAAAAGATGCGCCTTTGTATTCCCGACGGAAGCCGCCATCTTCTGGCAACGAACCTCGAGAACGGGAGTCTTTTATGGAGCCTCCCTGTTTCCCGGTGGGAGTCGATTCTGGGAAGCCGAGATGGAAACGGGAATATCTGGTTACTGGATTCTTCCGTGCCCGCAATGGGGAAATCCATCGGCGTACGTCAGGTCACCCTCGACGGAGAAGCCCTCCCGGACAGTCGCAGGAGAATTGAACTGGGTGCTGCTCCCGCTACTCTCGTACCTGCTGATCCCGCCCAAGAAGCCGCGATTCCCTACCTGTTGTCAGACCCGGTCTATGCTGCTGGAAAATTGTGGATCGCGACACTCAACGGAATCAAAACAGCTTTCCTTGACGAAAGTGCCACAACGAGCCTCTTCCCCTGGCCAGCCGATTCACTGGGTGGTTGGGTATTTCCATGGAGTGAAGATGGAAATTGCTGGGGAGTGATTCACCGGGGAGAGAGTCTCCGCAAAACTGGTAGCCAACTGGAGGTCTGGACCCTCCGGTAGATCAGTCGACTGAATCAAGGGTCGTCGAGTTTTGTTCTCCCGCGGCTGTCGCCAGTGCCTTGAAATCGACTTCGACCAGTGGAGCGTGGGCCCACAATTGATCGAGGTCGTACATCTCTCTCGATTCTTCATCAAAGAGATGGAGCACGATCTCACCGTGGTCGATGCAGAACCAGCGGGCGTCATCGCGGCCATGAATTCCCAGGCGAGGCAAGTGCAACGGTTTCAGGTGACGTTCGACCGCGTCCCCGAAGTTTCTCACCTGACGTCCAGAGCGACCCGAAGCGAGAATGAAAAACGAGGAGATCTGCAGCATCTCCCGAACCCGCAAGATACGGATTCGTTCGGCACGCTGCTGATGGAGAAAGCAGGCCACATCGACGGCGATCTGCTGCAGTTCTTCCACACTCCTGGATTCCATACTCTGACTCCTGTTCACCCGGACTGCATTCTGTAGCTTCAAAATTACCTTGTTCCAGCGACGGAGCAAGCCGATCAAAAAAGCAGCCTCGCCACGGGTCCCGTGGCGAGGCTGATGAACCCCTTACTGAACTCAGCAGGCTGAATTAGCCGGCCATTTTCATAAACAGGGGAACGAAGACCAGGCTGACGATGGTCATCAGCTTGATCAGAATGTTCAAAGAAGGGCCACTGGTGTCTTTGAAGGGGTCACCGACGGTGTCACCCACCACTGCGGCCTTATGGGATTCAGACCCCTTGCCACCGTGGGCACCGGTTTCGATGTACTTCTTGGCGTTGTCCCAGGCTCCTCCGGCATTCGACATGAAGATGGCGAAAAGAACTCCCGTGACCAGAGCACCGGCGAGAAGACCACCGAGAGCCTTGACACCAAGAACACAGCCAACAGCAATCGGAACTGCCACAGCCAGAAGACCGGGAAGCATCATTTCCTTCAGGGAGCCCTCTGTGGAAATCTTGACACAGGACGCATAGTCCGGCTTGGCCTTCCCTTCGAGAATTCCAGGAATCTCACGGAACTGGCGACGAACTTCTTCGATCATCGCACCCGCCGCACGTCCCACGGCTTTCATGGTCAGTGCTGAGAAGAGGAAAGTCATGATCGCACCCAGGAACAGGCCGATGGTGACTTCGGTATCAAGAATGTTCAATCCACTCACATCCGCTTCTTTTGCGAAGGTGTTGAAGAGAGCGAGTGAAGTCAGGGCAGCGGAACCGATCGCGAAGCCTTTGCCGATGGCGGCGGTGGTGTTACCCACGGCATCGAGAGCATCCGTACGCTGGCGAACCTCTGGATCACACTCGGCCATTTCAGCAATACCACCCGCATTGTCTGCAACGGGGCCGTAAGCATCGATGCCCAATGAGATACCCAGAGTCGAAAGCATTCCGACCGCACTCAGGGAGATTCCGTAGAGGCCGCCGTAATTGTATGCCAGGTAAATGGCAACGCAGATCCACAGCACCGGCCACACCGTCGACTGCATGCCGATGGCAAGTCCACTGATGATGTTGGTTGCAGTACCCTGCTCAGAATCAGCCGCAATCTTTTGTGCGTGGGGTGCCTGCTCGGAGGTGTAGTGCTCGGTGATCTTGCCGATGATGATCCCGAGGACCAGTCCACCGACGAGACAGAAGTAGATATTCCACTTGTCGTAGGTGGTGCCACCATCCACAAACTCGCCTGCGGGCATGCCGTTGAAGACCAGATATGCCAATCCGGCGAAGATACCACTGGCGAGAAGCAATCCATTGAAAAGAGCAGAGTGAATCTTGCTCTCATCGGTGGTTTTGACAACCGCCGTACCCACGAGCGATGCAAGAGTACCGAGGGCACACAGAACCATCGGCAAGACGATCCACTGGGTCGCAGCTTCACTGGCTGTGCCGTAAGCGGCCAGAGCAAGAGCCATGCAGGCGATCATTGATCCAACGTAGGACTCAAAGAGGTCTGCGCCCATACCGGCCACGTCACCCACGTTGTCACCGACGTTGTCAGCGATGGTCGCAGGATTCCGCGGATCATCCTCGGGGATTCCTGCCTCCACCTTTCCGACCAGGTCGGCTCCGACATCCGCAGCCTTGGTGAAGATTCCCCCACCCACACGGGCAAACAGGGCGATGCTGGAGGCTCCGAAGGAGAAGCCGAAGAGCGGTGCGATAAAGTCTGCACCGGCAATCTGGCCCTTCCAGTAGGTGAAGAGAATCGTGACTCCCAACAATCCAAGGCCAACCACGGTCAAACCCATGACGGCTCCAGAACGGAAGGCAACGGTCAAAGCACCGGCGAGGCCACTCTTGGCAGCCTCTGTTGTTCTGACCGCACTCAGGGTGGCAGTCTTCATACCGATCCAACCGGCAATACCACTCGCAATCGCTCCAACCACGTAGGAGATGGCAGTCTCCTTGTTGACGCCGACCGCCAGAGCGATCGCAACCACGAGAGCAAATCCGGAGAGGATCTTGTACTCGGTGCGAAGGAATGCCATGGCACCCTCCTGCACCGCACCGGCCAGTTCTTTCATGCGGTCGGTTCCCGCAGACTGACCCTTGATCCAGCCATTCAGGTAAAAGGCGTACAACAAGGCCAGAATGGACAGGCCTGCACCCAGGTAGGCCCCTTGTTCTGTAAAGAGGTATGCGTTCAATGCATCCATCGTTTTCCTCCATCTTTCTGATCGGAAAGGTGGACCGCAGGCAATATGCGGCCACACAGCAGGCCTCAGGGCCCACTTTCCGGAAAGAAGGCTTCTACCAGAATCCGACGTCCACGGCAACCGAACCGGAATCGATATCTGGCACCTAAAGCCCTGACAGGAGGAGACTTACACCAAAATCAGAGTTTTCACTTCAACTCGATATATTGGCCATTGTTCTGCTGGGCGAGGTTTTTCATGAAGGAACGCAGTTTTTTCCCTGCCTGGGCAAAACCCACTGTATTCAGGCGAACACGCTTGAATCGGTTCGCCTCCCTGACCCATTGAAGGATCGGGCCGGTGTCAAGAAGGGTGTTGTCCCTGCGAGGAGCTCCATCGGAGAGCAGGAAGATGGCGCGCAAATTACCGGCGCTGAAAGCCTGGCGAAGGGCATGATCGGTCCACGTCTCTCCCTGTGCCTCGAAGTTGCGCACGTAGGTGATCGCTTCCCGCTTGTTTCTCCCTGTCGCCTTCTTCAGCCCCTGCGACATCATTTTGATCTCATGATTGAACGTAATGATGTTGAACATGACATCGTCGGGGAGTTTTTCGATGGTTCGAATCAGTTCGTTTTGCACACGCTTGAGTCTTTGGCGTGCAGGGTTTGGAGCCATATCTTTTGGTTTGTCGGTATCAGGAGCCCCCACACCGGTTCCACCGGGTTGCTTGTCCCCCGGTTCTTCCGGCAATGCGTCGATCTTCTCCATACTTCCTGAGACGTCGAGAAGAAAGATGACGTTCTTTGCCACCACTTCCATTCCAAAGAATGCCGGAGGATCCCTCCGAACTGAAGTCATCCCCTTCTTTGCACTCCCCTTGGCGGGCTTTTTGTAATTGCCTTTGCGTGGAGCCCAAAAGTTGCGCCAGTCATCCGCGTTACGAAAATCTTCGCCGGTTATCTTCAGCAAGCACTTGCGAATTTCATAGGCCAAAAGCGAATCCGCATTACGTGCTTTTTCGAGCCGGGCCAATGCCTCGATGAGATGATCGACCGAAGCCAGATTTTCCTTCTTCGCCAAAGCTTCCACGGAAGTCAACGCCACCGTCGGATCCCTGTCGTAGAGATTGGTCAGAACAGCCTTGTTCGCTTCCAGCTCTTTTCGACTCGCCAGTACCAGAGTCAGGATCACCCGTACCGGAGCACGTCGATCTTCGTTAGCCAATTCGCAGACACGCTCGAAAGCATCCCCAGCCGGGAGTCCCACCAACTTGGAACCGATGTACCGTTCTATCCCGTAATGGTCCCCGCCCAATCCGACACTGACCAATGCATCGATCGCCTTGGGGGTCCCGATTTTGATCAACCGATCTACCGCAACGGAGGCCGGATCGAACTTGTCACCACGAATGGCAGCGGAGAGACGCTTCTTCTCCGAATTCACGTCTCCGTGAACCTGGGGCGACACCCCCAGTGAACCGAGGAAAATGAAGAGAAAAAGAAGTGCCACAGGTACAGCCTGGGATCGCTGTACCACTTTAGAACGAGTGGGATTCAGGGGCTCCATGGTCAATCTTTCTGCGGAATCACGGGTCTCAATGGATCACTTTTTGGGACATTAAAAGTAACCCTTTGTGCCATTCTAGCCCGATTTCAACGGTTCCGGTAGGTCTGGCCCAGCCCCCGATTGGCCGATTCGGGCAGGGGTATCGTATTCTTCTTGGTCCTGCGATGGGAATGCCATCGCCACAGTACCGAAAAACGGATTTCACTCCATTGAGAGGGGGAGGGAAGTCCACTGATAGATCGTATCGCGATGACCCTCTTGAAGAGACTCTTCCTGTTCGCAGCTTCACTGCCACTTCTGGCAGGCATCGCCGGTTGCGGCGGTGGAAAAAAAGCCAGCGCCGATGCCACTCCACCCATGATTGATTTTTTTACCGTCCAGGTGGAGGGCGAAGAAGCCGCTGTTGACTTCACGATCGTCGACCCCACAGAGAGTGAATGGACAGCGACGATCCATTTCAGTGAAGATCTGGGACAGCATTGGGCCCCTCTCTCTTCCGCTTCACTGCTCGATACAGAAATACTGCTCTCCCCCCCCTTTCAGCCTGTCAAAAGGATCTGGAACTGCAGAAATGACCTGAGTTCGATTCCGCAGGCTGATGTCATCCTCGAAGTACGGATCAAGGATATGAACGGAGAGGTCGTCAACAGCCTGCAGAGTGACACCATCTCCATCGGAGAGTCTGAAGCGCCGGTTTACACTTCTGTCGAAGTACCCTCCGGTTCACTGGGAGGCCTCATCAGCATCACAGGTACAGTGCTGGACCCTGATCAGGATCATCTGACCCTGACCATGGATTGGTCCCCCACAGGGGGTGATCCCTGGACACCTGCAACAATGGTCAATGGCCCCGTGGTGATCCCCCCAGCCAGCGATGGAAAACCCTCAGACTTTGAGATTATTTGGGATGCCCAGACCGATACTCCGAACACGATTACTCCCTTCGCAAAGTTCAGGCTTCTTCTTTCAGATGGAGGAGACACTACCACCTTCGTCAGCTCTTACCTGGCGCTGAACACCGTTCCGCCAGTCATCGACCTGATCACGATCGGAGATATTCCTTCGTACATGAATGGTCTGGAGCCTTATCAGGGCGGAGGATCTTCACTGATCCCCTTCATGTTGACGATCCCCTCTGCGGGAAGTCTGATTCGTCTCGACTGGAGTCCTGGAAATGGTGGAGCCGCCATCGATCCGCAAAGCCTGGTCCTTGTGGCCGACGTCCCGGTATTCGGGAATGCCCCGGGAGTGAACCTTGCTTCTTTGCTGACGGTAAGTGAAACCAGTGGCGAATGGTTAATCCCAGCGGAACAGAATCTTCCCACGGGAGACCTGCAACTGACTGCCACGATTCAGGACATTCGTGGAAACATCTCCGAGATTGCGGAGTACTCCATCCATGTGGGTTTCGGTTCCAACTCTGTGAGACCTTTCGATATCGAGGATCGCTGGTTCATCGATTTCAGTCGAGACCACTTCGAAATCGGTTTCCTCGATGATGGATCAGGCGGCATCGTCCCCTTTGCTCAAAATGGTGGAGACGGCATCCCCGATCATCTTCAGGATCTTTACACCGTTGGGCTCCAATCTTCGATGGATCCCGGAGCTGCAAATTCTCTCGATGATCATGTTCGTGGACTCGTCGAAAATCAGGTCATTGAACGGATTCGGATTCTGTTCGAAAAAACCGAACTCTCCGACCTGCAGCCAAAGATCTCCTTCCAGGGAACCCCATTCAATTACAACAGTGCCCTGGGAATCGGTGGTGACGATACAACTGTGGGCAGCTTTGCCCTGGGACGAGCGACCTTTGACGCACGAAACCAGCATTACGACGATGAGCGCATCTCCGGAAGAGGTGTTTTCTCTTCAAATATGGTTCAGTACTACTGGGGAAGCGGAACCTTTTTCAGTCGCTTCGGAGCACTCATTCCCGGTTATGGAACGCCTGTAGGAACCCACCCCGAAGACACGGTGGTTCTCTCACCGGGATTTGACAGAACAAACCCCTCCAACAGTGCCACTGCAAACGCACGATTTGATGATATCTGGAGCGCGATTGATGCCTGGAGTCGATTGATCAGTGTCGTCGCAACCCATGAGATTGGCCATGCCATTGGCCTCTGCACCAATGGACACCCCCCTCTGGGGCTCTTCGGTGGAGTCACGAGTGCCGATTTCACGGGCTACTTCACCACCCCTTATCACGTCGACACTCCAGGAAACAACATCATGTCTTCAGCACTGGGATTGACGTCCGCCCTCGTCGAAGGACCTGCGGGCTATCGATTCAACGAATTGAACCAGGCTTATATCGCCGAGTGGATCGTGCTCGAAAACTGATTGCAAAGAGGAAACATGAACAAGATTTTTTTCAGTATCACGGCAATCATTTGCGGAGTTTTCTTCCTTCAACAGGAGAGAGCCCTGCTTGCCAATGATGACCCCTGGTTGCTGTTCCGCCATGCGCAGACTGTCGTGGCTGGTGAGGTGACCGAGATACTGCAAGAAGAGAGGGATCTTCTCTATCACTTGACGGCGGATACGCCCGGGAACCTGTTGTCAGGTTCTTCCGTCATCTGGTGGAGAGAGCCGGAAGGTGCGGGCACCGAGGGAATCGGTGCTCAAACCGGCACCCGTGGGGCATGGCTCGTGGCGGCGGAATCGGATGACTTGTACCCGATTCACGTGGCCACGCTCCTGCCTCGCGGATTTTTTCACATGAATGATTTCAGTCAACTCGACGACCTCCGCCTGCTCCTGAAAAAGGAGCCACAATACGCCGCTGCTCTGCGTCTGATCGAATCCCCCGATCGGGATATTCGCCGGATTGCCATCGGCTGGTGGAGTCGAACCGACCTGAAAGTGACAGCAGAGCAACAGCGGATTCTCGAAAACAAATTTTCCATGGAGATCGATCCCGCATGCCAACGCTCCTGGCTCAACCTGTATCTCAGCAGAGACTGGAAGTTTGAAGCAGCAGGACTCTCTGAACTGGTCCCCCATTCACCGGACGGAACCGTCAGCTGGTTGACGCTTCGCTATCTCGAGAAATCTGGAACGACTCGCCAGAGAGCTCGCCTGATCAGTTCCTGGCTCAACACTGACACTGCGGGCAAAGCCAAACTCGCCATTGCATTCCGCAAGCTCAACATGCGTGAAACTCATCCATGGCTGATTCAGGAAATCTCGACTTCCCGTGGAGAACTTCGGTTGCTGTGCATCGAAACTCTTGCGGCAACCGGGGATTCCAAATCAGAAACCGTCATCGAGTCACTACTACAATCGGATTGCGGTCGCACTCGTGAAGCAGTGTTGCGTGGACTGGCAAAATCAAATGCTCCTCGTGGATTTGAGATTCTCAGGCAGAAAGTCCAGGACATGAATGAGCGGGATCCCCTTTATCAACGGGCGAAATCCCTCCAATCAGCCCCCAAAAGAGTCCAGTCCTTTTCCGGAAAGTAAGGCATGAAGGAAGAGTTTCTTCTCCTGTTAAAGCACGCCTTGATGAATGGTGAAGCAGGCTATTTCCATGTTGGAAAAGGGTCGCTTTGCCGCAAATACGCATTCGATGGAAAAACCGTTCACGTCAGTACCGGGCAAGCCATGAGTTGGTTCCCCACAGCCCCTGAACTGCTGGATTCCATCGAGAGTGACGAGCTTGACCGATTACTCGAGTCCTGGCAAAAGGGTGATCATTCCCCAACCAAATGGCTGTCTGTTCTTAAGAGCTCTCTCGATAACAACAGGAATCGGGAATCGAATGCCCTTTTCATCGAGGAACTCGTCTTTTCATTCTATTTCTGCAAAGACGGTTTCCTCTTCGAAAGAGGTCAGACCACTTCAATCCCCAAGGTCGATAATCAGACGATCAGCTTGAGTGCCTCCGATTTGATTCAAAGGATTGACCATGTTTCTGAAGATCTGATCAGAGCCCATGATCTGTTCCCAGCACTTGAGGAAGTCTTGATCCAGTCTTCATTGGGCAAGGAAACACCGTCAAAAACGCATTCATGGGTTTCCCACAGGATCTTCGATTTGGTCGATGGATTCAGGGATCTTCGAGAAATCATCTCGAGTTCACCTTTTGTTCCGCATATCACCTGGAGGGTTCTGTCTGAAGGACTCCAAAGTGGGAAACTTTTGAAAAAACGACTCCCGGAGTTCGATTCCTGCGACCCCTCCCAACTCAACACAAAAGAACAAAACGACTTGCTGGATCAATTGCAACAAGCCCTCCCAGTGGCTGCCAACCCTGTTGCATTGCTTAATTTGAAAGCAAGTACCCAGCAACTCCTTGGTGACGATGAAGCAGCAAGGCAAACCCACCTCAAAATTGTTGAATCTCATCGGGAATCGAAATGCCTGAATGAGGCCATCGAGGTACTTGACCAGGTCAGCACCGGTGAATCTGGGAAATCAGACCTGGCTGATCTGCGACAAAAACTGGTCATAGAACTTGCTGAGCAATATCTTTCCGCAGGAGATTTCGACTTGGGCAGACGCTGGCTACGCGAAGCCATCGACACCTCTGACGATGATCAGATCCGCCTGGACCTGATCGCCACCTACAAGAACTCCAGTGATCAGATTCGTGAGGGAACCCGCATCGCGACGCGCCTTTATCGCAGTGGCCAGAAAAGAAGGGCTCTCCGATTGATGGACAGCCTCGAAGCCCTGCACCCCGACGATGAGGAGATGCAACAATTACGCCTGGAGTTCCTGATTGACCACGGCGAAATGGAAGCTTCAGAAGAAGCCTTGAAACGAATGGCTTCCAGATTGGCCAATGAAGGACGTATCAATCGAGCCAGAAAAGTGGCACGAAGTCTTTCGCGTCTCAAAAAATCTCGACAAGGCACCCCACGAAACTGGTTACCGAACCTGATGCGGTTATTGCCGCGTTTCGCACTGATCTTTTTCTTTGTCACCCTTGTCAGCATGGTGATCCTTGCCGAATCCCGTTTGCAGACACTGATTACCAGCGCTGAGACACTCCCCCCATCCGATTGGCAAAGAAACGCCCGTCCATGGTTGATCCTCTTGCCCGATGGTCCCTGGAAAAGCGGTCTCAACACAGCGGCAGCTCTCGTCGCAGATCGGGAAAGAAATCTTGCACATGACTATGCCAGTCAACGTGCTCAACTTCTCGCCGACGCTCGAAAGTACAGACGCCTGGGTTTGCACTCCCGTTCTCTGGAAATGTTGAAAAGTGCCGAGTTACAGGGCGCCTGGGAAGAGTCCCGATCACTGCGGGATGAATGGGAAAAAGCGGATAGGGAAGCAGCCCAGCTCAAAAAATCGGCAGAAAGAGCACTGGCAGATGGAAATCTTGCTGCATGCCATCAATTCTTGAGAACGCTGATCCTCGAACATCCGGCGCACGACGAATCGATGAACCTTCGATTCCCTGTCTTGGTCGATTCCGAGCCAGGTACGGTGGTCCACTTCGCAGGCGATCAACTGGAGGTTCCAGCGATGATTCTCGTCCACCCCTTTGATGCAACAAAACTGCAACTGCAGAGAGCTGACAAGAGTGCGGAATATGTCATCACGGCGGAAGGGCCACCACGGAGATTTCTTCCATCTCCCTGACAAAATCCTACGACAATCGCGATCGAATCAGTTCCTGAACCTTCTTCGGATGTGCCTGTCCAGAACTGAGTTTCATGATCTGTCCCATCAGAAAACCCATGGGTTTCATATCCCCCGCCTTGATCTTGGCAATCGCATCCGGATTCTCCTGCATGACCTGGTCGACCCACCCAGCCAAGGCATCCGTATCCTGTTCCTGACTGCCCGCCTCTTCGATGAGCGAGTTCAGACAAACAGCTGGATCCAGAGCCTCTTGCAAAAGAGACTTCGCTCTTCCACCACTGAGGCGATCCTCCTTGACGGCAGAAATCAATGCCGCCAGATCAGCGGCTTTGACAGGGAAATCCTCAATCTTTTCTGAACGGTCATTGAGATGCCTGAGAACTTCTCCCCTGAACCAATTACTTGCAGAGGCAGGATCAGCCCCCGCTTGAATCACTTCCTCCAGATAGTCACCATTCGCCCGGCGAGCCATCAGGGGAACCGTTTCCAATTGAGGGAAGCCGTAATCGTTGAGCCAACGTGACAAACGAACCTCCGGCATCTCCGGGAGTGCGGCCCGTTGTTCCTCAACATCCTGCGAACCAATCTGCACCACAGGCAAATCCGGCTCCGGGAAATAGCGATAGTCGGGGGAATCCTCTTTTCCGCGCATACTCTCGGTGATCTCACGGTCCTGATCCCACAAACGGGTTTCCTGACGGATCTCTCCTCCACCGGTCAAGACTTCAATTTGCCGTGCCGATTCAACGAGAACAGAACGCTCGATGGAAACGAAAGAGTTCAGATTCTTCAGTTCGGTCCGAGTACCGTATTCACTGCTCTCTGCAGGCATGACCGAGACATTGACGTCACAGCGCAAATTCCCTTTCTCCATGTCTCCATCACAAACCCCCACCCAGCGCAAGAGGTCCCTGACGGAACGTACGCAGGAAGCCGCTTCTTTACCCGTCATCGGCAACGGTTCTGACACGATTTCCAACAATGGAGAACTGCAACGGTTCAGATCGATCCGGCTGGTGCCATCCGATTCATGAATCGATTTTCCAGCGTCCTCTTCCATATGAATCCGTACCAGGGGTAACTCGGCTGGTGATCCATCTTCACGCTCAAAAGGAATGACCCCACCCAGGGCGTAGGGTCGATAGAACTGACTGATCTGATACCCTTTGGGCAAATCCGGATAGAAGTAGTTCTTTCTGTCGAAACGACTGAATTCCTGAATGTCACAATGGAGGCAGAGCGCTGCCCGAATCGCACAGCGAATCGCCTCTGATTGCAGAACAGGCAACGCCCCCGGCCAACCGACACAAACAGGACAAATGCTTTCATTGGGTGAAATCGATGAACCTCGCCTGCAGGAACAGAACATCTTTGTCTGAGTCGCCATTTGGGCGTGAATTTCGAGTCCGACGACGGTCGTCCAGCTCATTGGGATCCTCCCGGCGGAAGCCCTCGCCATGAATCGTCCTGGTCCTGCAAACTCGTTGCGAGATCGAGGAGGCGATGATCGTCCCCATGCTTGCCCATCCACTGCAAACCGATCGGTAATCCCTCAGAATCAAATCCACAGGGAATTGCAACCGCAGGCACACCGGCAAGGTTGGCAGTCACCGTCAAAATGTCGCAAGCATAAAGAGCCAACGGATCTGACACTCTTTCACCGATCCTGAAGGGCGCGAAGGGAGAGACTGGCATCATGAGAGAGTCCACCTTATCGAGGGCAGACAACATCTCCTGACGGATTTCACGACGGACCTGTTGGGCCTTGCCGTAATAGGCATCGATGTAACCCGAGGAGAGAACAAAAGTTCCCAACATGATGCGTCGGCGAACTTCTGCTCCAAATCCCTGTCTTCGACTTTTGCTGTACAACTCTTCCAGGTCTTCAGATTGCACACGCTGACCTGTATGGATCCCGTCAAATCTTGCCAGGTTGGAGGACGCCTCTGCCGTGGCGATCACTTGATAGCAGGCATTGGCTTTGGACAGGGTCCCGAGAGAAACCTCAACCACTTCATGCCCCATCTTTTTCAATCGTTCGACAACTTCGACCGTGCGCTGACGAATCTCTGGGGCGATGGCTTCCGTCAATCCTTCGGAAACGAGACCGATTCGCTTCATGGAAGAAGTTTCAGAAGGATTGAAGGACTGGCTGGTCGCGTCCAGAGGATCTCTGCCCTCCATGACAGACAACACCAACTGAGCATCTCGGGCATCCCGTGTCAGAGGTCCAATCTGGTCGAGACTGGAGCCAAAGGCCACCAGGCCTCGCCTCGAAACCCTGCCCCATGTGGGTTTCATTCCCGTAGCACCACAAAAGGCTGCCGGCTGACGTATTGAGCCACCGGTATCGCTTCCGAGATGAAAAGCCCAACCAAAACTTCCGGCGAGCGCGGCTGCTCCACCACTCGATCCTCCAGGAACACGGTCTCGATCCCAGGGGTTGTGCACCACTCCGTGATGGGAAGATTCGTTGGAAGCTCCCATGGCAAATTCATCACAGTTGGATTTGCCTACCAGAATGGCACCCTCAGCACGCAACCTTGCAACAGCAGTGGAATCCTCAGACGCCGCAAAACCGCGAAGCATGCCACTGGCGGCATCCGTGGTTCCCTCCCTGGTAGCGATGTTCATCTTCGCAGTGAAGGGCACTCCCTCCAGACAACCGAGAGGTTTTCCGGAAGCCCTGCGTGTATCACTTTCCTGTGCTGCAGCCAGTGCTGAATCGGAAAGGATTTCTACCGCCGCTCCCAGATCGCGACCTATCGTTTCCAGATATTTGAGATAATGACGAATCAACTCGACAGTCGTGCACTTGCCCGTTTTCAGATGGGCCATGACTTCGAGACTGGTCGATTCAGGTGCGGGCAAAACTCCGCTATCGGCCGATTCACTCATCTCAATCCCCTCCCACAACTCGGGGAGTCACGAAAGCACCATCTCGCCAATCGGGGGCATTGCTGCCGAGCACTTTCGGATCACGGGGACCGCCGGGCTGGCCTTCAGTGGCAGCAACATCCTCACGCCATTCACTGACTGGAAGGGTGGATTCTCCTTCTGTTTCAGAAAAGGAGTCACTTTGTGAACCGGAACCGATCCCCAGATCTGCGACCAGATCGAGAATCTTTTCCATGTGCTCGACCATTTGCGGGATTTCAGATTCGTCGATTTCCAGTCGAGCGAGGCGAGCGGTCTTGCGCACCAACTCGGCATCGATCGGAGGACGTCCTGAATCAGTTCCGGGATGGGATTCGTCTGTCACCAACGGGTCCTCTCTGGAACGAAGTTTGCGGGATGCTCTTTCCCTGAAAACACCGCGATTCCACGGAAGGATTCGACGACAGGGTCAATTCAATGACCGGGAATCCTTGTCTCACAAAGGAGAAAATGACAGCGAAGAGCCATCGAAACAAGTCCCTGCCCAAGAGAGTGGGTGGGAGCGACAACCGGGAGCCAGGCAGCCCGAAAACGAAAAAACTCCCGGAAGCGTCGCTCCGCGGGAGTTCAATTTTGAATTGGTACCGGCGCAGGGACTCGAACCCCGGACCCAAGGATTATGATTCCTTTGCTCTACCAACTGAGCTACACCGGCACAGATGGAAAAGATAGCGTGATCCCTCCCCGCTGTCCAGTTGAGCCGACCAGTTCTGGATCAATGGACGTCCGGAAACGATACCGGCTTCTGGAAACCCTGAAAAATCTCTGGCTGCCTGAGAGTTGCCGGCTGTGTGCCCAGCCGCCTTTGCCCCCTGCCGTATTGCCTCCCAGACGATTTTTGCAGGACGATTTCCCTCTTTGTGAATCCTGTGCTCTGGAACTCGAGACATTTGAGACAATTTGTGGCCGCTGCCTCCACCTTCCCGGTGCCACGCCGACCGGTTGCCCCATTTGCCCGGTCAGTGTCCCCCTTCGTCCATTCAGGGCTCTGGGACCCCATCATGGAACTCTTCGACGCTGGATCCTGAGGGCCAAGCATGGTGATCGCCCCGATCTTGCCAGAGACCTGGCCAGGGCGATGGCCCAGATCTGGAATCAGCCCCCCGAGTGGAACGGGCAAGTGACAGATCCTCCTCCATTGCTGATTCCGGTCCCCAGAAGCCTTTGGCGTCTCCTTCTCAAAGGGCAACCGTTGACCGCAGCTTTGACCGATGGATTGGCTTTCGATCTGGGGCTGAAAAAGAAATCACTGTTGAGGCAAAACGGCATTGATAGCCAAGCCGGAAAAAGTGCCCAGCAGAGAAGAAACCTGCCTCCCCAACGATTCAGCGTGAAGAAAAACCCGGGCCGGAATCCGGCAATCCCCCGATTTCTTCAGTACCTGTTCCCCAACGAGAAGGCTGCAAGAATCGTCCTCATCGATGACGTCATGACCACTGGGGCCACTCTGAGGGCTGCGACTCGTGCTCTTGAAGAAGCGGGTCACCGTGTTGTCGGCTGGATGACCGCCAGCGTCACCCCGGAATAACTGACCTCAGCGAATCAGGGTCAGTGAATCAGGTTCAGGGTGTTGCCACCAGATAGGCAATCCATGCTTCAGTGTTTTCTGCATGGGTCTCCTTGGTGAATTCACCATTGCCATCGCCGTCTTTGTCGGTGCCTTCCCAGTAGACATCCACTTTGCCAAAACCGGCATCGAGCAGCAGATCCTGAGCCTCGCGCATGCCATACCTGCGCCAGTCATAGGTAAAGGCTTTCTTCATGGCAGAGCCATCCTTGAACTTGAAGTGGATATGGCACAGCAATTCGTCCGAGATACCGCAGACCTTGTCCTGATCCCAAACGTACAGGAAATCCTTGCCGTCCAACTCCTTGTCGTGCTCTTCCTCGACTTCGATGTAGGCTTCACTTCCTCCATAGATATCGAGTACGAAAACGCCCTCATCGGTCAGGCTCTTGCGAACAGAACGGAAATAGTTCAGAAGCTGCTCTTTCTTCTTGAAAATCCACCAGGAGAAATTCATGGCGCATACGACGTCGATGGGATCCAGTGGCGCTTCGAGAACGTCCGCAACCTTGAGTTGAATTCGGCTCTGCTCATCTTCTGTCAGTGGCGCAACGTTGTGGGTCATCCCCCATTCCACCGTCGGCTCGTCCAGATCATATCCGATCGCCCGTCGATCCGACTTCTCCTTGACCCATGTGGCCGAAAGGAAACCGGTCCCGCAAAAATCTTCGCGCAACAGGATGGGTCGCCGGTCATAGTTGGCAACAAAGACCTCTTCCATGAATCTTGTATCTGCCTCGGGTTCCTGAACTGCACTCTGATACAGTGCATGCCGATCAGTGTTTTTTGCCGTCAGCATGTCCTGCTTCTTTTTTGCACCACGAGTCTTTTTTGTTTTTGGCATAACCCCTCAAATCCTTCACTGGAAGATTCCGGTATCGGTCTCCACAATCCGTATCCCCCCGGTCGTGGACCTATGAATCATCAGCCCCCTTGGGCTCAACTCAAGACAAACTCTTGGAAGAGGAAACAAATCGATCTTCGGACCAGGCCCAATCTGCGGGCGTGTCATCGCCCAGCACACTGCCGGCAACACGCTCACCCACCGCCAGGGCACAGGTGACTCCATGTCCTCCCAGACCCACTGCCCAATGCCAGCCGTCACACCGGGAATCCGCCCCCAACAGAAACTTGCGGTCGGCACAGAAGGTCCGCTGCCCCACCCAGGATGAGAGGCAATTCAGGGACTGCCCGGATGAACCCCAACTGCTCTTCACCTTTTCACGCCAATAATCCGCCAGATCAGTGGATAGATTCAGGACCCCTGCTGCGGATTCTTCTTCTTCACAGGCACTCCATAGAAGGGAGTCGCCCATCTGCCGGAGATACCAGCCAGCAAGGTCCGACCAGATCCACGGACGCTCCTGAATTCCGAATCCCCCGGATTCCGTGATCAAACAACCCCGATTGGTCACGTTCAGTGAGATGGGCATCCCGCTCGCCGCGGAAAACTCTGCAGCCCAGGCTCCATTGGCAATGACCACTTGATTGCACAGGATTTCCCCGATGATCCGATTCCGACTGGAGCCATCGTGCACTTCGATCTGAAACCCGCCGGAATCCAAATATCTGACACGACCCGCAGCTGCTCCGAATGAAACAGCTCCGCCGCCAGAAACCAACTCCTCCATCAGGCTTCCCAGAAGTTTGGGGACATCGATAATGCCATCGGTCGGCGTCCAATAAGCTTGCCCCCCCGGCCAGGCCTGGAGTTCTGGATAATGTCTGCGAACTTCATCTTCAGAAAGACATTGATGCTCCACCTGAGCCCATGAGGAAGCGGGAACATGGTTACCGTCGGATATAATCAGCGAGCCGGATTGTCGAAAAAGGTCGGGGCATTGCTGATGCCGCTGCCGAATCAATTCGGCTCCCCTGACACACAACTTGGTAGTCTGAGGATCCTCAGCGGCCTGACGAACCAATCCGGCGTTTTTCCCACTGGAATGGGCCCCTGGCACGGTTTCAGACTCGAGAACGAGGATCGAATGACAGCCTTGGGAACACAAAGAGGCAGCGGTCGCCAATCCGGCGAGCCCTCCACCGACGACGACCACTTCAAATCGTTCTCCCGATAGGCCGGAAACAGACGTCATAATCCTCCACTGATGGGGAGATCCCAGACAACCTGCCTGACTCTCACGGATTGGACTGGAGAGAAGGAGGTGATCCCCGTTATCCTCTCAGGCTAACCTCCGGCGTGGTCCGGGGACATGAATACGCAGACAAGTTGACCAACTTGTGCCCTCCCGGGGAACAGGAGCCGAAGAATGGATCCAGCGATCTTTCAGGTTCTCGCACTTCTCGTTGTCGCCCTCCTGCTCTTTGCCAGTGAGCTGGTGGCTGTCGACATCGTCGCCGTCTGCCTGCTGCTCTTTCTAGTTGGCAGTGATCTTCTGGACATCAGTTCCGCACTGGCAGGATTCGGTCACCCCGCAGTTGTCGGTGTAGGCGCCCTTTTTGTGGTCAGTGAAGGACTCCTGCGAACCGGAGCCCTCGGATTTCTGTCCAATCGCCTGCTCAAGTGGAGCGGCGGCAATCAGGGCCTGTTGACGATTCTGATCCTGATCATCGTTCTCGTTGCCAGCGCGTTCCTCAATAACACCCCCGTCGTCGCCATGTTTATCCCCGTGGTTCTGGGAACATGCCTGAAAACCGGAGTCAATCCGTCCAAGATTCTCATCCCGCTTTCCTATGCTGCGATTCTCGGGGGGACCTGCACCCTGATCGGCACCTCGACCAACATCCTCGTTTCATCGATTGCCCGCGAATCTGCCGGAATCGAGCTGGGAATGTTCGACTTCACCCGACTGGGAGGACTGCTGGCCATCATTGGTCTCGTCTACCTGATCTTCATTGGCCCCAAATTGGTTCCGGAACGACAGACGATCACTTCACTCGCAAGTCTTGGCGGAGACCGTCGTCAAAGGGAATACGTCACCGAGATTGAAATTCGCGGAGGAGAACTGGTTGGCAGTCGCTTCGGCGACACCCTTCTCGCGTCATCTGGCAAGGTGCGTATTCTTCAGGTCATTCGCGGTGAATCGATCATTTGGCCCCCCCTCGATGATCTGGTCCTGCGTGAGGGAGATGCCCTCGTTATCAGTGGCACCATTGAGGAACTGATGAAGTTGCAGGAGGGCAGCGACGTCGCCAGCCTCGCTGAGATCGTTTCTGAATCCCAGGGAACTCCACAGGAGAAAGAAGCGGAACTGGCAGAACTTCTGGTCTTGCCCAACAGCCGCTTCATGGGACAGACACTCGGATCCGTGGAACTGCGCCGTCGCTACGGCTTGCACGTTCTGGCGATTCAGCGCCATGGCATGCACATGAGAAGCAAAATCAGTGAGCACCCGCTGAGAACCGGTGACGTCCTCTTGATCCAGGGAACCCCTGACAGCCTGGAGCGGATTCGCGGTGAAGAGGGTCTCGTCCTCATGTCCGGTGTGGAGGACGTTCTGGTCAAAAAAGAGAAGGCGCCCATCGCCATCGGGATTCTCTGTCTGGTCACCATCCTCTTGGGTACACAGGCACTGCCGATGGCTGCCATCGCCCTCGGCGGGGCAGTGTTGATGATTCTCAGTGGCTGCATCTCGGGGACCAAGGCCTACGAGTCAATACAGTGGAGAATCCTCGTCCTTATCGCTGGCATGCTGGCGATGGGTCAGGCGATGGATCAAACCGGAGCCGCCCAATGGATCGCCGAACAGGTGAGTGGATTACAGGGAACACTCGGAGCGGAGGGACTCGTGGTGGTCACTCTGATCGTGGCAGCACTGCTGACCGAGATGATCTCCAATGCTGCCGTGGCGGCAGTCCTCGTCCCCGTCTCCCTGAAGATCGCATCGCAACTGGAGGTGAGCCCCGAGCCCTTCATCATGGCCGTGGCCTTCGGAGCCTCACTGTCATTCCTGACGCCGGTCGGCTACCAGACCAACACTCTGGTCTACGGTGCAGGTGGCTACAAGTTTACCGATTTCGCCCGTGTCGGGGCTCCCCTGGTCATCATCCTCTGGGCCATCGCCGGTTGGCTGATCCCCGTGATCTGGCCCCTCTAGGCGAAAAATCCTGCTTCTCGATCAGGGGCAACCGGAAGCATCGCAACCGAGACCATCTGCGGTGGGATCTTCCCCGCAGTTTCCACCGGGAAGGGGAAGCTCCCCATTCCCACTGAAGAGGTAACCCAGCAACTGCACCGCGTCCGCGATGTTGATGGTTCCGTCATCATTGGAATCGTGGGCATCCTCACAGGTGGTTCCTGCTCCACTGAAAAGATAGCTGAGTGTCGAGATCACATCGGAAATGTCACGGGCCAGATCCTGGTTTCCATCACCGCGAATAAAGACCGGTTGACCACAATTTCCGGGCAATGAGGTTGGATCTGCGGGATCAGAGCAACCGAGGATTTCGTCTCCATCAAATGCCCCATCCATATCCCGATCGATTCCCAGACGAATCGCCGAGTTGATCGGAACCGCCATGATCGTCAGCTCTTCGGTATCAGAAGCGGCTGCCATGAGCAGATTGAGATTCGAATTCTCGCTGATCCGATCAGACTGCATCAGGTTTCCACTGCCCACCAACACGTATCCCCGAACGCCATTGACAGTGTTATGGCGGGCGATCAGACCGACCTTGCCCTGAGCAGCCTGCTGGCGAACCAACTCTATCACCCCCAACAAACCCGGGTCGGTATTGTTGGAGCTGTCGAGAGTGACCTGCTTGCCCACTGCCGCATGGGAATCCTGACTCGGACTTCCCAACGGTTCAAAGGGGGTCGAGTAACTCCCCTGCGGAAGATCCGAACCGGAAAATGCCAGCATGAAGGCGACCAGGTCCGCCAACTGTTGATCATTCTGGATATCGAAAGCGGGCTCGCTGAGAAAGCGCTCGATGGAATCGACACTGCCATCGTGCAGAAATCCAAAACCGGTCGTATTCGACATCTGAGTCGTATTGAATCCGCTGCGTTTGTAGATGTTTCGCAGTTGGGGAATCTTGAAATGGGGCTGACTCGAACCATCGACACTGACGATGCCGTGGTGTTTTTCACCCATGGGGCCATCGGGCAACTCGGTCATCGAGATGGGACCGGAGAGTACCGCATTGGGGCCGATTCCGATCGGCAGTGTGTGACAGGTCACACACTGTAATCCGCCGTCGAGTCCCGCTGTGCGATAGAGATCGAGTCCATTCTGGGCGTTACCGGTTCCCAGAGGATCGCCTTCCGATCCAAAGCGACCGGTGGTGAAGTGCCCATCCAACTCGAGAGCCACCGGAAGGGAGTTGTCCAGGTTTCGGTGGGGATTGGGAGGAAAGTGGATCGAAGCGAGGAAATCCTCGAAGAGCTGCATATCAGCCCCCACAACCGGCTGATCATCTCCATTGATCAGCATGAAGGCCCCTCCGAATGCCTCGATTCCAGCGCGGTCACCACGCCAATGGTGAGGCTCCTTGCCGATGATGTCCTGCATCGTTTGCGTCAGCATCGGCCCCTTCATCGGATGAAAATCTTCACAGGCTCCGGGAGGTGAAAGTGGCAGCCCCATGTTGCAAATCTCCGTGAAGAGTTCGATGTCATGGGAAGGGTCCCCCAGATCCCAGGAAAGGCGATCGGTTCGGGCATCCACATGACAGGAGGCGCAGGAAACCTGCCCCATTCCGGAAGTCAGATGGGTGTCGTAAAGAAAACGTCTGCCCTCCTTCACCGGCACCGGAGTCGGATCGTGGTGATTGATTCTGTTCAACACCTGTCCCGAGGTCAGATCGACCTGCGATACCGCAGCGTCAAAATGCTCATGGACGTACAAGGTGTCTCCATCGAGAACCAGTCCCGTCGCCCCTGCCCCCACCTCGATGGGAGCAAAACCGGGATCCCTCTCTCCATTGGCCAACAGGCGAATGACATTGTTGGAGCCTTTACCTGCCACATAGGCAAATTCGCCTGTGGAATCCCATACCAGAGCCCGGGGATCACCGAGACTGATTTCACGGAGATCCGCAGGAACCGAGGAACCACTGTCAGGCAGATGTGGATTGAGATCGTTGAGGGAAACAGACGCCCCCCCGGGTGTGATCATGGCGTGCAAAACGTCAATAAAGTTGCCATTCAAATTCGGTTCATACCGGACCTCATTGTGAGCCTCCGTACCGATGACCGAAAGAGCACCGTCACTCGATCGCACTTGCAATGACATGCAAATATTCATCAATCCACCGATGTAGCTGACGGAAAGAGTGGCGGTATCGATGACGGCCACATCATTGTCTGTGAGATCCCAACCCACGGGGCGTCCACTCAAATCCGCTTGGGGACCGGAGACCAAATTGGACCAGTCGCCCCCGTTGTCATCGAGCCAGACTCCCGGGGCCACACGACGGACGATCAATCCCACCGGAGGAGGGGTTCCCGCCAGTGGATTGAGAGGCGGTACGAAAGAAGATCCGGCGTTGGGAGGAGGATTGACTCCTCCATAGGGACCCGAGGGGTGATTGACCACATTCGGCGGAAACGCCAGAGTCGTGCTGATTTCCAGTCCTCCACCCAGAATCGTCGTCGCATTACCCGATTCGAAAATGGCGCAATAGACGGTCATGCCATCAGGACTGACTGCCAGTGCCCGCGGCTCCTCGCCAATGATTTCCAGCGTTGCCAGTGGAACCGGTCGCGGCTGCAGCGGGTCATAAACCAAAACCTGATCCGTTCCGGAACAGGACACGAATGCACGCAAGGGGGAACCGGCAAAAACCACATCCGCCGGTTCGTCCGGTGTCAGGATGGTCCATTCGACCACACCCCGATCCAGATCAACGATGCTGATACTGTCTGAGATGCGATTGACGACCCACGCCTTGGAAGAAGAAAGGGCTCTGACCGAAACAGGATCAAGACCTACCGGAATCGACATCAACGGAGCCAGGTTGCCACCGGAGACGTCGTGAACCTCCAGTTGTCCATCCGCCGTATTGACTGCCAAAAGCAGGGAAGATCCGGGAACCTTTTCAATCGGATGAACCGGCGGACTCTCCCAGTTGGTCCAGGACTCCTGGCCATGAACCCCATGAGGCAAACATTGCGGCAGAATCAAAACGATCAAAACCAACAGAAATCTGCAAGGCAGACTTGCGTTGAAAATCATGCTTCCTCCGAACAGGTATTCCTTTAAGGTGGAACCCTATTGTATTCACTGGGGAGCAGACTTCCAAACACCCATCTCAGCGGTTGAAAACGTCGTCCATTCTTTTCGAGATGTCTGCCAGGCGTTCCTTGCCTCCACCGGAGACTTCCGCCGAACCCCAGCCACAGAAACCGAGTTTGCGGATTTCAGCCATGACGGCAGCCCAACCGACCGACGAGTCCGGATCCCCGATCTTGCATCGGAAACCGGCCCAGACCCCCTCCGCTTCCATCAGTTTGCGAGAGTAGTCCTTGATATCGAGTTTGAGGATTCTGGAATTCAGTTTACGGACCCAGTCGACCGGTTCTTCGTAACGAACAATGTTGCCCGTATCGAAATACCAACCCACCGTCGGACTCTCAAACTGGTCTACATAGCGAACGGCCTCATCCGCTTTGGTGATAAAGTTGTTCCAGACATTTTCGAAAGCAATCTGAACTTTCAATTCCTCGGCGAGAGGAATCAACTCCTTGACCGCCTCCGTCGATCTCTCCCAGGCCTGCTCATAAGAAACTTCCTTGTTACACACACCGGGAACCAGAAGAACGGTCCAGCCACCCACCTTTCGACAGTCTCTGAGTGCCGTTTCCATTCCCTCGATACCGGACTTGCGAACCGCCGGGTCGGGAGAGGAGAGCGGCTTTCCCCAATGAGTTGAGCAAACCACTCCCGGAATCACCAACCCGGTATCATCACGAGCCTGAACCACTTCGTCCCAATCGACTCCGGAAGGAGAATCCATCTCCACTCCGTCAAAACCGACTTCTTTCAGAAGCTGGAACTTTTCATGGAGGGTTCCCTCGACATTGACCATACCGATCTTGAGACACTTCAGAATTTTGGATCGGTTGTTTCCCACCAGCGACGGGTAATTTCCAGCCCAGGGATTTCGACTTCCGGTCATGGTGTTGGCACACCCTCCCAGCAATCCAAGTGCGGTCAGAGTCATAAAGGTGCGACGATCCATGGAGTCTCCTTCAGTATCAGATCAACGGGGTTTTTCCGGGAACTGCGATGGGAGGTGTGGCCAGAGGTCCAAACTCCCATTTTTCGGGCAACAGGCTTTCCTGCGACTGAAGAGCGAACTCGAGGGTCACTTCCTTGCCGGTGTAGGCACTCATGCGGCCCATGATGGCGGTCAGGGTGCTCATCGCGACCGTCTCGCCCTCATTCAGAACTTCATTACGACGGATACTCTCGATCAGATCCGTGTGCTCCTGGACGTAGGCATTCTTTCCTCCGCCGCTGGAACGCCAGTCACCATTCTTGCTGCTGGAGATACTTCCTGAAGGGTTGGCGGTTCCCTCAGTTCCGATGATCTTCTCCGAAACCCGATTCCAGCAGTTGTCGATCTGGCGACATTCGCTGAGAGCACGAACACCGCCTTCAAATTCAAACTCGACGGCGAAGTGATCGAAGATGTTTCCATACTGTTCTCCGGTACGGACCTGCCTTCCTCCCATCGCCAACGCTTTCTTCGGAGGACCGCCGAAAGCCCAATTCATGACATCAATATTGTGAATGTGCTGTTCGACGATATGGTCGCCACTGGCCCAGGTGAAATAGAGCCAGTTTCGACACTGCCACTCCATGTCCGACATTTCCTTGTTCTGCGGAACGACCCACAGACCGCCCTGATTCCAATAGACCTGGGCGCCGACCAACTCACCGATGGCTCCATCGTGGATTCTCTCCATCGTTTCGATGTATCCCTTTTGGTGGCGTCTCTGGGTTCCGGCGACCACGGCCAGATTCTTTTCCTTGGCCTTTCGGGCTGCTGCCAGAACCTTGCGGATTCCCGGTGCATCGGTGGCTACCGGTTTTTCCATAAAGACGTGCTTCCCCGCCTCGATGGCTGCTTCAAAGTGCATCGGACGGAACCCCGGAGGAGTCGCAAGGATGACCAGATCGACATCACAGGCGAGCAGCTGCTGATAGGCATCGAAGCCGACAAAACAGCGCTCTTCAGGTACGTCAAAACTGTCTCCAAGTCCCATCAAATGACTGCGACTCGACTCCAGTCGGTCGCGGAACAGATCCGCCATGGCGACGATTTTGACTCCGTCTGCTGCTTTCACACAGTTGTCAGCAGCACCGGAACCGCGACCACCACAACCGATCAATCCGACACGAATCTCATCCGATCCGGAAACAGGGCCCATTCCCATGGAAAGACCCGGTGCCAATCCAGCCAGCGCCGCAGTGGCTGCCGCACCCTTGAGAAAATCCCTGCGGTGAGTTCCTGAGGATTTTGAAGTCATCGTTCCTCCTTCGAAGAGCGTTTTTGATCTGTTCAGCTCTGGTCTTGCTCTTTTGAGCTTCCCCGACCGAGCCAGGTGTCCCAGATGATCCCGCCGAGCAACAGGGTCTGTACGCCGCTGTATGCCGCTCCGCATATCATGATCATGGTGACAAATGATGCACTGTATCGGGCGAGCCACCAACCCCCGATGTCACCGACCAGACCCAGGCCCATGAATGCACAAAGAAGACTGATCCCCTTTGTCGGCCACGCAGTCAGCAAAGCCAGAAACAGCACCACGATCCCCTGAATCGACATGCTCAGGGCGTGAGCGTGGGTCGATGCTGCAAGGATTTCATCCGGAGTTCTCTCCACCTTGCGTGAAATCACCAGTGGCTTGATATCGTCGAAATATTCGAGGGCAGGAATCCCCTGTTGCTCTGCCAGATCACGCGTATGACAGGAGAGGCAATATTCATCCAGAATATCTGCCGGAACCTGAGGCCAGTCTTCACTGTCATACTTCATGAGTACACGATCCCCCGTCAACCAGCTGAGAAGGATGTCACGTTGCTCTTGCGGAAGGGTTTCAGGATGCCCACTCTCGATGGCCACTTTCAGTGGGGCAGGACTGTCGAGACCATGATAGGCACTGACGACATCGTCCGTGGAAAACTCGGGTTTGGCATCGCGATCGGCATAGTGATTCTTCATATGCTGGAAGCTGGCAAAGAGCCCGCCCAAAAGAACGATGCACAATCCCGTCAAACCCAGTCGCGCTCCCAATGGAAGAGAGTGAAGCCCCTCTCCGATTCCGATTTTCAAATCAGGCCTCCTTCAGGTCGTCAGGGGAGATTTCCACGGTCGTCCCCTCCACCACTGCCCTGTGAGCAGCAATGCCCACCACGGTAGCCCGGTACCCCTCACCTGCTCCCGTCGTAGGGAACTTCTCTTCCTGACAACTGGTGAGGAAATCCATGATTCCGTAGTAGAGAGAATCATGGGGAAGTCCCACACCATCCTTCAATTTATTCTGGCTTGCCAACTTGGTTGCGTCAGCAATCAGGGTGATGCCTTCGTCATTGAAGAATCTTTGACGATTGGCATAGACTTCCCATCCCTGAGTTGCCGCATCCGCTTCCTTGAACATCCAGCCATGGGACCAGGCCAATCGGAACGCGGAGTTGACTCCATGGAGCACTTCATAGCGCCCGCCATAGGAGTTGCCGAGAGTCGCCTGATATTCGATACATTCTCCGCCTTCCATCTCGAGAACGAGATTGACGGTGTCGGCAACCTTGCGACCATCCTCCCAAACCAGAACTCCCCCACGTCCCTGCACACGCACCGGATACTTGCCGGTGAACCAGTGGAAAACATCGAACTGGTGGGTCCCCAACTCACCCGGCAATCCGGTTGAAGTGGCTTCATTCAAACGCCAATCGAGACGAGCCTGACGCTCGGCCGTGGATGCCGCCTGACGCCAACTGTCCTTGCGCGAGTTTTGCCCTCTCATGGAGACCAGTTTGAGAAACGCCTCGGTGCGATAGAAGGAACGTGCCAGAGAGTACACCGGGTTCGAACGGGCCAGCAGTCCAGCCTGAAACACTTTCGAGCTGCCTCGAGCAGCCATTGCGATGGCCTTTGCGTCTTCGATGGTATGGGCAAGGGGAGCCTCACAGTACACGTGTTTCCCTGCAGCGATGGCTGCCTCCACCACTTCCCGATGCAAATGGGTGGGAGTGGCCACGAAGACCGCTTCCATTCCTTTTTCCGTGGCCAGCATTTCGGCGGCATCCGAATAGGTCTTCGCTTCCTTGACCCGGCGACTGCCGCTGCGAAGACGGGGAGCATCGTTGTCACAGATCGCCACGATCTTTGCACCGATCTTTTGTAATTCAGCAGCGATGGCCCGCCCTTGGCGACCGGTACCGATGATTCCCACCGGATAACCATCCTCGATGGATCGGGCCCAGCCTTCCAAACCCGGAAGCAGGGCTACCCCCGCCAAAGCACCGGCACTTTGAATCATGAACTCTCTGCGATCAGTCGCCATGTTTCCTCCAGTGGGGATCCTTTCCCCGATAGGTTTCTCTCGTCGGTCAAATTTCTTTCCTGAACCCGCAATCACGAGGGGATTCAGCAACCAATGAAGAGACTTGCACTTCAGCAGTCTCATCATGGACAGGCTTCTCTGAACGGGGGTGCTCGAAGAAGCCCCAGTCTTCCCCCTCATTACCGGGATTCGTTGCTGTTGTGGAACGGAGTCGGGAAACCAGGAGCGCGGTGGCCCATGCATCCACTTCCGCACCACTTTTCCCAAGGACCCAACAGCCCATGGACTGACTCTCGATCCATTCTCCGCCGAAAGGGTCGATCAAATGATCTCCCTCGTAGCTTCCGGCATCACTGCTGACACCGAGGCTCTGCCCGTCCTGCAGCGAAACCACTTCTCCATGAGGAAGCTGGACGTCCCAACCGGTCAATCCCGGAGCACTGCCCAATACGGTGATACTGCTCGATCCCCCATGCAAAAATGCGTTTTCCACTCCCGACTCCCGCAGGACCTCCACGGCGAGATCCAGAGCAAAACCTTTGGCGATGGCTCCGAAATCCCAACGGACATCGGGATGGAGGATTCGTACGCAGGGAGGCTGGTCATGGATTTCATATGCGGATCGGCCCTCAGGAACCCCTGCCCCCTCATGGCACTCCCTGCGGGGATCACGGGAAGCCAGAACAGAACCCACCGTCGCCGAGAAGGCTCCACCGGTCTCCCGTTCCAGTCTTTCGCAGAGAGACAGCAGTTCCAGCGTTAACCCATCGATGGGGACCACTTCACGCATGGGATCGTGGAGACGAGCCAACATGCTGTCCCCGCTGAAGGGACTCCAGAGCTTGTGACAGTGCTCAATCTCAGCGAGGGCTGCCTCGATGGAAGCCCTCGCGTGGGAGCCGGGCTCCCCCGCGACGATGATTTCAAATCGTGTCCCCATCGCCGCGAGGGCGCCGCGCTCCAACAAGTCCACCCCCTAGCCGATGGCGGAGGCCGTCATCGTGGCCGGGTCAAACTCGAAGGCCTTGCCTTCCCACATCGAACGGGAAGCCAGATCAACGATCACCATCACTTTGGTTCCCAACTCGACATTGGAGTCGGGCTGGCGACGGGTACGGATGCAATCGAGCCAATTCTTGCGCAGGGCATCCTGATCATTGCCGATGTTTTCACAGACGACCTCTTCAGGGTCAACATCGTCGGCAAAGATCCGCTGCGGAACCATTTTGCAGTTTCCGCCATTGAGGTAGACGGTTCCCATATGGCCACGAACCATCGTCTCCAGACCATTTTCGTTACAGGTCGATCCTGCAACGATCAGGGTATGTCCTTTTTCAAACTGTACCTGCAGGTTGACCTGGTCGTGGTTTTCCATCGCCTTGTCGACATAGTGACCGCCGGTCGCGACCACGCGTGTCGGCCAGCCCTGGTCGAGAGCCATGACCAACGGAGTCACCTCATGGACCAGCAAGTCTCCGATGATGCCCGTCGAGGCATCCCGGTAACGGCGCCAGCGTGCATAGAACGCCGGATCCCACTCCCTCTTGCCCAGAGGGCCGCACCACATATCCCAATCGAGAGTTTCACCCGGTTGTACCTTGGGATCGATGCCGTAGTAGAGCCACTCTCCATTCTTGGAGTTGCGACAGTATGAGGTCTGGCTGAAGGTCATCTTGCCGATGTCCCCGCGTCCCATCAGTTCTTGAGCCGCCTTGTATTTGGGCAACATGATCTTTTGGGTGCCCACCTGAATCAGGACATCCGGATTCTTCCGAACCACTTCCCGCAGGCGCAGGGCGTCGGGAAGGTTCAGTGTCATCGGTTTTTCGAGGTAAACGTCTTTACCCGCAAGAAGGCAGTCCTCTGCCTGCTTGCCATGCCAGTGCTCCGGTGAGGCGATGACCACTCCGTGAATGTCATCTCTCTCGAGCATCTCGCGGTAATCGGTGTAGACCGCCACCTCTCCACCCTGACTGTTGTTGACCTTGTCTTCGGCCACCTTGCGGCGAACCGTATTGACGTCACAGACCGCAACGATCTGAACCTTCTCCTCACCCTTCTTGGCAAAGCGCATGAAGGAATCGATGTGACCCCCACCCATGCCGCCGGTGCCCAGAATGGCGATATTGACCAGACCGTCTTCTCCCACTGGAGTTCGAGTGCGGGCGGTTCCGATGGTTCCCGGTACCGCGCCGATCCGCGCCGCTCCCGGAGCAACACAACCGGTGACGGCCATCGCTCCTGCAGCAAGAGCTGCACCCTTGAGAAAGTCCCTGCGGCCGTTTTGGGGTGCCGCATTTTGATTTTGCTGTGTCATTGCAGGTTCCTCTCTGCTTTTCAATTCAGGATTTCTTGATTTCATCATCTTGCCACCAGCGATCGCGTTCCCTTTCGAGAAGTCTCTTGGTCGCAAGAATGCCTTCGGCTTCATCACCGGGGCCTTCAAATTCAATGCCGACGTAGCCCTGGTATCCGGCATCACGGACGAGTCTCATCATTCTTCGATAATCCGTGTGAACTTCGTTTCCATTCTCATCAAACTCGTGACTCTTTGCACTGACCGCTTTGGCAAAGGGCATCAATTCCTCAATCCCCTGATAACGGTCGTAGGTCTTTCCGTTGCCGAGGTTGAAATTGCCGAAATCGGGCAGCGTTCCACATCGGGGATGGTTCACCATCTTCATGACTCCAGCGAGCCATGCCCCATTCGAAGAAAGTCCGCCATGATTTTCAACGATGACATTCAGTCCCTGGGAAGCACCGTATTCGGTCAACCGGGACAGACCGTCCGCTGCAAGTCGCATCTGCTCCTCGTAACTGCCGGAGCTCGCGGCATTGACGCGGATGGAGTGACAACCGAGAAACTTCGCGGCATCGATCCAGCGATGATGATTTTCGATGGCCCGTGAGCGAGCCGCGTCGTCCGGGTCTCCCAAATTTCCTTCGCCATCGCACATGATCAGGAGGCTTTTGACTCCATGGTCTTCACAGCGCTGTCGAAGATCCTTGAGGTAGACTTCATCTCGGGCCTTGTCCTTGAAGAAACTGTTGACGTACTCCACCGCATCGAGGCCAAACTTCTCCCGGGTGACCCGGGGAAAATCGAGGTTCGTCATCTCGCCCTTGCGAAGAGTTCGGTGCAAAGACCACTCCGCCAGAGAGATGTCGAATGTCTGCGGGGGTTGAGGTCCAGGAATCAACTGATAGCCTCCCACACTCAATCCGCCACAACCGGATAATCCAGCGGCCAAACCGGCACCGGCAAGGGACAGAAATTTCCTGCGATCGATGGATTCAAGGGAGTCGTTCATGAGGCCGTTTTTTCTTCGTTGTCGGAGTTGGATCCAGAGGGGTAGCACAAGAGCAGGATTCCAATACAGATCACACTCGCCCACATCGGAATCGAGAAGAGACGCTCATAAGGCAAATGCCAGGGCGTCCCCTCAGTGATCACACTGGTGTCATTCGCCCAAACAGAGACGCTTGTGGCGATCTTGCTGCCCACGATGATGCCGATTCCGACAATCACCAGATTAAAGAGACTCTGTGCGCTGGCACGGATGTCCATCCGGCACTCTTCATCGACGATCATGAAGGCGACAAAGATGAAGCAGCCGAAACAGAATCCGTGCAGAGCCACTCCCACTAGTACCAGCCCCATGGCAGATTCACCGAGCCAACCCGGGGCATAAGCGAAGATGGCCATGCGCAAGGCATAGGCGATCAATCCCATGAGCAGCAGTTGTTTCCGCGAAAACTTGCTGGCCAGCAGGGGAATCATCGCGAGAACCAGAATCTCACTCATTTGACCCACCGTCATCAGGCCTCCGCCACCGATACCAAACAGGGTATTGATGGAGTTCGCGAGATCGGCGTCATTCAACTGCGTTTGCAGTGTGCCCAGGAATCCGGATGTGTGAACAAAGTAGAACTGATGGATACAGGAGATCGGCACCGCAAGAGCAAAAAGGGTCAGCAAAGGCTGGCGCTTGACCTCACCCAGAGCGGCAAAGGTTGCGTTGTCCTCCGCTTTGCCTCCGGGCGGCGTGGCAGGAAGCAGAAAACAGAAGATTCCCATTCCTGCACCGATGATGGCTGACAGTCTGAACGCATCAGCGTAGCCCGCATAAACCTCGGGACTCGCCGCATTGGCAAAATCTCCCCCAGCATAACTTTTGAGAAGATGTTGGCCGATGATGATTCCAACTGCGATCCACCCCACCGTGCCCCATACCCGAACACGACCAAAGTCGCGATCCCGATCGGGAAGATGATGAAAACTCAGGGAATTCGTCAACGACAGAGTTGGTGAATAGATCAAACTGTAGATCAGGCTGAAGATCAGGAATTGGTTCACAGCCCCCTCGCCGGGCTCGATGGAAGCCAACTGCCAAACCACCGCAGCACCGGCCAGATGGCTGAGTGCCAGGAAATGCTCCGTCCGAAAGAATCGATCCGCGATCTGACCGGCGATAAAGGGAGCCAGAATCGCACCGACGGCACCCACCGCGAACATGTTGCCAATGTCTCCGTCGGCAAACTTCATGTGATTCTTGAGATAGGGGTACAACAGCGGCAGCCATGCCCCCCAGATCGCATACTGGAGAAACATCATCAGCGACAATTTGAAATTCAGAACTTTATCGAGGGGCTGAGTCACGGTTACCCTTCCTGTGACAGAGGTCGTCAACCGAGGCAGACTCCGACGGGTCTCGACTGAAAAATGCGAACCAGGCCCGATTTGGCCTGCCAGAACCCCATCCAGCTTCGACTCCATGGCGGATCAACAGGGAAAAGATCGTAAGGTCTGTGATCTTCCGAGGCTATGACCGACCCCTGAACCCATGAACGGAAGGAAATGACCGATGAAGACCCGATTACTCACCCTGAGGACCCCTCTGTGTTTCATCCTTCCAGCACTGATCCTGCCTGCACTGATCGCAGGCTGCTCCGGAATCGCCTCAATTGGCCCTGAAACCCACTCCCGGGAGATCTCTCTCTTCGACGGAGTCTCCCTGAATGGATGGCAGGGGCTGGTTGCAAACCCCTATCAGTTACAGAACATGGGCGCCGCAGAGAAAACACAGCTCCAACACGAAGCGAATGAAAAGATGCGCCGGCACTGGAAAGTGGAGGACGGAGTCCTGTGCTTCGACGGCAAAGGCAGCCATCTGGTGACTCAAAAGGAATATGGAGATTTTGAGTTGCAAATGGAGTGGCAGATCACCCCGGGAGGTGACAGCGGGGTCTACTTGAGGGGTTGCCCGCAGGTCCAGATCTGGGATCACCTGAAAAACCCAGTCGGCTCCGGAGGACTCTTCAACAATCAAAAAGGGGGGGCGAACCCTCTGGAAGTGGCTGATTCACCCCTTGGGGATTGGAACCACTTCCGCATCCTGATGAAGGCGGATCGCGTCACCGTATACTTGAATGACAGGTTAGTTGTAAAAGACACTCCCCTGGAAAACTATTGGAGGAGGAACGAGCCGCTCCCCATCCGCGGTCCCATAGAACTTCAAAGCCATGGAACGCCCCTAAAGTTCCGTAATATCACCATTAAAGAACTTTAGCCCCAATCTCCTCCAGTGACATTTTCTCGTGCGAATTTTACAAACTAGTACTTGAATCCCCCTGTAAACACAAAGAAACTACTTACTAACGGCCAGAATTATGGCCCAAAGTAAATATTCAAACTTCTGAGACCTGTCGTTCTTTATCGACCCATGGGAGGAATTCGTTCGATGTCACGTTTTATTTCACATGCCATGATCTTCGCGGTCATGACTTTGTTCCCCTTCGGCACTGCCGAATCACAGACGATGAACGGGGGATCCGCTTCCGGAGCCGCAGGTTCATCAGTCACGGTCGATTTCACCTTGGACGCCGGGGCAGGCGATATCCAGGGCTGGTCTCTGGGTGTTTGTAATGGACCCGAAGTAACCGCTACAGCCATCGGCACTGGAGATGGTGCGGCCAACAGTACCTCCACCGTCAAAAATGGCAGTCCAGCGGACTTCCTTGAGGGCAGCCTTTACTCGGATGGTTGGACTCAGGGAGTCGTCATCTGCTTCACCGGCTGCGCAACTCTTGCTGGTGGAACCAGTGGATTCCTTATGGCCAGCACCAGCTACGATATCGACGGCGGAGCTTCTCCGGGAGATTTCCCCCTCGATTACTGCTCAACCCTTGGATCACCGCCGGTCAGCACGGTGGTCGTTGTTGGCGGATCTTCCAATACTCCTTCAACAAACAGTGGATCCATCACCGTGATCGACATCCCCGATCCGGGCTACTCCTACACCGCTTCCGACAGAACCGTCAATTACTCGCCGGACGACGGCAATGCCTCCTTCAGCATCGACGTCACCATTGCCGAGATTGACAACAGTGCACTGGGAACTCCGTTCCCGAATGCCACTCAGGGCTTCTCCATGGGCCTGGCCCATGACCCGGCCCTTCTCGAAGCCACCTCCGTTTCCTTCACCGGATCCGTGGCGGCTCTCGACGGAGGCAATGGCCCCGGATTCGCTGAACTCAGCATCTACACCGACGGTTGGACCGGTGGAGTCGTTTACTCCTTCATTGGTGCCGAGACGATCACCTTCAGCACTGCAGGTGAGACCGCCGTCATCGCCGATTACTCCACGGTTGCCGGAGCTCTGGCAGGAGACGAGGACGGAGCATCTTCCGCTCTGACATGGTCCGGTGGACTCGGATCCCCTCCTGTCAGCAACGTCATGGTGGTCGGTGGAAACTCACTGGCTGCCCAGCTCAACGATGCCTCGCTCACTTTTGAAGCGGTTTCGGTCACTCCATTCCTGCGCAGTGACGCCAATGCGGACGGTCGCAATGACGTCGCCGATGCGATCTGGATGCTCTCAGATCTCTTCCTGGGTGGACCGACCTACAACTGCCTGGCCGCCAACGACGCCAATGGCGACGGTCTCTACGACACAGCAGACCCGGTCTTCGTGATCAGTTACCAGTTCCTTGACGGAGCGGCACCTTCCGCACCGTTCCCGGATTGCGGAATCGCCGCAGATCAGGAGCCGACCGACTGTCTTGAGCACCCTTACTGCAACTAGCAAGGCTGTCTCAGCATAAAAAAGTGGTGTGATCCGAACCCCGGATCACACCACTTTTCATTTCCGCCCCCCCTCTGTCAGGAGGGATCTCTTTCTGTCGCCAGGCCACTGGAGAGACTTCGGGCCTCCGCCTGAATCCACCGTGCCACATTTGCCGCCTCCGCCAAGGTCGGAGCAGGTGTTGGGGACTCCCCTCTGACCAGAGCCAGAAAGTGCTCGATCTCCAACTGATATCCACCGGTCGGAGTCAGTTCGATCTCCTCCACCGAATCTCCCTGATAAAGAAGCAACTCCCGTCCCTCCCGTGCAAGGTCGTAATCTGCGACCCCATCAGCAAAGGAAACCCGATAGCGCATTTGAAAGGGATAACTGGCCGCGGGATACCACGCACCCTCCGCTGTGACAGAAGAGGGACCTTCAGGGTAGGCGTACGTTGTCATCATCTGATTGCGGTTACCACTGGTCGTCACCGTCGCAGGAGATCCGAAAGTGGAAAGAATGAAATCCACGTCATGAATATGAAGATCGGTCAGGGCTCCACCGGAACGGGATTCATCGTGATAAAAATCCTGACTCCAGCCGGGTATGGCACCAATCCTCTGAAAGTGGGCAGTGTGGACCGGGCCCAAACAACCGGTTTTGACCTGCTCTCGCAACCATGACCAACCAGGCCAGTAACGCATGCACATCGCTGGCATGCATTCCCTGTCGTTCTCTTGAGCCACCTTCGCAAGCTTCTCAATCTCTTCAGCCTCGAGGGCAACCGGCTTTTCGATGAGGACATCCTTGCCCGCCTGCAAGACGAGAGTGGCCAGCTCCACATGGGTGTCCGTGGGTGTACACAGGCTGACCGCTTCCACCCGGGAATCCGCCAGAAAAGAATCCAGATCCCGGTGATGGGTGATCCCCAGGTCGAGAGGATTCACTTCCTCTTCCGCTCCCGTCTCGACATTCCCTGCCGAAGCAGAAGTGAGATCCTCGGGGCACTGGATCGCCACCACTCTGGCATCGGCACCGCCTTCGATGGCATCCAGCCATGCATGCAAATGGGTTTTGCCCATAAATCCAAAACCGATGATTCCAATACCTGTCGCCATCTTCCTGCCCCTCAAATTCCCTGCCACTCGCTCAACCTTGAAGAAGCCACTTTCACGTCCCCGATACGATCGTCGCCCGCTTCTCGTTCAATCACGAGATCCACGGCAAGGTTGCACTTCCTGACGACTTCAAAAAACCGCCCCCAGTCGACACTTCCCGTGCCCACGGGGACTTCACTCCCCCAGGTCCCGGCTGTTGAAGAGGGGTCGGCGTCCTTGATGTGGATTTGCCGAACCCAGGCAGAAAGGAGATCCAGAGAGGAGACCGGTTCACCCATACCGTAGAGGATCATGTTGGCCGGATCGAAATTGACTCCGATTCCCGGGTGATTCATTTCCTGAAGGACGGTCAGCAAAGTTTCTGCGCTTTCCTGGCCCGTCTCCAGCGCAACCTGACAACCCTGTTCAGCAAAGACGTCTGCGATCATCACCAGGCGATCCATCATCTGCTGTCGCTCCGGGTCAGCGGGATCATGTGGAATGAAACCGGCATGAAAAGTGACCAGACTCAATCCCAACTCACTGGCCAATACCGCGTTCCCACGGGCATTTTCAAGGTTGGACTCCCAGGTTTGATCAGGACGAACTCCACCGGTTTCCCTGATCGTCTCGAAGGTCGAATAATCTTCCCCCACCATCTCCATCATTCCGCTGACGATGGTCAAATCCGAATCCCGCAACAGTTGCAGATCATCGGTCACGGAAGTGGAAGAACGCAAAGGATCCAGGGCGAGCTGAATCCCCTTCACACCGGTTTCACCAACTTTGGTCAAAAGATCCTGCACCCCTGTGGGTTGCAGCGACCAGGAACAAACCGCTTTACGCATCGGAATCCTCACGCTTCAGAACACTGAACCAGGGCCTCCGCTTGCAGGCAGAGGGCGACTAGATTTGCGTGTCCCAGCATCCTTGTCGATGAATCGACAAGCAAGACGGAAATACCCGGAGCGACATGGAATCCGAAAAACGAATTACAAATGAAGTGTGAAAATTTGGGAGAGAAGGAAAATAAGGAAAAAAGAAAAGGGCCACGACTGGCGAGGACGACGGGACTCGAACCCGCAACCACCGGATCGACAGTCCGGGACTCTAACCAATTGAGCTACGTCCCCTACCAGTCGTGGCCCTGAGCATACGAAGGCAGGTGGCAGGATTTCGCTGAGACGAATTCCCGCCAGAGGATGAAGCATATCCCTCTTCTCGGTTCTGTCAAGATCACCTGTTGGCAAACCGGGAATGACTTCCGAAAGAAGGCGGGAATCACAATTTCAGCTCGATCAAAGGCCGAAAATCGTCGTTTTTTTCACGAGTTGGGATCTGCTGGCAGATCGTCAAAACAACTGCAGAATTGCCCAGAAACCGATGGCAAAGTTGAGCGCAACTTTGGCTACCAGCCCGACCGCCTTGCCGATTGCCGAGGCGAGACCGACCTTGACCGCTTGCTCTGTTCCGGCAGCTTCCTCCCCTTGCATCTCCCCGAAAATTGCTCCGAACAGGGTCCCGACGACGATTCCCAGCAAGCCTCCGAAGAGTGGGAACAGCAGATTTCCAAAGATCGCTCCGGCAAAGCCCCCGATCATGCCCCCCACGGCTCCCCGCCAGCGGGATCCTGCGGCCTTTCCGCCCACCAGACCACTGACGAATTCGAACCCTTCCGCCAATAACCCCAAACCAAACAGGGTCAGTACGACCTCACCCCCGATGATGACTTCACCGGCCTCGTCGGACACCCCGGAGAGCCATAATATGGCGGCGGTCACACCTGGAAAAAATTGGCCTGGAAATCCCATTGCCACCAAAAAACACCCCAACAATGAGGAGAGTGCAATGACGAGGTAGTAGATCCCTCCAACGGTCTCCGCTAGGGTAATTTCCATGGGGTTCCCTTCCATTTGGCGGATCCCGGGTCGCGATACCTGACAAGTGATTTCTCACGTGACCATTGAACAAAAAACTTTGCCTGAGAGCTGACACCCTCAGCCTCCGAAAAGGATGCCATCATGAGTCCCACTGACAAACAAGAATCCCTGTCACTTCGGAGCAACCTTTCCATGTCGATCTTTCATCTGGTCTGCCTGCTGCTGGTGAGCCTGATCAGCTTCAGTGGCTGCTCAGGAACCCAGGGAGCAAAAATCACCGTCGACCAATCTGCCTCGGCGACACCCATCTCCTGGTCGAGAGTCCTTCTTGAGGATGAGTTGGTGGGTTATGTCGGGTTTCGGAAAATCGACGTCAAGGTCGGTGGAACCCAAACCGAGAACGAAATCAACTACGTGTACAACACCGTCTTTGAAATCCTTGGCTCCTTCGATGCCTCCGGGAACACAAAGGTCTTCCGCCGCGATCAACCCGTCATGCTGGGAACCTTTACTCCTGAGGACTCCTTTAAGCAAATCACAGGACTGACGGGCAGAATCGAGATCGTCAAGGGTCTTCAGTAGCCACCTGATCAAGAAGGAGCGCCGGGTGATCCCCGAAAAGTCACGCCTGCTTCTGATTCTGTTTTTTGGCTCACTTCTGATTCGCCTCGCAGTGATCAGTCAGATGTCTGCTCATGACATCTGTTTTCACTACCCCTTCGTGGATGAAATGACGAATGTCGATCAGGCTCGACTCTTCCTGGAGGAGGGGCCAGCCGCAGGAACCCCATGGTGGAAACCCCCCGGATATCCAGCCCTTCTGGCAGCCATCGGCAGCGGCTTTGACGATATCGGTCCGATGGGTCAGGGAGTCCCCCCATCATGGGCGTGGACCGTCAAAGTGATTCAGGCCCTGCTCGATGCGGGGACCACCCTTCTCCTCGCACTGCTGGCATTCCGTTGGGGTGGTCGCCGAGCGGCACTGTGGACAGGCGCGCTCCATGGTCTGTGTGGGTTATCCGCCTATTTTGCAGGTCAATTTCTCGACACCACTCTTTTTACTTTCCTGATCATTCTTTCTGTAGAACGCCTCGATCGAGTACTCAAACTGGAAGACGAAAGTCGCCAACCCCGGGAGAAATCCTGGGCTCTCGTCGGCTTCGTGACCGGTCTCGCAGCCATCACCCGGGCCATCGCACTGCCACTTGGCCCCCTTTATTCACTGATCGCATTGCGGGCAACCTGGAACACTCCTCAACGCTGGAACGCTTTCGGGGCTCTGCTTCTCGGCTTTCTCATGTCAGTCGGACCGGTGATGGCCCTGAATCGCTGGGCCGGTGAAGATCGGGTTCTCGTCAGTTCCAATGGTGGAATCAACCTGCTGATCGGAAATCGTGCCGGAGGAGGTATCGGTGCGGATGGACTGACCTCAGTAGCTGCAGGGCCACGATGGGATGAACTCCTTGAGTTGGCAGACCATCTGGAAAAGCCTTCTGAACGAAGCCAACTCTATACCCGCCTCGCCTGGGCTGAGATCTCTGCTGATCCAGGTGCCTGGCTGAAGCGAATGGGCGTCAAGGCTCTGGCCCTGATCTCTGCCAGAGATGTTCCCAACAACAAAAATCTGGTCGATGAAGAAGAACTGAATCCCGTCTTGAAGATCCTCCGTTTCGGCCCCGGAACCTCCGGCTTTCTCATCGCACTCATGCTCTTTGGAGGCTGGAAGCTGCGCCGTGAACTGTGGAGTCGCGGGCTTCCCATCGTGGTGACCATCGTCATTCTCACTCTCCTGACGTGGGTCTTTTTTGTCGCCGGGCGTTATCGGGTTCCCATGATCGCCCTGGGGTGCGTTCTCGGGGGTGTGGGACTGACCCGGGCAACGCTTCACTGGCGCGACGCAATCCCCCTCTTGCTCTTGAGCCTGAGTACTCACCTGATTCCCATCCCATCGAAATCGTTGATGGAAACCTACTGCATCGATCCGATGGCCATCGGATACATCCATGAGCAACGGGGAGACCTCACTCTCGCAGAAGAGTGGTATCAGAAATGCCTGGAGCAGGATCCGGATGACGTCCGGGCATTGCACAATTTGGGGCATCTCAGTCAAAACCGGGGCGACTTCGGCATTGCCCTGCAATTCTTTGAGAAAGCAGTGATTGCCGATGCGGATCATGCCCCTTCCTGGAACAGCCTTGGAACGATGCTGACCACCATCGATGGCCCCCGTGCGCTGAAGTCTGTTCGCAAAGCCGTGGAGGTCGACCCCCAATACACCAATGCCTGGCTCAATCTGGGTCAATTGCTGGAGTCCCAACAGATGTATCCGGGTGCACTGGATGCCTATCAAAGAGCCCGCAGACTCGAGCCGGAGAACCCCCTGGCGGTGCTCCTGGAAGCGAGAGTCCGCTTGTTGAGGCGTGAAACCGGGCAGGCAGAAAGGCTCCTCGATCGAACGGCAGGCCGGGAGCTCTATCCCGGTCTCGAAGAGCTGAGATCCCGCTTGCAGGATCAGTTGCGAACTCTGGTTGAATCCGAAGCCACTTCAAGTGAGGGCTCTGCCTCCGAAGACTGATTACCCTCAGCAGATCTGAATCCCGACTTCGAATTCAGGGCCGTGGTTGGCCCTTCCATACGGTCAAATAATCACGGCGAATCTGATCTTCGCCTTTGCCCCGTATCCAGACGTAGTTTCCGGTCACAATATCCATATTCCCATCTCGATCGAGATCATCGAGATGAACGGCAGAGTGAACCGGATTGCCCACCTCCAGGGTTTTGACATCCCACGCTTTGGAATCTCCGAGATTTTCCGCCCAGACCAATGAGTCCCATTGCCCCCACTCTTCCGACGGAATCTGCGGCATGAATGCAGCACCGACCACATCGTAATCGCCGTCACCATCGAGATCGCCGACAGCGGCGCGCTCGCAACCGGGCAACAACAGGATTTCATGGAAACCCACAAACTCTTTCCCCACTCGCTCCAGCCAACGAACTCCATGAACAGGTTTGGGAGTATGGTCATCGAGTGTGTCGCCATTGACCAACAGCAGGTCCCGATCCCCATCCCGATCAATATCGACCCGCATCAGATCGGAAGATCCCCATGCCGCATGCGGAAGGCGCAAAAGTTCCTTCATGGTAAAAGAGCCTTCGCCATCGTTGGTGAACTGAATCAGAACTTCGTGCTCCTGAGAGAGCAGGGCGATAATGTCTTCGTCTTCATCGTCGTCGATGTCGTCGAGGATCGCTGCGACAAATCCGTCACGTTCATCGAGGGTTTTGACCACGAACTGATCCTGAATGTTTTTCAACCACAGCAGCTTTCCGGGACCACGAAAACCGAACGCACAAACGACCATGTCCGTGTCCCCGTCCAGATCAAGATCAGCCACATCGATGTCGCAGGCTCTTCCCAGATTCACGGGAACCGATACGGTTCTCCAGCCGCCATCCTCTGAAAGGATGTAGGAGACTCCGCCTTTTTCTTCATCGGTGGGATTCATGCCCCCGAGGCTGGCGACAAAAATATCGAGCTTTCGATCATTGTTATAGTCACCGTGAGAGATCGCTGCGGGATAATTGAAATCCACAGGCCCCATGAAAGGACGAAGCGACCCCGAGTCGATGGATCCGTAAGGGATCGCCATCAACCGTCGGCTTCTCAACTCGGAAATCAAAATCCCCTGTGGAACGCCTCTTTCACCCTTGAGCAACATGATGTCAGAAACCGCGGGGATGCGTTCCTTTTCCAGCCCTCTGGGTGTCAAACCGATCACTTCAAACTGCAAATCCTCCTCGGCGGGATGGCGAACCACCTCCAACGATTCCGGGGCTTCCTTTTCATACCAGTAAAGTGCGATGGCCAGCTCTTCGGGAGTGGGCGGTGGCTGATCCCAGGGTCCTGTCATCTCAGCCATCGAGAGGATCACCTTTTCCCAGGCAGCCTTCGGAAGGGCATCCGCAGGCAAAGGAGAGTGACATCGGCTACACGCTCCCATCACCAGGTTCTCAGCCTGATCGATCTGTTCATCGGTGGGCTTCGGCAAGTCTGCCCGTTTGAGTTTGGGTTCCATGAGGAAAGAGAGAGACTCTTCGGGGAGAGCCTCCTTCGAGGAGGGAGTAACGGCTTTTTCCGCTTTTGGAGCAGGCTCAGGAGCCTCTGAGACCTTCTCAACGGGGACTGTGGGTCTTTCAGCGGTGCAACCGGTCAAAACCATGCAGAAGATCAACAGATGGGTCAAAAACGATTTTTGGACCAAAACGATCACGTTCTGTCCGATGAATTCGTTGCTCACTGGAATCTCCCCCTTACTCAATCATAGAATAACACCAATAAAGAAGGCGTCATCCCCGGGTGCACCGAATCGATCCGATCGAAGCCTGTCAGAACGGACCCCACGGACATTTTTGCTTTCGAGGAGGAACTTTGAACCATTTCCAACCACGATCAGGGCAACGGGATCTTTTTTTCCCAATTTGCCTGATGGCTCTTTTCAGCCTCACTTTTGGTCTGGGTCTTCCTCTCCTTCTCGAGGCGAAGGCTCCTGCCCTCATCAATGCTGAAGACAAAGAACCCACCTTCAAGACTCCCGAAGCCCTTCAAAAGTTCAAGGAAGCCTGCGTCGTTTTTTCTGAGAAGAACTGGAAGGAAGCGACCAGGGCTTTCCAGGAAATCGTCAAGGAAACTGCAGACAAGGCTTCGCGAAAGATCGTGGACGCCTATGTCGATGCCGCCAAGGGCGGGAAGAAGCTGGATCGTATCAGCAAGGACATCGAAAAGAAAAAATGGCGCAAGGCCTGGACCGGCTGGCTGACCCAACAGAAAAAGTATGGCTCAACGCCCTTGTCCACCCACCTCGAAGAATTGCACAAGACCATCTATCCGGAACTGTTCTTCGATCTTGCGACCTTTGAAACCGATCCTCCGGAGCCGGAAAAAAAGGCCCGCGAAGCATGGCCCGAAAATCAGACACGCCTGACCCAGGATCCGGACGTGATTCATGAAGGCAAGGGAGCCCTGATCTGGTCTGCAGGAAACACCGGGGGAGCAGGATTTGGCGGCTTCGGGAACTTTGCATTCGGCAGATTGCCGCTGGCCAGTCTTGAAGAAGTGGTTGTCGATGATTACCGCTGGCTGAATTTCTCGATTTTCAATGAAGACGACAACTTCGGAAAATACATCGTCTATTTCGGCACCGATCCGATTCAGGGTGGCAATCAGGGCTGGGCTAACGCGGGCGGGCTCGCCGGTTACCTGCGTAACAACTGCTATTCACATCAGATCACGATCCGTCGCAAAGGCTGGAATCATTTCCGTGTCGATCTCGCCAGGGAATTGAAAAAGGATCCCAATCTGACCTGGACCGACATCCAGTCGATGATGCTGCTGACGGTTCCCCCGTCGCACAAGAAAACGCTCGTCATCGATGCCGTCAAGCTCGAGAGGCCCTAGTCGGTCTCAGCCTTCGATTCCCACTTGCGGATCCCCCTGGAGAGCCAGCGACGCGCCTTGATGGTGCCGTCCCCCGCAGGCTCAAGGATTCCCTGGACCACTCCACCGGACCATGCCACGCATTCTTCTGAAATCTGTCCGGGAATTTGCTGCCCCTGTGCGAGTACCAGACACTCAGGCTCAGAGAGTTCCTGCTTTGGCAGGTGGTCCACCAACCGCTCCAGAGGCCACCACTCCGATCTGCCAATTTGATCGATACGAGTCGAATCAGCGAGGGTGTGGATTCCACAAGCGGTTCGCTGCAAGCCGATCAGGGTTGCCGGTACCTCCAATGCCGATCCCAGATCATGGGCAAGGCTTCGGATGTAAGTCCCGGGACCACAATCGATTCGCAGACGACAACGGGGCCCCTCCACTTCCAGCAACTCCAGAGCATCGATCCGAACCTCCCGGGGTTTCATGTCAACTTCCACTCCAGCGCGGGCTTCATCATAGGAGCGACGACCGTCGACACGGATCGCACTGTGACGGGGAGGAATCTGCATTTGCACACCGAGGAACTTTGGCAGAACAGCCTCGATGGCAGCTCTGGTCGGAATCGACACGGGCTCCTCTGGTCGCCACAAGGGCCCCTCTGCGTCACCGCTGTCACTCCCCAACCCCCACCAGATGGTTGCAATATAACTCTTGTCGTGAACCGTCAGCCACTGCTGGAATTTGCTGCCCAAACCACCGGTGAGAACCATGACCCCACTCGCGAGAGGGTCGAGAGTTCCACAGTGGCCGAGACCCCGAAACCCCACCTGGCGCTGGACACGATTGACCACTGCGCGGGAAGATGGTCCCCGCGGCTTCCAGACGACGATGCCGCCATCCAGAACCTCTTCTTCATTTCGCGATTTTCGGGATCGGCGACCCATACCACCCACAATTCCGATTGCGGCCCCCGTCAGAAAGCACAGTTCTTACTGAATAGAATTATCTAAACCAATTCCTGCCCAGTTGCCACTGATCGCAAGAAGTGTGGAGAGACTGCCGCCACCACTTCATGAATCTGTCACTGGAGAGCCGGATTGACTAGAATGACGATCCTTCGTCCGGGATCGTCAGGAGTCGCTGATCATGTGGGAAAACTATCTGCTCTACGTCCACCTGGCTGCCGCCAATCTGGGGTTGCTTCTGGGTCCTTTGGCGAGTTTCACCCAAAAATCCCGGGGTTGGCACACAAGATCTGGCAACCTATACCACTGGCTGGTACTGGTGACCTGCTCCACCGGCATGATCTTCTCGACCATGACCTGGGATAAACATTGGTATCTGTTTTTCATCGCCATCGTCAGTTATGCATTCGCCCTCTACGGCTTTCTGGCCGCAAAGCGGAAAGCAAATGGTTGGCTGAAAAAACATATCACAGGAATGCTGGGGTCCTACATTGCCATGGTCACGGCCATCCTTGCCGTGAATGCCATGGAACTTCCCCTCTTCAACCAGTTCTCACCGTGGGTTGCCTGGCTGACCCCCACAGCCATAGGGATTCCCCTGATCATGCTTGCGCACAGGAGAGCCGTTTCCTGACCACGCAAGAGACGCGTGTTGAATATGGTGGAGGCGCCGGGAGTCGAACCCGGGTCCCGAAACGTTTCCCGCCGAGCTTCTACAGGCATAGTCCGTTCTTTAAAACCGAGGTCAGCTCCAACGGACAGGATCCGATCCACGGTCGCCAGTTCGATCTCGCCTCAAAGACCACTGGCAGGGTCTTCTTCGGCCAGTCCAGAAAAATGGCCCTCCGTCCGCGGCCCTGGACATGCCGCGGGGGAAGGGGCGCCAGTATTAGGCAGCCAGTGCGAAGTTGTTGTTCGCAGTCAAAAATTTTGCCGGTGTTTAAGGAGGCCTCCGGACAACCTCCACCTGCCACACGACGTTCCATCGTCCGGTCGAAACCGTTTCGCCCCCGACAGAACCGCGTTTACTGAGAAACAGTAAACGTGTGATCTCTTAATCTATCCTGATTTACGGATTCGGCAAGGAATCCTGACAAGGCAAAGCCCGACTCGTCAGCGACGTCGACGCATTTCGCGGTCGATCTCCCGCTTCGTTTCCCTGTCTTTTGTGGCCTTGCGCTTGTCATGGGCCTTCTTGCCGCGACCGATACCGATCTCGACCTTGACCTTGCCCTTCTCGTTGAAATAGATCTTCAGGGGGACGATGGTCAGACCCTTTTCCTCCATCTTGACCCGTAGCTGGTTGGCCTCACGTTTGTGAACCAGCAGTTTGCGCTTGCGGGTCGGCTCATGATTGGAGTAACCACCATGACTGTATTCTGCGATGCGCACCTTGTGCATGAAGGCCTCACCCGCCTCAACACGGACAAAACCATCGACCATTTCACATTGGCCTGCACGAAGACTCTTGACCTCGGAGCCCTGCAGGACGATTCCCGCCTCCAGAGTGTCAAGGATCTCCAGTTCGAAGCGTGCCCGTCGATTCTGGGCCACCACCTTCATCGCATCGATTCCTTCCTCGCTCCCGATCCACCCCCGAATAGCGGGGTCAAGGAAGAGTTTTACCATGAACTGGGCCAACATCGTCGGGGAGTCTTGACTTTCCCCGGGGGAAAGGATATTCATGCTTGCTTGTGCCGAAGTGGCGGAACTGGCAGACGCGCCAGGTTCAGGTCCTGGTCCGGTTCACACCGGGTGGAGGTTCGAATCCTCTCTTCGGCACCAACTTTAAAACTTGGGGGCGTTTAGCTCAGCTGGCTAGAGCGCATCGTTCACATCGATGAGGTCACTGGTTCGAGTCCAGTATCGCCCACCATCCAGAATTCAAAATCCCGCTTCAGTCATTGGCTGAAGCGGGATTTCTTTTTGGCATTCACGGTAATGCGATTAACGATCCGGGCCACGTTCCAGGCTGTCGAGGATGTCATCGTTCATCTCCCCAATCAAAAACAGGCGTACAGCCTGATCTTTGGTGTATCGGGGATGAGGACGTTTTTGCTTCTTCAAACGTTTGTCATTCAGCAGGTAGACCACCGGAATGGCAGCAATGACGACGAAAAGAATCCCCAGGGCTATTTCCATGTTTCTCCTGCCTGGAGGCAAAATTATTCTGCCTCTCTGAGGCGAACGCTGGTGACGATTCGGGGTATCCCGTCCCGCAAAAAAATGTCTCATGGCCCGCCAAAATAATAGAGGCGAGGCCAACGACACCGTTTGGGGTGAATCGCTGGCCCGCCTCTGAGGAGGTGCATTGGCAGCTGAGTTAACTCTCTTTTTTCAGGCACTCCGACCTTGAGATTCGGAAGTTCCTTCTTCGTCTCGACCCGGACTCCACTCAAAGGTCTCTTTGCCCTCTGAGCAGGGATGGGAAGTCCCAGGCCGCCCCCCCAGCCATTAAAGTCGGGAGGAATCTCTCTTCAATTTCTATGAAATCGATCCCACTCCTGCATCACCCACAACTGATACAGGGACTCGCCGATTCCAGGGGAGCCAGGAGATCACCGTGGCCAACCCACAAGTTCCACTGGCTCCGGCATGGAACAAGCCCAATCCAATTGCGACTGAACCGATCCAAAAGAGCGAATTCACAAAAATGGCCAAACAGGACAGGCTTAAAATCAGGGATCCAGCCACCATCTGGGTCTGTCTCATGACATCGATCCTTGACCCTGCCTGACGAGTTCTCACTTCAAAACCTGCAGAGGTCCAATTGCGGATTCCTTCAACGAGATGGAATCCGTCTCTCTCCTCTTTTAACCAGCGCTGTAACGCTTCTTCAGAACGAATGCCGGTACGACAGTAAAAAATCGGTACCCGCTTCCCCATGAAGACCTGAAGGGTTTCAGAGTCAAATGTTGAAAGTGGGTGCGACAGTGCTCCTGAAATCGCCTCTGCCTTAAACTCGGCATGTTCTCGCACATCGATCAGCAGGGCCTGTCCACGTTCAATCAGTGCCCGGGACTCTTCGTTCGAAAGCCCTCTCTGAAGATTCTTTTGGACAGTTTCTTTTTCCATAGCCATTAAACCCTCTTCGCACGCAATGCATGCATGCCACCGGAGAGATTGACGACTGGCCAGCCCATGGCATTCAAAAAGCTGGCTGAGCGAGCAGAGCGATCACCTGTTTCACAGACGACGTACCAGGTCACCCCACGATCCAACTCTTTGAGACGAGACCTCAAGAGTGTGTGAGGGATGTTGATTGCGCCAGGAATATGATCATTTTCAAATTCGGAGGATTTTCGAACATCCAGAATCCTGCGTCCCGATAACTCGATCTTTGTGGAAATCTCTACCGGATCCGACTCTTCAATCGTTCCCCATGCTCCCAGATAACTGCTTAAACCGATGATTTCGTCAGGATGGACCCACCCCAGAATCTTGTCGTATCCGATTCTGATCAGGCGACGGACCAGCACCTTGAGGTCTTCTTCTTCACACACGAGAAGCAGGCGATCTTGGAGTTCAACAAAACTGCCCAACATCGAGTGAAGCTTGCTGTTCATGGGGATCGACAGGGATCCCGGCAAAAACTGCTCCTTGAACAGTACCCAATCGCGGGCATCCACCACGATGGCACCGCTTTCATAAGCGGCAACAAACTGATCCTCATTCATTCTTTTTGGAGTTCTGATCTTTTCAAGTACCGGAACCCCATCCCTGTTGAGGCGTTTCATTTCTGAAAAATACAGAGGGGGTTCCGGTTGTCCCGAAAGGATTTTCTGCACGAACTCCTCTTCGCTCGCTGAATGGGAGAGGGCAGAATTGAATCTCTTTTCATAACCAATGGTACTTGTGGGCACTGCGCCCAATGCTTTTCCACACGCACTGCCAGATCCATGACCGGGCCAGACCTGAACAAACTCGGGAAGAAGGTTGATCAAGTGAGCACTCTGGAAAAGCTCTCGGGCTGCGGGCTCCATCGACCCTGCATGGCCAGCAGCGGTCTCCAACAGATCCGGGCGCCCCAGATCACCCACAAATAGAAAGTCTCCGGAAATCAGTGTCATTGGCTGATCAGCCCCTGCCCCACGATCGGTGACCAGAAAGGACAAGTGCTCAGGAGTATGTCCGGGGGTATGAAGAACCTTGAAGTCGATATTTCCTATGGAGAAGACCTCTCCATCCTTCAGAAGCCGATGATCATAGGAACCACCCCCTGAATGCTGATCGAGCCAGCGGGGACTCCATTCCTTGTCACCTTCACCCGAAAGAAACAGCTCTACACCGGGAAGTTCACCCAATTCCCGGAGTCCCGACAAAAAGTCCGCATGAATGTGGGTTTCCGCAGCGGCCACAATCTTGAGCCCCTGCTGCTTCGCCAGGTCGACGTAGCGGTCGATATCCCGCATGGGATCGAAAACGATGGCTTCACCGGTGCGCTGACAGCCAATGAGATAGCTGTATTGAGCCAACTGATCGTCTGTGATCTGCCTGACAAACATGGGCGCACCTCCACTCAGGTTCATCATCTGAGAGGCAGAAAACGCCGTCATCGTTCCCGACTTTTTTGAGTTTTTTTTAACTGGTTTGAGAGTTGGGACTTACAGCTCTGACAGAGCCTTCCGCAAACGCTCATTCAACCCCTCTGGGATATGATCCTCCGCCAGGGATTGACAGATATCCTGAGCCAGGTCCATGGAAGCAAAGACGGACTGACACCGCTGGCAGATCACCTCAGAACTGAACTCCTCATTCAGATCCAGAGATCGCTGCTTCGCCTCAAGCAAATCGAGGCAAACCTGAATCGGATAGGCAGCAGGTGGCACGTCATCGGGGGTTCTGGGAAGACGGTCGTCGACCAGTTTCCTCAGTTTGAGCCGTGCCCTGTGGACCCGGGATTTCACCGTCCCCTCTTCCATTCCCATCACTGAAGCAATTTCGGGAACGGTCAAACCGATGATGTCCTTGAGTACCAGTGGCATACGAAAGTCCTGGGGCATTTTAGCGATGGCCCGCTCCAAATCCTCCCTCGACTCGATATGGATCATTTGGATATCAGCGGGATCCATTTCGGAAGCGGTTTGCGCGATCCGGGGCTCGCCAAATGGAAGTAATTCCTCGAGAGATCCGATTTGATCCGGCTCTCCGGCACGCTTGCGATGCATTTTTTGACAAACCCGGGCCGCAATGGAGTACAGCCAGGTTGAGACCTTTGAACGCCCTTCAAAGGATTCCCAGTTCTGATATGCCAGAATAAAAGTCTCTTGAACCAGATCCTCTGCCTCAGCCGCATTTCCGCAGAATTTCAATCCGAGAGAGTAGAGTCGCCCCCCTTGCTCCTCCACCAATCGGGGGAGTGCCGCTTCCGGGTTGGCTGGCCATGGATCAGATTCAGAACTCATAATGGATCCCTATTCCTTCATGAAAAAAGAACAGCAATCGTTCTATTAAATCGATTTAATCCTCGACATGGAAGAGTTTATTATAGACCTTCCATTCACCATCCACTCTCAGCAATGAAAGTGTGTCAAAGAAGGTCATGCCCAGATACTCTTCACTCAGCATGACACAACCTGTTTCACCCGCGTACTCTACAGATTCAATCTCAAGATGCTGCTTCGCACCGCTCTCCTGAGGTGAAGGTTGTTGGGCAGCGACGAAACCGGCGAATTCTTCCAAAGACATCTGAACCAATTCACCATGAAGATAACCTGCGATCATCGCCTTCTCATGAAAGACCGACCGCACTTTCTCTGCGTCCGACTCGTAGAGGCTTTCGTAATACCTCTGGACCAACTGCTCGATTTCCCGTTCTTCGCTCATCAGGGTTCCTTTCGCTGGTTGTAAAACAGAATACCCAAAAGCCTTAAAACTCACAGAGCAGATTTGTTCAGACTAGGAAACTCTTGTGCGATCTCAGTCTTTCCGCTGGGATTTTCCGACGGAATCCTTACGATGGAGTTTCGATCACGATCAGGGCGAATAGCTCAGTTGGTAGAGCGCTTCGTTTACACCGAAGATGCCGGGGGTTCGAGTCCCTCTTCGCCCACCATTTTTCTCTCCCGACTCTCCCTGAAATCAACAGCCGTTGTACTGAAGACAATCCAGCGTATCGATAGTCGAATCGGCTCCACAATCGGGGAAGGGAGCGGGGAGCGTCCCGCTGCCGCTGAAGAGGTAGGCAAGGATCGAGACGGCATCCGCCAGGTTGATCGAACCATCGTCATTGCCGTCGACCGCACTCTCACAGTCGACCTGTCCCCCATCAAACAGGTAAATCAGGGCCGATACCGCATCGCTGATGTTCAGGCTGCCATCGCCATTGACATCGCCCCTGCGGAAGCCACCGGTGGCTGGGGCGCAGCCGGGGCCGATTCCCGTTCCGGAAAGAGTGTAATTCGAGAAGAAGTTCCACAGCGCCTGCTGCGAAAATGCAGGCCAGACATGATCTCCATTTTGAATGCGATAGTGTGCGACCGTATGGCAACCGGGCCCCTCGGTCCATTCGAAGAGGGTGACCCCTCCGCCCTGGGAAGTTTCTGTCGGCGCGGACTGGGTCTGATTCACACCAGCCCAGAAGCTGTTCTGAACATTGGTCGCAATCGAATATTGGTTACCGTTGTAGGGAGCATAAAAGTCGTTGGTCCCGAGAACGTGGACGATGCCGATGGGTTGGGCGGGTGTGCAGGCGGACTGGGTCCATTCCCACATGTTGGCCGCAACGACACCCACTGCCGCAAAATGGTCACTGAGCTCACAGGCGTAATCCCACATCAGGCTGCCACCGAGCGAAAACCCGCAGGCAAACATCCGCTGAGGGTCCGCAGAATAATCGGCGACCATGGCATCGATCATGGCATCCGCAAATCCGACTTCGTCGATCCCTGTACTGTAAGGCCCCAGGTTGTTCCAGCAGAGGCAACCGTTGACGTCAAGGAGCGGCTCGGGGTAGACCGCAATAAATCGCTCCGCATCCGACAGCGGACGGAAATCTCCTTCAAACTGCATGAAAAAAGCCCCGGTATCACCCCCTCCACCAAATGCAAAAAGTACGGGAAGCTGATCGGCCGGATCAAAGTTGACGGGCAGGTAAACCGTATACTCCCGCGTCACGCCATTGACGTCCACGGTTCGGGGAATGAGCTGTTGGGACTCCGCCTGATCCTGCCCCAGCAACAGACAAAGAAAAGTCAGCAGACCTTTGAAGTAGAATCTCTTCATGCTTTTTCCCTCATTATTGTCGTACCTTGTAGAGCTATTTCATTGTATCAGGCACTCTCTTGCAGAATGACAAGAATACTCACAACTGATCCAGTCGGCGGTGGGATTGATTTCCCCCTGAAATTTCCGGATGATTTCAGGGCAGAAGAAATCTGTACCTTAAGAAACGGAATTGAAGTTGGCTGCTGTCCTGCTGATCCTGCTGCTCATCCTGCCTGATCCCATTCAGGCACAGACCCCGCCGACAACGGGAACCGATTCAGGCCCCGCGTCTGTGGCTCCGGTGTCGATTCAGCAACTGCCCTCAGAACGAATTCGCCTTCGAAGCCTGATCGCAGAGGGACGATCCATCGTCGCTCTGCCTTATCTGGAGGCCTACCTGGTTCAATATCCCGAAAACCCGGCCCTGTTGCTCCTCAAGGGAGAAGCCTGTTTTGCCCTTGAGAGGTATCAGCTGGCAGTGGATTCCTTTTCCAGGGGAGTTGAAAAGGAGCCGAAAAAACTGGGTGAGTTGTTCAACTATGGTCGTGCGCTTCAGAACCTGGGTCAGCATGGGGAAGCAATCAGGGTTTTCCGTGCGATGCAGAGTCGACAGGAAACGGCTCTCAGGGTTCGGGGCATCTTTGGTGAAGGGCTTTCCCTTCAATCGCAAAATCAGCTCCAGGAAGCTCGTCATAAATTTGAGGAAGTCCTGAAGATTGATGATCAATTCGATCGGGCTCGCTACCGTTTGGCACAACTGCTTCTGGACGAGGATCCCCGCCTTGCCCTCGATCTGCTCGATCAGGTACTGCTCCGAGACCCACTTCAACATGGCGCCGCATACAACCGTGCACTGGCCTTGAGGAACCTGAAGAAACCTGAAGAAGCACGGTCAGCCATGGCCCGTTATCAGAAAATCCTGTCGGGGAGATCGAGGATTGCTTTGCTGAAGGAACGCTGGGCTCTGAATCCGGAAGAAGGATCCATTCTTCTCGAATTGGGAAGGGTCCACCGTGATCTTTCCGTCTATGGAGAATCACTGCGCTGGTTTGCCCGTGCAGGGGCGGCAATGCCCAATGCTTCCGAGCCCCCCCTCGAGACGGTCAGCACTCTGCTTCAGGCAGGACGCATGACCGAAGCGGAACAACTGGTCCAGAGACTTGGGGAAACTGCGATCGCCCAGGAGGCCAAAAAACTCCTCGAAAGTTTCAGGGCGGGCTCCCGCAAGAAGTGACCGATCAAATCGGCCAGTGCTGTCGCGAAGGCTCCTTGCGACGGATTTCCGTATCCTGTCGCGGTCCTGCGATCACCAGAATCGAAAAAAGGTAGAGGTAAAAGACGCCCACGAATCCGAGCACCGCTGCACCGGAGACAGATCCCTGACCAAAGACGGACAAAAAGGAACCGATGTCCATTTTCTCTGCGGGTACGCGATTGAAGCCCAGCAGCAACCAGGTCCCCAGAACAATCAGGAAGAGCCATATGTAGGTTCGCTGCAATCGGCGACCCAGAGCCTCGATCCGACTCATTTTATAATGAGGGGCGAGTAAATCATTGCAGAGGGTTTCCCGCCAATTGCCTTCCGCGAGATCCTGCCCCTGTAACAGTGCGGGTACCATCAGATGGACTTCTAGCATGCGAACCCTCATGCGCCAGACATCAAAGTACCGGTACCGGCGCGCCTCGATGTGCAACAGCAGATACAGCAGGACACAACAGAAAGGCAACAACAGCATCGATGCTTCCGGAGTGGAATAGGCCAGAGAAATGATGGCCATCGTCGAAACCACCGCCCAATGGGTCGTCGCATCCATTCGCTGACGCCAGACATTCGCCCTCGCCAGTTCTCCACGATAGAAATGGGCCAGGACCTGCAGATTGGATGCGGGAAATCTTTGAACCAGGGTGCTCTCACCCGTGGATTCCTTGGAAGAACTGTTCCCCTTGTTGTCGGACTGATCCATGCGAGATTCCCCTGCCCCCATATCGGTTTCCTAAAGCGTGCCCATTCGTACCCGGAAGGTCAAGTCCGGCCTTGCCCGGAACCCAAACTCACCACAGACTGGACCCACGAATCAGCTGAGAGGATCCCCCTTGAAGATACTACGGCCTTCAACATTGCCACTGCTCACCGTGTTGACCACTTGCTGGCTACTCACCTTCCTGAATCCGATCGAAGCCTCTTCCGCCTCCCAGGCCACCCTCGCTCCCAGCGGGGGCGAACCGATGCGGTGGCCCCTTTTCCCACAAATCTCTCCTAATGGAGATCAGGTCGCTTTCCTGTGGGAAGGGGACCTTTGGCTTGCCCCGACGAACGGTGGCCAAGCCAAGAGATTGACGGATCACCCGGCGATGGATTCTGGTGTCCGTTGGAATCGAAGTGGCACACAACTGCTCTTCTCCTCCCGAAGGGAGGGGAGTGACGATGTCTGGAAGATCTCCGTGGATGGCGGCCAACCACAAAGGCTGACCTGGTGGAGTGGAACCGATCGCGCTTGCGACTGGTATCCGGATGAAAAGTCGATCCTGATTTCCAGTGATCGTGTTGATACCTGGAAGCGCGGTGGAACTCGCCTCTACTCCCTGACTCTCCCCGGAGACGATTCCATAATTCATGAACCACAGCGCCTCACTCTGGCTGCCGCAGCCAACGCACGACTTTCTCCTTCGGGAAAGAAGATCCTTGCAACCCGTTGGGGAACAGGCGTCACCCGCCAAGGCTATGAAGGATCGATGGCGAGCCAGATCTGGCTCTACGATTTGACCAGTCAGGAATGGACACAGTTGACCCCGACCTACAAGGACCATCGGTCTCCGGTCTGGATCGACGACGATCACTTTCTCATGGTCAAAACCATCGACGGTCGCGGTCAATTGGTCGAGCGGGATCTCTCTGGGAACTTTGAAAAGGTCTGGACCAATATCGAATCCGATTCGGTGCGGTCCCCCAGTATTTCCCGTGATGGACAACACATCTTCTTCGAGTCAGAGATGAACGCGTGGCACCTTCACAGAAAAACAGGAGAGTTGAAAAAGGTGTCCTGGTATGCCCTCGAAGATCTGGCTGTTCTCGGGTTGCAAGACCTCTCCTACAACCGCGCCACCAGTGCCTCCATCTCCGCTGACGGCAAAATGCTGGCGGTGGGCAGTGAAGGTGACATTCTGGTGCGCAGGGTCAAAAAGGGCCTCTCCGTCAATCGTGTGACGCACCACCCTGCCAAAGACACGAATCCGGTCTGGCTTCCTTTGGAAGAAGGACAATCGGTTCAGAATCTGCTCTTCGTCAGTCGTCGAGGAGGAACAGAAAATCTCTACACGTTGAAAAGCACTGAAGAGGGTGAACCCCGATTGGATCGCTGTCGTTCTACTGAAGTCACGCCTTTCCCCGGATCTGGCGACCGCCGCAGGTATCCGCAGATATCTCCCGATGGCAAACTGCTGGCCTTCGTTCTGGGAGACGGTGACCTCGCCATTCAAAATCTGGATGGCAGTGATTCACGGGTTCTTCACACCGGCTGGTCACCTCCCAGCTTTGAGTGGTCCCCGGACAGTCGCTGGATCGCCTTTTCGACCCAGGACAACAATTTCAACCGGGACATCTGGCTCGTCCCCGTCGATGGCACCCGTGCCCCCTTCAATTTGACCGCCAACCCTCGCCCCGACCGCAGTCCCCGCTGGAGTCCAGACGGAAAGAAGCTGGCCTTTATCTCACAAAGAGATGAATCCGGTGGTGACCTCTGGTGGTTGTGGCTGACGGAAGCAGATGACCAACCCGGAGCGGAGGATCGGGAGCTCGCCAGCGACCCCCTTCCTCCCCAGGAAAAATCGGAAGATGGGAAGAAGGAAAAAAACGGGTCCAAGAATGAAAAAGAGGACTCCACCAAAAAAGCTCCGGAAGTCAAAATCGATCTGAAGGGAATCCGCGATCGCTTCACCCGGGCTTTCAGCTCTGATTCCGGAGTGCGTGGGCCCGCCTGGGGATCAAAATCGAAGAAGATCTTTTTTGTTTCGAGCCATGAGTCTTCCTCTGCCGTATACAGCGTCGACACGACTGCCAGATCCTCAGCCAAAAAGGTCACCAGCGGACGGGATCCCTTCGGTCCCTGGATTGCGAAATCGAAGAAATATCTGCGACTGGCTTCCGGGGTTCCCAATCTCATCAGTGAAAGCGGATCCAGCACCAGCCTGCCGATTTCCAGCAAATTCACCGTCGATCAACAGGAGCGACAGGGCGCAGTTTTTGATGAGGCCTGGGCAACGATGCGGGATCGCTTCTATGACATCGATCTCAAGGGACTGGATTGGGACGCCATCGGAGAACTCTACCGCCCTTACGCGGTACAAAGGCGCCACCGCAGCGAATTCGAGTGGATCATCAACCGCATGATTGGTGAGTTGAACTCCTCCCATCAGCGATTCTCGGCTGCCGGAAAATGGTCCCGGTCAATCCGTGCCACGGGAGTTCCCGGCTGGCGCTGGGAAAGGGATTCCGATTCAGGGCGATACCAGGTCGGACAGATCGTTCCGGGAACCCCGGCTGCGGACGAAGCGGTCGACGTCCAACCCGGTGATCTCATCCTTGCCATCGACGGATCGCCTCTGACTCTCGGCAGCAACACCTCCATCCCGCTCAACGGCAAAGTCGGCAAGCGGGTGGCATTCGAATTGGAACGCGACGGAGAAGCCTTCGAAGTGATTCTTCGTCCCATCTCCAACAACGTTCTGCGCAGCAGGCTCTACGATCATTGGCTCGAGGAATGTCGTCAGCAGGTCCACAGGGAGTCCGCCGGACGACTCGGATACCTTCACATTCGAAGCATGGACCAGACCAGCCTCGACCGCTTTGCAGTGCAGCTCTACGAAGCGGGCCACGATCGGGAAGGCCTGATCATTGATGTGCGTGAAAATGGCGGTGGATGGACTACCGACCGCTTGCTCGTCTCCCTGACCCGGCAACCCCATGCGTTGACTCAACCCCGTGCCGGCGGCCTGGGTTATCCCAATGATCGCCTCGCTGCTCCCTCGTGGACAAAACCGATTGCGGTCCTGTGCAATGAAAACTCCTACAGCAATGCCGAAATCTTCTCCCACGCCATCAAAAACCTCAAACGCGGCCCCCTGATCGGCATGCCCACATCGGGAAGCGTGATCAGTACCGGCAGCTCTACCCTGATCGACGGCAGCAGTATTCGGGTTCCCTTCCGCGGTTGGTACACCATTCCAGGAGGGCTCGACATGGATCTGAATGGAGCGATCCCCGACCTCCTGGTTCCTTCCACCCCGGAAGCAGAGGAAAACCACTGGGATTTCCAGCTGGACATGGCCATCGAACGGCTTCTGGAAGACCTTCCCCCTGCCCCAAGGGCCACTTTTTAGGTCTTTCGCCAAAAAGAGCCGCAGACCTCCCCCGGGTTCAGTTGACCCGGCTGGGGGGTCTGCGGTAATTTCGCACCATGTCCAACAGAAACAACCGACGGGTCAAGAAGGCCAACCACGGCAAGCGTCCGGCGAACCACAACCGCCGCCAGAAGCGCACGGCCAAGTTCAAGAACTAGTTTCCTCCGGAAACCGGTTCCCCTTCCCCGCTGACGAGAATCAGATCTTTCAACCATCCACTCCGGTGGCATGGTCTCACCCCATACTGTAAAAAGATCCCGTCGCCCTTCTATGGTTGCGACAGAGTTCTCGATCCCGATTCCGGATCAAGCATGAAATGGGGAGTGCCCGATGGACAAGAACCTGCTGAAAGAAACTGCACAAAAGATGGTCGCCCGCGGCAAGGGCATCCTTGCTGCCGATGAGAGCCACCCCACCTGTGGAAAACGCTTTGAGGCTCTCGGCATCGAAAACACCTCAGAAAACCGCCGAATCTACCGGCAAATGTTTTTCAACAGTCCCGATGTCGAAAAATACATCTCCGGGGTCATCCTTTTTGATGAAACCCTTCGCCAGAGCGACGATGCCGGCGTTCCTTTCCCGGAAAATCTGAATGCAAAAGGGATCGTTCCCGGAATCAAGGTCGATACGGGAGCCAAGGATCTCGCCGGATTCCCGGGAGAGAAAGTCACGGAAGGCCTCGACGGTCTCAGGGATCGACTCGCAGAATACTTTGAGTTGGGTGCCCGCTTTGCGAAGTGGCGTGCCGTGATCACCATCGGAGACGGTATTCCGTCCGAGGGATGCTACATGGCCAATGCCCATGCCCTCGCCCGTTATGCCCGATTGTGTCAGGAAGCTTCGATCGTCCCCATCGTCGAACCGGAAGTGCTGATGGACGGCGACCACGACATCGATGTATGTGACCGCGTGACCACCAATGCCTTGCATTTGACCTTCCGTCAACTGGAAGAGCAGGACGTGATGCTCGAAGGGATTGTTCTCAAACCCTCCATGATCATCCCGGGAACCGGTGCCACAGCGGCAGGCCGTGACGTAGTGGCCTCCAGAACCGTCGATTGTCTCAAACGTACCGTTCCTGATGCCGTTCCGGGTATTGCATTCCTTTCTGGCGGGCAAAGCGATGAGGACGCCACAGGTCATCTGGATGCGATGAACAAGTTGGGTGGTCATCCCTGGAACCTGACTTTCTCCTATGGCAGAGCGCTTCAGGCAACAGCCATGAAGACCTGGTCGGGCAAGGCGGAAAATCTTGCCGCTGCCTCAGCAGCCTTCATGCAAAGGGCTCGAAGCAATGCCGCCGCATCGACAGGAGAGTGGGATCAGACTCTGGAGCAATCCGCTTCCTGAGTCACCCTGCGGTAATCATTAGGTGCAACCATTTAGCAGATTCGGTGTTATTCTTTTGTGACCCTGACGGCTTCGGTTCTTTTGAGGCCCGATACGATCAATTGGAGAGACACCATGAGTCCACTTCCCGGCCTTCTGATCATCGTTGGCAGCCTTATCGCTGTTCAGCCGGTCATCGATTCTCCTTCGACCGCTCAACAGGCAAAAGTTGATCGAACCGATTCCCCAAAAGGGATGGGGATCGCCGACGCGAGACACCTCCTCGATCGAACCTGCTTCGGAGCCCCCCATCAAACGCTGGAGAACTACGCTTCCCTGACCAGAGATCAAGCCGTCGATCAACTGGTCAGCACCTTGGAAACCGAAGCACAAACCCCCCTTCCCGAATGGACCGGATTATCGTTTCAGGAGATTCGGGATCTTCGGCTGGAGGACAGGCAAGCATTCGGTAGAACGCAAAGAGGTTGGCAACAGGAAGCCCGATCCTGGTGGGCACAGGAAATCCTGACCACTTCATCGCCCCTGACTGAACGCCTGGTATTGATGTGGCATGGGCATTTCACTTCAGAAATGCGGACCGTCAGATCACCGCACGCAATGCTCGCTCAAAATCAGCTCTTCCGTAAAAATGGAAGCGACAACTTCGCTGATCTCTTGAGAGCTGTTTCCATGGACAACGCCATGGCCATCTATCTCAACACCCAACAGAGCAAAAAGGGCAAACCCAATGAGAACTTTGCCCGGGAACTCTTCGAACTCTTCAGTCTTGGAGAAGGTCATTACACAGAACGGGACGTCAAGGAAGCCGCCCGTGCCTTTACCGGATATCGAGTCCAGGGTCAGGGTCAGGTTCGCAAAGTCTCCCGTCTCCATGATTCTTCCGTCAAAACCGTCCTGGGTAAAAGAGGCCGCCTCGATGGGCTGGACGTCGTCAATCTGGTCCTCAAGCATCCCGCTTGTGGTGAGTGGATTGCACGCAGGTTCTGGCTCGAATTCGTCTCACCCACCCCCGATCAGGATGTGATCAAAAAGTGGGGCAAGGTGCTGCGCCGATCCGATTGGGATTTGAAAGCATTCCTGTCACACGTCTTCAAATCAGATCAATTCTGGTCATCAGAATATCGGGGAGCGCTGGTCAAAAGCCCGGTCGATCTGGTGATGGGCTCTCTGCGAAGATTGGAAATCAGCGAGATTCCAGGGCTGCAGCTCAACCGCAATCTTCAAGCGATGGGACAGGTTCTCTTCGACCCGCCAAATGTGGCTGGGTGGCCCGGTGGAACTGCATGGATCGATACGACGTCTTTGCTGGAGAGACGAAAGTTTCTTCAGGATGCCGTCCCCACAGCCATGATTTTTTCCACGTGGCAAAAGCGGGAAGGCTCTGCCAATGTCGGCAAGTCCGGGATGAATCCCGAAAAAACACCCGAGATGGATCCAGAAATGAACCCGGAAATGGATCCGGAGATGTCACCGGACATGAAACCGGAAATGAATCCAGCAGGAAACAGGGCGACCAGGCGATTGAACCGGCGACAGATTCGCCGTTATCGCCCAGTTGCAGCACAGTCTGTTGAAAAGCTGTACCAGCAATTCATCGACGGTAAATCGATGAACGAAGAAGCATGGACCCTTTCGTGGTTGCCTTTTCAACCGGTGACGGATGCCGATCAGAGCGATACCGGTTTTGGACGCCTGCAGGAACTGATTCTCGACCCGACCTATCAGCTGAAATGAGATCCCATGGAATTTGATCGCAGAACCTTTCTTCATCTCAGCGGAGGAGCATGCCTTCCATGGCTGGTTCCCGGAGTGGAAGCCTGGGCATTTGACGACCCGCAACAGAAGCAGTTGAAGGTCGCACCCGGATTACGCGAACGGACTCTGATACTCGTGGAGCTTCAGGGAGGAAATGACGGTTTGAATACCGTGATCCCCCTCCGTGATGAGCGTTATCAGGAACTGAGACCCCGTATCGGCTTGAAAAAGAACCAGATCATCGAGTTGGATTCTAAACAGGGAATGCATTCTTCCCTGAAACCGCTGACAGAGGCATGGGAGGCTGAGGAAGCCAACTGGATACTCGGCCTCGGCTACCCGGATCCCAATCGGTCTCACTTCCGGTCCATCGAAATCTGGGAAACCGGTTCCGACAGCGACGAGGAATTGCAGGAAGGCTGGCTGACGAGAATGCTCAAGGCTCAGCCCGATCCGGAGCGTGCCGCCGAAGGAATCATCATCGGTGGAGGTGACGCTGGCCCTCTGTACGGAACCGGCTTGCGAGTGATCAACATGGATGACCCCGAAAAATTTTCACGCCAGGCCCGTGCAGTTCCGGAAGTCGCTCGCGGTACGGATGCTCGCAAGGCACTGGAGCACCTTCTCGATGTTCAGGATGACATCAAAAAAGCGGCAGGGATCATCGAAGAAAAGATTCAGGCTTCACCGGATCACGGAGTCCGGTTCCCCGGCACCCGGTTTGGCCAACGCTGCAAGATTGCCGCAGAGATGGTCACCTCCGGAGTTCCCTGCCCAGTCATCAAGATCTCCATCGGCGGCTTTGACACGCATAACAACCAACTCAATCGCCACTCCCGTCTGTTGACAGAGTTGGCGGATGGTTTGGCAGCCCTGCGCAAGGCACTGATCGCCACCGGTAAATGGGATCGCACCCTGATCAGCACCTACTCGGAGTTTGGACGCCGTGCCAGAGAGAATGGCAGTGAGGGAACCGACCACGGCACCGCCGCCCCACACTTGTTGCTCGGTGGCAATATCAAGGGAGGCTTCTCCGGCAGACAGCCTGATCTCGGGAAATTGGTCAGGGATGACCTGATCCACACCACCGACTACCGCCGCCTCTATGCCACCATTGAACAGAAATGGTTCGGTCTGAAAGGCAGATCTGAGGTTTCCCGCGGGGCCAAACCGCTCGACGTGATTCGCAGGGGCTGATCTGGCCCGAGTGGGATCCGCGACCTGATCAGATCGCTTTAAGAATGACGCTTTTACGTTATTCTAATAGGCGAAAGGGAACCTCTTGGATCTGAATCTTCTTTTGTTGAGCACGGTGGCCTTCATTCTGGGCCCCGCCACTGCTTCATTGGGCCGCAGGTTTCCCTTGTTCCTGCCGGTTCTCGATGGCTTTGTCCTGCTCTCGGTGACAGGCCTGATTCTCATGGAAGTGATCCCCCATTCCATGGAGGAAGTCGGCCTGTGGGCGATTCCACTGGCACTGCTGGGGCTTCTCGTTCCCAGCATGATTGAGAAGCGCTACCACAAAATGGCTCACAGTGCCCATCATTGGGCGACCTGGTTTGGAGTCTCCGCCATCCTGATCCACTCGACTCTGGATGGCGTCGCACTGTCTCTGGGTAGCGCGGGAACCCAGACTGAAGGATTGGCTTTGGCAGTGATCCTTCACCGACTTGTCGAAGGAATGGCCATTTGGTGGATTGTTCGTCCCCAATACGGGATAGCCCCTGCTCTGGCTCTCATAGGATTGGGAACATTGATCCACGCTGGTGGATTTATCGGGGGACAGGAAATTCAAACGGCCCTGAAAAACTTTCCTCTGGGTGGATTACTCGCATTCCTCGGCGGATCTCTGCTCCACGTCCTGATCCATTCCGCTTCTCCAAAAATCGAGGAGTCTGGAAAAACGCCGGCTCTCTCCGCCATCGGGGCCCTCTTGGGGATGTTGTTTTTGGCAACCCATGTCACCGACAGCGCCCATATCGGATCCGGTCATGATCACGCCCATGGCGGAGTCGCTCAACTGTTTGAAAACTTTCTGGCATTGGCGCAGGAAAGCGCACCGGCTCTGTTACTTGCCTATACCGTGGCCGGCCTGATCCATGCCCTGCTTCCCAAAACCACCATCGATTGGATGGGAAAAGGCTCTCATGCCCAGCAATCTGTACGCGGCATGTTGTTTGCCCTGCCATTGCCGATCTGTTCCTGCGGAGTACTCCCCCTCTATCGAAGTCTGGTTGAACGGGGAGTCCCGACAGCTGCGGCGATCACTCTTCTGATCGCCACCCCCGAGTTGGGAATCGATGCAGTCTTCCTGTCCGTCACCATGATCGACGGCCCCTTTGCCTTGGCCAGAGTTTTGGCAGCCGCAGCATTGGCCATCTTTGGAGGCCTGCTCGCAGTTCATTATGTGCCCAGGATCAAGGGACACCTTCTCAAGGAACAGCCTTCCGAGCCGGAAGCCCCGCTCGGAAAACGGATCTTTGCAGGATTGAAAGTGGGCCTCTGTGATCTGGTCGACGGCACCGCTCCATGGATTATTCTCGGACTGTTTCTGGCTTCCGCCCTGTCCCCCCTGGTTGCGGACGGTTCAGTCCTCGAAAAAATCCCCGAAATGCTGAAGGTTCCGGCCTTTGCCCTGCTCGGCCTGCCGGTCTACGTCTGCGCCAGTGGTGCCACTCCTCTGGCTGCAGTCCTGATTGCAGGAGGGGCATCTCCCGGCGCAGCACTGGCATTCCTGCTCACTGGTCCAGCCACCAACGCCACCACCTTTGGGGTGCTCGCAGATCTTCACGGCAAAAAAACGGCCATCCTTTTTGCGGTCAGCGTCGGCCTTGGAGCGATCGGTTGCGGATATGCGGTCGACGCCGCTCTTCCCTCGGTGGAAGTCGGTGCAGCCGCCCATCTGGGCCATGATCACATGCACGATCATTCCGAATCAGGTTTCGAACTCACCAAAATTGCTCTCTATGCCCTTGGTGGACTCTTCCTGCTCAGTCTTTTCCGCAAAGGGCCCAGGCCATTCATGACCCAGGTCTTCGGAGTTCCAACCACCGACAATCAGGAAGATGACGGCTCATGCTGTTCTTCCAACGTGGTCGAACCGACTCCTCCGACTCCGCCATCTGGCGGTTCATGATGCTCCTGATCCTGAGACCCGGTCGGGTCTGGTTGTCCTGAGCACCTTCTGTGGCTAGCATCGGGGAGATCCCTGCGGGGATCCTGAACCCCTGAGGAAGGAAGGCCCATGCCTTACCCTGAAGAATTGGTTGCGCCCATGCGCAAGGAACTGACCGACCATGGAGTCACCGAACTGAAATCTGCTACTGAGGTAGAGGATTTCCTCGGATCTGAAGAAACTTCACTGGTCATCATCAACAGCGTCTGTGGCTGTGCCGCTGGTGGTGCACGCCCCGGTGCTGTTCTCTCGATTCAGGCCGAAACGAAACCGGATCGCATCGGTACCGTCTTCGCCGGTCAGGATGTGGAAGCGACTCAAAAAGCCCGTGACTTCTGTTCACAGGTCCCCCCCAGCAGCCCATCGATGGCCCTCTTCAAGGGCTCGGAGCTGGTCTGGTTCCTGCCACGCCATATGATTGAAGGCCGTGACCCTCAGAGCATTGCTTTCGATCTGGTCCAGGCGTACGAAGAGCACTGCTCCAGCAAGGCCAACTGAACCTTGGGTACGTTTCATGACCACATGGGTGAACTCCACGGCATCACCGTGGTGGTCCGCCAAAAAGATGGAAACACCTGGATCGGCCGCTGTCACAGTGAGGATGCCATCGAGGTCATCCTTCACGATGCCGACCAGCACGTGGTCAGTGAAAGTGACGAGAATCCTGTCGATTGGCTCTCCAGAGCCCGACAGATGGGACACTGGCCCAGAGTTTCGACCATTCGCATTCCCCGAGAAACGGTGAGCGCACTGGTCAGACTTTCTGACGTCAATCAAAAAGGGGAGTTGCCAGAGTCCTGACTCTGGCAACTCCCTCTTCTTTTTTTGATTCCTTTTTTACTTCCATTTCAAACTGCCTCGCACTGAATCAATCGTGCGAATCAGTCCTGAGAATCAGTCCGTCAACCTAATCTGTCAATGACGGCGGTGGCGGAGATTCCCCGACCAACAGCCTCGTCATGCGACTCATATCGAGAAGCATCGGAACCGAGGGATCATCACTGTTGAGAATGACTTCCGGGATCTCCAGATTCTTGACCGCTTCCAGTGCGAGCAGGATTCGGCCCCCGGTGGTATCGAGAGCCTGATTTCGCAAGTCGTCGCGCAGGGCCTTCGACTTTTCGATGGCCAGATCCCCTTCCGCGATCAGGATATCCCTCTCTGCATCGCCCTCAGATCGGGTTTTGCGGTCGTAGAGCTGGGCTTCTGACGAGATCGTGGCGATTTCCACCTCGAATGCCGATCGCTGCTCCTGAATCCTTTTCTCCCAGTCCCGCTCCTTGGCAAGGACTGCTGCCGCAATCTGGCGCTTCTGGGTCTGAACCTTCTGATCTTCCTCAGCCTGTTTGGTCAAAGCCTCTTCCAGTTTTGATTCCTGACGCAAAAGCTGTTTGTTCTGAAGTTTGCTTTCGTAGTCGGGAAGGAATTTTACCGCACGGATCAACAGGTCTTCCGGCTCGACATGAAAACTCGCCAGTTCCGATCGAAGAACGGTGAGGGTTTCCGCCGCTTGCACCGATCGCTTGTCCGTCAACTGAAGGTCTTCAGAAGTCAACTTCGCAAGTTCAGTCCGCAAAACATTGAGAACCTGCGAGCGGACACGCTCCACGTAAGAAAGACGCAATCCCTCTTCCACCAACTTGTAACCGGACCCTTCGACGATTCGATAGGTCAATGAAACATCGATGGTCACATTGTTGTTGTCTTTGGTACGAAGCTCGAGGGGCTGCTGCCAATCCTCGATCCCCCGGGAAGTATTCCGGTTGTCTCGCAGCTTCTCACCACTGACGAAATGCAGGAAATGAGTCTGGCGGGGCAACAGGTGCCAACGATGATAACTGGGAATGGCAAGAACCAGCCCGGTGCGAAAATCTTCCTGCACCACTCCCTTGCCAGGTCCGAAAACCACTTGTTTGACACCGATGGAAGCAGGTGGAATTTTCTGGGTGACGGCGGTCAGCAGAAACAAACCAACAATCAAAATCGACAGAATTACGGAGAGAAACTTCATCGACGGTCTCCCTTCAACTCGGGAATCCCCTGAGCCCCTGCGGATTGTCCCGCCGGAGGAAGCAAATGCTCCACTCGAACCGGTGCGGAATCCCTGCGATACGGCACCACACTGAATTTCACACGCTGGAAGAGCCTGGAGAGTTCCTCACGGACGAGGACTTCACCCTGACGCTCCAGTGCGGCGACACGGGCCAGCAAACCTTCTGCTTCCTTGCGGGCACTGTTTTCCAGAGCCCGTGCTTCCTGAGTCTTGCGAGCCTCTTCTGCCTTGCCTGCGTTGATCTGGGTGATCTTGTAGGCGTCTGCCGATTTCTCGATCTGGACCCGATCCTTTTCCGCATTGATCTTGTCTGCTTCGAGTTTTCCCAAAGCCTGTTCATATTCGGAGGCCTTGGTTCGCTCTGTTTCCGCGAGCTTGCGCTCCAGCTCATTGATCAGTTTGGCCTGCTCGATGCGCAGTCGCTCCACCTCCTGGTTGGCGTTTTTGCGATCCTCGATGGCATTCTCGACCTTGATATCAAAACTGGGTTTCGGAGTGATGATCTGCAGAATCTCGATGCCGTGATCCCTGAGATATTCATTCAGGCGATTCTTGGATTGATTCGTCGCGGTGGTGTAGTTGCTCGGGTCGGCAATATCCTCGGAAGAGTAGCGACCGAACTCGTCACGAAGGACCGACCTTGCGAAGGCCCTGACCCAGTTACGCTTGAAGGCTTCACCGGGCCCACTGTCCTGTAATACCCTCGCTGCTTCGGAGGGGATCAACTGGTACTGAAGTGAAATCACATTGAATTTGAAAGAGGAACCATCCGAGGCCCTGACGGACAATTCACGGACATGGTTGTAATCAATGTTTCTGGTTCCCGTCATCTGAAACTCATTCGGCGATTTGTCCATGACATACGCCTCGCTGAGCCATGGCAGGAAGAAGGTCACTCCCGGAGTGGTGACCACTTCTTCTTCACCGGTCAGGTAGTTGACGATCACCGCGACTTCCGTATCGGAAATATCGACGATTCCCGCTCTGCCGGTGAGCACCAGAAAGAGGAAGACCCCCAAAATCAGAGCCAGCAAAAATCCTGGAACCGCCATAGGGTGCAATTGGAAGTCGCCGCCTCCTGAATTTCGTTTGCCACCGCCTCCCCCGGATCTTTTGCCTGGTTTATCCGGTGGTGGTGGAGGCCAACTGTCCGGGATGTCATTGCCTGCAGGAACTGACGCCATCTTTCCCCCTGTCTGACGGGACTTCTGTTCGCCGCACATCATAAAGGTTGGCGAAAAATCCCACAATGAGAACAGAGGGCCTCAGAGAGCCCCATAGGGAGTTTATCCGAGGATTTCCTCTCCCAGCGCACTCGCGAGGATGGCAACGCCCACTTCTGCGGTTTTGTTGCCATGATCGAGCACGGGATTGACCTCTACCAGTTCAAGGGACCCAACCTTGCCAGTCTCGGCGATCATTTCCATCGCCAGATGAGCCTCCCGGTAGGTGAAGCCCCCCTCCAACGCGGTTCCGGTACCCGGTGCAAATCTGGGATCGATGACATCGATGTCGAAACTCACATGAAGGTGATCGCAGTCCTCAAGAGCATGAGAGATCGCTTCCTCCAACACCACGGGCAAGCCCCTGCGGTCAACGTCTTCCATCGTGTAGGCACGAATGTTGTTTTCGCGGATATTCCGACGTTCCCCAGGATCCAGATCGCGGAGCCCGACCTGCACGATGCGGTGGGGTTCCAACTTGGTTCCGGCATAACCGACTTCGGTCAACTCGCGGGGCCCATTCCCAAGAAGACAGGCAAGGGGCATACCGTGGACATTACCTGTAGGTGAAGTGTCCGGAGTATTCAGGTCAGCGTGGGCATCCAGCCAGAGCACACCGATTTTTGGAATCGAACCGGGGTTTTGACTGTTGTAGTGACTGGCAACACCACTGATGGTTCCCACAGCAACGGAGTGATCCCCTCCCAGCACCAGCGGCAACCGACCACTGTCCAGTGCCCCCTTCACGCGATCACTCAGTTGACCGCATGTCTGGGAAATCGTCTCAAGGTAACGGGCTTTCGGATCTCCCGGCTTTTCCAGCTCAGGGATGGGAACCGCAATATCCCCTCCGTCTATCACATTCAGCTCAAGTCGCTCCAATGCCTTGGTCAGCCCAGCGATTCTCAAGGCTGTCGGGCCCATGGCGACCCCTCTCTGCCCTGCACCGTGATCCAGTGGCACACCGATCAATTCAACAGGCTGATCCTTCGACTTCATGGCTGACTCACTTCCAGTTCTTCTTTCAGGGCTGCGAGTTTGGAACTCATGAGATTGATCCGGGGTTTGAGATCAGCTCGGGATCCGTAGGCCCTGCGGTAGGTCGTCAATGCTGTTTCAGCCGCAGCGAGGTCCTTTGCGGTGATCGCCCCATCAAAAACCAGCCGCCAGTAATCGGAAAAGATGTTGATTCTGGCATCATTGAGACGGGTCCCCGCCCGATACAGTTCGAGCATCTCCCGGGAAGTATCCAGATACAACTTCCCGCGCCCGACCTTGTCCTCGGAATCGAGAGCCCTGACCTTGCGGACATACTCCTGCAAAAGGCGGTTCACAGGCTGATAGGCATTCCAGCGCTCAAAACGGGCCAACAACTTTTTGTCGACTCCTTCGGTTTTGGCCGCCTGCTTCAGTTCCTTTTCCGTGGATTTGCGCAGATCCATAATCGATTCCAGCAGCAACAGGCTCGCCTTGGCTGCGGCCTGATCTGCGGAACCTTCTTCACTGTTTTTGACCCAGGACCTCGCTTTGACCAACTCGGAGGCGACCTCCACCGCACCACGAACCCTGTTTTCTGCATTCGGTCGGAAAGCTCCCGCCGTGTCATTACGCAAGATCACCTGACCGTCTGCGTCCATCACCACCGTGGTCGGAAAGGATCGTGCTCCGATCTCTCTCAGCAGATCCTGATCAGGCTTGTCCTGAAGTCGAGCACTGATGTTGACGTAGGGCACAAAATCCTTGCCGGCCATTTCCTTCCACCAATCGGACTGGAGAGGACCCCTCTCCAAAGCGGTGCAAGGCGGTCATGGGGCATAGGATCGGGTGAAGTAGGCCACGATGGGCAGATTGTCCCTGCGCGCTCTTTCCACCGCAGAGTCGAGGGAGCGCTCCCATTTGACCGCCTTGAGAAAGGAGGACTCCTGCTTCTTTTTCCAGCGGCGCTCCAATTCTTCCGGCGATTGGGCTCCCAGATCACTGGAGATCAGGAAGCTTGCCGGGAGCAAGGCAAGCAGTGCGATCAATATCCGCAGACGTGAACCGGTCATGTTTCAGGGTCCTCTCGTACGTCAAACTTGTGCCATCGATCCTTCTGATCGGTAGCAGGCGGGCTCAGGTTATCATAACTTGGTCTCCAGATGGGCCTAGATCGCCTTCGGACGGGGGAATGGGTGACAGAGAAGCCAAGAAAACGCAAACCGGGATTTACGGTCAGGGCTGCCGTCGAGCGCGACGATGAAATCCTCTTTTTGCGGGCAAAGGACTCCAGTTCGTCCGCAGAGGATGGATGCTGGTATTTCCTGCCGGGAGGCCATGTCGAACACGGCGAAACCCTTGAATCCGCACTTTGCAGGGAGATACGAGAAGAGACCGGTCTCGAGATCGAGGCTTTGCAACCCGCCTTTCTGCGGGAGTTTATCGCGGGCCGACACCAACGCCTTTCTCCCGAGATGCCACCCGAACTGCATGTGATCGCCCTGATCTACCGCTGCAAGGTTACGCCGGGGTCCCGTGAGAACTTTGTTCATGGAGTCGATGGGGTCCAGGCAACCGAAGACCTGGAGTGGATTCCCCGCTCAAGGCTGGAACATCTCGATATTCGCCCCCCCCATCTCAAAGTGGCCCTCGCCACTCCCATCGAGGCGGGAACCGGAGTCGACTTTTGGGCAGAGGAAGACTGACCGTTTCTCGGCAAAGCGTTACTGGATGCTGCGGAAAGAGCGGCTAGGATTCGTGCACGCCAGAGTTGAAAGCCCGCGAACATCGCGGAGTGGATGAGGAGGCGGGTTGTCCCCGACCAAAAGCGCAAAGAAAAAGAGCGCGAAGAAGAGCACCAAAAAAACGACAAAAAAGGCAGCCAAAAAAGTCGCCAAAAAGAAGGCCACGAAAAAAGCGGCCAAAAAACGATCTTCCGGTGGCAAGACCGGATCCCGATCGAAACCGGAACAGGCGGATCTTTTCAGTCAAAGCCCCAGGGGCAAAGCCGCCAAGAGCTCCGCTCCCCGATCCAAAAAGAAGACCAAAAAATCTCGTGCGACCTCCGGAGATGACTTCGCATCTGCCAATAAGGCTGAACAGTTGGCGGCCAAGCAGAAAGACATCTCCGTCAGTGAGTTCTTCGCCAAGAATCGCCACCTGCTGGGTTTTGACAGCCCGGCGCGAGCTCTCCTGACTACCGTCAGGGAAGCGGTCGACAACTCTCTGGATGCCTGCGAGGAAGCGGAATACCTGCCGACAATTGTCGTTGAAGTCACGGCGGCCTCCGAGGAACAACACACCATTCTCGTAAGGGATAATGGGCCAGGCATCGTTCCTGCGCAGTTGCCCAAGATTTTTGGTCGACTGCTTTATGGATCCAAGTTCCATGCCCGCAAGCAGACCCGGGGGCAACAGGGAATCGGGATCAGTGCTGCAGGCATGTACGGAAACCTGACCACCGGTAAACCGATGGTGGTCACCAGCAGAACCTCCAAAAGAAAACCCGCCACCCGGGTCACCCTTGCCATCGACATGGCAAAAAACCAACCGGTGGTCAAAAAAGAGCAGGAAGTCGACGTCGATTGGGCCCATGGAACCGAAATCCATATCGAGTTGGAGGGGACCTACAAGAAAGGCAAGCACTCTATCGATGCTTTCCTGGAACAGGTCTCCCTCGCCAACCCCCAAGTCGAAATCCAGTACAAAAACCCTGTGGACAAAGCGCCCATCATTTGGGAACGGGTGACAAAGAAACTTCCGGAAGCCCCCATGGAAATCCTGCCTCATCCACACGGAGTGGAACTGGGAATCCTCATGCAAATGATGAAGGACACCTCTTCCAGAACTGTCAGCGGATTCCTGTGCAGCGAGTTTTGTCGAATGACCCCGAATGTGGTGAAAAAGGTCAGTGAGCAAAGCGAAGAACTGGGCAAGTACATCGATACCGATCGTCACCCCCGCAGGCTGAGCAGTGCCGATGTCAAGATTCTTCACAAGTCCATCGAACAGACCAAGATGATGGCGCCGCCAACCAACTGCCTCTCCCCCATCGGAGAAGATTTGATGGCGAAAACCCTCCGGCGCAACTTTGACCCCGAATTGGTCCTGACAGTCACCCGTCAACCTGCCGTCTATCGCGGAAATCCCTTTCAGGTAGAGGCGGGGATCGCTTATGGCGGAGAACTTCCCGGAGACGAGCTCGCCAGCATTTTCCGCTTCGCCAATCGGGTTCCCTTGCAATACGAACAGGGTGCATGCGCCATCACGCAATCGATCATTTCGACCCCGTGGAAAAACTACGAGGTCCAACAGGCACGGGGAGCACTGCCAACCGGTCCACTGGCGATCCTGGTTCACATTGCGAGTGTGTGGGTTCCATTCACCTCGGAAAGCAAGAAAGCGGTCGCCGGATACGACGAGATCCTCAAGGAGATGCGCCTCGCCATCATGGAGGCGGGCCGAAAATTGGCGATCCACCTGCGCAAGAAACGTCGACTCGCGGATGCAGAGCGCAAGAAGGATTACATCAAAAAGTATATTCCCCAGATCGGCATCGCCCTCCAGGACATTCTGGAGCTGAGCGATAAACAGAGAACCGGAGCAGAATCCAAACTGGCCGATGTTCTCGAAAAAAGCCGGAAGATGTAAGGGAGACTGAATGACGAAGAAAATCACCCGGGCATACATGGACAAGGTCCGCCGGGAAAACGCCAAAAAAGACAAGAAGACCATCTCCAGCATCGAGAGTGCTGCAGATGACATTTACAAAAAGATTCAGCGCAAGGGCAAGCCCTTGATGCGTTTCCCGGTTCGCAGTCTCAGCAACGTCTCCTACGACAAGCGCAAGGGTTACCTCGAAATTGGCCGCGCCCGCAAGGAACGCACCCTGACCGTCAACACCGTCAAGGGATTCGCACAAACACTGCGCATGATGGGCCTTTCCCGGGAACTGGTGATCAACAACGATTTTGCTACCAAGCGAGACGTTTATTACCAATCCAAAAACTGGGAAGAAGCCAAGTTTGACGACCAAACCGAATCGGACACGGTCATGGATGACATCGAGGCGCTCTTCTCAGTCGACGATGTCAGTCGTGAGCAGTTGCGCTTTGTGCCCGATGAGCATGGCGGAGCTGTGGCTGGGGATCTGGTGGTCCTCGATCCCGATCTGGAATCCGGAGAGATCGAACGCATTGACTGCACACGCTTCGGCAGTGGCGCCTATTCCATTCCCACTTCCGTCGAGCATTTGAGTTTTGAAACCGGCGCCAAGTTCATCCTCGCCATCGAAACCGGAGGTGTTTTCCAAAGACTGCAAAGTCACAAGTTCTGGAAAACCTCCAATTGCATTCTCGTCAATATGGCGGGAGTCCCCACCCGCTCGACCCGCCGATTCATTCGCCGACTCAGCGAACAGGCCAAGATTCCGGTTTACGCCTTCGTCGATTGCGATCCCTACGGGATCTCCAACATTTATCGAACCTTGAAGGTCGGATCGGGTAACGCCGCGCACATCAATCGCTTCTTCTGTGTTCCCAATGCCACCTATCTGGGAGTGACTCCCCAGGACATCATCGACTACGAACTTCCGACCCACCCCTTGAAGGATGTCGATATCAAGCGTGCCAAGGACGCCCTCAAGAATGACCCCTTCTTCAAGAGCAAGAAGCAGTGGAAATCGGCGATTGAGCAATTGTTGTCGATGGGAGTCCGTGCCGAACAACAGGCTTTGGCGATGTGGGGCCTGAACTACGTCATTGAAGAATATTTGCCCCAAAAGCTGAAAAATCCGGGTAAATTCCTTCCCTGAGAGCACGGCCGGCATTTTGCCGCAGTTGCGTGAGGGAAGAGAGTTTGCTGATGCGTCTTCAGGCATTTTTCCTTGGGGCACTTCTGTTGCTTTGCCCAATGGCCATCTCGGCACAGCCTCAGGAATCCGGCTCTGACCCGGCCCCTTTGGTGGTGACCGAAACAGGGTTTGAGTGGCTTCAGGATCGAATCCCCGATGGGATGAGATCAACCATCCTGTTTATGGAACAGTGGCAATGGTTGCTTCTGGCAGTGATCGCCATTGCCGCCTGGCTGATTCAAAAAATCAGCTCGCATATCGGTGGTTCCATTCTGAATTCCATCCTGGCAAGAGTCGGCCAGTCTGAAAAGACGACTGCCGTGATTACATCGGTCGGTAAATCACTGGGATGGTTTGCATCAGCACTGACCGTCGACCTGTTGGCTCCGGCACTCCAATTTTCACAATTTGGTGTTTCCATCATGGACGTGGTCGTGCGAGCACTCGCAACCATCGGCGGTCTGCTTTTGGCCTATCGCCTGGTTGATCTTCTCGGTGCCCGCATGGAGGAGGCCGCCAGTCTCTCTGAAAGCAAACTGGACGACCAGCTGGCCCCCATGATTCGCAAAAGCCTGAAGTTTCTCGTCACCATTGGAGCAGTGATATACCTGATCCAGAGTACTGGAGAAGACGTGATGCCCCTTGTCACCGGTCTCGGTGTGCTCGGTATCGGTGTCAGTCTTGCTGCCAAGGACACCTTCGCCAATCTTTTTGGTTCCATCACGGTTTTCACCGATCGCCCCTTCCAACTCGGCGATTGGGTCAAGGTCGGAGGGATCCAGGGGGTCGTCGAGGAGATCGGTTTCCGTTGCACCCGGATCCGCACTTTTGAGAGTTCTCTGGTCAGTGTGCCCAACTCGGAGCTGGTCAACGGCGTGATCGACAATATGGGCCAACGAAACTACCGCAGATTCAAAACCATGGTTGGTCTCCGCTACGAAACCCCCGCAGACAAAATTGAAGCGTTTTGTGAAGGCGTCAAAGCGATCGCAGCGGCTCAGGAGAAGATTGAAACAGAGACGGTCAGAGCGGCTCTCGTGGATTTCGGAGCATCCAGCCTGGACGTCCTCGTCAACGTTCGCTTGATCGTTGCGGATTACACCGAAGAACTTCAGGTCAAACAGCGCTTCCTTCTCGAAGTGATTCGTCTTGCAGAGGAATTGGAAGTCGGGTTCGCTTTCCCATCAACCAGCCTTTACGTCGAGTCCACTCCAGAGCACCCCTTCCCGGAAGAAAAAGTGCCCTCCGGAGATCAGCTCCGACAACAGGTGGAAAAGTTTGGCCCGGGAGGAGAACTCTCGAGAACTTCCGGAAGTGGGAACTTCGCTCCCTGAGGAGAATGAAGATCTAGATCAGTCGTTTCAAAAGAGACTGCAAAAGCAGTTTTGGCTGATCCACGTGCAACCAGTGGCCGGCGTTCGGTAACACTTCCAGTGTATGCCGGAGCCGATCACTGTCGCACAGAGATCTCATTCGGGATCGGGTCGACTCTCCCACTACTTTCGATCGCTCCCCCACGATGAAATCGATTCGTTCGACACCTTCATGGGAAAGACACGGCCATGCGTCAAACTCATGATGACTCACCAGGAGATTTTCAATACGGTCCAGGTCGAGTGGCAGGTGCAGTGTTTCGCCCTCCCTGCGAAGGTTTTTTCCGACCCAACCGGCAATCTCAGGTCGAAAACCGAATCTACCCATGTATTCGACGAACTCTCCCCGAGAAGCAAACGCCGCTGGTGCTGCCCGAAGTGCATCCATCAACGTCAAAACCTGAAAATCCGCTCTGGATTTCCCGGACATCAACAAGGGTCCCGGGTCCGCATCCAGTACAAACGCCTGACGAATAGACGACTGTCGAAGAGCGAGCAGAATGCCAATCTTGGAACCGAAAGAGTGCCCCACCACCGCATGAATCTCACCCTCAAAGGTCTCCATCATCTCTTCAAGATCGGTGATACAGGAATCCAGTTGATCCGGCGGACTTCCTGATTCGGATCGACCATGCAGTCTGTGATCAGGGACCAGTACCCCCAGATCAGGCCTGGCTTCGGCCAGATCTCGGGCAAATCCCGCCCAATTCCCCCCGGCCCCCAGAATTCCGTGCAGCAAAAGGACCCATTTTTGTGGGCTCTCTCCTGGGGCCACTCTCGTCATCAGGTGTAATTTTGCTGTCATGGGAAACTCCTGACATGATCCTCGGCCCTTGCCCCGCCGGCCCCGGTATTCCGGTATTCTGGACCTGATTCACCGTCACCCAAATCCAAAAATAGAACTTGCCGGAATTCTCATTCGGTACCGCAGGAGTTATACTTTCTTCATGGGCAATCAAGAAACAAACCCCGACCAAAATAGCCGAAAGTCACGGAGTTCCCGACCGGACCCCGTTCACTCAGGATTGCGCCCCTGGCTGGCCGCGGTCTTTGGTCTGTTTGCCCTGTTGGGAATCAACTCTTTCTACCTGTTGGCGGTCACGGTCGCTGAAAAGGTTCTCAAAAGTCAGTTTCAGGATTCCTTTTACCAATGGATGTTCCTCGTCCATCTGGTTCTGGGTGTACTGATCATTTTGCCTTTTGTGGTTTTTGGCTTCTGGCACCTGAAACGATCTTGGTCTCACCCCAACAGACGGGCTGTCAAAGCGGGTATGGGCCTTTTCATAGCCAGCTTGCTACTCCTGATTTCCGGGGTGTTACTGACCAGGATTGAGGGGATTCTCGAGATCCGGTCCCCCGCCTGGAGAACCATCTTCTATGCCACTCATGTTGCCACACCGCTGGTTACAATTTGGCTCTTTGTTCTTCACAGGCTTGCAGGAGTACCGATCCGCTGGGCAGTCAGTTATCGCTGGAGTTTCGCCGGACTCTTGTTCGTTCTCCTGATGCTCGTCTGGCATCAGTACTCGGTCCCACCCGGAATGACGCCTGCGGCAGGAGACCAGTATTTTGAGCCATCACTTGCACGGACCAGTGATGGCAAGTTCATCGAGGCCCACCGTTTGATGCGGGATGACTCTTGTCGAGAGTGCCACCCAGACGTTCATTCCCGTTGGTCCGAATCGGCACACCGATTCAGTTCATTCAACAACCCTGCATATCTGGCGAGTGTCAAAAACACTCGTGACTTCCTCATGGAGAGGGATGGCGACGTCCATGCCTCCCGATTCTGCGCCGGCTGCCATGACCCGGTTCCATTCTTCAGTGGTGCATTTGATGACCCGGACTTCGACATGGACAACCACCCCACAGCCCATGCCGCCATCACATGCACCGTTTGTCATGCCATTGAGTCAGTCCCGGGTCCCAGAGGAAATGGCGAATATGTGATCGGACAGCCTGAGCTGTACCCGTTTGCCATGAGCGAAGACCCGCTTCTCAAATGGGTCAATCGTCAATTGATCAAGGCCAAGCCTGCGTTCCACAAAAAAACTTACCTCAAGCCTTTGCATGAGCAGGCAGAGTTCTGCGGTTCATGTCACAAGGTTCATATCCCCGAAGAACTCAATCATTACAAATGGCTCCGAGGGCAGAATCACTACGATTCGTGGCTTCTCAGTGGAGTCAGTGGGCACGGTGTGGCTTCCTTCTATTACCCCGCCCAGGCTGAGAACGATTGCAATGGCTGTCACATGCCGGCGATGCCCAGTACCGATTTTGGTGCAAAAGACATCACCGGTACGGGAATCCTTTCTGTGCATGACCACCTGTTCCCGGGAGCCAATACGGCGATGCGAGCCATGGTCGGAACCAGCGAATCTTCGCTGGAAGTGCATCGGAAGTTCCTCGAAGGTTCTATCGACGTCGATATCTTCGGTATTCGCCGTGGAGACGATGTGGATGCTCCCCTTGAGGCCCCGATTCATCCGAGAATTCCTGCAATCGAGCCTGGCGAGACCATTCTCGTCCAAACAGTCCTGCGAACGATGGGAATGGGTCACCATTTCACCGAGGGGACAGCCGACTCCAATCAGACTTGGGTCTCAATGGAAGTCTTTTTGGACGGTGAACCGATCGCTTCCAGCGGACTTCTCGATGAAAAGGGAGTTCTGGACCCCTGGTCTCACATGATGAACGCCCTTGTTCTTGACCGGGAAGGGAATCGGATCCACGAACGCAATGTCGAAGACATCTTTATTGCGCTCTACAACCACCAGATTCCTCCGGGCGCGGCGGACTCTCTCCACTATCGCCTCGACGTTCCGAATGCACCGGGGTCAAAGTTGACAGTACGAGCCAAAGCACTCTACAGAAAATTTGACACTCACTTCCTGAGCCTGTTCATGGATGGTGAGCGAAATGATCTTCCTGTGGTGACATTGGGTGAGGACGAAGTGACCTTTGTCATCGGCGGCCCCGAAATCGAGATCGATATCGAAGAGAGCAAGCCCACCTGGATGCGCTGGAATGATTATGGAATCGGCATGCTTCGCAAGGGAGCCAAAGGCGCTGTTCGAGGAGAGCTGGTCACGGCCATCTCTGCCTTCGAAGAAGTGACTCGCCTCGGACGACCTGACGGTGCCATGAACAAGGCAAGGGCACTGATCAAGGCAGGAAGACTGGATGAAGCGGCCTTGTCTCTGGACAAAGCAGCTCAACACGATCCTCCTCCCCCGCCATGGAGCCTCGATTGGTTTGGCAGCCTTGTGAACCGGGAAAACGGTTATTACGACGCCGCCCTGACAACCCTTCTGCGCCTCTACGAAACCCGCTATCCCGGTGCTGCCGAGAGAGGCTTTGATTTTTCCAGAGACGTGCGTCTTCTCAATGAACTGGGAACAGTCTGCTTTGCCATCGCCCGTCAAAGAGAAGAAGGCAAAACGGAAAATCTCCAGATCGCCCTCAACTGGTTCGACAAGGTATTGGTAGAAGACCCGGAAAATACCTCCGCTCATTGGAACCTGGCCCAAATCCACGACCTGTTGGCGCTGGATCAAAATCAGGGCGCCGATTCCCCATCCGATTCGGTCGACCATGCAGCCAAGGCCAATTTCCACAGAAGTGAGCACTCTCGATACAAAGTTGACGACAATGCCCGGGATGTTGCCGTTTCCGCCCACCGGGCCAATAATCCACCCGCAAATGCCTCAGCCGAAGCGATTGTGATTTACCCTCTTCAGCCGATAGAATCCGGTGAAGAAGAGGGCAAGAAGTAATGACCGATCCTTCCAATATTCCAGACTCTCCTGATCCCGAAAATCAGGACGACGAAGTCATTGGGCAAGCATTCCAAAAAAGTGTTCGATTCCTTGGAATCCTCGCTCTTCTCGCAGCCGGGTTATGGTTCCTCTCTAACTACGAGCCTTCCGCAGAACCGGTCGAATCTGGGCCTGAAGTACCGATCCGTCCCAGGAGTCATGATGGAACAGTCAGTGCTCCCCCTCTCCCTTTCAAGGATATTACTCTCAGTGCAGGCATCGATTTCACCCACGACGATGGGGCCCGAGGCAAAAAGTTGCTCCCCGAAACGATGGGAAGCGGCTGTGCATTTGTGGATGTCGACTCCGATGGGGACAGTGATATCCTTCTCGCCAGTGGCCGCCCGTGGAAATGGACCAGCGAAAAACCTGCGAATTCCACACTTCGATTGTGGCTGAACGACGGAAACGGCCAGTTTGTCGAAGCCAGCCGGGAATGGCGACTCGAGATCGACGCGTACTGCACAGGGTTGGCCGTCGGTGATGTCGACGGTGACGGAGATCAGGATGTTTTCGTCGCGGCGGTGGGTTCGGACCTGCTCCTGATGAATCAGGGGGATCACTTCAGTGTTGCCGATCAAGCCGGTGTTTCCGGCGGCTCCGACGCCTGGTCGAGCAGTGCAGGTTTCTTCGATGCGGATGCTGATGGAGATCTGGATCTCTTTGTTTGTCAGTATGTTCAATGGTCCCCAGAGAAGGACCTCGAAGTCGATTATCGACTCACCGGGGTTGGCAGGGCCTATGGCCCCCCCACCAACTTCGAGGGAAGTCCGTGTCGTCTTCACCTCAACGATGGTTCCGGTACCTTTAATGACTTCAGCATCGAGGCAGGGCTACAGACACCGGATCTCTCCAAGGCGACCAAAGCTCTTGCCATGTTGACGACGGACTTCGACCGCGATGGCGACATCGACGTCATCGTCGCCAATGACACCACACGAAACTTTGTGTTCAGAAACGACGGGCAAGCCCGATTCGAAGAAGTCGGAGTCGAATGTGGATTGGCATATGACGCCAATGGATCTGCAACAGGAGCGATGGGACTGGACCTTTGCGATTACCGCAATGATGGCGGACTGGGAATTGCCGTTGCCAACTTTTCGGCAGAGATGACAGGCCTTTACCGCTCGATGCCCGCTTCAGAGCTTTTTATCGACGAATCGGTGAACGAGGGGATTGGTCCCCCCAGTCGAAAGGCACTTTCCTTTGGACTGCTCTTTTTTGATGTCGATCTGGATGGCCGCCAGGATCTGATTCAGGCCAACGGGCATCTCGAGGAAGAGATTGCCACAGTTCAACCGGGCCAAGAGTACCGACAGCAGGCACAACTTTTCTGGAATCGTGGTCCCGGTGCGGGTTGCTATGTAGAGGTTGCTGGCGACAAGACCGGTGATCTGTCGATTCCGGCGATTGGCCGAGGCCTCGCCAGTGCAGACATCGACGGGGATGGAGATCTGGACCTTCTGTTGACCCAGGTGGGTGAACCTGTACGCCTGCTCCGAAACGATCAAGGGACAGGACACCAATGGATTCGCATCCGCACTGAAGGAATCTCGCCCGGCAGTTGGATTGAGTGTCGTCAGGGAGAATCAGTCCAAAGGCAGATGATCGGGACCACCCGCTCCTATTTGAGCCAGTGCGAAGCAGTGGCCACCTTTGGATTGGGGAATTCCACAGAAATCCCCGTTATCACCGTTCTTGAGCAGGGAAAATCTGCCTACACCTTTGAGCCCGAGGGATTGAATCGCACTGTTTCAATACCCGTCAAGTGACTCCCACTTGTCATTTGTGTATCTGGTAACGCTCACACTTCCGACACAAAGTCATCCCTTATGGCAATGCTATAAATGAGATGGGGCCAGTCCCCTGCAAATTTTGAACATACGTTTATTGGGGGAAATGATATGAGTTTCCGAACGATCTCATTGTTGATTCTTGTAATTGCATTCCAGACAACAAATCTTGAAGCTCAGGTGGCCGGACTGGAAATCGTCGGTGGAGAAGGATACGCCGAAACAACGATTACAGCCCAGATTCTCTTCTCAACCGATCTTCCCACCCACGGCTTCAGCCTTGGTGTATCCCACGATCCTGCGATTCTGTCAGTGGAATCCCTCACGAATGTTCACGCCGGAGCACTCCTTCAGGCTTTGAATGGCAATTCCGGCCCCGACTTCTTTGAAGTCAATATCGCTCCTGCTGGCGGGACCGGAATCACCGTTGCCTGCATTACCGATCTGTTCAGCCCCTTCGACCTGTTACCCATGATGACCTCAGAACCCCTGATCCAGATCGATTACCTGATTCTCCCGGATGCTCCAGTGGGCACTCTTTCACCCTTGACCCTGACCTCCGATTTGGGCAGCCCACCCGTGCAAACCGTCATGGTCCTTGAGTTGGCAGAGGTGACCCCCACGATGGCTTCCGGATCTATCCTGATTACAGAACCTCTCTTTATCCGCGGGGACCTGAATCAGAATGGCAGCGTCAGTCTTCTCGATGGAGTTCTCCTCCTGTACCGGGTTTCCGGGCTCGAGCCCCCCGGCAGCTGTCGTGACGCCGACGATATCAATGACGATGGAGTCTTGACGATCGGGGATGCGGTCTACCTCTTCCAGTACATGTTCACAGGCGGAGCCCCGATCCCGGGATCAGATGGGAACTGTAATCCGGATCTGACCAATGACGATCCCCTCGATTGCGCAGAATTCCTGATCTGCGACTGATCGGTCGGCTCAAGCAGTAACACTTCCGAAATCCTGACTACTTCTTCTGTGATTTATTCACTGCAAGCGGGTATTCTGCCTCTGCTTGATCAGGAAACCCGTTTCATTCAGGGGGCAGCTTGGGCACCGGAATTCCCAGATATCAACCCAATGCTCCTCTCCCGGGCGTTCCCTATTGGCCAGGAGTGAATCAAAAGGACCCCGATTTCCATATCCTGCCAAGGCAGTCCCCCGGTCCATGGAGTGAGGATCACAGTTACCTCCACGGAGTAGATCTTTTCAATCATGGTTGTTACTGGGAAGCCCATGAAGCCTGGGAGGACCTGTGGCTTCCTCTCGAAAATGAAGACCCCCTGAGAATCTTTACCCAGGGTTTGATCCAGGCGAGTGCTGCACTTTTGAAAATTCGTCTTCAACAACCTCGCCCCGCCAACTCGATCTGGGGCAGGGGGAAATCCAGACTCGTGTTGATTGATTCACAACAGGATGACTCTCATTACCGGGGGATCCACATCCAGAACTTTTGTCATGGAATTGACCAGATCATAGAAAACGGGAATCCTCATTTTTCCTCACCCCTGATCCGACTCGAGGAGTTGGATTAATGCTGCCAAAGATTCTTCATCAAACGGATCAAGCAGTCTATGCAAGCAAGCCCTCTGGCATGTTTGTTCACCCTACCGATGAGCAGCGAGGCAGCGGAGAGACGCTGTTGACATGGATTCGCGATCAAGTCGGTCAATTCGTCTACCCTGTTCATCGAATCGATCGGGCTTCATCTGGAATCGTATGTATGGGAATGAGTTCGGAATCCGCAGCCGGGTTGCAAGCGTTGATCCAGGCCCCTCAGGCCATCAAGAGTTACCTCGTACTGGCCAGAGGCGACACCCCCCTCGAGTTTGAGTGTGACCTGCCACTCTCGAGAAAAAAGAAAGAACCCCCTGTCCCGGCCTTGACCCGTTTTCGCAAGATCATGGGGAAAAATGGTTTCAGCCTGCTTGAAGCCAGAATTGAAACAGGGAGAAGGCATCAGATCCGCAGGCACCTCGCACGCCTCGGTCATCAAGTGGTCGGAGACAGCACCTACGGCAAAGGCCGAATCAATGACAGCTTGCGGAGAGACCACGGCCTTCCCAGGCTCTTCCTTCACGCCTATCTCCTCGATCACCCCGGAGGAACTTCCTCCATTTCAGAGCATCGACAGATCGATCCTCTCCCTGCAGATCTTCTCGTCTTCCTGAGACTGCTCTTCGGTGAACCTCAGTTGCTTCCCGGTGGTTTTCTGGAAGAGGCTGGCGAGACGTGCTGAACCGTGACCACTCTCTGATCTATTGGATTTGGGGGGTTCCCCTCGCCGTATTGATTCTCCGCAGCCTTTTTCAAGGTTTTCTCTATCCATGGGAGCTGAGTGGAGATGAAGCCCAGTATTGGGATTGGTCACGACATCCTTCCCTTTCGTATTACACCAAGGGTCCGGGAGTGACCTGGTTGATCACGATCACCACGTCCATCTTTGGTGACGGTATTTTCGGAATTCGCCTGGGAAGTTTTCTCTGTCATGGGATTGCCGGAGTCGCCGTCGGCAGCATTGCCACCAGACTGTCGGACCAGCACCCCCCTACAGTTTTGATGACTGTGATCGGTTTTCAATGCCTCCTCGGGTACCAGATCGGTGGCTCCCTGATCACGGTGGACATGATGATGGTCGCTGGCTGGTCCATCGCCACTCTCGCCACACTTCAAACTCTGGAAAAAGCCGATGAGGGGCGCTCTGTTTGTCTTCCACTCTGGGTCATGGGTCTCGCTCTCGGTTTTGCATTTCTCGCCAAATACACCGCTCTACTGGGAGCGTTGGGTTTGGGAGTCGCACTCTGGCTGCAACGATCCCGGTTGAAAAATACCAGCGGACTCCGCACCGGAATCGCAGGAGCCTGTGGATTTCTTCTCTTGGGAATGCTTCCAGTCATCCTTTGGAATGCCCAGCGTGGTTGGCCAACGATTGAGCACCTATTGGGACACCTTCATGTCCCTGGCGGTGACAGCGGAACCACCTCATGGCTCGAGTATGATCCGATCTGGACTCTGAAGTATCTGGCACAAGTTCTCGGTCTCGCTGGCCCCCTGCTGGGTTGGATCATGCTGAGAAGCTTTTTTCTTCGCAATCCAGTGACTCCAAAACAATCCAGAATCATCTCGGTGTTGCGCTGGAGTGCCCTGCCTTTACTGGCTTTTTACCTGCTCGTTTCCATCAAGGGACCCACTGAGGGAAACTGGGCGGTCGGTGCCTACGCCCCTCTGCTTCCCCTCGGTGCATTTTGGCTCCAGCATGAATGCTCTGACTTCCAGAAGCGAATCTGGTGCATCCTGATCGGAATACGAGGACTGTTGACGGGGATACTGTTGTTGACCTTGATCACCAGTGCTCCCACTCTCAACTCCTGGCTCAATTCGGCAGGCCTGAAGGGGCTGCCGATTCACAGGATTTCCGGGCACCAACAGTTTGCAGACCAGTTACACCGAAAAATGCAGGATGAAGGTCTTTCTGAGGCCCCTGTCGTCTGCAACTACTACGACAAGACTGCACTGCTGGCCTACTATCTTCCGCTTAAGCCCGAAGTCTACTGCGCTTCTGTCGCACTCGGATCCCGACCTTCAGCGTATGATGATTTCACGAGCACCCGGTTTCCTTCTTCCCGTTTTTCCGGCAGGCAGGTGATCCTGGTCGGAGCAGACCTCGAGTCCTGGAAGTTGGCCCTCCAACCGACAGAGATTCGGTCACTCGGTACACTGATTCAAAGAAATCGGCCCCGCGAAATCTTTGTGGCAAAGTTGCGTACTTCAGAAGGGAATCGCCCATGAACTCACTGGACCCGGTCCCCGCGATTCCACGCTGGTCCTTCCTGACAGTGTTGATCATGATCGCCCTGCTGACCCCCTTCGACAGTGGGATCATCTCTGCAATTCCGGAAAGTCCGGGTCAACAAAGAGGTGATCTGATGGCACTCTTCAGAATCCTCGGATACCTGCCGACATGGGTGGGAATCTCCCTCCTCCTGCTGGTCGCCCAATCGAACACTGACAGGCCCCGACTGCCTTCGCACACCAAGAGTCTCCTGCTGACTCCAATGATCTCAGGGGCCCTCTCAGAGGCCTTGAAACCGATCTTCAGAAGGCCTGATCCATTTCCCGGGCTGGTCGATACGTGGCAACGGGCCCCTTTTGGGCCTGAGTGGTGGGACGGCACTGATTTCTGCTTTCCCAGCGGTCACAGCGCAGTGGCGTTCGGTGCAGCCATCGCCATCAGCAGACATTGGCCCGGTACGACCCCATGGATCTTTCTGGCAGCAGCAGGTTGTGCAGCGACTCGAATTCTCGAACACGGGCACTACCCCACTGACGTACTCGCAAGCCTGCTGATCGCACTTTGGGTAAGCCAGAGGCTGGAACCTGTCATTCGTGACTAGGCTGACCTCTTTCGCTGATTTCTCCCTCTGACGAGTGCCAATCAGGTCCTTTGGAACAAAGGTATTCCGGACCCCAATAACCCAAGTACTTATTATCTGCAGGCGGTATATTTTCCCTTATGGAAGAGTACAGAAATCAAACACTACCGTTCGATCCTGTATTGGTCAGTGATTTGTTGCGCACCATGGCCCATCCCATGCGCCTGCGAATGCTTCAGTTGTTGATGCTGAATCGTTACAACGTGGGTGAACTCGCCAAGGTCTGCAAGATTCAAAATCACATGGCTTCCGAACACCTTCGATTGATGCAAAGGTCAGGTTTGCTCTCGAGTCAACGGGAGGGTCGCAAGATCTACTACACCGTGACGAACTCCGGAGTGATTGAACTTTTGCGTTGTATTGCAGGTTACGGAATCAAGGCCGAGACAACCTTCGAACACGGAACCATTCCAGGGCAAGATTAATCCTCAGTTTGTGTCATCAGCCCGGTCACTGATGTCGAAGTGCTGAGATGGGATCAAGAGCAGCAGCTCTTCTGGCCGGATAAATTCCTGACGTAATTCCGACAGCGACGGAAATCGTCAAGGCGACCAGTATGCTTATTGGGGTTATCACCGCAGTCCAACCCGTGAAAATCACGAGGATCTGGACCAGGGCAAACCCCAGGAAGATACCCAAAACGCCCCCCAGGATAGAGATCGTTGTCGTCTCAGTCAGAAACTGGGCGATGATATGTCTCTTTTGAGCCCCCAATGCCCTGCGAACTCCAATCTCTCGTGTGCGTTCAGTGACAGTCGCCAGCATGATGTTGGCGATGCCGATCCCTCCTACCAGGAGGGATATGGACGCGATGGCTACCAGTGCGATATTGAAGACCTGCTGGGTTTTTCGTCGCTGGGCCAAAACCTCCAGCGGAACGATCATTTCGTAATCTTTTTCCGGGTGATTTCGGGAGAGAAGATTTTCAATCGTTCGAGAGGTCAAGATCACCTGATCAAGGTCTTCAACCTCAACCACGATCTGGTTCAATTCCACGTCGGTGGCTTCCCAGCTACCTGCGCTTCCTGAAAAGGATCTCGTTCCCTGTCGCTTGAGTACCGTCTGATAGGGAACATAGATTTCCGAACTGCGGGCGTCGGCGACCAGGGCCTTTTGTGCGTAACCCTGAAAACGGTCCTCCGAAAGAACACCGACGATAGTGAACTTTTGATCCTCGATCGTCAGTACATAACCGACGGGGTCTTCATAAATCCCCAGTTCCTGAAGCAGGCCTGAGCGGACCACACAAACGCGGGCCAAGTCTTCCTCATCCTGGGGACTCAGTGCCCTTCCACTGGCAATCTCCAATCCGAACACTTCAAAGTAGTCCGGCTCAACAGCAAAAAGGGTACTTTCGATCCAGCGGCTTCCATTCCATGCCTTTTTTTTACTGAGATGGACTGGAAGCACCCGTTCGATTCCGGGAATCGTCTCAACGATCTGCCGGTGATCCTTGAATTTCAGACCGTAGTAGTTGATCCACCCCCTGCGACTACTGCTACTGCTGCTGTTATTCTCTGGCTGTTCCGGCTCAACAGAGTTGATGATGATGTTCTGGATTCCCAAACGACCGATTTCCTGCAGCAACTCTTTCTCGGCACCAGCCCCCAGAGCCAACATCGCGATGACAGATCCGACTCCAAACACGACCCCCAACATGGTCAGAACTGTCCTCATGGGGTAGCCCAGAAGGCTCTGCAATCCCATACGCAAAAGTTCTTTTTTCTTGCGCGAAATCATGAGGTCTCCTCGATCACCAGTCCGTCGTGGATACGAACCTGCCTCTGAGCTCGCAGAGCCACCTCCTGATCGTGGGTGATCATGATGATGGTCCTTCCCTCACCATGAAGAGAATCCATCAACTCGAGAACTTCCTGACCTGTTTTGGAATCCAGATTTCCGGTCGGTTCATCAGCCAGAAGGATCAAGGGATCATTGACCAGAGACCGGGCAATTGCCACGCGTTGACATTCTCCTCCGGACAATTGAGACGGACGGTGAGAGAGCCGGTGAGACAAACCCACTGAATCGAGAATCGAGCGACAGTGCTCCTCTTTTTCCCTGATGGAAGATTCTCCATACAAGAGTGGTACCTGAACATTCTCAAGAACGGTCAATTGTGGAATCAGCTGAAAACTCTGAAAGATGAATCCGATATCTTCGTTTCGGATTCTTGAAAGCTCGTCATCGGACTGCTGGGAAACATCTTTTCCACCCAGGAGATAAGACCCCTCTGTCGGAACATCCAGACACCCCAGCAGATTCAAAAGGGTAGACTTGCCAGACCCTGAGGTTCCCATGATTGAAACGAACTCCCCCTGAGTGACATCAAGGTGAATCCCCTTGAGAACATGCAATCGTGGTTCAACTTCACCGTAGTATTTGTGAATTCCCTCAAGGGAAATGATCGGCTGGGGCAACTCAGGGATTACTTCCGGGAAGAATGGCTGCCGTCGTTCCTACTGCCGGTTTTTCTTCAGTGGAAGACTCTGCCTGATCAGGTTTGTAAAGCAGGACTTTTTCACCCTCAGACAAACCCTCTGTGATTTCAAGATAACTCTCATTCGAACGCCCTACCTGAACGCTCCGCTTCTCCGGTTTCCCGGTGGTCATGACGTAGCAATGGAAAGACCCGGACTCTGCATAAACGGCCTGGATCGGAACGTGCAATACGTTTTCCAGATTACCCGTGTTGATCACCACTTCCGCAGAGGTTCCCGGTTTCAGAGAGAGATCACTTCCACGCAATTGAATCTCCACCGAGAACCTGCGAACACGATCCCCCCAACGGCGGTCACCGGCATTAGCTACCGAATCAATTTTTGTGACTTCTCCATTGTAGATTCGGGTCTTGTTGACGTCGGAGCGAATCTCGGCGGCCATCCCTACCTTGACCTTGTCGATGTCCGCTTCGTGGATCTTGATCAAAACTGCCATCTCACTGGGATCAGGAATTGTCAAAAGAACGTGATTGAAGTAGGTATCTCCTCCAACACGTACCTCGTCGCGATCCCAGGGTCTGTCTGGATTTCCGTAGAAGACGATTCCGCTGGCAGTCGAATACACAGACATTTTGCTGAGATTATCTTTCTCTCGATCCAACTCCTCCTGCGTCTCCCCTACCCGACGCTCATACTGACTGACTTTCAGGTCGATATTGGCGAGGGATTTCTCTGCCGCCCTCGTTTCCATTTCGAGTGCTCGTGCGGCCTGAGAAACGCTGGAATCTTTTTGCTTGACGGAAAGAGGCTTTTCGTAGGAGTCATAAAGGTTTTTATTTTGATTGGCGGTCACCAGAGCTTCTCGTCGCTCCTTCAGTTTGATTCTCTCCTGCTCGAACTGATCGGAAGTCACAAAGCCCTTATCCAGCATCGTCGGCATGTCTTTCCATAGGCCTTCTGATCGATCCAATTCTGACTGAGCCCTTTCAATGGCCAGACTCAGCTCCCTTTCCCTGCGGGGAATATCTCCTTGCCTCAGTTTTTCCAGCTCAACCTGTGCCACCTCCAGCCCCAGTTGCGCTTTCTCCAAATTGGTCTTGTTGCGATCCTCCTGGATCTTTCGATCGTTGCGTGCTGAAAACAGGGACGTTTCCTCGGCAATCAACTCGTTTTCCAATTGGTCGATCCGTTTTTGGACCTCTGTTTTCTCCAGTTCGACGATCAGGTCGCCCTCCTTGACCTGAGAGCCTTCGTCGACCATCCACTCGATACGGCGCCTTCCCCGAACTTCTGAGCGAATACGGGTCGCATTGCGCGTGGTGAGAGTTCCTCTTTCAGTCAGCGTAATCGGCAGGTCACCCCGGCTGACGGTCACCACTCCTCCACCACTATTCTCAGCAGTTTCTCCGCCAAAAAAGACGAAGAAAATTCCCGCGAGAATGATCAAGCCGACGATCAGGCGGATCTGTTCTTTCGATTTCATGAAACGATCATCCCTTCCTCTGAGACGAAGAGCAGTCCCAACAATCGATAGATTTCAAGAATCTGGATCTCATGGGAGACGATCCGATCCAATTGGGCATTCTTGGCTTCTGTCAGAGCGGTTTGTGCCTCAACAACATCTCGGTTCGTTACCGTGCCACGAGTCTGATCGATCTCTGCTTTTTCAACTGTCAGGGAAAGAGACTCGATGGATCGGGATCCGATTTCCAACTGAAATTTGAGTTGGTCCAACTGACGCAGGGCTGACTGCACTTCCAGACGAACCTGTTGTTCCTTGAGATCAAGTCCCCTGATTTCTCTATCGAGAGCGATCTCTGCATTTCGAAACGCGTTTCTGCGCCCCATTCGATCCAGCGGAATCTCCAGATTCAGTCCCGCTGAGTAAGACTCACTGTCACCCCAGTCAAGACCAGAAAAGGAATCAGTGATCTCGGAGGAGGATCCATAGCTGAGGCTCAGGTTCAGGTCAGGCAACAATCCATTTCTGGCGATGTCCAGATCGCCCCTGACATCTTCCAGCTGATCCCTTGCAGTCAAAAGATCCAACCGATTATTCATGGCTGCGGCCAAAGCCGCATCCAGTGAGATGGAAAACTCGGAGAGTTCCGGAAAATCACCGATCAACTCAATGTCGCTGTCGATGGAGATTCCCAAATCAATTTTGAAGTTGTCGAGTGCATTCTGAAACTGTTCGACGGCATTGGATTGACTGTTTTTGGCAACAAGCAATGCCTGTTCCGCTCGAAAGACATCCAGACTGCTTCCGGTACCGATGCGAAAGAGAGCTTTCGCCTGGTCGTAGGCGAACTGTTGGCCACGGACATTTTCCTCAGCATTCGCCAACTGGATCTTCTGGCTCAACAGGTTGTAGAACTTCTGCGTGATCTGAATTGCGAAATTCTGGCGATAGTCTTCAAAGTTTCTCGCAGCGTACAGGAGATTTCGCTCGGCACCCGTCAGAGCGTCATAGGGAATGTTTTTCCCAGCTCCCCTCAACAGCGGTTGAGTAATACTCGCACTGAAGTTTCCGGAGTAATCTCGTTCGGCAGAGGTTCCGTCATCGACGCGGTCACTCCCTGCGGACACGCTGAGACGACCACCTGTAAAGAGGTATTGCTGACCATTGAGAGACAGGCCGGCAACCTTGGAAAGTTCGTCTTCATCTGACGAACCGGAAACATTGTAAGAAAGACTTCCGGAAAAAACGGGCCTGAGAAAATCTCTGCGGGTCACCCCCAATGAAAGCGCAGACTGAAAAAGGGATTCCCTCTGACTGAGATAACCGCGATTGAGGCGGGTTCCCAATCTCAATGCCGATTCAAGAGTGATCTGCTCTACGATCACCGGAGGTTTTTCGGAGTCATCGGCCACAGATTGGCTGAAGGGGTCGATGAGATCTTCATTGCGGAACCGCTCAACCTCAGCGATCACTTCAGAACGAATCGCATCACCCTGTTCCTGGGCCAAACGGTGATCCCGGTTGGCACATCCGCTGAGGGTGACCAAAAGGGCCATGGCAATTAGTGATCGGATTGCATGCGACATCAGTTCCTGACCAGACGTTGTTTTTTCAAACCTTGAGGTTCACTTTACCCGATAGGGATTATTCAACAATCGTGACACCGGGTCAGACCCCAATAGGGCAGTCGATTTGGAAGCTTCGTCATGGTCAGACTGGAAGGCTCCTGAAGGGGCTTCAAACGATCCAGAAATGGAAATCGCCCCTTTCCTTGCGGAAAGGGGCGATCATGGCTCCCCGGGTTGGACTCGAACCAACAACCAAGTGATTAACAGTCACCTACTCTGCCAATTGAGCTACCGGGGAAGTGCTGTGTGTGAAGAAACTTATCCCTCAGGAAGAGAAGTGTCAATCATTGCTGGCCAATGGGACCCACAAGCGGAAAAATTGACCTGCCTCCCCCCCCTGTCGGAGTCCGGATCAGGCCGCCTCAGAATATTGACTTTAATCAATATCCTGCGATCCTTCAACGTGAAAGGAGGGGGAATGGCAAATCCAACCACGCAGAGATGGGGCAAATCCACAGAAGTCTCCCTGGGACCCACAGAGGTGGAACGGTTAAAAAAACGATTCCCGGAGTTTATCGGTCAATCGGAGTCACTCCTGAGGGTTCTTCAGCAGATCGAACAGTACGCGGCCTCTGATGCTCCGGTACTGATTCAGGGTGAAAGCGGCACCGGGAAAGAACTGGTCGCCAGAGCACTGCACCGGCTGGGCCCCCGACGCCATGGCCCCATCGTCGCCGAAAACTGTGCTGCACTGGCTCCCGCCATGCTCGAGGGAGAGCTGTTTGGCCACAATCGCGGAGCCTTTACCGGAGCCCACTCGGAGAGGGCGGGACTGATCGAATCTGCCCATGGCGGGGTTCTTTTTCTCGACGAAATCACGGAAACGAGCCTGGAACTTCAATCGAAACTTTTGCGGGTATTGCAGGAAAAGGAGATCCGTCGCCTCGGCAGCAATCAGTCCCGCAAGGTCGACTTCCGCCTGATCTGTGCCAGCCATCGCAACGTTGAAAGCACTGTGGAAGCGGGTCTGTTTCGTGAAGATTTGAGATACCGCATCGATGTACTCAGAATCCAGTTGCCTTCCCTGCGCCACCGGAGACAGGACATCCCCCAGCTTTGCAGGACTTTCCTCGGGAGATATTGCCAAAAAATCGGTCGGAGGATCCCCACTATCTCAGCGGATGCCATGACCGTTTTGATCAGCTCCCGTTGGCAGGGAAACATTCGGGAACTGCAGAACGAAATGGAAAGACTGGCCAATCAGATGGGACCGAGAATCCATGCAGACCAACTCTCGGAATCTCTGCAACAGGAAGGGATCCCCCACCCAATGGCACTCAAACTGCGTGCTGAAGTGGGGACCGATCTTCAAAAACTTGAAAAAATCGTCCTCGGTGGAGTCGTCAAGGATGTGCTGAGGGAAACTTCAGGCAACAAGGCCCAGGCTGCTCGCTTGCTGGGAATTCCCAAGACAACCCTGTATCGTCGACTCGACCGTTATGGGGTCCGAAGACAACACGGACAGCAAACCTAACTGTTGGTCTGGTGAACCTGGGCGATGTAAGGCAAGTTCCGGTAGTAACCCTGCCAATCCAACCCATAGCCGACAACGAAATTATTGGGAATCTCGAAGCCACAATAATCGATGTGACTCAACTTCACATTGTTCGCTGGCTTGTGCAGCAAAGTGCAGATGCTGATCGAGGCCGGGTTTCTCGACTCCAGATTCGATTGCAGGTATTTGAGGGTCAATCCGGTATCGACGATGTCTTCGACCAGCAATACATGACGATTTGAAATCGATTGTTGAAGATCCAGATCGAGCTTCACCTCACCACTCGTGACCACTGAATCACCATAGGATGAGGCCCTGAGAAAATCGACGGTGAAGGGGAAATCCAACTGGCGAACCAGATCCGCCACGAAAACAAAGGCCCCCTTGAGAACGCATACAATGACAGGGTCCTTGTCTCCCAATTGTTCACGAATCTCAGCACTCAGATCACTGATTCGCTGACGAATTTCCTGCTCTTCGTGAAGGACTTCCAGTCGGTGTCCGGGCAATGGTGGATCCGGCTGCAATCTCATGTGGCCCATTTGGTTCATCCTCTTTCTCTTCCCCAATTTTCGATCAGGGCTGCTCTGCTCTCAAATCCAGGAATTGTTGATAATCTCTCCGACGCCCCCGGCCCCGGGAACGATGTAATCAATCTCGTTCAATCCGCTTTCGCGGGAATCCTCTCCGGGGCGCATGGAAAACACCTCTTCAGGGCTCTCCCCACGATCGAGTCGCAATGCCCAAATTTTCACTCCCGGTTGTTCACTCTTCATATTGCGAATGAACTCGGGGGTTACGATCAGATGGGCGGTCATGATGGAGGCAGGCGTGCCTCCCACTTCAGACCGGTAGTGCTGGATCACCTTCGACAGGGAAGACCCAGTCGCTCCCATGGGGTCCGGGAAAATCAAATGGGCCCCATCCACATCTCCACCGATCTTGCTGCCGTGAAGAGCCGCCCCTGTCACCGCTCCGGAATCATCCGTCGTTCTCTCCATGATCACATGATCCTGGCGAACATTGGCAGGATCGATCACCTGGTGAAGAACATTCTGACAAAGGTGCGATGGGATCGTACCGGCTCGGGCGACGTTGACCGTCACAGCTCTGGACCCGGGATCGATAATCTGTCCATGAAAGACACCCTTGGGCGTCGACTGGATCATGTTCGTTTCACATTCGATCAAACGGCGGGGAAACTCGTGACCGATCATTCTCTGGAGGAGTCCGCGATAAAGAGTTTCCAGAATCTCGTTAAATCGGGGCTGGCGGGTTTCCGGCTTCCCCAACTCCGCCAGCATTCCCAGCGTAAACGGTTCAGCGAGAATATGAACATCCTCGCCATACGCGTGATCGAGACCATTCTTTTCATGGCCCAGCTGATTGTAACTCTTCTCCATCAGTCAGTTCCTCCACCGGTATCCAGATCCGCCGGACCGAATGCATGTGGCAACAACTCTTCCAGAAGAGTCATCGTGATTCCATCTCCTTCGCCGGTATAGACCTGAAGTTTGCGGGAATCGGGCAAATCAGACAAGACTTGTCTGCATGCGCCACATGGCATTGCCGTCACCACTTCCCCATGAGAGTTTCTGGCCACGACAGCGATCGCTTCAGGAACTCCCGGAGAACCGGCAGATGCCCAGTGCATCACAGCGGAACGCTCGGCACAAAGGGTCAGTCCGTAACTGGAATTTTCGACATTGCAGCCGGGGAAGATCTGGCCTCCGCTGAGGAGGGCAGCACCGACGCGAAATCCTGAAAAGGTTGCTCTGGAACAGTCCAATTGGGCAACAGCAACCTCATAAAGATCTTCCATGGGTACCGATAGCCCGGTTCCAGCAGATCCGGATTCAGAGTTCATCACATTCCTCCCTCATCCTGTCGCGGGAAATCATACCCGAGACAGGGGCCCATGTCCCATAGAGCGATCAGGGAATCAGAAACTGACCTGAAGCAATCCGGAACAGGAGGGATTTTCTACCCAATGAGTCACCGCAGTGGGAAAGACAACCCGATCGCCTCGCAGAACCTGATGCAAATCGACGGTAGTCTGGTCCCCTTCACCGGCGAGAAGCAATTCAGAGAGAGCTCCCCGAGCATGGGCCAATGGCACTTTTCGACTGTACAGGGAGAGACAAGAGACGGTCGTCACGATCTCCGGCTGCATCGGGTCATCTTCCAGCAAACCCCACAGGTCGGCGAGAACCGATTCAATCGGTCGATCGAGATAGAGAGAGTCGTCCCACTGCAGCGCCAACAACCCCGGCTCGAGAGTAAGGGCTTCATGAAACAGGGAACCGGCGAGCTGCCAGTTTTCGAGGCGAAGATGAACCAGTGCTTCGAGAAAACGGACCAGACCAATATCGGACTGCTCTTGATTTGCCCGATCCAAATGCCTCAAAGAGTCCTCGACGTCTCCCATCTGATAGGCACTCCAGGCGTCGCAGATGGCAGTGCGAAGAATCTCGTCATCCCGAATCACTTCGATGATTTCTTCCCGGGTTTCGACAAAGACAATCGAACCGCGATCCCGTGAAGAATGAAGGGTAGAGGACCAGTACACACCATGGGAATGTCCGTGCCAGTAACCATGGTGCCACCAGAAGATATGATGCGAACTGCTGTAGGCCCACGGCAACCACCATCCATGACACCAATTCAGGGGATGGCTCAGATACCAGGGAGAGCAGTTTCCAAGATGCCAGCCGTGAAACCCGTAATCAGCGTAGAGGTGAACTCCCAGTGCCAAATGAAATCCATGCAGGTATTGCGGATGGCAGGACCAGGGCAGGGAAGTGTGACCATAAACCGTATTGCTGATCGCCGTTCCAGCTGGGGACACAGGGGCATGCACCACACCCGTGGGAGTATGAACCACTCCGGACGGTGACAATCTGACTCCGGGGTTTTTTGAGAGGGATCGCCCTCGGGATGGGACCGTGGTGGCGACTCCGGAAGACGAAGTTCTGCCCCACCTCTGGATCATCTCCGGAGTAGGCGCCAGATCTGAAGCCGAGTTCCCTGAATCATTCAGTGATGGGACCTTTCGATCTCTCATGGCCGGCAAGGGTGCCACCGGCAACGCTCTTGGAACCGGAGTGGCAGTTCTTCTGCCCTGACGAATACGGGTACGAACTCCCGCCGGGGGCTGCCCCAAACCGGGCGACGTCAATTCGGGCTGGGGCCGTGGCTGGAGGTCCCGGATGGACCCGGGCTTCAAGGTGGACACCGGGTTGACGGTCGAAACTCCGGGGGCCGAAGGAGTCCCTGACCCACCCGTGGATGGATTCCAACGGGGTTCCGGGTTTCTCACAGGAGGCGACACTCGGGGAGTCACCCTCGGGGTGACTCGCGGTTGGAGTTGAACTCCGCTTCCCGAAGGGGGTCTTACCTGAGGTCTTACCTGAGGTCTTACCTGAGGTCGTACTTGAGGTCGTACTTGAGGTCGTACTTGAGGTCTTGGGGAGGGGCGGCTCTGAGGACGAACCTGAGGGCGAGAAGAAGGTCTCGCCTGAGGTCGAGATGATGGCGAAATGGAGGTCCCTGTTCCTCTGGACTGGGCCTCGGCAGCCCCTGTCCCCCATCCAAATGCCAGAATCATCCCTGCACACAGCAAAGTGAAACAGCGCCGGGTCAGCATTCTGTTCATTGCTCACCTTTCCCGAAGACGGCTCCACGGACCATCTGCGTTATCCCTATCCTATCTCTTGCCGGTTCCCTGCGGGAGAGGCTGCCCCCTCCCATGAAGGCGATGACGGCCTCTTCTGGGGATTATTCAGAGAAAAATCAGGAATACTGGGGGTGGATCAGGAGGGTCGATCAGGAGGATCGGTCGAAAAGGAGCACCACTGAAGCTCCCATGGCGATCCCGACAAGATCCGCCCAAAAGTCTTCCCAGGAAAGAGAGCGTCCGGGAATCAGCGCCTGGACTCCTTCGTGAACCACGGCAAACAGGAGCAGAAGCAGGATTGTCCCCGGCAACCAGTCCCTGACGGGGATCCCCTGTTTTCTCCGGGGGCGAAATCCGAAAAGCAAAAGCATGAAACCGAGGGCATGGAGGACCTTGTCACGTCCTTCTTG
>JAAXJX010000011.1:0-59720 GCA_012269595.1 Planctomycetia bacterium | reverse complement strand
TCATCATTGAGCCCGGCAACCAACCGGCAAGGAGGGCGAGTCCAATCAACAGCCAGGGAAACCAGCGACCGAGCAGGGCCCCCCTCAATGACGATCCCCGTGCCCGGAGTCTCGCTGATTTCCAAGAGCCCGTTCCAGAAGAGCCATACGGACCGGAACTCCAGCAGCAACCTGTTGCAAAATTCTCGATTGGGGACCGTCTGCCACCGCATCGGAAATTTCCACACCACGGTTCATCGGTCCGGGATGCAAAACACACATTTCCGGTCCACATCTGGCAAGGCGATCTTCATTCAACTGGAATCGGTCAACATACTCCTGAACCGAGAGAGCCATCCCCCCCTCAATCCGTTCATGCTGGATCCGCAACACCTGAATCGCATCCAACTCAGACAAACGGGAATCGAAGTCATGACAGGTTTCCACACCGGGAAGCCAGCCTCCTTCAGAGACAAACTCCTCAGGACCGAAGAGGATCACTCGAGCCCCAAGGGCAGTAAATGCCACCATATCACTCCGCGCGACACGACTGTGGGCGACATCCCCGAGAATGCCGATACACCGACCTTCCAGGCTCCCCCACTCATCAAGCAGGACTCGACTGTCCAGAAGTGCCTGACTGGGATGGGCCCGGGTTCCACCACCGGCATTGAGGACACCGGCTTGACAACGATCGGCCAGATTACGAATCACTGCATCATCACGGTCTCGAACGACCAGCGCACCCGCCCCCAGCGCTTCGAGAACCTGTGCTGTATCGAGCAGGGTCTCCCCTTTTTTCAAACTCGATGTCTCTGCCGGCAATTCGAGAAAGGGTACGCCCAATCTCTGGCACGCCACCTGAAAGGAGAGAGAGGTACGCGTGCTCGGTTCGGAAAACAGGAGAGCGACGGACTTTTCGGAATTGCTCTGCTGTGTGACAGGGGATTCCCGTAACTCTGCAGCTCTTTCAAGAATCGCTGTGATTTCTCCAGGCTGCAGGTCGGCAAGCTCTACCAGGTTCCAGCCGCTGGCGTCGGTCAACGATGACATTCGCCTGCTCCTTCCAAAAACCCTGAAATCAGTTCTGCTGACCCCGATTTATGAATGAGACAACTTCGCAATTGCTCCAGAAAGATGACATGCTCCGCAAGAAAGGGACAGGGCTGATTCGGATCGAATTTTTGGCACCGGTGCAGCAGATCCAGAATCGCAGTTTCCAACTGGGGGATCCCTTCCCCGGTCACCGCCGATACCCGGATGGAATCGGAATTCAGGGCGAATTGATCAGCATCCCACTCGTCGCAACGGCTGTAAACGATCATTGATTCAGGGTGAGATCCAGTTCCCCGCGCTGCCTGTCCCGGCAGCACCAACTCAAGGACCAGATTCGCCCGGGAGATTTCTTCACCCAGCCTTCTCAAGCCTTCCGATTCGACAGGATCATCGGTCTCGCGGGTGCCCGCTCCATCCACCAGGATCAGGGGCCAGCCATTGATCAGTGCGTGAGCCCGAACCAGATCACGGGTCGTCCCCTCAATGGGAGTGACGATGGAGCGTTCTTCACCAATCAAGCGATTGAACAAAGTGCTTTTTCCGGCATTGGTCACGCCAGTGAGCACCACCGTCGGAGGATTGATCATCTGCAATCCGATTTCTGCATGACCCAACAGTTCCTCTACCCGATCCAAAGCAGGAGGTTCCTGCTGCCATAAAGCTACCTCCCCGGCAAAACCTGACCCGGAAGATTGAATCAGAAGAAAAGAACAGGCCTCATCGCTCGATGCATTCGGAAGCTCGCTCAGCGCCTGGCGACGAATCCTGTTTGCTGAATCCTGCGTTCCTGTCCCAAAGATGGTTTTATTTTCGGAGCATGATTGAGCTCCCAATGCCACACACCGATCGAGAACACGATCCAGGATCAACCTGTTTCCATGAGTCGTCAGCAAAAAAGCCTCTTCGGAGGAGGTCCAACGCAGACAAACCACGTCATCGATGACCTCACCGTCTTCATCGAGAAGATCCGCATGCCAACAATCCCGGGGAGAAGTTCGTGACAACATCTGTGCCAGCAACTCCCCGGAACCCTGTCCGTTGAGAAAGATTCCATGAAGGGCCGCGGCCCCAAATCCTGTCACGGCTTCGACGCTGACCATCAACCCTTCCCCTGTTCTGAATCCACTCTCTCAAGAGCGAGCTCCAGCCCATCGAGAACCAGGCCAGGAATCACCTGAGCTTCAGGAAAATCACTTTTTAGGCGGTGTGCATCCCCCCCGGTCAGAACGGTGGCGACCTCCACCTCTGCACTCGTCTTCAACCCCGATTGAACCCGGGAATGGAGAGCGGTGATTCCTGCGCGATAAAGCGTTTCAATACCGCCCCCGAGAGCCTTTACCGTTTCCCTAGCCCAGGGGGACTGGACTGACTCGGAACTCCCGCTGGGAAGTTCGGGAGCTGCCACCGAGAGCGAAGATTTCAAAGCCTCCCACCCGGGAGCAATCCAGCCACCCATAAGAACACCCTCCGGTGAAACAGCATCCACCGTCACCGCCGTTCCCGCATCGATGATGACTGCGGGGACTCCACCATGAAGGCTTCCCCAGGCCAGTGCCGTCAAAGCCCTGTCTGCTCCGGTTTTTTCAGGGTGATCCGTCTCGACCGAGACCTGCTCCGCGGATCCATTTTCGATCCAGAGGATGGGAAATGCCGTCAGGTTATGGAGGATATTTTCAAGAGCAGTCCGGTGGCTTGGACGCAAACAGGAGATCGCGACTCGGAGTGGCTCCCCAGACTCATCAGACCATTCACTGATAAAGGCCTGTACGGTCTCGAGAGTGGCGTGATCCTCACGCACCTCTTCACCCCTGCGCCTCAGGCGCCAGTGGATACGGGTGTTTCCAACATCGATGACCAATCTGTCCACGGTCGCCTCCTGTCAGGAAGGATACCGTGATCCGGAGTCAGACCCCAGTCATCGTGGCTAGTAATCGAAGTCGAAATCTCCCATGGCATTCCCCTTTACGACCCCTCGCAGCTCGAGTTGGAGTTCTTCTGGGAAATCGGAGAAGGCGAGTGCGTCATCCAGGGTGATTCGGTCCGCACGATAAAGGTCACGCAACGACTGATTGAAGGTCCGGGAACCGAAGTGCTCCCCATCACGAACAGCACTGTGCAGTTCATGGGTTTTACCTTCACGAAGCAACTCCCGAATCGTCGGACTGTTGATCATCATTTCCAAAGCCGGAATCCGACCCTGTCCATCGAGTGACGGGACCAAGCGTTGACAAACCACACCGGAAAGGACCAGAGACAACTGGAGACGAATCAGATCATGCTGGTGCGGAGGGAAGAAGTGGATAATTCTCTCCACCGTTTGAACCGCGTTGACTGTATGCAACGTGGACAGAACCAGATGCCCTGTTTCTGCTGCTGCGATCGCCGCTTCCATCGTCTCACGGTCACGCATTTCACCAATCAGGATGACATCCGGACTCTGACGCAGGGAATGTCGAAGTGCTGTCGGAAATGAGTCGGTATCGATCCCCACTTCCCGTTGATCGATGATGGATTTGCGATCCCGGAAAGTAAATTCGATGGGATCCTCGATCGTCACGATATGGCGATTGACCGTTTCATTGATGTGATGAACCATCGAGGCAAGAGTCGTCGATTTACCGGATCCAGTGTTTCCCGTGACAAGAACGAGTCCACGCTTCTGCATCGCCAGACGGGTCAGGGTTTCTTCAGGCAAACCCAACTCATCAAAACCGGATACATTTTGCGAAACATGACGGAATACAAATCCAAGCTGACCACGCTGATGGAAAATGTTGACCCTGAAACGACCGATCCCGGGCAGATCATAGGAGGTGTCCACGTCCAACTTTTGTGGCAACGCCTCGGGGCGTGAATCTTGAATGATCTCCAGAAACTCCTGGGATTTTCGCGGGGAAATCTCTTCACAGTCGAGAAACTTCACGGCGCCATCGACCCTCAATGAAGGCGGACAGCCAACCTTGATAAAGAGGTCAGAAGCGTTCTCGGTCACCATACGGCGCAATAGTTCGTGAAATTCCATCGTCTCTCCCTGGATCAAGGGGGTCCCCGCGGGGACATGAAGGTCCATAGAAGAATACGATGAGGTCTCAGGATCGTCGAAAACGGGTCTCTGGGGCTATTCTGAAGGATTCAGCAGCCTCCAGAGCTGCTCGAGGACGTTACGGATTCCGTCTCCTGTCACCCCTGAAATCACCATGACCGGTTCATTCAAACGCTCCTGAAGTTCGATCCGGATCTTTTCCACTTCTTCGGCTGGCAACAGGTCCGACTTGTTGATCACTGTGATCGTCGGTCTTTCCGCCAACTCTGTGGAGTGGGCCCCCACTTCACCGCGAATCACCTGATGATCGTGTACGAGTTCGTCGATTTCCCGATCGTGGGGATCCAGCAGATGCAGCATGACCCGGGTGCGTTCCAGATGCTTGAGGAATCCGATTCCCAATCCGACGCCGTCCGCAGCCCCTTCAATCAATCCAGGAACATCTGCCAATACGATTCGCCGGAAGGTATCCAACTCCGCAATTCCCAACTGGGGACTGAGAGTGGTGAAGGGATAATCTGCAATCTTTGGGTGTGCACTGGAGACGCGAGAGAGAAAAGTACTTTTGCCAGCATTCGGCAAGCCGAGGAGACCCACATCTGCGATCAGTTTCAATTCCAGATGAACCCGACGCTCCTCGCCCTCTTCACCCGGGGTGAATTCCCGAGGGCTCTGATGAGTCGAGGTCGCAAAGCCGGTGTTTCCACGGCCACCTTCCCCACCCTTGGCGATGACGAATTCCTGCTCCGACTCGGCGAGGTCCACAATCATGTGGCCTTCCTCGTCATACACCATCGTGCCGACCGGAACGGGGATACGCAGATCTGCACCCATTCGACCTGTCTGGTTCTTGCTGGATCCCGGACGTCCCTTTTCAGCCTTGTGAACGGGTCGTCCGGTGAAATCGAGGAGGGTCTGAACGTGGGGATCGGCAAAGAGAATCACATGTCCGCCACGGCCGCCGTCACCGCCGTCAGGCCCGCCCCGGGGAACATATTTCTCCCGACGAAATGAGCAACAGCCGTCCCCGCCTTTACCGGCGTAGACGTTAATCCAGGCTTCGTCAACGAAGCGGATGCTCAAGGGAGGTCCTGACGAGTTCGGTGATCAGGATGCGACGGGATCGATGTGAACGCGACGACGGGTTCCAAAGCGAACTTTTCCGTCGACGAGGGCGAACAGGGTGTAATCCTTGCCCATGCCCACATTGTGACCCGGGTGGAACTTGGTTCCACACTGACGCACCAGAATGTTGCCGGCGATCACACTCTCGCCGCCAAACTTTTTGACTCCACGGTGTTGGGCATTTGAGTCGCGCCCGTTACGTGAGGCGCCCTGACCCTTCTTATGTGCCATGTCTCTGCTCCTGTTTCGGTTTTCAAAGTTGGTGAGGCGTCGCCGTCACCCACTGAAAATCTCTAGCTGGCGATCTTGCCGATGCGAACCTTGATGTACTTCTGACGATGGCCTTTGCGGCTATGAGAATTCTTGCGACGACGGAAACGATGGAAGATGACCTTCGGTCCCTTGACCTCACCGATCACTTCCGCTTCGACAGATGCGCCATCCACCAAAGGGGTTCCACAGACGAAATCTCCACTGCCAGGCTCGATGGCCAACACTTCAGAAAACTGAAGAGTGCTGCCCGCCTCAGCATCACGATAATCGAGGAAAAGGGTCTCCCCTTCCTCTACACGGTATTGACGACCACCGTCGCGAAAGATCGCGTGCATGGTTCCTCTTTCTTCTCAACGACTCCCATGGGAGCCGAATTCATCAATTTATTGAATCGCCGATTCCCCGAACATTCCCGGGAAAGCTTCAGCGACACCCCTCTGGACCACATGCGGATCAGGGGCGATCCCTAACGATACCGGATGGCCCAGCATTCTGGCGACCAATCTTTGCCAGATTCCAGGATGATTCTTGCCCCGGTCTGCTGCTCCAAATCCCCAATTTCTTCGGCCCTGCCCTCCTTGAGAAGGTCAAAAATTCCCTCTCCGACCGTCACAATCGCCTCCTGAGTGCCTTTTTCAGCCAATCCACGGGTTAATTCCCGCATCAGGCCCGGGGCCAGACGATGCTCCTCCCTCACCGAACCGCGTCCATTACAGGTGGGACAGGAGGTCCGTCCGAGCCGATTTTTCGATGGGCCCAGCTTCTGGCGCGTCAACTCGAGCAGTCCGAAGCGGGATAACGGCGCGTACCAGATCTTTGCCCGATCTTCGCGGGTGCACTCCCGAAACGCCTCTTCAAGCCTGGTTTTGTGATCGGCCTCCAGCATATCGATGAAATCACAGACGATGACACCACCGAGATCCCGCAGACGGATTTGCCGGGCCACTTCTTCAGCGGCCTCGAGATTGGTTTGCAGCGCGGTGTTCTCCAGATCGGAAGCGGTCAGGTCTGTCCCCGAATTGACATCGATGGCGACCAGCGCCTCCGTCTCCTCGATCACCAGTGCTCCTCCGGAGGGCAACTTCACATTGCGGTCGTAGATGCTGTCGATCTGGTTCTCGAGTCCACGATGACGAAAGAGGGCTGTTTTTCCACGATAGATCTCCATCTTCAGATCCCCCGTGTGTGGCCAGCGTTGGCGATCCGCCAACAACTGCTTTCCCTTTTCATCATCGTCGATGATCACTTCGGTAACAGAGGAGGTCCAAAGATCTCGAGAAACTTTTCTCAGCAGATCCACTTCACTGCGAAGTTTTGAAGGGGCTGAAGAAGCCTCGGCCTTCTGAGACAGCTGTTGCCACTCCGAAGAAAGGCCTTCCACCTCCTTGACCAGCTCCTCCTCCTCGATTCCTGAACCGGCAGTGCGAATGATGACACCCGCTCCGGGAATCGAAGGCATTTTTTCTGCGATCTGTCTCAGTGATTCGCGATTTTCCGCATCGATCTTTCGCGATACTCCAGGGCGGGCGACTCCACTGAGAAGGACCAACGACCTGCCCGGAAGTGAAACAAAGGTACTGACACTCGGCCCCTTTTGACCGATGGCATCCTTTGAAACCTGTACAACCAACTCCTGGCCACTGCGCAGGCAGTCCTGGATCAGACCTTCACCCCGCTTGCGCGGAAACGATTCGTTGAGTGTGAGCAGAGAGACCGACTCTCCCCTGTCGTAGGCAGGATGCAGATCGGCAAAATGCAAAAAGGCTGTCCTGTTTTCACCGATATCGATGAACGCAGCCTGAATCGCCGGCTCCACATTGACGACCCGACCCAGATAGATGTTGCCAACGAGAGTCCCTCCCGCTCGCTGATACTCACGGTGGTATTCCCACAGACGGCCCGCGTCATCGACGAGGCCAACACGGGTTTCAGAGTCGACCTTTGTTTGAACCAGCAGTCGCATGGAGAAAACACTCCTGTATCGGGGAGATCAAATTAGAACTTCGGCGATCAAACCGGATCTCCAAGATAGCCTCCCGTCCCCAAAGGTCCAGAGAACAGGAAGAGCAATAAAAAAGGCTTCCACGGTAAAACCGTGGAAGCCTTTTAATTCAACTTTTACAGTCAGATCTAGCGACCCTCTTCGGAAGTCTCTGCAGTTGTTGCCTCGACGGCACCCACTGTTTCGCCTTCCTCCTCCGTTTCACCGGTTGTGGTCGGCTCACCGTACTTCTCCTTGAAGTAGTCCCAGCGCTCTGCCTCGCGCAGGGCGTTCTGGTAGATCTCTTCGCTGACATCGCTGCTCTTGATGATGCGCGGAGTCACGAGGATCAGCAGGTGATTCACGTCCGCCTGACGACGACGCCACTTGAACGCCTCCCCCAGGTAAGGAATGTCGGAAAGGAACGGAATCGCAGATTCGATCTCGACGCGACGCTCGGTGTGCAAGCCACCAATCACCGCAGTCTGACCGTCGCGGACACGCAGGTAGGTGACCACGGTCTGGCTGCTCTCCCTCGGGAGATCGATGAAGGCACTGGTGCCACTGCCGGGATCACTGAAGCGGAAACGATCGAATCCGGGAATGTCCGAAGTGTTACCCACGAGGGTTGAGACCTTCGGAATCACATTCATGTAGATCATGTCGGTTCCGGGGATCACGTGAGGAGACACATAGAGAGTGAATCCCACATTGACCGGAGAACGGGAGTTTTCGTCGATGGAGACGGTCACGTTTCCGTTCTGGTCCTGCTGCACATTCTGCACCGCAAACGGCACTTCCTCACCGACGAAGATCGTCGACGGGTAGTTGTCGAGGGTGGTCAGGAACGGCTGCTGGACGATCTTCGAGTTTTCGTCGTCCTTGACCATCGAGATGAGCAGCTGGGTCTGGGTAAAGTCGAGAACACCGAGAGCCTGGTAAGGAACACCAATGCTCTGCATGTTTCCGATGTCAAAGGGCCACGTGCCTCCGTTGGAGACCACGGAACCGTTGTAGATCGGCACACCGGTGGTGGCATCCGGAATCACTCCCAGACCGGAGAGATCTGCGAAGTTGGATGAGGGCGAGGCTCCACGGGCACTGAGACGGAATCCGTCGCGGCCCGGGGTATTCGGGTCATCCAGTTTGAGTCCGGCTTCCAGAATGTCGTCGTTGGCGGTCGAGATGAACTTCACCTCCACCTGAACCAGAGCAGGCTCCACATCGATTTCGGCAATAATCTCTGCGATCTCGTCGAGACGGGGTGCAATGTCCTTGACGATGATGGAGTTGGTTTTGACATCAAAATCCATCTCTCCCCCTGGAGACAATGCGCGACGCAATGCTCTCAGGAGAGTGAACTCCTCTTCCGAATCGGTGGTATTGGTCCCAAGGCTTCCAGCCTGCTTCTCGATATCCGAGATGATGGCCACGTACTGCTCCGGAGGACGAATGTAACGCAACTGGTAGATACGGGTTTCCTGCTGCTGAGTCAGTTTCTCGGGAGAAACGATACGCAGAATCTCGCTGACTCCCTCACGCTCGCTGACAACCACATATCCTGCGGTCTTGACGATGGTGTTGAGGGCCTCACGCCAGGGCACGTCTCTCAGGGTCAGGCTGACCTTTCCCTGAACGTCTTCCGAAATGACGATGTTGGCACCGGACTGCTTTGCAAGCAGCTCAAGAACCACAGCCAATTCGGCATCCTGAAATTCAATGTTGATTGAAGGAGGCTGGGTGAAACGAATCAGGCGATCGCTGACTTCCACGACCACACAGTTGGTTTCACGAGCAAGAATATCGAGGGCTTCTCGCCAGTCGATGGTTTCAAGAGTCAGCGTGACGCTCTCCTCGACCTGGGGATCGACAACGATGTTCACTTTGACCTGATCTCCGATCTGGCTCAGCACCTCACGAAGGTCCTTGTCTCGAACATCGATGGTCACAAGGTCGACACCACCGGTCGCCTGCATGGCGGCGGTAAAGTCCGTTGCAAAAAGGGCAACGTAGAGTGTCGCCACCAAAATCAGCATTCTCATCTTCAAATTCCTCCCAAAAGGGACAGGATCACGACATTCCCGACTCGGTGTCAGGACTTCCTGATTTATCTATCGGTCGAAAAAGCGCCCCACCTGAGGGCCAGAACGACCTTTTTTCAGCAAAATCACGGGTTTATCGGACCCGTAATCAAAATCTTCCAAATCGACGCTCGATCATCTCGCCCTCAAAGAGGAACACGAGACGGTCCCGGTGAACCTCTTGAAGGACTGCACCCTGAATCTCTCCCCCCAGGGCCACCCATTCGCCATCGACGATGGCGTGGGATCCCTCAGCGGAAATGGCAACGCCATCAATCTCGATGGAACGGGAAAGAAACTCACGAACCACATCACTGCGATCGCGGAGTTGGGTGGCGGCCATGCTGACGAGGGTCGAAGTAGTCGCATAGGTCTCACCGGATTCCTCGATGTCACGGGCAAATCGTTGAATCTCGGAGTGCAGACGGTTCACAGTTTCAAAATCATTGTCTGCAAAGGCACGTTTCATTCGATCCAGTCGCGTACGGCTTTCCTCGTAGAGATGACGAACCCGAATCTCTGCTACACCGTCTTCAAGATCCTGAAGACGTTCACCGATCGCTTTCAGTTCTGCAGCTAGCTCGGGCTGGTCAAAACGCTTCGATTCCTCAGTAATCTCCATGATCACCTTGTAGGCATCGGCAGCCGTACCATGCTCGCCATTTCTGACCGAGAACTCGACCCTGGAAATCGCTTCGCGGGCCTCATTCAGCATCTTTCTTTGATCTTCGACAGCGAGGTAACTGAAATTGCTTCCAGTCTCTGCAACTCCGGTTCCTTTCCAGGGTGCAGTGAACGGATCCCTGTGAGTTCCATCGTTCAGGAGATAACGCTCCAGTTTGAGTGCAGAGCGAACGAATCGGGTATCCGAGGTAAAGCGTCCAAGAGCAGGAAACTGACCCACAGCTCGAGCAATATTCATTCCCCGCGAAGCTGCTTCATCCAGAAAACGATAAACCTCAGCATCCTTTCCGGATGCCGCTGAAGTTTCTGCGAGAAGCAGGTAGGCAATCGCTTCCTGACCACCGTAGTCGATGTACTCCTGGAACTTGGCTGCAGCCTCCTCGAGGTGACCGTGACCATTCTCAATGGAATTCAGGCGACGGTGGACCAGGCCCAGGGTCAGGTGGTAATCCGCATTGTAAGGGCGCAAACTCACCAGCTCTGAAAGGCCTTCGAAGGCTCTCTTCCACTGCCCCCGACGAAGTTGCTCTTCACATGCCTTGCTCAATTCGGCGATGCGACGATCTTCTTCAACTTTGACGGTTTCCGCTGCCTTTTCCTCTACAGGACCGGTGGCAGGCAGGACCTCCGTAGCCGGGCGCTGTAACACGGTCGCTTCAGAGTTCTCGCCTGAGCTCCCCTTCGCTGTGGTGAGACTGTCGGCAGATTCCGGGGAATCAGTGGATTCCAAAACAGAATCCGACTCTGGATTGCCGACAGAATTCTTTTCTGCCGCTGCCGTCATTTTATTGGCAGAATCAACAACGGAGTCGGATCCGATGAAACTGCTCACCAGATAAAGGACCACCACCGCGCAAAAGCCGGCAATCAAAGTCCATTTCTTTTCCTTGATTTGATCCAACATCACTGCATCTCCTTGGCATTCACCGACTTCTCTTTGTAAACGTACGTTGAGATTTCAATGGTGAAGTTTTTCTTGGGTTGGGAAGCCGCAGAAAGATCATCGCTGCGATCGATGGGGAAAAGATCAAAGGAATCCACACGCAAGAAACGGGTGTGATTTTCGACCAGATTCACAAAGCGATGAAACTGGCTGAACTCTCCCAGCATTTCAAATCGGTATTTGTGACGCTGGAATGGACGATTGCCATTTCCGCTGGCGGGTACGGGTCTACCTCTTTGCGGGGAGGCCACGCTCTCAACAGCGACAGGCTCCGCACCTGTCACGACCAATCCACTCTCTTTACAAAGTTGGGTGATCGTATCCACGAAAGCGTCCCTGAGAACTTCATCTTCACGGGGCAGGATCTCGGTGTATTCCTCGACGATTCCCTCAAGCTCCTGTAATTCACTGACGAGATCGGGAATCCGGTCCTTCTTGAGCAGCGCAGAAGCCTCACGGGCTTCGAGTTGCTCCAGTGTCGAGCGGGTTTCGCTGTTCTTGCTACTGAGATTCCAGCCGACGACCATTTCAATACAGAAGAACACACCACAAATGGCGGCGAGAACGATCAGTTGTTTCTTTTCATCCATGTTCATTATTGGCCACCCTTCTGCCCGGGGTTTGCCACCGGAGGATCATGGAGAGGTTTCAAATCGATACCGATGGAGCTTCGAAAGTGCTCCGGAGCCTCTTCGGTTTTCTCGACTTTCTCCCATGAGAGGGGTTTGAAGCTGAGGAAATCACCGAAGAAGGAGTCTGGGAATGCACTGACATCGACGAGGTCGGTGTAGAAGCGATTGTCCTCCTGTAGGCTCTTGCGGAAACGGGTCAGGGCGACCGGGTCTGAACCCGTGGAAACGCAATCCATAACGAGACTGCCTCCACTTTGCTGACTTCCCGGAGTCCACTTGTATTCGTTCTCTTCCAGAAGGTGGACCTGGAGTGAAGTGATCCAGAGATCATCAGGAACCTTGGATACCAACTGGTCCAGCTTGGGAGCCCAGAGAATGCGACGATTCTTGATCTTGATGATCGAACCCTCGCGCTGACGGTAAAATTGGATGTCCGATTCGATTCGATCGACCTCCAAAGCCTCTTGCTCAAGGCTTTTCACCTTTGCAGCCTTGGCTTCGGCGTGGGCCTCCATCGTGCCCTGGGCGATCCACATCCAGAAGAGGCCGATGGCCCCCAGTGCAACAGCAGCGACGCTGCCGAGAACAGAATAGAAAACCGAACGGGGCGTGTTCGCTGCCCGTTGGAGATCCTGAGGTAGCAGATTGATCTTGATCAACTGAAGAGTCCTTTCCCGAGCGCCTAGACGCAGTCCTGAATGCGGGAACCGAGTCCCAGGGCCACAGGCAATTGAACGAGGTGCTCCTGGAGAGCCTCGACGTCGACCAGATCCTCACGGACCTTGATCATCGCCAGGGGATCCCACGTTTTGACATCGCGCTCAAAGACCCTTTCAAAGGTTTCCTGCAGTCCTACGGTCTGGCTGGCACCGCCGCTGAGGAAGACCTCCTCAACGGGGAAATCAAACTGGTTTTCGAAGTAGTCAAAGGAGAGCTGAATCTCTCCAGCGATCTCATCGAGAATCGGTTGGACAGCATTGGCCACCATCTGTTCGTTCCCCTGGGGATCGCACTTCAGGTCTTCTGCCTCTGCTTCGTCCAGATGCTCTCGACGGGCAATGGCATCGGTCAAATCCTTGCCGCCAAGGTAGATCTCCCGTGAGAAACAGGAGGTTTTCCCACGGACGATATGGATGTTGGTTTTGGTCGCACCGATATCCACCAACGCGACTGCTTTGTCAGAGTCTTCATCCTGAACACCCGCTTCAGTGCGCAGGTCAAAGGAGTTGCCCAGTGCAAAGGTATCAACATCGACGACCGTAGGAACAAGTCCCAGTTCCTGCACCTGGTCGATGTGGTCCTGGAGAAGATCTTTCTTGACGGCAACCAGAATGCTTTTCATCTCGTCGGAAGCTGCGTCGTCTTCACTGTGAGTTTCAATTTTCTGGCCGTCGATGGAGACTTCGTCGCGATCGAAGGGGATGTATTTATCCGCCTCGAGACGAAGAGTCTCCTGAAGTTCATCGTCATCAAGATTCGGAAGAGTGATGTAGCGCACCACGACCGATCGGCCTGAAACCGAGGTTGCCACTTTCCGACAACGAATCCCCGATTCGCGAAGAACCGCCTTGACGGTATCGAGTGTCTCTTCTGGGGAAGGGATCTTCCCCCACCCGAAGCCTGTCAGTTCCAGACCTTCGGATGTCCGGGTCAACTCGACGACTTTGACTTCGTCGTTACCGATATCGAGTCCGACCAGTGATTTCTGTCTTGAAAACATTCTCAAGCCTTCCAGTCACACCGCTGGTGTGTGGTTTGGGTTTCAGCCAAATGCAGCTGCAACCCGGATCGACTCCCCGGAAAAGCCCAATTGGCACCGGGAGGGACCCTCTGGAAGGTCCCGAGAAGATTACGACGCAGGAAAAAATGCGGCAAACCGGCGACATCGGCTCACCAGGGGAGATTCCCCTAAATCAGTCTGGAAGCGACCTCAGGCAGGTTTTCGAGGGCCCACAGGCGCAATTCCCGGGAGATACTCTCACCGTCCGATAACTGCATACACCTGGAAGCCAGACCCCGGACCTCGTAGTCAGCAAGATGACGAATCACCTGCTTCACTTCCGGAATCAACTGCGGAGTAATCGAAAACTCGCGCAATCCCAGCCCCACCAAAAGGGGCAGATGGATCACCTCAGAAGCCATCTCTCCGCAGAGACAAACACGGATGTCGTGCTCTTCCCCCACCCGGATCAGAGAAGAGATCAGTTGCAGTACAGCGGGATGCAAGGGGTCATAAAGATCTGCGACCTGTTCATTGCCACGATCCACAGCAAGGGTGTACTGAACCAGATCGTTACTGCCGACACTCAAAAAGGAAACCCGATGAGCAACATGATTGGCAACGAGAGCCAATGAAGGAACTTCGACCATCACTCCAACAGGGATGTTTTCGTCGAACTCGACCCCCTCTGCTCGCAACTCATCGCTGACTTCATCGATGATCTGCAAACTGCGATCCAATTCTGGAATCGTGGTGATCATGGGTAGCATCAAACGGACTGGTCCATGGACTCCCGCTCGAAGAATTGCACGGATTTGAGCTCTGAAGGGCTCCGGATTCGCGAGGCACCAGCGAATGGAACGACAGCCGAGAAAGGGATTCTCCTCATCCACCGATCCCTCTGGCAGTTTGTCGCCTCCGAGATCGAGTGTTCGCACAGTCAGTGGCAACCCGTTGAGAGATTTGAGAACCGCAACGTAGTGCTGGTAATGGAAATCCTCACCACTCTCCGGGGATTGCAGGTGAATGAACTCTGAACGGAACAATCCGATCCCTGCAGCCCCCCACTCCACGGCAGATTCCACCTCCGTCGGCAATTCGACGTTGGCGTGAACTTCGAGTCGATGGCCGTCAATCGTCTCTGCGGGCAGAGAGGCCTGACTGCGAAACTGTTGGGAGATCCGTTTCATTTCCCGTGAGCGAGCCTGGTGCTCTTCAATCTGTTCCTCGGTGGGATCGATGATCACAACACCGCGGTAACCGTCGATGATGACGAGATCTCCACCGACGACAGCAGTCGCCATATCGTCGATTCCGACGACAGCGGGGATCCCCAGAGCCCGAGCCATAATGGCAGTATGCGAGGTCTTGCCGCCCACAGACGTGGCAAATGCCACAACCTTTTTCGGATCCAATTTGGCCGTCTGTGCCGGAGTCAAATTGTGGGCGATCACCGCTACTTCTGAATCCAGGTTTGACAGTGTTTCAATACGAGTTCCCAGCAGGGTGCTCAACAACATCTTCTCAACGTCCTGCAGATCATGGACCCGCTCAAGAAGAAGTGGAGACTTGGATTCCTGCAATTTTCTCACATAGCGGTTCATGACCCGACTGAGAGCATGCTCAGCAGTGAAGCACTGTTCTCGTATTGCCTGATGAACCTCTGCGTGCAAAGTGGGGTCCGCAGCCAAATCCCTGTGCACAGACAAAATCCGTGCATGGATCTCGACCTCTCCCTCCAACTGCTGGATTTCCTTTTCCAACAGACGATTGGAATCGATGACAGCTTCCTCGAACCGTTCGACCTCTGCTTCCACCTCGCTCTTTGGAATGAAGCGCTGTGGGATGCGAATCTCTTCAGAGTCGAGTACGAGTACCTCGGCAATGGAGATGCCGGGACTGACAGGGATTCCTCGTTTGATTTCCATTAGCGGATCTCCTCAGACGCCATGAAAATCCTTGCGAACAAGTTCAGAGAGCGCCTCCAGCGCTTCAGAGGCATCTGATCCATCGGTGACGATCTCGATTTCATCGCCCAACTGGGCACCCAGTGTCATGACGGAAATAATGCTTTTGCCATCCACCTCACCCCCGCCTACCTTGCGCACCAGAACCGCGGCATCGAATCTTTGCGCCAAACGCACAAACTCTGTAGAGGCACGGGCGTGGAGCCCGGAAACATGAGTAATCTTGAGTTGGGCACTTTGTTCACTCACAGATTGAATCCCATCCTTGTCAGAGCCAATTCACAGATCAGCCTGCCTATCAGATCGGGTCTGTGGCGGGCAATCCGTGAATTGTGATCGATAAAATCACTCGTCGTCACGCGTACTCCCCTTCCACCCAGATCTCCCCGGTAAACCACTGGCTCACACTTGCGTGAAGAGTAAGCGTCCAGCATGTCATCAGAAAAGGTTCCATCGTGGGCCAGCACCTGGTGAATGACGGTCTCACCGGCATGACGCTCGAGAGCATCCAGATGATCTGCCAGTCCCATCTCGTCCGTTTCACCGGGTTGAGTCATGACATTTGCGATGTAGATCTTCATCGCCTGGCTTTCAACAACCCGTTTGCGAATTCCCTCTATTAACAAAGGGGGAATCACGCTGGTGAAAAGACTGCCTGGACCGAAAACCATAACGTCGGCGGCCTCAATCGCTTCCGCCACATCCGCTGCAGGTTCCAGAACTCTGGGTCTCGATTCCACACGGCTGATCGATTTCCCACTGCGAACGATCTGTTCCTCTCCCGTGGATTTGGTTCCATCAGGATGCGTGGCAATCAGAGTCAATTTCTCACCGATGGCTGGCAAAACCCTGCCCCTGACTCTGAGCAAACGATTCATCTCACGAATGGCAGAGTCAAAATCTCCATTGAGTCGAGTCAGCGCTGTGATCAAAAGGTTGCCGACAGAGTGGCCCTCGAGCTCCGATTCTTCAAAGCGGTAGTCGAGCAATCGCTCCCATAGTGGCTCCTGACTACTGAGGGCCAACAGGCAGTTTCGAATGTCCCCTGGTGGAGCCATGTCGAAATCCTTGCGAAGACGACCGGAAGAGCCTCCATCGTCGCTGACCGAAACCACTGCGGTGACCTCCACCGGTTGGTCCCTCAATCCGGAAAGAAGAGTCGACATTCCGGTACCGCCGCCAAAAGCGACGAGCCGGGGCCGGGGATTCTTCTCGGGTCGGGATCGATCGGGTCGCAAAAAACGGTCCTCTCCGGGCGTCTGAAAGGCCACTAAACACCGCTGAAGTGATAACACGATCACTCCATCTGTTCCACGGAACGGAGATTCATGCTGCTGAAACGGGCGTAAATCGCCGATTGGAGCCGATTCAGATCTGCAGCGGATTCAGGAAGGAGCCCGATCAGCGACCCAAAAAGGGATCAGTATCCGTGCAATGAAGGGCTCGATCGGAATCGGTACTGACCTCGACGAGGAACAGTCCCTCCGGTGGTGCGGTAATCCCCGCTTCCCGACGATCGGCAGCTTCCAGAATTCGTGACATCTGGTCACCAGAAATTTGTCCCCTGCCCACATCCACAAGGGTTCCAGTGATGTTGCGGACCATTCGATAGAGGAATCCATCCCCCACCACCTGAATCAAAATATGCTGACCATGGGAATGCACTTTCAACTCATGAATGGTTCGAACCGTATCCTCCGGCTCGTCCTTCGATCGAGTGCGAAAAGAAGCGAAGTCATGACGACCCACCAAAGTTTGCCCGGCTTGGTGCATTGCTTCTACATCAAGGTCTGCACGTATCCACCAGCTGGTTTCTCCCTCAAAGAGAGATTTCCGAGGTCCATTCCAGATTCGATAGAGGTAGCGCTTGGCGACGGCATTGAATCGGGGATGCCACTCTGCTGAAGTTCTCTCGCAGGAAACAATTTCGATGTCGTCCGGAGTGATTCCCTGTAGCGATTTTTGTAATTCGTCCGGTTCGTGGTTTCGATCGAGTTGTACCCGTGCGAGATGCCCCAAGGCATGGACACCGGTATCGGTCCTGCTCGAACCTTCCACTATTGCCAGATTTTCAGAAAGAACCGCGGCAGCATTGCGCAGTTCCCCCTGGACAGTCCTGACTTCTGCGTTTTCCTGCCAGCCATGGAAGCGGGTGCCGTCATAAGCAACGACAAGTCGATAAAAAAAACTCTCCTCAACCAACAGTACGACTCCAACTCTCGGCGATCTGAACCGTGTTCAAGGCTGCGCCCTTGAGAACCTGGTCACCCACAATCCAGAGTTGAAGTGAATCGGCGAAGGGAGCACGCAGTCGACCCACCGAAACCGGATGCGCTCCGGAAAGGGGACCAGGAGTCGGAGGATTTCCGGGATCCTCCTCAAAGATCACACCATTTGCACCTTGAAGAGCTTCCCGAGCCTTTGTGAGTCGTTCCTGATCTTCATGGTCGAAGATCAGAGTTGCTGCCAGTGAGTGACACCGGGCAACGGGAACCCTGACACAGGTTCCCTGAACCACCAGATCCGGTGCAGAGAGTATTTTCCGGCATTCGTCGAGCATCTTTCGCTCTTCCACGGTGACTCCATCGCCATCGGCCTCACCGATAGCAGGAAACAGATTTCCGTGGATTGGAAATGGGAAGGGTTCACCGGGAAGAAACTCACCACCGGAGGATTCCCTTTCGAGGGCATCCAACCCCGCTATACCGGCACCACTGACCGCTTGGTAAGTATCCACCACGAGCCGCTCCGGCCCCAAATGCCAAATCGGTTTCAGGGCCATCAACAGAATGATCGTTGAGCAATTCGGGTTGGCGATAATCGCCGGCCCACTGGGAATGACTTCACCATTGACTTCAGGAACCACCAGCGGGACACCATCATCGAGACGGAAGGCGGAGGAGTTGTCGACCACTGCCACCCCCTGCTCAACAAAGCGGGGAGCCCACTCTCTGGAGGTACTTCCTCCAGCGGCGAAGAGTGCCACATCGATTCCGGACAGATCAAGATTCGAATCCAGCCCCTGAACCGTGAGCGATTCACCGCGAAAGGAGAATTGCTTTCCTGCACTGCGGGGCGAAGCGACCAACAGCGGAGGTTCTTTACCCAACGGCGAATTTTCGAGAAGGGCAAGCATCTCCTGCCCCACCACTCCCGTTGCACCGACGATGGCACTTCTCATTCGTCTTCCCCTTCACGTGAGCCGATCCAACCCATCACCGTCGGTAAAAAGACGATGAAGAGCAGGATCAGGACGATGGAAAAGATCTCCCAGAGACTGACGGCAAAGAGCATCAGTCTTGCTCTTCCACTCGGGGAGGCAGTTTCTTTTCGGAGATATCCGCTCTGATCTGTTGCATGAAAGTATCGAGCGGAATCGCTCCGAGATCTCCGACACCCCTTTGGCGCACGGAGACGGTTCCCGCTTCGGCATCCTTGCCGCCGACGATCAACAGGTAGGGGATTTTCTCCTCCGCCCCCACTTTGATCTTGGCATTGACCCGTTCATTGGAGTCATCCATGGTTGCCCGGATTCCCGAATTCTTGAGAGTCGAAAAGACCAGTTGACCATAGTCCACATGCTTCTCACTGATCGGCAATACCCGGACCTGCTCCGGTGAAAGCCAGGTCGGGAACGATCCCTCGAAATGTTCGATGAGAATCCCGACAAATCGTTCAAAGCTTCCAAAGGGTGCCCGATGCACCATCACGGGGCGATGGTTTGCGTTGTCGGCTCCGGTGTAGTTGAGATCAAATCTCTCCGGCAGATTGTAATCGACCTGAACGGTACCCAACTGCCACTCTCGACCGATGGCATCCGACACCACAAAGTCAATCTTGGGTCCATAGAAGGCTGCTTCGCCCTCTTCCTCAGAGAAGTTTACCCCCAGTGTCTCTGCCGCATCCCGGCATGCCTGCTCGGCACGATCCCAACGGGCCGGATCGCCGGTGTACTTGCTCGAATCCTTGTCGCGAAGTCCGACTCGGACACGGTAGTCTTCAAGACCCAGTGCAGTGAGAACCAATTTCACCAGATCAAGACAACCGCGAATTTCATCTGCGACCTGATCTTCGGTACAGAAGATGTGGGCATCGTCTTGGGTGAATCCGCGAACACGGGTGAGTCCATTGAGTTCACCCGACTGCTCCCAGCGGTAGACCGTTCCAAACTCTGCCAATCGAACCGGAAGGTCCCGGTAGGAACGTGGCTCTGCCGCATAGATCTTGATGTGGTGCGGGCAGTTCATCGGCTTGAGCATGAAGCCTTCCACCTCCCCCTCACCGATGCGACTGGAGAGTTCCGCACAGGAACAACCCTCATTGGAGAGGGCCTCCAGAAAATCACCATTGATCAACGGTGGAAACTGGCTTTCCCGGTAGTAGGGGAAATGCCCACTGGTGCGATAAAGGTCAAGTTTTCCCACATGAGGGGTATAGACCATGTCGTAACCGGTAGCGATCAGACGTTCGCGAATGAATTCTTCCAGCTCACGACGGACCACTGAACCGTTGGGCTGCCAAAGGACCAGTCCCTGCCCCACCGTCTCATCGATCTTGAAAAGATTGTGACGACGCCCGACCACCCGATGATCCCTGCGCTTGGCTTCCTCCAGGCGATCAAGGTGTCTCTGAAGCTGGGCCGGGAAGGGAAATGCTGTTCCATAAACACGGGTCAGACCATCACTGTTGGCATCTCCATGCCAGTAGGCACTGGCCACACTCATCAACTTGAAGGCACCGATTCTTCCAGTACTCGGGACATGGGGACCTCGACAAAGGTCTTCCCAGTTCTCACCGGGGTTGCCGGTCGCGTACCAGGAGAGTTGATCGGAACCGGCTTCGATGGCCCGTTCGGCATTGTCGATCTTGTACTTGCTGCCTTCTCCACGCACCTTTTCCAGACCCGCTTCCAGATCCAGTTCGTAACGGGTGAAGGGGCGATCCTCTGCAATGATGGCAGACATCTCTTTTTCGATGGCGGGAAAATCTTCGCTGCTGAGTGGTCGGTCTTCCGGAAAACGAATGTCGTAATAGAAGCCCTGGTCCGTGGGAGGACCGTAAACCAGGTGTGCACCAGGGATCACACGTTCGATGGCTTCCGCCATCACGTGTGCACAGGAGTGCCTCACCAACTCAAGGGCTTGCGTGTCCGCTTCTTCCTTTTTGGAACCCTTGGTGATGATGCTGACATCAGAATCTTTCTCAATTGTCGCTCCGAGATCCTGCAATTCGCCATCCACCACTATTCCCAACGCCGCTTTCTGAAGGCGTTCGCCGATATCACCGGCCAACTCGAATCCAGTTACGGGTTGATCAAAGCTGCGCTGACTGCCATCCGGCAAAGTGATCGTGGGCATCGGTCATCCTCTCGTTGGGCATAATAGCGATCCTCTCATCATTTCGCCATCAGACCGGGATCTTGACCTGATAAGGGAATCGGAGACGATTCGTCAGGAAGGGAGAGGATGTTGCACAGCGATCGCTTTGACCCACGCCTGAAGGTGATCCATGCCGACATGGACGCCTTTTTTGCGGCCGTGGAAGTCCTCGATGACCCCTCCCTTAGTGGAAAACCTCTCGTCATCGGCCATCCCGGCCCACGGGGAGTCGTTTCCACTGCCTCCTACGAAGCCCGCCAATTCGGGGTTCACTCCGCCATGCCCTCCACCGAGGCTCTTCGGCGTTGCCCCGAGGCGATTTGGAGATCACCCCGTGGAAAGCGATACGGAGAAGTCTCGAGGATCATCATGGAGGTTTTCCGCGAGTTCACGCCGACCATTGAACCTCTCTCCGTAGACGAAGCCTTCCTAGACATTTCAGGCTCACTGAAACTGTTTCACGGTGCACTGGCTATCGGCGAAGGAGTTCGACGCAGAGTCCATGAAGCCACGGGTGGGCTGACTGTCAGTATCGGCATCGCCCCCAACAAATTCCTTGCCAAGCTTGCCAGTGATCTCGACAAGCCGGATGGGATGACGGTGGTCGATCCCGATGGAATACAGGAGCTCCTCGATCCCCTTCCGGTAAAGAAAATCTGGGGAGTCGGGCCGCGCATGACCGAGGCTCTTCACCAAATCGGTCTGAAGACGATTCAGGATCTTCGAAAGGGTGGAGTCGACCTCCTCCAGCGCCGTTTTGGTGAAAACAGTGCCCACCGCCTGTGGAATCTGGCACACGGACGGGATGAACGCGGTTTTGGTGATCGAAGTCCGGCCAAATCGATCTCGACGGAAAACACCTTTTCAAAAGATATATCCAGAGGGCCTGCTTCTGATCGATTCCTCAGAAATTCCGCAGAGGAGATCGCCGAGTCCCTGAGAAGGGAAGGTTGGCGCACTCGCACCCTTCGGCTCAAAGTCAGAATCTCTTCCTTCGAAACCTTCACACGCAGCAAAACCCTCGAAACTCCTATACAGGATGCCGCAACCCTGTATCAAACCGGACGCGAAATGCTCCGTGATGTCGATCTGAAAGGGGAAGGCATCCGATTACTCGGCCTGGGAGCAGCCGGCCTGGTCTCTGCAGACGAACCAGTGCAAAACTCTCTCTTCAGTGACGAAAGCGTTCCGATACGGGATGAAAAAGTCACTCGCCTGATCGATCAGGCGATGACAGAAACAGGTTCACCGTTACTCAAACGGGGTTCCGTGGTGACCCCGCCCCCGGAAACTTCCAGAGGAGGTCGCCGTGCTGCGACAGCCGATGAAGAGGAAGAACTCCGTCGCTCGACAAGTTCAGAAGATTCTCAGCGTAAGGATCGTAAGCCCTGATTACCCGTGTGATCGGCCCCTGCACATCGTCTGATCTCACGAGCCTTTGGATCGACGCACCCGTTCAACGATTTCGTGATGGATTTCCGTGGCCTCAAGACTGGCGGTATCCGTTTCCCATGACCGGACGACCACGGGCCCTTCCTCAGGGTTATCCACGGGCCGGCCATGACTTCCACTGACCTGTGAGGGATCTGTCGAGATCACGTCGAGCAGATTGCGGAATCCCAACTTGCGCGCCAACACCTTGCCCGCAATTTTCAGGGCAGGAAAACTCAGCTGCGGATCGACGAACAGCTCTGCCGGGTCGTATCCCGGTTTACGATGGATATCCACAGTTCGGGCATAGTCCGGTGCCCTGCGGTCATCGTTCCACCATGGGTAAGCGAACCATGCGCCAGGCTCGGCGATCAACACCATTTCCCCACTGCGTCGGTGGTTCAGTCCGCTCTTGACCAGATCGTCTCCTTCGAGGATCCGATCCACCCCCTCCAGTCCGGACAAGAGCTGGCGGATTCTCTTCACATCACTCCCCTGCTGAACGTAGACGTGAGCGACCTGATGATCACAAACGGCAAAAGCCCTGCTGCGATGAACATCCAGGAGATCACCATGGGAAGTCACCTGAACATCCAGCTCCCCTGCTTCAGCCAGGCACCGGTTGGGAAAGATGGGACGATCCACGGCCTCGATGCCATATTCGGAGAGCACCATCGCCTCCGCCCCTTTTCCACGACACCCCTCCAGAAGCCTGTGGAGTTCCCGGTCAAGTTCGAGGCGTGAGTTCTGTGCCTGGGGAGAATCCGGGCCGTAACGCTGGTCGTCGTAATCCAGATGCGGCAGGTAGACGAGAAGCAGATCAGGATCTTCGTCGGAAGCGATCTTCAACGCGGAGTCGACGATCCAGCGGGTCGAGGTAATCCCTGCACGGGGCCCCCAAAAATCGAAGAGGGGAAAGGTACCCAGTTCCTGCTGCATCTGCACGGGAAGCTCAGCGGGCTCGCCATAGACGGAGGGTATCTTGCGACCATCCGCGGGATACTCGGGGCGCGGAGTCAGACTCCAGCGTGCGCCACTGCCCATGTTGTACCACCAGAAAAGATTGGCGACGTTGAAGCCGTCTTTTTGCAGGTGATCGATGAGGGTCGGTTTCTCAACCAGTGAACGGGATTGCAACCAGAAGCGGATTTCACGGGTATCCCGATGGTACCAGCCATTGCCGACGATACCGTGCTGGGCTGGTGTCTCGCCAGTGAGATAAGTCGCCTGAATTGACGTCGTCACAGCGGGAAGAGTCGGTGTGATGGAAGAGGAGGACCCTCCATCCCTCAATGATTGAAGTGACGGCAGCGCCGAGATGTCTTTTTGCCGCAGGCCCACGGCGATGGCGACTACCAACTTCAACTCAGTTCCTCATTCCGTGCAGCAGTCTTCCTCGAGGTCGTCACCGGAAACGGTCGGTTCTTCATCGGCCTCGAGCGGGAAAAGAGTATCGACGATGCGCCGGAAGTCGGCAGCATCCTTGGCAACTGTGATTTCGGAGCGGAAGGCTCGCGCACCGCGAACCCCTCCCAGATAGCGGGCTGCAAACTTCCTCATCAGGACCGTTCCAAAGGGATCGCCATGGAGCTCGACGAGTTGACCATGATGGCGCAACAACTGTTCCCGTTGCTCGGCAAGTTGGGGTGGCTCAGGGACCGGTTCTCCACGCAGGGCCGCCGTGATTTCCCGGAAAACCCAGGGTGCGCTGAGACAGCGTCGAGCAACCATCACTCCAGCGGCTCCCGTATTTTGAAGAGTCTGCACAGCACTTTCTGCACAACCCACGTCACCGTTTGCGATCACCGGTATCGAAACGGACTCTACCACTTCTCGAATTCGCTCGTGATTGACCGGAACACCGTATCCATCCTTGGCAGTACGCCCATGGACCGTGATGGCGACCGCTCCCGCAGACTCTGCTGCGCGAGCGACATCGCAAGCGGTGATCTGATCCGGATGGGGCCCCAGACGAATCTTTGCAGTGACCGGGACTTCCCCCGCCCCTCGAACAGTGGCCTCGACCATCCGCGCGATCGTGGCTGGGTCCCGAAGCAGGGTCGCTCCTGCTCCCTGTTTTCCCATGATGCGTTTCTTGGGACAGCCGAAGTTCAGGTCGACGATGGAGATTCCAAGATCGACGAGACGGCGTGCCGCCTCCTCGACCATCTCGGGCTCGCGATCCCAAAGCTGAACACCCAGTGGCTTCGGTTCGTCGACGACACCGAACAATCTTTCCGGTGAGATCGTTCCCTTGATCCAGCCGCCGGCAGAGACCATCTCGGTATACATCAATCCACAGCCACCCAATTCCCGGACCAAACGCCGGAATACCAGATCGGTAAAACCTGCGATCGGCGCCTGGAGAACCGGAGTCGTCAACTCGAGAGGCCCCAGTTTCAGGGGAGCCACTTTTACCGCAGCAGACCCCTCCCCTGTCCCCTTTGAATCGGGGTGGGAAGTTTCAGTAGCGACTCCTTCGGTCACTTCCGCAGTCTGTAAATCTTTCACGGTCCGACTTTCACTGACAGGAGATCTCTCCCCGGGACGGGTCCGTGAGGTCAGGGCCGGACGCGCCCGCGGCAAGGGGTCGATTCTTGCCCCCCCTCCAGATTAGCGACAACCGTCGCATCATGCCAACGGACTGCTCTCCCTCTCAGGATTCACTGATCTTGGGGATACACAGGGAATGGGCCTCCAACAGGTGCTCCTCCTCAATCGTGTCCGCTTCGTCCAGATCAGCGATACTCCTGGCGACGCGCAAAAAACGAATCCAGCGACGCATCGACCACGATTGCTCCTGCTCCCACTGTTCCAGCAACTGACGGGAATCGGAATTCAGCTGCAACCACCGATCCCGATCTGCCCACTTCAACTTTCCATTCGGCTCCTTCGTGCCCCTGCTTTCTGCCCGATTTCGGGCACGTTCCACTCGTCTTCGAATCCGGGCTGATGATTCCGGGGGATCGCTGACAGATTCAGAAAACAGGGGAACCTGTCCCTGCCTCAGTGAGACATGCAGATCAAAACGATCGAGGAGAGGATCGGACAGCTTTCGCCGGTATCGATGACGTTCACTGCTGCGGCAGCGACACCGCCCCTCCTCACCCTGCCCACAGGGACAGGGGTTCATCGCTGCGACCAACAAAAACTGTCCCGGAAAAACCATGCTTCCCACCGCCCTGGAAAGGGTGACAACTCCTTCTTCGAGGGGTTCCCGCAACGCCTCCAGTGCGGCCAGGGAAATCTCAGGTAACTCATCCAGAAACAGAACGCCCCGGTGAGCTCTCGAAATCTCACCCGGTCGGATCGGTGACCCTCCACCGACCAGACCGGCGACGGTGATACTGTGATGAGGAGACCGGAAAGGGCGCTCCCCTTTCAGACTGGAAATGCCATCGACCAGCTCAGCAATCTGTCGTACTTCAAATCGGGCTTCCTCCGCCAATGCCGGCAGCAAACCCGGAAGCCTTCGAGCCATCAGGGATTTCCCACACCCCGGTGGTCCGATCATCAACAGGGGATGCTCTCCTGTGGCACTGATTTCCATCGCGCGTCTGGCCTGCACTTGTCCCACTACTTCGGACATGTCCACTTGCCCTGCAATATCAGGGGGACCAGCCAGATCGACTTCACCGGTGATTTCATCGCCCCCCGCATGGAACTTGAATGCGGCATCTCCCTCTCTCAGTATCCGAACCACCTGCGACAACGATGCGCACTCCAGAATCTGACCGAGAGATTCGAAATCGGGGGAACAGAGTGGCTTTTGACCACTGGGAACAAACAGCGCCGTTTCCGTGGTTTCTTCCACTCCCTCCCGCTGACCGGAATTCCAGTGACTCCCATTGGTATTTGATTTCAGCTCCCTGAGCAAATGTCGGGCAACAGTGGCACCGCCCCGTACCGGTCTCAGGCTTCCGTCGAGTGCCAACTCACCGAGAAAACCGTGGGGATTGACCACTTCTGGAGCGATCTGACCACTCTCCACGAGTATTGCGAGAGCGATGGCCAGATCAAAATAGGATCCGTCCTTGGTCACCGAAGCGGGCGCCAGATGAACCACGACCCGGTGTCGATCCGGAAAACGGAATCCGCTGTTCTCGATCGCTGATCGGATGCGTTGACGGGACTCCCGGATCCCGGGCCCTGGCAAGCCGGTGATATGAAAGGAGCTGAGAGCGGAGACCAGATCCGCCTCCACCTCCACGCTGCGACCTGACAACCCCGACAGATCTCCCGACAGTATTCGAAATGCCACTGATCGACTCCTCTCCTCACCGTCTTGCCCTTACCAGCCTGTCCAGAGAGGCCCTTTCTGGTTCTGAACGGCAATTGCGGCTATACTTCAGCCCCTCTGGAGACTTTGGACCTGCCTGTGCACGCGAACGGTCTCCGGATTGGTGGAGCGGTGAATTGCCGCCACTGGAGATTTGTGGAATGAACCGCGTGGTTCTGGGGAATGTCGTTCTGGGGAATGTCGTTTAGAGGAATATCGTTCAGGAAACAGGCCGATTCCCGACTTTCAGGGAACGACGCCTCAAAACATGACTCCTGAACATGACTCCTCAGGTAACGAAACCTTCAAGGAACCTCACAGTTCCCGGCAACGTTGCCATGAAGCAGGGTTTTTGACTCTCCCACATTCCACAACAGGTGGCAAAACCGTGCTGAACACTTGAGAGAACCTGTCTCGGTTCCGCCCAGAAGGGGGCCCATGTCACGCAATCCTTTTTCGCCTTTCACGAGACCGATCGCTGGAACCCGATGGAGCACTGAAAACTCGCTCCCTGCCAGTTCCCTGAACCCCGTGCAGTCCGGTTCCAGTCTCCTTCTTCTCTGCGCCTGCGTTTTCTCCCTTCTCCTGATCCCCGCAGGGGTGATGGCAGGAGCGGCGATCCCGGAATGGGATGGCAAAGTGGGCCGCATCGTCGATCGTCATGCCGGTGGTGACATGGCCAAACTTTGGCGCGGAGCCTCGGAACTGGAGAATCTGGGGGACGATGCCATCGGCGAGATTCAGGGCCTGCTGGCTCATGAAAACACCGGGGTCATCCTGATGGGTTCCAAAGCCCTGCTCTCCCTCGGAGAAACCGAGGGGGTTCGCGATGCGCTGCTGAAACTGGTCAACAATGACGGACTCGATAATGAGCGTCGCAAGGCCGCCCTCTTCATGGTTGGTGAGTTCCGTGACAAAAAGACCACTGACAGCCTGCGTGCCTTGACCGAGAGTTTTTCCAGTGACGCCGAGTTGCGAATCGGATTGGGGCGAACCCTATTCAGGGTCACCGGAGATCGCTCTGAGGCCCGAGCCCTCTTGCAACCGCTGCTGACCGTCGATGACCCCCTGGCACGAACCGGTGCCGCACTGGCTCTGGCCGAGCTCGGCCTCATGAATGGGGATGTCAAAAGGGTTCTTCGATCCATCGAACTGGAGCCTTCGCGACAGGGTGCCCTCGCACGCCTTCTGCTCGCTCAGGACAATCTTCTGCGAGCGATTGAAAATGACCGCGACGCCCTTCCTCCTGAAACAGAGTCGGAAAAGTTGCAAGAGGCGGATCGTCAAATGGCTGCCGCCCAACTGGAGATCCTTGCACTGGAAAGGTCCCTGCAGGAGAAAGAGCGCCAACTGGAGCGCCTGCAGAGAACCCGTGGAAACAGTGGCAGATCCGGCAACCATCCCCTGCTCGACGAACTGATGCAGCGAATCAGCCGCTTTTATGTCGATCCAAGCAAAGTCGACGAAGAAGCTCTGATCACGGAAGCAGCCAAAGGCATGGTCTCCAGCCTGGATCCCTTCTCCTCCTTCATGGACGTGGAAGACACCAAGGATTTCTATGAGGGGATCAGCGGAGTCTACGCCGGAATCGGCGCGCAAGTTCAAAAGGATCTCGATACCGACACCCTCAAGATCATTCGTCCCATCTACAAAGGCCCTGCCTATCGTGAGGGGCTGATCAGCGAGGATCTGGTCGTCGAGGTCGACGGAGTTCCGACCAAGGGCAAGGCCCTCGACGAAATTGTGCAGGGCCTGAAAGGCAATCCCGGTACTCCGGTTACCCTCAAGGTCTTCCGCCGTGGCTGGAAAGAAGCCCGTGACTTTGTGGTCACCCGGGAAACGATTCAGCTCGATTCTGTGCTCTACCAGATGTTGCCCGGAGATCTGGGTTATGTCTCCCTCGCCCAGTTTGGGGATACCGCCGTCACCGAAGTCTTCCAGGCCCTCGATGATCTGGAATCCAAAGGCATGAAGGCGCTGATCCTCGATCTTCGGGGAAACCCTGGTGGTTATCTGGAATCCGCCGTCGAACTGGTGGATGAGTTCGTCGACGATACTTCGATGCCCATCGTGTCCCAGAAATCCAAGAGTGGCATCTTTGAGGATTCCGAACGTTTTGCCACGGTAGGCAAGCGGGACGATTACCCCATCGTCGTCCTCGTCAACGAATCCAGTGCCAGTGCTTCAGAGATCGTTTCGGGTGCCTTGCAGGATTTCAAGAGAGCCAAACTGATTGGGCAGAAAACATACGGTAAAGGCAGCGTTCAGCGACTGTTGCCGATGTCTCGCAGAATCCAGAATCTCCTCGGCGGAGAGTCAACCCTGCGTCTCACCGTTCAGCGCTACTACCTTCCCAGCGGTCGATCGATCCATACTGAGCGAGATTCTGACGGGAAGATCGTTGATGAAGGTGGTGTCTCCCCCGACGACGAGGTCGAGCTGGCAGAAATCCCCCTCTGGAGAGCCGAAGCCATCGGCAAGATGGTCGACGAGGAAGCCTTCAAGGAGTGGATTGATCAGCATGCTGCCGAAAATGAAGAACTGATGGCACGGATCGTCCGTGAAGGAACCGAAGACAATGATCTCGATTATCCAGGTTTCTCCGAGTGGATCGCCGAATACAGCGAGACCGGGATTACCGAAGAGGATGCCCGTCGCGGATTGCGCAATCGCCTGCGCCGCCGTGAGGAGGATCGCCGTGGAGAACAGTTCGCATGCGATTACGTTGAGGATCTTCAACTTCAATCTGCGATCATCGATCTGTTGGGTCAGTTGGGAACCGAGGTCTCGACGATTCCCCAATACAATCTCATCGAACCGGTGACGGAGGAGAAAACGGAAGAGAAGGCCGAAAGCCTTTAACCCGCTGATCAGAGAATCGTGATTCAAAAAAAAGCCGCAGGAGGATTTCCTCCCGCGGCTTTTTTTTGATCCTGACCTCTTCGGCAGGGTTGCGAATCAATCCTCTTCCTTGCGGAACTTCTGATGGCCACTCTTTTTGACCGCACTGATCTTTTTCGCCTCTTCCGATGCTGCAGCCATGTCCCCCGCCAGCAGGGCACGTTCAATCTTCAACCAATGCTCGAGAGTGACGACGATCATGAGTCGATACTCCTTCAGGCTTGCAGCGCGGGCCTGGGCATCTTCCATTTCTGCAACCATGTCAGGAACAAGATCCTTCGACTTGAGAGTTGCAAGCTGAGCTCTTTGAACATGCTTGAGAGCGTCTTCCACCTTTTTGCCACGCAACGCCCGACGAAATGATCGTCCCGCCGACTTCATTTCATCCATGACCTCTTCGATCTGCGCATCTCCCCCTTTTGTCTCAGCGCCGCCATCCTGCAGTGCGAGAAGAGAGTTCCGCCCCTGGAATTCTGATGAAGCAAAAATCACCAGGGTGGTCAATAGTCCCAGAATCAAAAGGGACAGAACCGATCGCCTGTTACAAACTGCATTGAGAGGGGTCATTGGGGATTCCTTTCAAAAAAAAAGGAACGGTCAGGAAGTCTCCCTGACCGTTCCTCTTCCGGTTTTCAGATGGTGATCAACAATACTCACGCCACGGTTTGACCATCAACTCGTCCGTATCGCGGATCTTCCACAAGGCATCAACGAAGAGATTCGCCGCCTGAATATTGGTCAACAATCCGATGCCGTAATCGACGGTCTTGCGACGTACCAGATACCCGCTGGTCAGGTCGTTGCGTTCCAAACTTCGGGGTATGTTGATGACCAGATCAATCAAACCCTTCTCGATGGCTTCGATGGCGTCCATCGCATCCGATCCTGCTTCAAATTCCTCGTCGCGCATCGGCATCTTCAAGACCCGGGTCTCAATATCGTTTTCCTTCAGGAAGTCATGGGTTCCCTTGGTCGCGTAGACGGGAATATCCAACTGCTGAAGCTTGCGAGCACTCTCAAGGAAATCGACCTTGTCCTCGATCTTCCCCGTGGTCAGAAGGATTCCCTTCTCGGGGATACTGAATCCCACAGAGAGCAGAGCCTTCAGGTATGCCTCCTCCACCTGGTCACCCAAGCAGGCGACCTCACCAGTAGAGGCCATCTCCACACCCAGAAGCGGGTCCGCTCCCTTGAGTCGGGAGAAGGAGAACTGCGGCGCCTTGACGCCGACAAAGTCGAATTCGAAGGCGGACTTTGCCGGTGGGTCAACTTTTTCACCGAGCATCGCCCGGATCGCGTAATCGATGAAGTTTTCCTTGAGGATCTTCGAGACGAAGGGGAAGGAACGGGATGCTCGCAGGTTGCACTCGATCACCTTGATGTGATTGTCACGGGCGATGAACTGAATGTTGTACGGTCCCGTGATATTGAGAGCTTCTGCGATCAGACGGGAGATCTTCTTGATCCTGCGAGAGGTTTCCAGATAGAGCCTCTGGGAGGGGAAGACCATCGTCGCATCTCCGGAGTGTACTCCGGCATTCTCAACGTGCTCACTGATGGCGTAACAAATGACCTTGCCATCCTGAGCGACCCCGTCCCATTCAATCTCCTTGGCCCCCGCAATGAACTTGGAGACCACCACCGGGTGTTCCCTCGAGACATCGGCAGCAGCCTTGAGGTAACTCTCCATCTCTGCGTCGGAGTGAGCCACACTCATGGCCGCTCCACTGAGAACGTAACTGGGACGGATCAGGACCGGGTAACCACAGTTCTCTGCAAAGGACCGGGCATCATCCACGCTGGTCAGCTCACGCCACTCCGGCTGGTCGATTCCCAGATCGTCGAGGAGAGAAGAAAACTTCTCGCGATTTTCCGCGCGATCGATGTCTTCCACTTTGGTCCCCAACACCTTGACTCCGCGGTTGCCAAGAGGCACCGCAAGCTGGTTGGGGATCTGACCTCCCACACTGATCACCACTCCCTGAGAGTTTTCCCGTTCAAAAATGTCGAGAACCCGCTCAAGGGTCAATTCTTCGAAGTAGAGACGGTCACAGGAATCGTAATCCGTTGAGACAGTCTCAGGGTTGTAGTTGATCATGACTGTGCGGTGACCACTGCGTGAGAGAGCCTGCACTGCATTGACCGCACACCAGTCGAACTCCACGGAAGAACCGATCCGGTAGGCTCCGCCACCCAACACCACATAGGGAGCCGGGTCCTTGGCGACCACGTCGTCCTCACTGCCGTTGTAGGTCATGTAGAGGAAATTGGTTTGAGCCGGATACTCCGCTGCCAGGGTATCAATCTGTTTGACCACCGGACGAATCCCCAACTCTTCCCGACGATCGCGGACTTCCAGGGAAGCCGCATATCCGGGCTCGATGGGAGTCTCACGACGCAAGGCACGGGAGATCTGGTTATCACTGAAGCCCAACTCCTTGGCTCTGCGCAGCTGCTCTTCCGGAAGTGTGGCCAGATCAAACTCGCGAATCTCCTGTTGGCAACGCACCACTTCGCCGACCCGCTCGATGAACCACGGAGTGATATGGGTCAGCTGGTGAATGCGATCGACACTCCAGCCTTTGCGCAAGGCTTCGCCGATGGCAAAGATGCGTTCTTCTGTCGGCACGACGAGCAGTTCCTCGAGGTTTTCCTCTTCGAAATGATCGCGGGCTGAAACGAGTCCGTGGGCCCCCACCCCGAGCATGCGACACGCTTTTTGCATCGCTTCCTCGAAGCCGCGGCCAATGGCCATCACCTCACCGACGCTTTTCATTTCACTGCCCAGGCTGGTCGAAACCCGACGGAACTTTTTCAGGTCCCAGCGCGGCATCTTGATCACACAGTAATCGAGAGCCGGCTCAAAGCAGGAAGCAGTGACCTGAGTGATACTGTTCGGAACGTCGATCAGGCTGTAACCGAGGGCCAGCTTTGCGGCCACAAAGGCCAGCGGGTAGCCGGTTGCCTTGGAAGCCAGCGCGGAAGATCGGGACAGGCGGGCATTGACCTCGATGATCCGGTACTCGTCCTTGTGCGGATGCAGTGCGAACTGCACGTTGCATTCCCCGACCACACCCAGATGCTGAATCAGGCGGATCGAAACAGAGCGCAGTCGGTGGTAATCGTGATCAGAGAGGGTCTGCGATGGAGCCACAACGATGCTTTCACCGGTGTGGATTCCCAACGCGTCGATGTTTTCCATGTTGCAGACGGTGATGCAGTTGTTCATGGCATCCCGCACCACTTCGTATTCCACTTCTTTCCAGCCTTCGAGGTACTCCTCGACCAGAATCTGCGGAACAGTGGCAAGGGCGTTCGACGCCATCTCGGTCAACTCTTCAACGTTGCGGGCAATTCCGGAGCCTTTTCCTCCCAGGGAGAAAGCGGAGCGGACCATCACCGGGAATGTAATCTCTTCAGCGGCCTCAAGCGCGCTTTCCAGATCTTCGCAGGCACGACTGCGCGGGGTATCCATGTTGATGGAGCGCAGTACCTCAGCGAAGAGGTGGCGGTCTTCTGTCGTGCGAATCGTGTCGAGGGGAGTTCCCAAGACCCGGACATTGTACTTTTCGAGAATTCCGAGCTCGTCCAGCTCCACTCCACAGTTGAGAGCAGTTTGTCCACCAAAGGAGAGCAACAATCCATCCGGACGCTCACGCTCAATCACTCGCTCAACAAAGTGGGGATTGACCGGCAGGAAGTAAACTTCATCCGCGAGGTCTTCGCTGGTCTGGATGGTGGCAATGTTCGGGTTGACGAGGACGGTACGGATGCCTTCTTCTCGCAGTGCCTTGATCGCCTGCGAACCGGAGTAGTCAAACTCCCCCGCCTCGCCAATCTTGAGTGCACCACTGCCGAGGATCAGAACCTTGCTTGGCTTGTCGATTTCAACTTTGTCGTGGGTATGAAGATTCATCGTGCGAACTCCAACAACAGATCAAAGAGGCCTTCGGCGTCCCGGGGGCCAGGATTGGCTTCCGGGTGAAACTGAACAGAGAAGAAGGGCTTCGACGAGTGCCGAACACCTTCATTTGAACCGTCGTTGGCATTGCGATACCACTCCTGCCAACCGGCGGGAGCCTTTTCACCATCGACGGCATAGCCATGATTCTGACTGGTCACATAACAACGGCGACTGCCCACTTCATAGCAGGGCTGGTTTTGTCCCCGGTGACCGAAATCAAGCTTGTAGGTATCAAAACCTGCAGCCAGTGAAAGCAACTGGTTGCCGAGGCAGATTCCCATCAAAGGGCGATCCTCAGCCAATGCACGGCGCACCATTTCAATGGTATCCCCGGTCATTTTTGGATCCCCCGGACCATTGGAAAGCAGTACCGCATCCGCCTTTTCGGCGACGAAGTCGTGATTCCAGGGAACCTGCAGTACATCCGCCCCGCGGGCGTGTAGACAGCGAATGATGCTGGTCTTTGCACCACAGTCGACGAGCACCACTCTCGGTGCTCCAGCCTTGCCACAGGAATGCAGAATCGGTTCTGAACAACTGACTTCTGCAACAACATTGTAGGATCCGGGATCATGGCATGGCTCTGAAAGCACCTGCTCACGATTGTCGCTGCCCTCCAGGAGCAAACGTCCCTTGATGGTTCCGAACTGACGCAGGTGTCGGGTCAGGGCGCGTACGTCGACCCCCTCAATGCCCGGCACACCCTCGGATGCAAGCCAGTCGGAAAGAGACTGGCTCGATTTCCAATGGCTGTAATCCTGTGAAAGCCTTTGAACGATGAGGGCCTGTGCCTGAATGCGGGAAGACTCGAAACCATCCTGAATCGGATTGTTCGGATCCCTTTCCGGAACACCGTAGTTACCGGCAAGCGGATAAGTCAGAGTCAACAACTGTCCCCGATAGGAAGGGTCGGTCAGTGATTCCGGATATCCGACAAGGCCGGTGGCAAAGACCACTTCTCCGGAAATGGATTTCAGCGCGCCGAAAGCTTTGCCTTCGAAGCGAACTCCATCTTCCAATTCGAGTATGGCTTTGACTGAACGACTGTCAGAAGCGACATCCCTCACTGCGGGATAGGTGTCGTGATGATTCAATGTAGGGTCCCCCAAGATACTGCCCTCCGCTGGCGATCGGTCCCGGGATCAGCCCTGTCAAGTTCCCGGAAAACTCCGGTCTCTCGACCTGTTTCGCCCCCCGAAAACCCATATCGGAGACGGACTCAGGCTGATCAGGAATCCAATGCAGATCCTGAGGACAAGAGTTTAGAAGCAGGATGGCCCGTGCGAAAGTCACCCGCAGATATTCGGTCAAAATTTCCAACCGAGCAGGCAGCCGCCGCGTCCGCTTCTGCCCTGATCCCTCCGGTGACTGAAGAGATCAGGCTCACCATGACTGCAGCGGAGGTCCATGGAGATCCGGGAACTCTCCAAACCGGCCTGCTGCAACGTCTTGAGGAGAATCGTGGCAAGATCGAGGGTGCCCCCGGAAATCGCCTCTGCAGCTCCAGGGAGGGGTTTGACCGCCTCCAGAACTTCGGGTCCCACCGGGTATCGGGGGCCCCTGATTCCCGGTGAGATCATGGCCAGCAGTGATTCCGGTGGTCCCATCTGGCCGAGAAGCTGATTCAGAGCACCGGCAACGGTGCCTCTCCAGCCACAATGGGCAATGCCCGCCCTGCGCTGATTGGGATCGACGACGGCCACCAGAGGGCAATCCGCGGTCAGAGACAGGGCGAACAGGCCAGGCTCAGGCAACACGACCACATCGTGCCCCCCGGGAATTTGACCGGGCTGGTCGAACCCCGCTCCCGCCAGTGATTCCGTGGCATGCAAGACCTGACAACCGTGAATCTGGCCCGGAACAATCACCCGTTCAGGATCAACGCCCACCGCCTGCACCAGTCGAAGTCGGTTCTCTCGTACTGAACGCGGTTCATCCCCTGTGGAAAAACCCAAATTGAGAGAATCAAAAGGAGGATCACTGATCCCGCCGTGGCGATCGGGGAAGGCCACCACCAGGCCATCCAGATCATGGGTCTCTCGAAATGGCAGAGCCAGATCCGTGACCTTCAGAACAGCGGCATCCCTGGACACTCAGGCAGACCCCGTCGCCGAATCGGGCCCCTTCAAAAGCGGGACCACAAATTCACGCAGCAGGGTTTTCGAGACCGCTGCCATCGGAACCGACAGCAGCATTCCCAGCAGTCCGAACCACTGGGCAAAGATCAGGAAGGTGACGATCACAGTGACCGGATGGAGTCCCGCTTCGTCGCCAAGGAATCGGGGTATGAGAACAAAGCCCTCCACCGCTTCCATGACTCCGAAGAGTGCGGCGGTGAGAATCAGCAAGACCACGTCATGGTGTTCGAACCAGCAGATCCCGACTGCCGGCAGCAAGGCAAGCCAGACCCCCACGTAGGGAACCAGCGAGAGGAAGCCGGCAGCAAATCCGATCAGGAATCCGTAGGGAACTCCGATCAGAAACAGCCCCACCCCGGTGATTCCACCCTTGACCAGACAGACCAAAAGGCGGCCACGAAAAAACCCGGAAAGGATGCCGTGGATTTCGAGGGCAATCTTTTCCAGTCGGGGTCGAGATCCGGAAGGGATCCAGCGACGCATCCTTGCCAGCATCGGATCGATCTCGAGCAGGAAGAAGAATACGTAGATCGGGACCAGCAAAAGCCAGTTGCCCAACTCCAAAAGACTGTCGAGTGCATTTTGACCACCCGAAGCAACTCGGGAGGCCACCTTCGCCCCCACCGACATCGCTCCCGATCCATTGGCAGCAGCACCCTCACCTTCGCCTTCCAGCTCACCGGCAGAAGAGTCGGTTCCCATCACAGCGCGAAGAAAACGGCCTGCGGTCAGGTCGAGAGTCGATTCCACCTGACGTGCGAGAGCTTCGTCCGGATTTTCATCGGCGCTGCGTCCGTACTCTTCGGTGATACGGTTTTTCCAGCGCTGAAACCCGAGGCCCACGCCGGGGAACTTTTCCTGGATCAGCGCTTCCGCTTCCACGAGCCAGCCCGGATCCAGTTGACCATTCCCATTTCGATCGAGGTACCAAACGGTCGGCATCCCTGACATCGGCTCTGATTTCAGATCAGAATATCCCAGCCGTTTTTCAGCCTGCGAACGGGTCAAAGCCTCGGTACGCGGTTCACCCAGCGTTTTCTGGGCAAGGGAGATTCCCGCCTTGGCGACCATCACCGATCCGCCGATGACCGCTGCGGAAAAGAGTGCACCGGAGATAACGAAGATCAGAACGACTGCCGGAAAGCGTTTCATCCCCTTGCGCTCGAGGAAATCGGCAAAGGGATCGAGGATGTAGGCGATGACAAATCCGGCCACCAAAGGAGCCAGAATTGATTTAAGCGAGAGAATCATGGCGATCGTGGCGACCACGACCAGAAAAACCAGACTCCCCCTCAGGAAGCGCTGCGATAGGAGGCGATCCATTGGTCTCTCTCCCGACAATATTCCAATTGGGGTTCGATCGAAAACACCTCGTGGAAGGTTAACCCACCGAAGCCGCGATCAAAATCGGCAATCCGGTCACTGGGTCGGCGTCCCAACAGCTTGTGATCGATGAGAGCAAAGACCATGGCTCCAATATCTTCGGAGACCACGATCCCCCATGAATCAAAGACACAGCCGGCCAGACAGCCAAACTCGGCGATGGCCTGCTGTCGCACAGATTCGAGCAGATCTCCTGCGGCAACGTGCTGATGATCCTGCGGAGAGAGAGGCACGTAGCTTTCCACGTGGTGAACATGCCTGACGGCATTGTCCAACGCGTCGAAGAGGAACGTGTAGGCTTCACGGGGATATTCCGGGTAGACCCGGAGCAATCCATCCAGCCTTTCTTCAGGTGTCGGATCCGGCAACGGATCGCCTCCTGGTCCGGGCGTTGCCGTGGCGTTCGGCGTCCCGTTGGACCAACGAGGGCGAATGGTAGGGATTCCACAGGAATGAACAAGCGGATCTGCAGCCATTACCGGCCCTGAAGAAAAAAAATAATGCAGACCCCCACAGAGTGTGGATCAGGCCCAATGAGTGCCCATCACCCGGGGAATCCGGCTGACCACATCCCGAGGATTTTCGGAACGTAGGACCATCGCTACCGCCTCGATGACCAGATCGGCGGAGCCGAATCGTTCCAGATGCCGGGCAAGGTGCGAGAGCATCAGTGTCCGGGTCGCCGCCCTCTCTCTGGACTCCAGAGTCTCTCCGCGGAACGCCCACAACCCATCTCCGATCACCTTCAGTGTCCTTTGAACCGTCTGGCGATCGAAGGACTCCCCCTCTCTCAAGGTCAGACTGACCAGGTCGCGGGGATCATCGGGAACTTCACCGAGAATTTGACCAAACGCACCGATCCCCCCACAGCGCTCAATGGCTTCCCCCAACAGGAGGGCCGCCCCGGGTCTGCCACCGGCTCCCTCGAAAAGGAACGTGGCGAGGTCACCGGTAACCCCATGGCGATCGAGGATCTCGAGAAAAGGATCGCGAGCCAGAGGCCCCAATAACCAGCGCTGGCAACGGGAAACAATCGTCTTCAGAAGTCTGGCGGGACGGTGTGAGACCAGCAGAAAGTGGGTCTCCGCCGGAGGTTCTTCAAGGATTTTCAGAAGTGCATTGGCTGCTTCCTCGCGCAGCTGGTCGGCACTGTCGATGAGAATGACCCGGCGGCCATCCGCTCGGAGGGATAGAAAGTGAAGGATTTCTCTCATGCGAGCGATCTCTACAGGGCCACTGCCCTCGGTGGAGATTTCCAGATAACCGCCATGGTTTCCCGACTTCAACGCCTGGCATGAAGAACAGTGGCCACATGCCTGGGGATCGGGGGCCTCACCGAATTGGGGATCCCGACACAACAGCATTGCGGCCCAGCGACGAACCAGAAACCCCTTGCCGATCCCTTCCGGACCGGCAACCAGATGGGCATGGCCCAATCTTCCGGACTCAAATCCACGACCCCATCCGCGTCGCATCGATTCATGACCGAGAAATCCCCGAACTGAAAGATCTGCTTCCAGAGGAGGGGAAAGATCTTCAGCGGCCATCCGTGACTCCCGAGTCACCTGTCACCCGGAGAGATTCAATCACCGCAAGGATTCGCGCAGCCACATCCTCTTCGGTGCCCAGAGCATCGATGCGCTCCACCCGATCTCCAGGAAGTCCACTGGCACTGCGAAACGCTTCTGCAGTTCTTTCGATCATTCCCTCGCGGGATTCGAAGCGATCGCCTTCCCCCGCTCTCAACCGCAAGCGCTCAAGGAGAACATCGGTCGGCAGATCGAGTGTCAGATGCAATGCAGGCCTGCGTGAGCCAAGAATCCCCTGACACAACTCCATCACCCGCTCTTCTCCGAGATCACCGGCAATTCCCTGATAAACGATGGTCGACAGATAAAAGCGATCGGCGAGGACCCAATCTCCTCTTTCGAGGGCGGGCACGATAACCTCCGAAAGTAATTGGCAGCGGGAGGAAAAGAAGAGCAACGCTTCCCCCTCCGCAGTCATCGGAATCGAGGCATCCAGGAGGATGGTGCGGATCCTTTCTCCCAACTCGGTGGAACCGGGTTCACGAACCTTGACGACTCTTTCTCCGCGGGATTCGAGCCACTGGCCCAGTCGATCCATCTGCGTCGACTTGCCACAACCGTCCGGTCCTTCGAAGGCGATGAAACGCTCCATCACGACAGCGGCACCTGGGCATCCGCCATGTAGGAGGAGCGAACAAACGGACCCGAAAAGACCATGGGAAAGCCCAGGGACTCACCGAATTCACGCCATTCCTCGAAGCGGTCCGGATGAATGTATTCTTCGACGGGCAGGCTACCGGGTTCCGGCTGGAGATACTGTCCGATGGTGATGATCTTCACCCCTACCCGATGCAAATCCTCAAGGAGAGATTTGACCTCATCTTCCGTTTCCCCGAGTCCGAGCATCAGCCCGGACTTGGGCCACATTCTGTTCTGCCCAGTTTCAGTTTCCCGGGCGGCAACCCTTCCCAGAAGCTCGAGACTGCGCTCATAACGGGCACCGGGTCTCACCCGCTTGTAGAGGGAGGGAACCGTTTCGATGTTGTGATTGAAGACGTCCGGGCGTGCCTCGATGATGCGATCGATGGCGTCCGAATCCCCACGGAAATCAGGGGTCAAAACTTCAACCTTCACCCCCTCAATCTGCTTCCGCAACTCCGCGATACATTCCACAAAATGCTGGCTCCCCTGATCGGCCAGATCATCCCTGTTGACCGAGGTCACAACCACATGGCGAAGCCCCAACTCGAGGGCGGCTTCCGCCACTTTTCGGGGTTCTTCCGGATCGAGTGCTCCTGGAACTCCACCGGCAACAGAGCAGAAGGGGCAAGAGCGCGTGCACTTTTCGCCCATGACGAGAAACGTGGCCGTGCCCCTGGACCAACAGTGGTTGCGATTGGGACAGCGTGCTTCTTCACAAATGGTGTTCAGCGACCGGCTCTCAAGGGAGTCCGCCGTATCACGGCTGCGTGCCCCTTTTGAAAGTGGCATTCTGAGCCACTCGGGAAGGCGTTTCCGTTGCCAGCGTTTTTCGTCCACTTGCGGGGAAGATGGGTTTTCCGGGGTGCTCATCGGTACCTCCGGCAGGCTCAATCCTGCCTTGGGCACCCTAGCCCCGAAAACGGATGTGGGCAAGTCTCCCCGAGGTCTGGGGGATCTTCAAAAGCGCTCTTCAAGGGATTCGAGCAATCGGGGCATCGCTTCCTGCATCGCCACACGACCCGCTTCGACCAGGCTGGTCAGATTGCTCATGTCGGACCAAAGTCTTTGACCCACTCTGGGGCGAACCACCAGATCTGCGGAAGCCAGTTCCTGTTCAGTCAGCCAGTTTCTGGCGATTCCGGCCACTCTCTGGATCACTTCCATGCCACTTTTTTTCGCCTCACTGGGAACCAGTCTTCTCGAGGGATCGATGGCAAGGACAAACGCTTCAGGATCTGCAGCTCTCGCCGCTGCCACAGGAACACTGGAAACCGCTCCCGCATCGATCAACTGCATCTCTTCCAACTCCACCGGCGGAAAGATCCCCGGCAAAGCACAAGAGGCCGTGATCGCAGGCAGCAAATCCCCTTCTCTGATCGTTACCAATCGAGCTTCCTTGAGATCGAGGGCAACCACCTGAAAAGGGATCCGACAGTCACTGAATGTCCCCTCTCCCACGAGAAGGTTCACCAACTCTTCCAGAACCCCTTCCTCAACCACGGAATGTCGTCGGGCCAAGTGCGTGATATGCAAACCCCGACGAACCAGCGACCGCAGCGTTTCCAGGAGACCGGTACGTTCTTCATTGGCGGCAGCCAGCATCATTCCACCAATGCGCAAACGGCGGAATTCGGGAGAGGACAGTAATTCGATGGCACGCAATGCCAGAATCGAAGCATTGGGATCGAGGCACCAGCGAGCGCCGGTGATGGCTCCGGCAGAGATGCCGGAAACATGGCTGACGGGAATGCCCTCTTCTTCGAGGACCTGCAAGGCTCCCAGATGAGCCAATCCGCGGGTTCCCCCGCCACCGAGTGCGACGGAGATGGAAGTCATCGGTCAGTCATCCTCACCGGCAGAATCACGCAGGTCGACGACCCTGGCTTCTTTCAGTTGGGTTTCCATACCCAGACGCTGAAGCATCTCCTCGCGGCCCACCAGGCTCACAGTGCTCGGTCGAACCTCAGAGGCTTCCTGAATCTGTCCTGCCAACTTCTCGGCAGCGATCGTCTCGGTCTCCGGATCCCGAAGACTGACGGAGACATGCAACTCATCGACCTCGAGAGGATCATTGTTCTTTTTGCTCAAGACGACCTGCCACTCGTCCACCAGCCCTGAATCTGTCAGCAGATCCGTGATGACGTTCAAGTTGACGAGGGTGCCCTTGATCTTGGTCAGCGACATGTCGGTCTTGTTGGAGGCTCGACTCAAATCGGATGCGAATCGGGGGACTGTCCGTCCACAGGCGGGGCAAGGTTCGTGGGTCATTCCTCCATTGATGAGGTCACCGGTTCGATAACGCAGAATCAGCGAGCCTCGCCCATCGAGGGGAGTGTAAACCAGCTCTCCGGTTTCCCCATCGGGAAGCCTTTTCCCTGTCTCTGGATCGACGATCTCAAAGAGATCGAGATCGGGGTAAGTATGGAATCCGGTTTCCACACCGCCTTCACACTCAATCCAGCATTTCTTTGACTCGGTGAAACCGAGAACACTGACCACTTTGGGATTCTCCGAACCATTGCTGCGCAACAACTCGGTCAACTTGTCCCGATATCCCTGAGTCACCCTGTCCCCTCCGAGGAACAGGACACGAATCGAAGAAAGATCGCGTCCCTCTTCCACTCCCTGACGAATCAGGTGGTAAACATATCCCGGGATTCCGCAAAGGTGGCTTGGACGCATCTTTTCCAGGGCACGCAAAATTCCATCCGTCCCCATCGCACGGCCACCACCGGTGTGAAGGGTGAAAAGTTCATTCGCAAGACCCACACCATGAACCTGCCAGAAAGCCAGATGAGGGGCATAGGGAAAGACGCTGACGAGACGATCGGTGGAGTTGTCGACACCGATCACCTCCCCCATGCGCTTGCCCGCTTCCTGCAGAACATCGATATCGTATCGACTGAGGAAGAATGAGGTCGGCAGTGCCGTACGCCCCGTGGTGAAGAACGCCTGGACCGGACGATACTCGGTCCCGAGCCTCTTCTTGACCTCCGCCTTTCCATGACGCAGGGCAGTCCACATCAGGCCCGCCTTCTGGAGAGGAGTCAACACTTTCTTGACGGACTCGGCATCCGGCTGAAGAACAAAACTTTTGGGGCGATCGGGATGCTCTGCGGTCGGGGCAACATCTGACTTGGAGGAAAAGGGAATCAGATCCATGTCCGCATAGGTCTGCAGTGCATCGATCTCAAGACCCGCCAGTTTTTCCCGATAGTGTGGATGAAACGGCAGCACCTTTTCACGAAGGTGACGACGCAGTTTTTCCATCTGCAAACGCTCAAGACTCTGGGGATCGGGATGATCCCATTTCCTGGCCAAAGCACCACTCGGTGTAAATCTTCCGTGCATCCCCACGCCGAATCCTCCACTGGTTCCCGACTCCCTGTCTGGGGAGCTGGTTCGGGAAGCATTCCCCTGTACTCAGACCGTGTGCTCATTCACACGTCCAATGAGAATAACATCTTATGGAGAATTTGTGTGATCCCCCTGATTGGCAGGCCCCCCGTTGGATAGGGATTCATGCTTGCAAGGCTCAGGAGACCCCCTTGCGAGCGAAATTGACCGATTCGACGCAGTGACAGCGACCATCGTAGTCTTCTCCGTGGACCCATCCGCAGATGTCATGGGCATCTCCGGCATTTGGCCCGGGTCCACGAGCTCTTGCTCTGAAAGGTCATCATGACTTCGTGGAAAACGGTCCTGACCCTGACCGGTATCGCCGGCTTTGCATTCGTTTCACTGAATGTACCCGGCCTCCTCCTTCAGCAGTTTCCGGATCTTCCGGAACCTTTGAAATCGATGGCGGTCGCGGGATCCCCCTTCAAATCAATTGTCGCACTCTTCAGCCTTCTTGCCTTGAGCATTGGTGTCATCCCCACCGGCGACACGACATTTCATCGTGGAGATTTTCTGCAAACGGTTTCTCTCGGATGTGCCATCGTCGTCGCAGCATGTCTCGCGCTGGCAATCCACTTCACCTCGACCAGTGGACCTGTACTCCCCGGCCTGACCCTGTCCGTTGCGGTAATCCAGGCCGGTGTGGGGATCTTTGCCGCCCTTGTGTTGACACTGGATCAGCGAACCCGATCGCTGAGCAAATTTCCGCTGACCGTCAATGTCGGACTGTGCGGTCTCGCACTGGTCTACAGTTCCGGCCTCTGGGTCTGATAGGAGAAAACCATGATCTACTGTGACGATTGCGGTGCCATCACCGACAAGAACCATGGTCCTGAAGATGGTGCCATTCGTTGCGCCCGATGCTCCGGGGCCACGGAAGAATCACCGGCAAGCAATGAACTCTCCATGCTCGATGACCCCATGGTCAACGAAACCGGAGGATTCCAGTCTTCTGGCGAATCGATGGAAGATCTGGATCTCTTCTCCAGTGAGACCATCGCCCACAAGAGAAGTGTTCCCGCCCCCACTGAAGATTCCACACTGACCCTGGTTGAAGATGACGTCTTCGGACTGGACCAACCGGTGAATGTGGACGAATTCGATCTGCCGGACTTTTCCCAAGTGGAAGACAACGAAATCACTGAAGAATCAGACTCCGCCGAAGAGGTCGAGTCCTGGCAGTTTGATTGCCTTGCCTGTGCCGGAAGACTCTCAGTCAAAGCCGTGACCGAGCGCAGCAAGGTCAATTGCCCTCGCTGTGAAACATGGATGGTGATCGATGTGGATGGAGAAGTGATTCTCCCCGGCGATGAGTTCGGTGCTCCACAACCCTCCTGCTCTTCACAGGATTTGGAACAGCTTCGACAGGAAGTCCACCGGATTGCGGATGACATCGGCTCTTTCGATGACATGACAGAAAACGATGATCCTTCCATGAATGGGGAAACAGATGCGGATCATTACGAATCCGATCTCCCCTCCGCAGGATTTGTCTCCCCCGCCGCTCTCGCTGCAGCAGAAATGCAAGCGGCCAGCGGTGACGTCATCACCGCCATGGAGACGGAAGAGGAAACCGTTGAAACACCTCCTGCCAGCGTCACGACTCCTGCAGACGATCTGACCGCCGCCCTCAGTGCTTTGGCGGCAGGAGAAGATCTGCCAGAGGTGGATCTGCGCGGAGAGGCCCCGGCACCGGTCCTGACCCGGACCACCATCGGGGTTTACACTGTGCTGTTTACTCTGCCTTCACTGGTGGTTCTCTCCGCCTGGCATGCAGGGGCCGATTCTCCGGCCTATCAGGCGTTGCTGAGATTCGGAACTCAGGTCCAGCAGAATGGTGGTCAACTTCTCGACCAGATTGCCCGCTTCTTCGCAGGAGTCTGATCCCTCCCCCTAAACCCCTTCTTCAGCGATCTCCGGGAGTCGTCTTGCACGATTTCCGGAGATCGCTACACTACGGGACCTGTCACAGGCAGGAAACGTGGGCGATTAGCTCAGCTGGCTAGAGCGTTTCGTTGACATCGAAGAGGTCGGAGGTTCGAGTCCTCTATCGCCCACCATCTTCAAATCCAGACCCCAAACGGCTTACCGGCTGTTTGGGGTTTTTCTTTGGACCCTTCAGAGCCTTTGCAGATCATATTCAACGTGGTAAATACTGCATTCTCGCGAATGCGGGAAGGAGACGGGATGAGAACCACTTTTCTTTTCATTCTTCTTTTATTGCTCGGCTGCGGAAGCCAGGACGTCAGAGACCGATCTCATGAGATCGGCCTCGAGGATTTCAATCAACTTTACGAGCGCTTCCGCGCGATCACCGGACTCCCCGAACGACCCAAAAGTGGCACGACAAACAAGGTCGTGATCAACGGGATTCTCTATGTGGAAGACAATGATCTGGATCCCAAAGGACCGGTACTCAAACCGGATGCGTCCTACTATCAACTGGAGGCGATGGTTGACTGGATGGAAAAAGAGAGAGACAACTACGACAGCATCGAAGAGTTGATCGATCGGGCTGGAAAACGCCATCTCTTTGTGGAAGGCTGGATCAACTAGTCAGTCAAGGGGTCGAACTTCTTCCTTCTGACGAAGGAATACGCTGGTCTTTCTCGGACCCGATTCGTCCTGTACTGCTGCAACACTTCATGCTGAAAGGGATTCTGCATGCTCAGGTTCTTCTACTGGATCGGCTTGATCAGCTTTCCATTTCTCCTGGCGATCCCCTTTGTTCTCGGAATCGTTGAGATTCTGTTGTGGTCGGATGTTCTGGAGCGGCGCGATCTTGACTTTGATTTCTTTCTTTTCAGCATCCCATTGATGTTTATCGTCGGGTGTATCTGCTCCGTCACGATTCATCGCACTTTGAGCAAAAACAGGATTGACTGACGGGTATTTCACCGAACCTTACTCAAGCCTGTATTGCTTTTTCTCCGTTGACTAATTTGGACATGTTCCTCACAATTACACCCACTCACATTCACTGAATGAGAATGTGATGGAAGGGACGGGTTATGGAGATCCTGGTAGTCATCTGCCTACTCGTACTGATCGCTGTCCCGGTGATCATTCTGGTGCAAATTGCGGAAATCAAAAAACTCTTTCAAGAGTGGATCAATTACCAGAAGAGGCAATCCAGAAAACTGGAACAGCGGTGGAGTTCCCCCCCACCCACAGAAACTCAATCCACAGATCCACAACCCATCTTTCCCGACACTTTCCTGAAGGAAACTCTCACCTCCCTCAACACTGAGACCTCCACTGACCCGGCCTCCACTTCTCCTGAAAAAGTCTCCGAGCCCCCCGAGATAGAGACAGAAGAGACAGACACAGAGGCGGCTGCGAAAACAGAGGCCCCGGATGAGTCGGTAGAATGGATCGAACTGGACGATCAGGAATCGGTGGAGGAACCATCACCCTCTGAAGAGTCTGCCGATGCTACAGAGCCTGTCGCCTCTGGAGAATCGGAGAAACTCCAGAATGCGGGATCCAAAGTTTCCAGATTGAAGCCTCTGCCCGCCAGAAGATACGAAGACACGCCGTCCGCTTTTGAGTTGGCCACTCGGGAAACCCTTCAGAAGATCAAGAACTGGATTCTGGTCGGTGAGGAAAACGCTCCTGATAAGGGCTCCATGGAAAATGCCCTGGCCAGTCAGTGGTTGATGCGGATTGGCATTCTGCTGCTCTTCGCTGGAGCGGCCTACCTGATGAAATACTCCATCGACAACGACCTCATCACTCCTGTACAGCGAGTCTATGCCGGACTGATCAGTGGACTAGCATTGGTCATCGCCTCCCACAAAATCAAGGAGGGCCCTTTCACCCTTCTGCGATACGGACTGATGGGAGTGGGCGTCGGTATCCTCTATATCGCCAGCCTCGCAGCCACTGCACTCTACCAATTGATCCCGGATATCCTCGGTTATGTCGCCATCGGTGCGGTCAGCACACTGGCAGGATTCCTCTCCTATCGCCATCAATCGTTGTTCTTGGCACTCGTGGGAATATTGGGGGCCTACACCACTCCCCTCGTGATCGGCATTCAGGGAGGCAGCGAGACCAGTAGCCAATACTACGCCTACCTGTTCTTCATCTCTGCTGGAGCACTTTTTGTGTGCTCCAGAAGAGACTGGCCACTGTTGATCCTGACCTCTTTTCTTCTCCACTGGTCCCAGGTCATCGTCCTGTTGACGAAGGTTCAGGATGCGCAATGGACACAGGCTCTCTCCTTCACCATTGCATACTGCATCGGATATTCGACGATCACCTTTGCCCGACACTTGCGATTGGGGACGACCACGACCTTCATCGATATGCTGATTCTGGTCCTGAATGCCGTGGCCTTCACTATCAGCGTCTCGTATCTGGTCCCCCTGCGTCACGACCCCTTCTACATCTCCCTCGCCACTGGCGGAGCTTCCGTCTACTACGCCATGCATGCCTGGTTCTGTTGGAAAACCCGACGACTTGACTATCCGATTTTCCAGCTTTTCTGCCTCTTGAGTGGTCTGTTTGCACTGATCACCCTCCCCAAGCTGATCTCCACGGCATGGATCACTTCTACCTGGACTCTGGCAGGGCTCGCACTGTTGATCCTGGCTTCAAAGAACCGTAACGCCCTTCTGGGAAGAGTGGGCTTCTCGCTCCTGCTTCTCGGAGTCATACGCTTCTTCCTGATCGATCTTGCAGATTGGTACTCCGCAGATTATTGGCGGATCGAGTACACATCAGGATCGGAGTACTTCAAAAGCTTTGCCGAGAGAGTTATAGGACTGACATTGCCGATCGGCAGTATGATTTATTCCGCTCTGCTCTTCCTGCGCCAAAGCCCGATACCCGAATTTGGGGATGAGGACTCCCCCCAGCATCTGGGCACGGGCTTCTTTTCCATTCTCCGGATTCTGGCACTCTCAGTGTTCGGTGGAATTCTGCTCATGCAGACCTTGTTCCACCTGCCCTTGATCTCGAACGACTTGGTGAGCTGGATCTTGGGAATCTCATTCTTCTTGCTTCTTGCGCACATCGGCAACTGGATCTTCTTCGGTGGAAATTCGGAAAGTTTCAGACGATTCTTTGACTACACCAGTGCAGGGCTGGGAACCTGGATCCTGATCTGGTTTACGATGGACACCGCCATCGACTCCCAAAACTGGATCAGGTCTGTGACCTTTTTGTCGCTTCCCATCGGCATGGTCTTCGCCATTCCACTGTTTAGTCCCGCAACGATCAGGCCGTTTGTCTTCCTGGGGGTCACTTCCTTCATCGCCATTTATTTGTCGACCACGGAGGAAGCCTACCACTGGCTGGAATTTGTCTACCCTGGGATGAAAGACGGCGGCAAGACCATCGTCATGATTCTGAATTCCATCGGATTGTTGATTTTGGGATTGAAAAACCAGCAATCGATCCTTCGGAAAGCCGGATTGCTCTTGATCGGGATTTCGATTCTGAAGATGTACTTCCACGATTTGGAATCCCTGAAAAATATTTACCGGGTCCTGTCACTCGTGGGAATCGGCCTGCTTTTGATGGCCGGATCCACCCTGTACCTGAAAGCCCAATCCAACATGGCTGCAAGTCGCAGCAAGAATGAAAAGACTGAAGAATGACGCGACCCATAAGGCGTCGCGTCACTTTTCCGATTCATCCCTTCCAAATGAGGTGGTGATCGCGGTAATCAGAATGAACCAGATGAATGCAGCCACAAATGGGAAGGGGAGGTAGTCGAGCTCCCACAAGAGGCTGCGTCTCTTTTCAGGGCTGAGAACAAAGTGTTTGAAATACAGCCAGGAAGACCAACCGAGCCCTGCTGAGATCAACAGACGCAACAGCCATGCCAGAACAGTATTCAATCGGAGCCCGCTTCCCCTTCTGGATTTTGCCGACGGTAAAGGTCCTCAACGATATCTGCATGACGCTGGTGCAGCGTCTCCAGCATCGACTCATATTTCTCTTCCGTCTCCCTGAGCTGTTCTTTCAGACGGGGATAGTCCCGATATCTGTGCAAAACCGTATGGGGCCAGGCCAGTAACCTCAGCAGCAAACCCGGTTGACTCATCACCGTCCCCTCCCGTATTGCCTCTGCAGTCAATGTGACCCTGACCAGAGGAGGCAAAACCTGTTTCAAGGTGGCTCGTTATCGTCCCCCCGAGGGATGGTATTCAGGCCTTCCCTCAGGGCGTTCTTTCAGGTTTCAGAAGATCCTTTATGAGGCCGCACTATGATTCTCACAAACCTGCCCTACAAGGATAAAGAATGCTTCAAAGCGACTGGAAAGACGAATATCTCTGGGATCTGGATTCCGCTCGCACCTATTGCGAAAGTGGAAATCCGATCAATTCCAGGAATGCTGACGGCATGACCCCGCTAATGCTGGCCGCTGGAAGCGGGGCAGATCTGGAGATCCTCCAAATACTCGTCAACCATGGTGCTGACCTTCGCAGTCGAGACGACGAAGGCTGGACCCCCTTGATGCTGGCTTCAGTCCTCACCCCCTCACTGGAAAACATTCGCTATCTGATCGAGCAGGGATCGGAACTGGAAGCCCGTGATTATCAGGGGTGGACCATCTTTATACGAACAGTCCGGGACAACCCGGCGGTGGAAGTCACCCGATTGCTTATCGAGTGTGGAGCTCGAGTGGACCTGTGCGCCCGTGACGGACTCAGTCCGATGATGATCGCAGCAGCGCAAAACCCGAATCCCCAGATCACCCAACTTCTTTTCGAGAAGGGTGGAGATCCCTACTCCCCCAAAAGGGATGGCTGGACCGTGCTCATGCTTGCGGCGGGCTACAATGGAAACCCGCAAGTGCTCGACACGGTTCTCGACATGGGTGTCGACGTTCACGCCAGAGATCACGAAGGGCGTCGAGCCATGGATTTTGCCCGGCTCAATCGTTCGATTCACTCGAGCCCGGCATACACGCGGCTGCAGCAACTCTCTTCACTTCAGTAAAATCAGTCTCATGCAGCTTTGCTTATCGGCAAAACCTTGCCGTAGGTCAGGCAACGCCACAGCCATTCCAGAGGGCCGAAACTGAAGCGGGAGAGCCACAGGGGTGCCAACGTCAACATGACGGCCCAGACCCCCAGTACCACACCAGCCTGCCCCAATCGTGATGTTTCGCCAAACCAGCCGAGACCTGTTCCGCGAAACACCAGGATGGCCAGGAGCGTCTGCAGAATGTAGAGAGTGAAGGCCATGCGACCACATGCCATGAGGCGGTTTTTCAATCCCTCCAGAACGGGACTGCCAAACCACAACAGGATCGCTCCGATGTAGGCCAGGGCGAGGGCAAGGCTGCCCCAGTAATTCCATTGGGCTAACAGGAAAAAACTGGTTTCCACGGGACCGAACCCGATCTGTTCATTCTCCCACACCCCCCAGGCCACCATCGCCAAACCGATGAAGCCGCCAAGAATAAACAGGTTTTTGGCGGTCTGTTTCGCTCCCCTGCCAAGAAGAAAACCGGATTTGAAAAGAGCCATTCCCAGCAGCATCAACCCGGTGACCCGCCAGACGATCGATTGAGGCAGATACACCAATTGCATCAACCAGGAATCCTCACTCATCTTCGGCTGCCATTGGGTGAAGGTCCCCTGATGGATCGCCACCGCCTCAGCGATGGCCTCCTCGCCGGGATTCCAGAAATCCACCATCTCTTGCTGGTCTGCAGCGGGCCATTGCTGAAAGGACAGTCCTCCGGAAACAGAAATGAGTGAGCCGACCAGAAGCAATCCAAAAGACCAGCGCAGCAGTGCTTTCGCGGAAAGCCTGCGGAAGGGATACATCAACAGGGCACAGACTCCATAACTGAAAAGGATGTCCCCGCTCCAGAGAAGATGGGCATGAAGAAAACCAAACAGAATGAGCAGGCCATTTCTGCGAACATGACCCCAGAAGGGAGACCGCTCCCGCTTCACCGCACGCTCGGTGAAGAGCACGATTCCTGCCCCGAAAAGGATGGAGAAGATGGCCATGAACTTGCTGTCGAAGAAAAGATGACTGACCAGCCAGACTCCGTAGTTCCCCCCATTCAGATCTCCATAGGCGGTCGGATTGAAATAGGCCGCATCGGGCATGGCAAAGGCCTGGATATTCATGACGAAGATCCCGAGCACCGCACACCCTCGGATCAGATCGAGTGATTCCCAGCGCTCACCCTTGGGAATCGACGGCAACGATTCGGAGTCCTTCGAATTCATTCTTCCCCCATCTGAAAATACTCTCAAAACTGAATCAGGGCCTGCCCTTCGGCCGTTGATTCGTACACAATAGTCCGCCAATGGAGAGAGTTCACCCCGGCAGTTGTGAAACAGGGAGCATGGCCGAAAAAGAGAAAAACTCCGGAACACTCCCCGCAGGCGATTCTCGCCTGCTGGCCCGATTCTCACTGGCCCTCGCCCTGCTGATCCCCGCGCTGATCGCTGCCCATCCCCTTGCCAACAACGATCTGCCGATGCATCTGGCGGTCGGTAACTGGATCTTCGAAAACGGTCAGGTCCCGAACATCGATCCTTTTTCGGCAACGGGGCATGGCGGCCCCTGGGTCGCCCATGAATGGCTGGCCGCGACACTTTTCAAATCGGTCGAGTCGCTGGGTCACCCGAACTTTCTCATCACTCTCGCCGTGCTGCTGTCTGCCTCTCTCGGCGGACTTCTGGAACTGATCCAGCGCAGTTTTGGTGTCCCCGCCTTCTGGCGACTGCTGCTGCTGGTGCCGGTTTGGCTGGCTGTGGGACGACGGCTGATGCTCAGGCCTCATCTTCTGGCCCTCAACCTGGTACTGCTGGTCTGGTGGATCACACGAAATGGACGTCAATCACCCCGCTGGCTATGGGTTCTGATTCCGGTGATGACCCTGTGGGCCAATATGCATGGATCATTCCTGTTGGGGATCGCCTACATCATCGGTGACCTGTGCATCTTCAGTCAGGGACATACCCTGCCGCGGAAGCAACGCTTCATGATTGCGGGTGGAAGCGTTCTGGCCACGCTGATCAATCCCCATGGAGCGGCTCTCTACCTTTTCCCCTTCCAGCTCGCCCTCGATCCGGTTTTTACCGCCGGAGTCTTTGAGTGGCTTCCCCCATGGACCGCCCCCGGATTCATGACAACCCCTGCGGCGATCAGCGGCATCGGGCTCTTCTCTCTGGCAGTGTTGGGAAGCGCCCTGCAGGGTTGGGGATCAGAAAACAGTGGACTGCGCGGACTGCTGAAGCGACCCGGTTTTGCCCTTTCCCTTCTGGCCGCCTTGACCGCAACCTTTCTCGCCTCACGCCAACTGAGACATCTGGCACTTGCTTCCCTGCTTTGGGCTCCGGTGATCGGGGTCCTTTGGGCCACTCTGAAATGGAGAATCTCCCCCTCTCTCCAGAAGGCAGCACTGGCATTCCCGATTGCTCTCGTTCTACTCCTCGGGTTCCAGGGCTACCCCGCCGGCATCGATGCCCAGGGACAATGGCGCTGGCGATCCATCGGCAGTGGCTGGTCACCCCAAACTCCGGTCATTCCCATCGATACCCTCGTCAATCAATGGGAAGTCTCAGGTGTCCTCCTGTGTGAATATGAATTTGGCGGATTTGCCAGTTACATCTCTGGGGGGAAACTGCGACCGACGATGGATTCCCGCAACACGGTCTATACCCCCGAATTTTTTCTCGCGCACGAATCTGCATTACGTGGTGAAAATGAGGAACTCCGGAAAACTCTGACAGAGAAAGCCTCAGCAATTCTGGTTCACCCCGGAAAGCCCGGACGACGATCATTGGAATTGATTCTGAAGCGCTCTCCGGAGTGGGCACTGATCAGCTGGTCTGATTCGGCAAATCTGTGGGTCAACAGGGCTGCAGTCCCCGCCAAATATCGATCGGTCTTGCCCAAGTAGTCTCAACAGTCATCAGCAGGGACACTCTGGGCTATCCGCGGACAGCCTCACCTTCCCTGACCGATAAAAACTTTTCTCCGGCACATTTGATCAGGGTTCTCTCTTTGGAGTATTCGAAAAAGAGATCACTGCACCCGGAGATGATCCGGTCATGGAGTTCTGCGTAGACCACCCCCACCTGATTCAGTGATTCGCGATCGTGGAAAAACAGATCGTATTCTCCACCTTCGATATCCAGTTTCAGAATACCGATTTCCGAAGGTTCCAGCCCCAGAGATCCCAGAGTGACCGCCGGAACCGAGTGCATCGTGGGAGCATCTGCGTTATCGAGTGGGCGCTCAACAGCGGTGAAGCCCCACTCACCGGTTCCCCGATTTTTCAACTGGATCGGTCCCTTGTCCCGACCAACCAATGCCCCATGAATGATGCGAAGGTTTTTCATCGTCGACAGATTTTTCTTCAGCAGATCCAGATTCTCAAGTGCGGGTTCAATGACGACGATCTGTGCTTCTGGAAAAAGTCTTCTGAGTGCGAGTGCGGAAAGACCTGTATATCCTCCCGCATCAACGATGACACCGTCGTAATCTGCGGGACAGGCTCTGCGAAGAATCTCAAACTCTCCATACAGACACCCCAGTGCAACATAGAGATCAGGACTCCCCTTGCGAATCCACACCGGAATCCCATTGATGCGAATCTGAATCAACTGCCCCTTGCCCGCAAAAAAGTATCGGGCCCAATCTTTGGGACTGATACTTTTTTGAAAGAGGTAGTTTTTGAAAACCTGCAGAATCACCCGGATCACCGGTTGCTCCCCTTACCAAGAATGCAAGGCTTGAATCGACTCGCCAGGTCTTTCAAGACTGAAACTCTAATCTTTGGCCCTGCTTTTATAGGCCAATTCACCATCGACATAGATCTCAACTTCTTCATTGGTGTATTCGTACCTGACCTGTTGAGTCCCATCTCTCTGGGTATAGCGGATGACTTTCCCATCCAGCTTCAGGATCCCTTTTTCCTCCAGGTCCCCTTTTTCGCAGGACAGGACTCGGCCACGCCCCAGATTTTGCTTCCAGGCTGGATGGCCCGGTCCGATTCCCACAGTTCCGAAACCACTGGAATGCAGTTCTGCATTGCAGGAACACAAAAACAGCAGGCCCAACAGCATGAATTTTCTCAATCCTTCAGACTTCATCCCTGACTCCTGATCTGCGGGCCTGGCAACCGGGAAGGATGATAACAGGGCGAAATCGTGAAGGCTAATCGGTCACAGATCCTGACTGGGAAGAACCGGATGAACCCTTGAGTGGCAGGTATCCTTCCGCATCGCGTCCGGAACCCTTCGCGCTGCGCAGGGCTTCACTCGCCTCGCCCACCAGATCCTGAATCGTTCGGCCTTGCCCCGGGTAGCCGCTGAGGCCAATCGAGATACTGGTTTGAACACCGGTTCCATCACCGAGGATTACCGACTTTTCACGGACATCCTTGCGCAGCCTTCGAGTCAGGATCAGGGCATCTTCGGGAGCGGTTTCCGGCAGGACCATCAGCCACTCGTCTCCACCCCAGCGACCGAGGGTATCGGTCTCACGAATGGCGGACTGCAGTCGGCGAGAGATCTCCTGCAGGACCATGTCACCGGCGATGTGCCCATGGCCATCATTGATGGATTTGAAAAGATCAAGATCGATGAGCAGAACCGTAAAGCGGCCACCATATCGACGGGCCCGTTTCAGCTCACGGCGCAGGATGTCATCCAGCTGACGGCGATTGGGCAATTGAGTCAGGGGATCAAGGGTGACCTGCTTCATCATGTCCGTCAGAGGCTTGCGGGAGATCAGTCGGGGAGCTTCCAGAACCTGCCGGTCATGAATGAGGTAATCGGCCGCAGCCACCCGCACCCCCACCGGGCGTCCGAGAGCGCGCTCCATCTCCTTTTTGTGCTGAACGATGCCGCGCCAAAGGTCTCTGGCCCGCTCCGGATCGTGGCGCTCATGGGTGAGCAGTTCGATCAGATCAGCATGATAGTCCTGATTCAGCGGCCCCAGCAGTCGGGAGAGGGTCTCCAGACGGGTATCATCGAGGGTCTGGTCTCCGGCGAGGAGCGCCAGAATATCGACCCCCTGGGCTTCCATATCGCGGAACCGTTGCAGATAGGACATCAAAAAACCTCCGGATGCATGCGCACCCGGAGGCCATTCTATCATTCAGGTTGGAGGGCGACAGCAGGATCAGCCGCTGACTTCAGCGGTTTCCCGCTCACTCCAGGTATTGACCGTTTCCAGCAACTGGTGCCCGTCCAGATCGACATGGACCACTTCCAGCCCCTGACGACTGCGCAGACTGCGACGCAATCCGGTGTTCTCGCTACCGAGAACGATGATCGGCGTATCAAGGCCGCGATCGAGTTGGAAATCGACCAGATCAAACTCTTCGCTTTTGCAGACGCGGGCATCGACGATGACCAGGTCGTAGTTTCTCTCGATGAGAACTTCCCGGGCCAGTTCCATTTCGGTACAGACGTCGATGTCGTGGCGCTCAAACTCAAAGATGTTGCGAATGGCGTAAGCCGCATCACGGTCGAGTCCGAGGACGAGGATTCTTTGGCGTTGCATGTCGGTTTCCCCTTCTGCTGGCGGGCTTTCTTTGCCCATGCTGATACTTCGGCAGGGAAACCGGGAAACTTGAGAAAAAAGGCGAAAAAGCGATCTGAATCAGGCTTCCTGGCAAAAATAGGCCAGAAGCCGGATCAGGGTGCTGCGCATCTCCTGACGATCGACCACCTGATCGATGAAGCCGTGCTCAAGGTTGAACTCGGAGGACTGGAAGCCCTCGGGCAGATCGGTGTTGATCGTTTGCTTGATGACGGTCGGACCGGCGAAACCGATCAGCGCCTTCGGCTCTGCCAGAATCACATCCCCCAGCGCCGCGAAGCTCGCCATCGCGCCACCCATCGTCGGGTTCGTGAGAATGCTGACGAAGAGTCCCCCCGCCTCATGCAATCGCTGGATCGCTGCAGAAGTCTTGGCCATCTGCATCAACGAGAACATGCCCTCGTCCATGCGCGCTCCGCCTCCGGATCCACTGACGAAGATGAAGGGACGCCCTTCCTCGCGGGCCAGTTCGATGCTTTGGGCGATCTTTTCGCCGACGACCGAACCCATCGAGCCCATCAGGAAACGGGAATCACTGACGCCGATCACCACCGGCACTTCGCCGATCTCGGCACGGCCCACGATGCACGCTTCCTTGAGTCCGGTCTTCTCCCGGGTTTCCCTGACCCGCTCCTCGTAGGAACGGCGGGCGACAAATCCCAGAGGATCTGCTGGCGAAAGGTCCGCCAGATACTCGACGAAGGTGTCGGGATCGCAAAGATTGCGAATGCGCTCATCGCTGGTGATGGGAAAGTGGAAATCACACTCGGGGCAGACATTCCCCCGTTCCACCACCAGATTCTTGTAGATCATTTTGGTACAGCCCGGACAGCGGGTCCAAAGACCACTGGGCATGTCGCGGCGGCGCGAAGGGCGATTCTCCTGGCGTGGGACGTCGTTCATACTGTGGGTCTCCCCTCACAGATCACTTCCTTGAGAGCGACCACATTACCGGTGACATCGTCCCCCTTGAAGACGGCGCTGCCAGCGACAAAGACGTTGGCTCCCGCATCGCGGGCCTGGGGCAGCGTGTCGACGGTGATGCCGCCATCCACCTGAACTTCCAGACCCGGTGCCGCCACTTCACGGATCGCGGCAATCTTCTGCAGCGGTTCTTCCATGAAGGACTGGCCGCCAAATCCAGGTTCCACCGTCATGACGAGAATCATGTCACACTCGGGAACGTAGGGCAGGATCTCTTCCACCGGGGTCATCGGACGAATCGCCAGACCACCCAGACGACCCGCCTGATGCAGCTGGTCGAGGATCGGTCGCGGGTCTTTTCCGGTTTCGATATGGAAGGTGACCATGTCCGATCCCGCTTCGATAAAGTCCCCCATGTAACGATCCGGCTCATCGATCATCAGATGCACATCGAGGAATCCGTCGGTGGCCTGACGCAGGGATTTGACAACCGGTGCACCGATGGTCAGATTGGGAACGAAGTGCCCGTCCATGACATCGACGTGGATCCAGTCTGCCCCCGCACCTATGACGTGTTCCACGTCCCGGGCCAGGCGACTGAAATCGGAAGAGAGGATGCTGGGTGCCAAGCGTCCAGCGGCGGGCTGATCGGCACGGGGATCGACCCCGTGTGCCTGCCGGCGAGTGGCGAAATCAGAGAGGGAGATCGACGAATCGGAGGACATGCGGACCCTTCCAGGGTCACACCCGTGACCCTGAAAGCATCGTAGACCCCTGCCCCGTGGAGTCAACGGAGCCGCGAAACTCTGCGGCTCCTCCAAACCTAGCCGACGGGGTTGTCGGTGGGCCCTGCGGCCCCGGAAGCGGATTGGCGAATCACGCCGGACTCGTCAACGTAGAAGTATCGAGAGCCGTTGTCTGAGGTGGGATTGGCGTTGCAGTCAAAGGTGCTCTGCTGGCCGGTGAGCTCAAAGTTGTAACCATTGCGCAGACCGTTGGCGAGTTCCGAGTCCACCAGTGCGGGATCGACGGCAGCCAGATCGGTCAGGTCGGTCGGGTAGACCCCCTGGCGCAATCGATATTGCTCCGCTGCGGTCGATAGGGTTCTCATCGAACCGATCGCTGCGGCTTCCCTGCCACCATTCATGCTCGTAATCAGGTTGGGAATCGCCATTCCGGCAATAATGGCAATCACAGCCACCACAATCATGAGCTCGAGAAGCGTAAAGCCGTTTTCTGGATTCTTCATGTTTTCACCTCATCCCTGAAAAAACCCCTGTGAATAAATCTGGATGGAGAGAAGGGGAGGAACTGCCCTGCAGTCCCTCCCCGATCTCCGAGACAGGTCTTGGTTACTGGATCGGAACCCAGGTAGTGTTGTCGGCAGACTTCTCGATCACGCCGGTCTGGCTGACACGGAAGTAAAGGCCGCCGTCGGTTCCCACGCTTCCGGGGGAGGCCACACAGTTCCAGTTGGAACCGCTGACGGTGTAGGTGAAGAAGTAGCCGCTCTTCAGATTTGCAGCATCGTCAGCTTCAGCAAAGGTGACGTCGATGTAGTTCTCGGAACCCAACTCGGCCAGAGAAGCCGGGTAAGCGCCGGCAAGGTCACGATTGCGGGACTGCTCACAAACGGTGCTGAGGGTACGCAGGCTGGAAACAGCTGCGGCCTCATTTCCCGCCATCTTGGCATTGAGCAGATTCGGAATCGCAATGGCAGCGATGATGGCGATGATGGCAACGACGATCATCAGTTCGATCAGGGTGAATCCCTGGTTGTTGTTCTTGTTCACGTTGTTCATGGTTTTTCCTCCCATGACTGTCCCGGAGCGTGTTGAAAATCAAAAATCAGTGAGGGCCACCTGGCCCGATCGGCGGGGAAGGGCTTTGCTCCGAAGCCCGATCCGCGTCACGGGGGATCTATGGCAAGGGGCGGGCCAGACCGGGGCCAAATCCGGATATTTTTCATAAGTTATTAAAATGAATAAACTTAAAGACCCAATCCGGCCTACAGGAGTGAAACCGGATGCTGACGCCAGGGGGAAGATGTGACGCTCCGTGTCACTTTGTGACGACCCTCTGTGTCAAAGTGACGATTTCCGTCACCTTTCAACACTCTCAGTCTTCGAGACAGTCGACGATCTGCAGCTGCAGGTGGCGACCGCGGAAATCATTGATGCCGATACGGGCCATCAGCACCACTTCTCCCCCGCGGGTCAATTCATGGGCACGGCCTGCAGCGCGGAACCAGATGGAAGGGATACGGACCCCTTCTCCCCGGAAGTGGGCCTGAATGTGGGCCTGCTGTTCACCGACCAGACGGGGATCACCATCCAGTCGCAGCCCTTCGATGCGGAAGACCGGCTCGCGGTTGCCCTCTCCAAAGGGAGCCAGGCATTCCAAATGTTCGGCCAGAGTCATCGTCAGATCCGCCGCGGTCAGGGTTCCATCGTAATACCGGGGAGGCACATCCCTCTCCTGCTCCCGATCCGCCTCACTCTGGAGAAGGGCGGAACGCAGAGTCTCGATCTGATCGACTGCCACGGTGGTCCCCCCGGCAGCGGCGTGACCACCGACCCTTTTGACGATCGGTTCCATCAGCGGGTACATCTCCGCCAGTGACCATTCGGGGAATCCCCGGCCTGAACCCCGGGCTTCATCGCCGTCGATGCAGAGAACCCAGGTGGGCCTCCCCTGCCGTTCACTGATGCGGCTCGCCACAATTCCGGCGACTCCGGTGTGCCAGCCCTCTCGGGCAAACACCAGCGGCCCCTCTTCCGGGTGCTTTCCTTCTTCCACTTCCTCGACACACGCCTCGACCATCTCATCCTCGATCTCCTTGCGGCGACGATTGAGATTCCCCATCTCACGGGCGAGTTCCTTGCCCCGCTGGGAGTCCGCGGTGGTCAGCAGTTCGAGTGCCGCGGTGGCATCGTCGATGCGTCCCGCCGCATTCAGGTGGGGAGCGATGCGAAATCCGATATCGGTGGAGGAAATTTTCGTACGGTCGATGTTGCACTGGTCCATCAGTGCTTCCAGCCCCGGTCGACGGGTCGACTGAAGGATCTTCAGACCATGGCGGACGATGATCCGGTTCTCACCGGTCAGCGGCACGACGTCGGCAACGGTACCCAGAGAAGCAAATCCGGCCATCTCGATGAGGAGGTCCCGGGTCGCCTCGTCGACGGCTCCCCCCCCTCCCGCTTCCCGGGCCACGGCCCAGGCCAGCTTGTAGGCGACTCCCGCACCACAGAGTCCGACGGAGAGACACTCCTGATCGGGACGGTCCGGGTGCACCAGCAGGATTCCCTCGGAAGGGTTCATCACCTGATGGTGGTCGGTGACGATCACTTCCAGCCCCAACTCCTGAGCGAGCTGGATCGCTTCCGCATCATTGCTGCCGCCGTCAACGGTGACGATCAGGTCCACTTCCTGTTCGGCAAACTCTTCCACGGCGACTTTGCTGAGGCCATAGCCCTCTCTCACCCGATGGGGCAAGCGGCAGGTCACCTGGATTCCCAGATGACGAAAGACCTCCTGAAGAATGGCACTGCCACTGATGCCATCGACATCGTAGTCCCCAAAGACACCGACGGTTCCTCCCGCATCGCGAACGGCAAGGATCATGTCGACCGCTTCCTCCAGATCGGGCAGCTCGGAAGGATCGTGAA
>JAAXJX010000025.1 GCA_012269595.1 Planctomycetia bacterium | reverse complement strand
GTTGCCGAGGGGGTTGGCACCGTCTCCCTTGCGGGCGAGGGCGGCAGCTTCGGCGATGGTTTCTGCGGTCAGTGGCTTGCCGATGAGGTGATCGATGCTGTCGCTGCAGCGCACCGGAGTGCTGCCCACGGATCCGAGCCAGATCTCGATGCGATCGGTGGTCTCACCACTGCACCAGCCGGCCACGGCCACACTCAACACCCCGTAATCGATGGAACCGCGACGACGCAGTTTCCACCAGCCAGTGCGTTCACCGGAAGGTGCCGGAATCCTCACGCGGGTGAGGATCTCGTCGGGACGCTTGGTCAGGTAATGCATGCCGTCATCGTTGAAAAGCTCGGCCAGAGGAACGATGCGCTCCCCCTCGGTGGAGTGCAGGGTAATCTCGGCTCCGAGAGCACACAGCATCGGCACCGAATCACCACTGGAAACCGCCCAGCAACGGGGGCTGCTCGGGGCGACCCAGCACACTTCCCCCTCTGCCTTCATGCAGTAGGAGATGCTGCGACGCCACTCTTCATTCTGGTTGTAGTAGGTACAGCGGGTATCGAGGCACAGGTTGCCGCCGATGGTCCCGGTGTTGCGCAACACCGGACTGGAGATACTGGCGATGGCTTTCACCAGCGTCGGGTACTTCTCCTGCACCGTTTCATTGCGGGTGATCTGATCGAGGGTCGTCGTCGCACCGATGATCACGCCGCCTTCATCGTCGACACAAATGCCACTCATCTCCGGGATGGACCGCAGGGAGACGATGGTCTTTGCTCCCTGGTGACGACGCTTCATGTTGGGCCACAGATCGGTGCCCCCAGCGACAACGCGGGTGTTGGCCGGATCCTCGGCAAGGATTCTTGCGGCATCAGCGGCGGTTTCAGGAGCATGGAACTGGAATGCGGGAAGTCTCAGCATCACTCCCCTCCCTTCACGGCGTCCTTGCGTTCGGTCATGGTGCCGGTGCCCTCGCGGACTCCAGCCTCCTCGATGTTGATGGCCTTGCCGTCACCGCCCTCTTCGGGGGTCGGCACACGGAGGGGCGTTCCAAAGTCGACCTCAGGAAACTTCTTCGGACCGAAGCGGGCTTCCTTGCCCTTGTCACGCGCCTCGATGGCCTGGCGGATCATGTGCGGTGCAATCGGCACCTGATCCACACGCACGCCCACCGCATCGAAGATGGAGTTGGCCACCGCCGGCATCATCGGCAACAGCGGTCCCTGCCCCACTTCCTTGGCCCCGAAGGGTCCATTGGGATCGGGGTCTTCAATGATGTAAGAGGTCACCCCCGGCATGTCAGCAAAGGTCGGGCTCTTGTATTCGAGCATCGACGGGTGCTTGTGCACGAGAGCATTGGAGCGCTTCTTCGGCAGACGACGGTAGACCTGTTCTTCCATCATCGCCTCACCGAGGCCCATGTAGACACTGCCCTCGATCTGGCCCATCACCATCGCCGGGTTGATGCACTGGCCCACATCGTGCGCCATCCACACATGCTCGACGCGGTAGACACCGGTTTCAGGGTCGACCCGCGTCTCGACGACGGCGGCACTGTAACTGTAGGCCGGCGAGGGACCGACACCGGCTCCGCGGTAACGCCCCGGAGAGCGCGGCGGGATGTAACTTCCGGTGGTTCCCAGAGTGCCGAAACGGGACTCCGCCTCGATCACCGCTTCCTGCCAGGTCATGCCCACTTCCGGGTTTTCCCCATGGAAGACACGCCCTTCCGCAAAGACCAGTTCGTTGGCGGGAACCTCCAGTTTTTTGGCCGCACCCTTGGCGACCAGATCACGGGCGCGCTCCGCGGCCTGCAGGGCGGCATTGCCCGCCATCAGCGTCACCCGGGAAGAGTAACTGCCGAGGTCGACGGGAGTCAGATCCGTATCTGCGACGCAGAGTCGAATATCCTTGAGATCGATGCCGAGGACCTCTGCGGTGATCGCTGCGACCACCGAATCGGAACCCTGACCGATCTCGGTTTCCCCACAGAAGAGGGCGACTCCGCCGGATCGATCCAGCTGCAGCTGCACCCCCGACTGGGGCATGTGATTCCAGTAGATGGGCAGGCCGGCTCCACTGAGATAGGAACCGCAGGCGAGACCCAGTCCGTGTCCTTCCGGCAGGTTTCCGTGGCGCTCTTTCCAGCCACTGCCCTCGACCACCGCTTCGATGCATTTGCCCAGCCCCATCGAACCGACCTTGAGCCAGTTCGAGGTCACACTGTCGGCGGGCACCAGTTGCTGCATGCGCATCTCTGCCGGATCGAGTCCCAGGCTGTGGGCGATCTTGTCGAGATGCACTTCAAAGGCGAAGCGTGGCTGCGGAGTACCGTGGCCCCTCTTTGGACCACAGGGAGCCTTGTTGGTGAAGGCACGGATACTGTCGAAGCGATACTTGGGAAGGTTGTAGGTCACCGTCTGCAGGGCACCGGTGTAGTAGGTGCTCGCCACCCCGTAACTGCCGTAGGCTCCACCGTCGAGGGCGGTCTGCAGGTGCTGGGAGGTCAGGGTGCCATCCTTCTTGACCCCGGTGCGGATCTTCATGAGCACCGGGTGGCGTCCGCGGTGGCAGTAGAAGACCTCTTCGCGGGAGAGGCTGATCTTGACGGGGCGTCCCAGTTTCAGCGCCATCTTGGCGGCACAGACTTCATGGTTGAAGGGATCACTCTTGCCGCCGAAACCGCCACCATTTGGACAGGCGATGACTCGAATCCGCGAAGCGGGCAATTCGAGAACCTTGGTCAGCGAGCGATGCAGGTAGTGCGGGGTCTGCGTGGAAGAGTAGACCGTGACCCGATCGACCTCTTCGGTCAGAGCGACAGTCGCATGCTGCTCCATCGGCAGGTGCGTGTTGCCTTCGAAGTACATGACGTCCTCGAAGATTTCATCCGCTTCCTCAAAGCCGGCGTCGGTATCGCCGAACTGCATCGACAGTTTCTTGTGCAGGTTGCCTTCGTCGCCGTAGTCGTGAATCCGCGGTTCCGGAGTGGCGACCGCTTCCTCAACCGTGGCGATGGTCTCGAGAGATTCGTACTCGACCTTGACGGCGAGGGATGCTTCGTAGGCTTGCTCTTCCGTGAGAGCGGCAACTGCCACCACCGGGTCACCAACGAAGCGTACCTTGTCGACACAGAGGGCGTGTTCGTCCTGACTCACCGGCAGGATTCCAAAGGGATTCGGCATCGATTCACCGGTGAGGAATCCGAGGACTCCCGGCATCTTCTCCGCTTCGGAGAGATCGATGTCGACGATGCGTGCGTGAGGAACCGTCGAGCGCACCAGTTTCATGTGAACCATGCGCGGGAAACTGAGGTCGTCGGCGAATCGGGTCTGACCGGTGACCTTGGCGCGGCCGTCGACACGTCTGAACGGCTTGCCGACCAGGTTGAAATCACGTCCGGTCGGGGACTTGCGCTGGTCCTGCTTCTTGGAGGGATCCAGGGGCTCATGCATGGGAGCCCCCCTCTCCTGGCAGGGGATCGCCGTAAATCGCTTCCTTCGGAGGGGTGTAATCGTTGTCCCCGCGCATTTTGGCGGCAGCCCACTCGATGCCCTCAAGGATCTTGTGGTAACCGGTGCAACGGCACAGGTTTCCTGCCAATGCCGAGACGATCTCATCGCGGGTCGGCTCCGGGTTCTCTTCCAGCAGAGCCTTGGCAGTGACGAGGATACCCGGGGTGCAGTAACCACACTGGGCAGCCCCCAGATCAGCGAAAGCCTCCTGAAGCGGATGCAGATCATTGCCGTTCATCATGCCTTCGACGGTGGTGATTTCACGGCCTTCACACTCTGCGGCCAGTTCCAGACAACTGAGTACCGGCTGACCGTCGATGAGGACCGTGCAGGTTCCGCACTCCCCCAGTTCGCAGCCATGCTTGGTTCCGGTGAGGTTCAACTGTTCACGCAACACTTCCAGCAGGGAGTGATGGACAGAGAATCCTGTCTGGTGAGGTTCGCCATTGACGTTGAGAAGACGGAACACCTGCTGGTGCTCACCCGCCTTTTGGTCCTGTGAATCCACTTGCCCCCTCCTCCGGTTTTGGGCGGAGACCCTGTCGGGATCGGTTCGATCAGCTCTGGAGATCTGCCTCACGCTGATACGGTTTGGATGGTCCTGGAATTTCTGCCTCTGAACCGGTGATCCGATTCTCGGAATCGACCCTCACCACCCGGGATTTGTACTCCCGGGCCTCGGCATCTTCCAATTCCACCCAACTGGCGATGATGACCAGATCCCCCGGCTCGTTTTGGTGAGCTGCGGCCCCATTGATACAAATGGTTCCGGAGCCCGCTTCACCGGGCAGGGCGTAGGTCACGATCCGGGTTCCCCGGGTGATGTTCCATATGTGCACCTGCTGGCCCGGCAGAATGTCTGCAGCCTCCAGCAGATCGGTATCAATGGAGACACTGCCCTCGTAATCGAGATCTGCCCCAGTGACCGTTGCACGGTGTATTTTTGAATGCAGAAGGGTTCGCCGCATGGCGCGAATCCATCCTTTCCCGGCCAGAAAAACCTCCGGCCGACGGTCCTGAATCATATCCCAAGGCTACCCATCGCCTCCAGCAAATCGTATCACCAGAACATGTCCAAGAATCCCGCCTCCGAGGCGACCGTAAAGGTTGCCACCCATGTCCCATTCATGCAGGATGGGGGGTCTACGACCGGAAATCCGGAATCCGCCCAAACGGGAGGTGCCGGACAACAGACTACGCCCGATTCGTCCCTTCAAACTGGGATGACCCCGGCGATGTCTCCGGGCAATGACCAAATGGACATGGACCAGGAAAGGGACCACGCCATGGACAACATTTCCCTGCAGACCCACCCGTCTCAGTACCGTCATTGGCAGATCGAGAAAAATGGGCAGGAGATGCGGGTCAACATGAATGTGAACCCGAATCACCCCCTCAGAGAAGGCTACGAACTGAAGTTGAACTCCTACGATCTGGGAGTCGACATCGAGTTGGCAGACATCGTCCGCAGACTGCGCTTCGAGCACCCGGAGATCACCTCCCTGGTGGTCAGCAGTGCCCATGAACAGGTCTTCTGTGCGGGCGCCAACATCCACATGCTCGGAGTTTCCACTCACGGCTGGAAAGTCAACTTCTGCAAGTTCACCAACGAGACCCGTTGCGAACTGGAGGACTGGGCAGAACAGGCGGATGTTGCCACCGTTTGCGCCATCACCGGCCCCTGTGCCGGAGGTGGATACGAACTGGCTCTCGCCTGCGAGGAGATCTGGCTCGTCGACGATGGAAACAGTGCCGTCAGTCTTCCGGAGACTCCCCTTCTGGGAGTGCTTCCCGGTACCGGAGGCCTGACCCGTCTCGTCGACAAACGCAAGGTCCGTCGCGACCGTGCCGACGTCTTCTGCACCCTCGCCGAAGGCTTCAAGGGCAAGAAAGCCCTCAACTGGGGACTGGTCGACGCCATCGCCCCCAAGTCCAAGTTCAACGACAAACTTGCAGAACACCTCGTATCCCACAGGGAGCAACGCCCCGGTCGTGCTGACCGCAAGGGTATCGCTTTGGGTGAGATCCCCTTCGTTGATGAAGATAACGTTCGCAAGTACTCCACCTTGAGCGTCACCTACGAAAATGATCGTCGCACTGCCAAGCTGGAGATTCAGGTTCCCTCCGCAGAGGGAGCTCCTTCCTCCGTTGAAGAGATCCATGCCGCTGGAGACCAGTTCTGGCCACTGAAATTTGCCCGGGAGCTGGAAGACGCCATCCTCGATTTGAGGGTAAACCGTCACGACACTGGCCTGGTGTTGCTGAGCACCCAGGGCAACCTGGACGACATCAAGGCGTGGGATCAGATCCTCATCGATCATCAGGGAGACTGGCTCGTCGACCAGATCACCTACCTGATGAGCCACGTGATCCAGCGTGTTGAAAGAACCTCCTGCAGTTTCTTTGCGTTGATCGAGAACGGATCCTGCTTCGGTGGATCTCTCCTCGAACTGGCCCTCGCCTGTGATCGCCTCTACATGCTGGACGAAGACGGGATCGAGATTCAGCGATCACCGATGAATGAGGGCCTGCTGCCGATGACGACCGGCATCACCCGTCACGCTTGCCGACTCCTCGGCGAGGAAGAACTCTGCGCCAACAGTCAGGGCAACTTCGATCGCCTGGACGCCACTGACGCCGAGGAAATGGGCCTGATTACCGAGGCCCTTGACGAATTTGATTTTGAAGACATGGTTCCCGTGGCCATCGATGAGCGAGTCAGCCTTTCGCCCGACTCCCTCACCGGCATGGAAGCCAATCTGAGATTCGCTGGACCGGAGAACATGGAAAGCAAGGTCTTCGGTCGTTTGAGCGCATGGCAAAACTGGATTTTCATCAGACCCAATGCAACTGGACCGAATGGAGCCTTGACCCTGTACGGACGCCCGGAGAGACCGGAGTTCGCATGGGACAGGGTTTGAACGGGGGACTTACATGAGCAAGGTAGATCAGAACGGCAAAATTCCGAACAACGTCGATCTCTCGAGCGACAAGCGTTTGCAACGCGCTCTGGAGCATTGGCTACCCCTCTACATGGAGTGGTGGAATGACATGGGGCCTGTCGGTTTCCAGTCGAAAGACATCTACCTGCGGACCGCCGTCTCCGTGGAAGCGGGTGGCTGGGCCAACTTTGACTACGTCAAAATGCCCGACTACCGCTGGGGTATTTTCCTCGCCCCCGATGGTGACAGCCAGCGCACCATTGGCTTTGGTGACCACTACGGCAAGCCGACGTGGAAAGAGATTCCCGGTGAATACCGCGGAAACCTCCGCCGTATCATCGTCACCCAGGCGGATACTGAGCCCGCGTCCGTGGAACAGCAAAGATACCTGGGAAGCATTGCCCCGTCCCTCTACGACATGCGCAACCTGTTCCAAGTCAATGTGGAAGAGGGCCGCCACCTGTGGGCGATGGTCTACCTTCTCTTCCGCTTCTTTGGCAAGGACGGTCGCGACGAGGCGGAAGAGTTGCTCAGCCGCCGCAGTGGTGACGAGGACAAGCCGAGGATCCTCAATGCTTTCAACGAGCCTTGTGACCACTGGCTCTCCTTCTTCAGCTTCACCCACTTCACCGACCGCGATGGCAAGTTCCAGTTGGCCTCGCTGGCAGAAAGTGGATTCGAGCCCTTGGCGAGAACCTGTGAGTTCATGCTGACCGAGGAAGCGCACCACCTCTTCGTGGGTGAGACTGGAATCGATCGCATCATCAAACGCAGTGCCGAGTTGACCAAGGAAACAGACGGTCAGGCTGAAACTGCCGGAGGCATTCCGCTGGACATGATCCAGAGGTCCATCAACTACTGGTTCAGCTACAGTCTCGATCTCTTTGGTGGCGAGATCTCCTCCAACGCCGCCAACTTCTTTGGAGAAGGCCTCAAGGGTCGCTTCAAGGAGCCGGGCCGCTACGAAGACCACATCATGAAGGATGGCATCAAGGTGATCCCCATCGTCAAGAACGGTGTGATCGTCGATGAAGAGATGCCCTACCGGAACACACTCAACGAAGTCCTCCGCGAGGAATACATCGCCGACTGCGAGAGAGCTCTTCGCAAATGGAACCGTACCCTCGAGAAGAGCGGTCTCGATACCCGCTTCAAGTTGCCGAACCGCCGCTTCCACCGTGCACAGGGAATCTATTCCGATCACCACTTCGATCCGGAAGGAAACCTGATCACCGAAGAAGAGTTCCGCGCCAACATGCACACCTGGATGCTGAACACCGAGGACAATGACTACCTGAAGTCGATCATGCACCCCGTCACCGAACCGGGAAAAATGGCCAACTGGATCGCCCCGCCTTCAAGGGGAATCAATGGTCAGGCTGTCGAGTTCGAATACGTCCGCCTGTAAGAATCATTTCAGGCAAAACAGCAAGAGCCCGCAGATCGAGACGATCTGCGGGCTCTTTTTCTTTTGATTCAAGAGGTCAACCTCCGATGGGCTGACCGTAACCCGGCGGGATCTCCCCCCTCAGTACTTCTGATAGGGTTTCCAGATGCAAAGGTCGAGCCCCATGGGCACAGAGGACCGCGAGATTGTCCGATTCTGGCATGGCGACCAAATCTCTGGAATCGTCGAGGAGCAGAACCACCAGAGAATCCAGACTCTCTGCAAGTGCTTCGAGGACTTCACGGTAATGGGAGTCGAGCCGTGCACCCTGAACTGCGAGGAGAAGTTTGCCTTCCGCAATACGGTCTCCAGTGACAGACGCCAATCTCGCTAATTTTTCAGGGGAATCAAAACGCAGTGTCCTCGAGACCATCGGCAGTTTTTGTGCCAGCAGGTCCAATTCGGCAGAAGATCTGGAATCCTCCACAGGGCTGTGGCTGAACTGTTCTGGCAGCACCAGACTCCAGTCTCCAGTGATCGGCGTTTCCGGAAGACGACCCTGAAGCAGACTGACTCCCCCACGACAGATCTTTCGGGCGACTTCCCCACCGGTCAGAAGCGGGATGGCCTCCTGCCTGTCTGCGGAGATCTCAGTACCCATAGCCAGAGCAGAGATTCTCTGCAGGCTTTGCAAGTGCGGAGCAGATTCCTCCTCAATCTCTTTCTCAATCCGGTGATGGATTGCGCGCTGCAAGTCGGGAGTATGACTGACCAGGAGAACATCATGCCCGGCCGCCATCGCCCCCTTGGCCACCTCTTCAGGTGATAGCCCGGAAACCCCACCCATTTCGAGACAATCGGTCATCACTACCCCTGAGAAGTTCAACTTCGACCTCAGGTGGTTCACCGCTCTCGACGAGATGGTCACAGGCAAATCGGCATCGAAGGCTCGGGCGATGACGTGACTCGTCATCACGATGGAGGCCCCGGCTTCCTCTGCACCCCCAAATGGAATCAAATCTGAAGCACTCTCTTCCGGATCGGTCGCGGGCAATCCGAAATGGGGATCGACCGTCACCCGTCCAAGTCCCGGAAAGTGTTTCCAGCAATCCCGCACTCCAGCAGATCGCATTCCTCTTCCGAGAGCACTGGCCAAAGCCAGAGCACGCTGGGGGTCAGAACCAAACGAGCGTGAGCCAATCCCTCTTGAATGGGGAGACGTAACCAGGTCCACGCAGGGAGCCAGATTGATATCGATCCCCAGTTCGAGCAATTCCTTGCCGGTATGCCAACCCTGGGCAAATGCCAACTCGAGGGCGACCTCGGGATCACTGCACGACAGGGATCCAAGAGCCATGTTTCCCGGGAAAAAGGTGATCCCGTCGGGAAAGCGGACGACTCTTCCCCCCTCTTGGTCGATACAGATGTGAAGGGATTCGCCGGCCCATTTGCGCAGATCCCGAGTCAGATTCTTGACCTGATCGGCGGATTCTATGTTTCTCCGGAAGAGGATTACCCCACCCGGCTGCAGCTCCTGCAGAAGCTCGATCGTTGCGGAATCAAGTTCCGTGGAGGGGACACCGATCCAGAGTCGCTGTCCTGCGCGTTGAGGATCCTGATGATTGCTCATGGGTGAAGAATATCCGCTCCAGAGAATGGAACCAGCAACGTCCCTGGTGAATTGGCAAAGAAGCAGGTGTGACTGGCCATCTCCCCCCTGAAGAGGGACAATAGGGCTATGAATGAATCACTGCCATCTTCACTGGATCCGCGACTGGCCAATCTTTTCCTGGGAGACCTGGATGAGGTCACCGAAGCCTGCATCCAGTTGATCAACACCGTCTTTGATGACCCTGAACTTGAACAGTCGATGATCGAACGAATTCAGCAGCTGATCGATGAAGAAGAAGGGTTCCTCCCCGGAGAATTGTGCATGGCACTGATTCTCGGAGAACTGCGCAGTGCTCCATCCACCCCCATCTTTCTGCAGGCTTTGAGGGATGAGGATGAGATGCTGCAACGGATCTCCATTCGATCTCTTCAGCGAATCGGTGACCCAGCGTTTGAAGCGATTCTGGAAATGCTGGAAGACCCCCAACTCGAGGGGGAAACCGCCTCTCTGGCGATTGAGGCCCTCGAAGGGATTTCACTTCACGAACTTCCCCAGCAAAGAACGGCCATCGAAGAGCGGCTGCGCAAGGATCTTCTCTCCCAACAGCTCCCTTTACCCAGACGGGAAGCGGCGGCGACGGCGCTGTCACATTTGGGAATGGCGGATGCCGTCGATCTGATCGAAGAGGTTTTGCAAAGGGATTTCCCCCACGGCAACGTACTGCTCGGGGAATCACTGGAAGCATTGAAGGAAAATCCCGCAGGCCAGGGTGGCGTTGCGGAGGACCCCATCGAGAACGTTCTCGGTTGGCTGGAGTTGGATCTTGTTCCGGGGGCGGAGTTTGAAATCGAACCGCTTCTTCCCGAGGGCAAAACCCCCCGGGAAGAAACAGATCTCAATTTCGAGGATTAAACCTCTTCAAAGAACCAGGGCTTCAGAACCTGAAGCCTGGACTCGTAGTCTTCCGGATCGAGCAACCAGTTGGTACTCGCCACCGAAGACAGCAGGCTGTTGCCGTCCTGCGGAGTGAAACAGAAACCGGTGATCCAGCGGCCGTCGACCACTGAGAGAGTCTCATGAGGAATGACGGTCTGATTCAGGATTCTGCCGAAGAAACCGTGATCCCTGCCGAAACTGAACACCTGGTTGGCTGACTTCTTGTACGTCACCGCGAGGCGATCATTCTCGCGAATCAATTCCATCAACTGCTCCACAGAGGTGTCTTTTTCCACACGAATGCGGAACCTCAACGTATGCATGTACTGTGAGTTGAGCTTGACTGCGCTGGAGTAGAGATTCTGGTAGCTGAGGTTCATCGTCTTGAAGAGATGATGGGCGTCTCGCGCATGGTGAGTGCCAAAGGACTCGTCCTTATGCTTGCCCACCTGGGGTGAAGGTGCGAAGCCGGCGTCCTGACTGACGTCATTGGCCCTGCGCATGCAAACGAAGTCTGCAGAGACAAGGTTTTGCGGTTCACGACCATTTTCCATCGCAAGGGTCTTGAGAATCGCCGCCAGATTGTGGGTATTGCAAGACACCACATGAAGGAAGCGGTCTTCGCCGGGAACGAGAGCCTCGTCATTGATCCCCCGGGCATACATCTTGCCGAAGCCAAACTCTGATCCCTGGGCAATGAATCCCTTGACCGATGATGCGGATTCATAGAATTCCGATTTGTTGGCCAGGCCTGCACCTGAAGGCGTGCAGTCGATGACCACTGCGGATCGCTCGATGGCTTCGCGGGTCTCAAATTCTGCCTTGAGACCGAGTTTTTCAAATCCGGACATCGCTTCCTGAGAAGTGGAAAGCTTCGCACCACGATCCAGAAGTGTTTTGACTTTGGAACGGTCAGTGAAGAGCGGAGATCGCTTGTTGAAAGTGACCTCGTCGATGCCGAGTTTTTCTTTGAAATGACACAAGAGGCCGATGAGTGGCTCACCGATGGTTCCGGTGCCGACAACATGAACAATTCTGGACATTGTTCCCCCTGAAAATCAGACGGTTCAACCACTGGGCCAACGTGACACCGGGGAAGAGCCGATTGCCCTCATTCTATAAGTCGCTTCAGGGAGGTGCGACCACTGTCGAAGGCAAAGGCAAAAATATCGATCAAAGAGGGATATCTCTGTTTCCTGCCCCGTTCTGGGGCAAAAAAAGGGCCCCGGTGAGTGATCACCGGAGCCCTTTTTACTGAACATTACTCCCGATTATTCCGCAGAAAATGGAATGTCGATCAGATCGATCACCGGAGCCACATCTCCAAGGAAGAAGTCGGAGTAGAGAAGAATGATCATTCGAACACTCTCCACTTCACTGTTGAGAAGGGTCGGATCACTGACCACACCCACGGATGGGCCTGTCAATCCGGCACTCTCACTACTCGCACCGAAGCCCTCGTAAAGGACGCGGTGGTTATTGAAGTTTCCGAGATCACCCGCCTGCTGAACCACGATCGCATCGTCAACCAGGTTGATACCGGAAATCGATCCTTCGTCATTCACCAGGTTGTAAGGCGTCGAGAAAGCCGAACTGAGCTCTTTACCAAAGCTGAAGAATGGCCCCTCCACCGGCGCGGGTGTGACATTGATCTCATCCGCAAATCCGAGAGGAGTCTCGATACGAATCCAGCCCGCAGATCCATTTCCTCCTGAGTTGGAGGAGTTGGCCGTCGAGTACGGCAGCCCGGGTGCACCGGGGAGATCGTTGGCGTTGCCACCACGAACGTCGAGAGTCGCCAATGGATCGATCACCACGCGACTCTTGCCACGAATACGGATCACTCCACCTGCTCCAGCTCCACCTGCTCCACAGCCTTCCGGTGCAAGATAGGAATCTCCACCACGGGCATTGATCAGTGCGGTTTCGCCGATGGTCAGGGGACCTGCAGCAGCAATCTCCAGATAGCCGCCTCCGCCACCTCCACCGGTGGAAGCCAGGGCAGTAGTGGTACCGGTATCAAAGACTGCACCACCACCGGCTCCTCCAAGACCACCCACTTCCAGTGCGATACTGGCACCCGGGTTGTCCGGATCGGGGACGAGGAAGGAACTGGTCCCGTATGCTGAACCACCACTTCCCGCATTCGGGAAGTTTCCATCGCACTCACCCGCTCCGCTGCCATTCAGTCCTGACTCGGCGTAACCGCCACCGCCACCGCCACCGACAGTACATGCCACGGCGATGTCTCCTGCGGAAGATTCTCCACCGGAAGCGGCCTCAATCTGGTCAGGGGGAACGGGAGTTCCCGGGTCTCCTGGGGGAGGAATTGTGAAAATCAATGAAGCAGGAACTCCGGCAGGAATACCACCCGCTTCTCCATTGGTGAGAGTGACCGCATCTTGCGTCGATCCGCCTTCACCTCCAGCACCACCTCCGGGCCCCGGTACTCCTCCTGCTCCCGGAGCAGGATTGAGGGGATCAGTCGTCAGATCGGGGAAACCACCATCCTGTCCGCTGACATTGATGGTTCCTTCGATGTTCACGAAACCGCTCGCCCTGAGGAAGAGGGAGTTGGCTCCTGTGGCATTGATGGTGGCACCATCCAACACCGTCAGGTTGGCAATCTCGAAGACCCCGTCTGTTCCCACCACACCCATGTCGGTGCCACCGAAAGTGGTGATCGTCCCGGCATCGGTATCGATGAGATAGGGGGAGTCGACGCTGGTAAAGGAGAGGTCAGTGATTCCGGAACCGGTCTCGATCGGACCAGAAGAAATTCCATAGGAAGATCCCGGACTATCGGCGGGGGTCGGATTCAGGGAACCGTCGTCCACCGAACCTGGTGCAACCAGGCTGCCGTTGGTCTCAAAGAGGATCAGACCGTCACCTCCGTCACCCGCTTGCATCAGGTTTCCGTTGGTCGTCTGGTCACCACCGAGGCCACCGACGGCGGAAATCTCGGCTGTGGAACCCACTTCCACATTTCCGCTGGCACGGACGACGAGGCTTCCGCCTCCTCCACCACCACCAGCACCGGAGTTGGCACCCGCCACTCCAATGTTTCCGACTCCTCCATCGAGGTTGATGTTTCCGGTCAGGCGAACACCACCATTGGCAACCACCATCATGGCGCCACCACCGCCGCCGCCACCACCACCATTGTTGACGATGGGAGGAGCCGTGGTCGGCTGTCGGCGAATACCGGCACCACCGCCGCCACCGCCGCCACCACCGGTCAGGTTGAATCCCAATTCATCCGCAACGGCTCTGCCGCCAACACCGTTCAAACCGCGGTTGACTGCAGTGAAATCGTTTTGGTTGATCGCATTTTCACCGACGACACTGCCTCCTCCACCGCCTCCGCTTCCCGGGCGGGCTACGAAGATCGCTGCTGGAATGATGACGTCGATGTCTCCACCCGCTCCTCCCCCGAACTCACCGGGAGAAGCTGGAACGAGCGTATCCACGAGTTGGGTCTGGCCATTGACTTCAATGAATCCACCATCCCCGCCAGCTCCTCCACCGGGACCGGCAGCTCCACCCAAACCGGGCTCGACGTTGGATCCCTGGGTGCCATCGCCTCCAGAGAAATCCAGATCAGCCGCCACGGAGAAGGCGAGATCATCCACATTTCCGGTTCCGGAACAGCGGAAGATCAAGGGTGTCGGTTGCGGGTTCGGGAAGGTCAGAACTGCTCCCTGCTCGATGATCATCGTGCGGGCATGGAACTCTCCGGGGACCGGTCCGATCGGCAACACTTCAAAAACGTTGGCAGGGTCGGTCACATTGAAAATCGACCCATTGCCCTGGTTCAGTTCATAGGTTTCATCCGCCTGCAGAATCACATCCACTGTGCCCTGCCCGACATCTCCAATGAAGTTGAACTCATTGCTTGCGGGATTGGTGGAGAGAACATCCCCTCCCCAAAGCGCAGTCCCCCCCGCACTGAAATCAAAGCTTGCAGGAGTGATGAATTCTTCAGAGATCATGCCCTGGGGAATCACAGCACTGTCGTTGTCGACCAGCATGATCCCGGACTCCCATTCACCCGCCGCATCGGAGAGTGCCGTCACTGGAATCGGGTTGGAGGCCTGAACGCGAATGCGAATTGCCCGGGGGCCATCGGTGTCAGGGAGATCAAGACTGCTATCCCAGAGGAACACCATGTCCGACCCTCCATTGACCGCGTAATCAGCCTGATCGGTCAGCAGCAGACTGCCAGGCACGAAGCCCTGCCCCCGGAAATCGGAGTTGGGATCCTCGTAGGCTGTACAGGTATTCCAGTTACCGGATCCTGCCGGATCCTCATACTCGGGAATGAAGTCGAATCTTCCCAGAGCCGGTTGCGTCGCAATCACAAATTTCAGTGGCACGACTCCGGTACGGACACCACCCGGCATCAGGCCGGCGGTCACGTAGGGCGGCATATTCGAGGTTTCACCCGGCGCAATCAGGGTCGCCAGAGGAATATCGATACTGGAACTGGTCAGCGGCAATCCACCCGTGGCGGCAGACAAACTGAACTTCAGGGGAGTGGTATCTCCGGAAGGAATGATGCCGGTTGGCAACTCGACACGAACCGCCTGCATTTCTGCGGGCAGATCGAAATTGGCTGCGGGGTCCAAACCTGCGGTCACGCTGGCTGCAGCGAGAACACTGGTTCCGTCGTCCACATTGGCTCCGGTCACACCGTTGAGGTTGTAACCGTACAAAACCACTTCTGCGGGAACGACCTGGCCGCCGGCATTGGCCATCAGCTGATTGCCGTTATCACCCACCGCATAACCGACGATCTCGGGAGCCGCGGTAAAGATGCCTGCACCCGCATTGATGCCATCGACAAACAGGGTGACCGGTCCACTGCGAACACCACCGGGCACCATTGCCGTCAGGGTGGAGACTGCACCGCAGGCATTGGGGTCGGTCGGATCCTCCGGAACCACGTTCACGGACAGGATCAGGGCATCGATCTCGGCCTGACCACTGAAGCTGGACATGACCACCCGGTTTCCACCGGTATCAGAGAAGTTGACTCCACTGAAGGTCAAAATGGTCCCTGCACTGCCCTGGGCCGGAGTCACATCGTTGACCAGTGGCTGGTCACAGACGGGGGGCGGAGGCGGTGGAGGAGGGTTCGTAATCGGGGGATCACCAAACTGGACCCCGAAACGATTTCCGGTGTTACAACCGCCGATGACGATCAACACCAACAACAAAATGACCGACCGGTTCAATCCGGCGAACCTGTGAGTGTCGAGCACAGGGGCTCTCCTTTCCCTCGGGTGATGAGATCCGGCTGACGGATCTGGCGACCTTTGGATTGGGACATCCAAAGCCGAGGCTGTCTGCTTCATTTCTTACCTGTTCAAGTTCCCAGTCGCAGAGATCAAAATCGAACTGCCAGCCGAAACTGTGCTTCGAAAAAGAAACTGTGCTTCAAAAAAGCAGGGCTCCACTCGGGAGTGGCTGCTGACCTGACTGAGCACCTAATTTTTGAGTCTTCATTTTCTTGCCAGGCCCATCACGGCTTGCAACATCGCAGCTATCAACACAGAAACCGGCTTCAACCCGCGAAGAGCAGACTGACCCTGAAAAATGCTCACCCCGTTCTGTGGAGCAAACATCAGGCCATAATCCCACAACACCGCAGAAGAGCCCCTAAAGGCTTCCCAGTGGACTTTGGGATCATCGCATTCGTCTTTAGCAGATCAATTGGGGATTAACGCCGAAGGCTTAAATGTGCCAAAGTTGACACGCGACTTCGACTCGACACACCCCGTGATCCTGGCTCTTCAGAATCCCTCGCCCGGCTACGACTCTTCCGCCGCCCCCACGCCTGGGACCCCTCGCAGGTTTGCCGTAATTCCTCCAGCCGGGGCCCCGATCTCTCACTGGCCCGCCGCAAATGTTGGTCTGGCAAACAGCAGAATATCGTATCCCGGAGGGCATGGGAGTCAAGATCGGGAGACTGGCGTTCTGACAATCCAGAGGGCAAGATGCCCCTGCCGATTCCCCCCCTTGACGGGGTTCCAAATTCGATCTGCCGTCGGAAAGGCTGACCTCTTGAAGCGACCCCTGGGAGAGCTCTTTTCCCGTGAAATTGCCCTTCTGAGGCGATTCTTGGGGTTTTTCCGAAGAAAAAAGGGCTCTGAAAGCCCAGCGGTGTCGCCGAAAGCCTCCCGCCGACGACCAGCGGAGCCTTCAGAGCAGCCAGCTTCCAGCAGCCAGAGCCCCGATCCTGTCTCGAAGAGCCCTGAACCCCGATCCCACCGCCCACGAACCGTTTCGAAGCGAAAATCACGTCCCGGCGTTCTGGAATCAGCCCCCAATAAAGTTGAAGCAGAGTCTGGCTCCCCAAAAAAACCGCGAAAACGGTCAGCGAATAGGACTCCCTCCCCCAGGCCTCGAAAACGGGTCACCCCTGCCAGGGGGGGTCGCAGAATCGCCCCCGTTCGCTCCGAGCTTCTGGATCGCGAAATTGCCCATTCGCCGGCAGATCCCTTTGCCTCAACCGTCGGCTCAGTGGTGTTTCATCTGGTCCTGCTTCTCATCATGATTCCACTGTGGACTCCGGACCCATCTCCCGATCCTGCTCCCTCCCGAGTCATCATTCGATATCTGCCCAGAGAAAATCCGGAACCCGAGGGCGAAAAAGAAAAAGAAACCACGCCCGAAGCTCCGACAGTCGAAACTCGGCAGGAAGAGCCTGAACCGGTGGAAACACCTTTGACAGATGAAGTGAATCCTGAAATTCGCGATGCCTCGCAGAATTCTCCTGTCGACGACTCTCAGTTCACGGTCGATGCCGAAGGGGGTGACTTCTCCACTGGCAGAACGGGAGGTGGTCGCACCCGCGCCCTCTCCCTTCATGGTGGCAGCGCCGAGACTGAATCTGCAATTCAGTCAGGGATCGAATGGCTGATCCGTCATCAGGACCGGGATGGGAGCTGGTCACCCGACCGCTTTCATCTTCATTGCGAGGATGGCGCAGATGATTGCGAGGGAGCAGGTTACCCCGAACACCGGGCCGGCATCACCGGCTTGTGCCTGCTCGCTCTTCTCGGGAATGGTCATCCTCCGGGGGCGGACGGCAGTCCCCGGGAAGTGGCCGCCTGGAAAGCGCTCCGCTGGCTGATCGATCACCAGGATCCAACGGGCTGTATTCGCAGCGGAAAAGGTGAGTTCCCCCGCAATCTGTACGATCATGGCATCGCCACATTCGCTCTCTGTGAAGCGGCTGAACTCCTGAATAATTCTGAGGTGAAAAAAGCGGCGGGCAAGGGTCTTGAGTTTATCGCCAGCAGTCAACAACCCGGCGGAGGTTGGGACTACGTGCCATCACCCACACTGAGGAATGACCTCTCCATTACCGGCTGGCAGGTTCTGGCGTTGCATGCAGGACGGAAAATTGGCCTCCTGCCACCTCCCAAAGTGGTTCACAAGTTGGAGAGGTATCTGCAACGCTGCATCGACCACGCAGGGGGTGCGACGTATTCGGACAGGGGCAGGGGTCGCGGTCGTGGAGGTTACGGAATCGATGCCGTCGGATTGCTGACCCGATTGACGCTCGGCCACTCCCCCTTCTCCCGTGAGAGCATTCACTGCTCGAAGGTTCTTTTGCAGAATCTGCCCGCCCCGGATTCAAGATCCGATTGGGACCGGGATCCACAATCGATGTACTATTGGTACACCGCAACTCTGGCCCTTTTCCACATGGGCGGCCCCGCCTGGGATAAATGGAACTCGGCGATTCAGCAGCACGTCCTTCCACTGCAGCACACAGAAGGTGAATTGAAAGGTTCCTGGGATCCGGATCCGAACTGGATCGGGAAGGCAGGAGGCAGGGTGACACAAACCGCACTCGGAATCCTGACCTTTGAAACCTATTTCCGATACACGCCTCTGTACCGTCAATTGGGATTCCGGCGCTGAAACCAGCCTGCTGAAGTCCGAAGTCATCCCTTCAAACCATGGAAAACATGAAAAAAATATCGCTTTGAAGTAGAATGGATCTCTGAACCACAGAGCGTGGGGTTTCACAGCTAGCAGGAGTTTGACATGAGTATTTTTGACAAAATTCTATGGGGAGTTCTCATTCTCCTGGTCACCCTTGCCCTTGTTTGGGGAATCGTGATTGGCTTGCCCAGCTCGATTCCGGATGTGGCCATGAAATCGGAACGCATCTCCATCGAAGCCCTGCGCAAGGATCTGACTTCTGAACAGAATGCCCTGCTTACAGAAAGCCTCACTCCCGCAGCTCAAGAGGGAAAAACCCGCCCCCCTCGAGCCCCCCAGTCGTAAGTCTTCCGAATCAACCTCCCCCTGATGGCCAAACTGGCCAATCGTACCGAATGCCAGCAAGAGCTGATGAATGCTTCCAGTGAGCCCCAGGAAGATGGCTCATTGAGAATTTTCGATATCAAGGCGGGCTGTCTTCTCGACAAGGTAGGACTTCAGAATGAGGACCGGCTGAAGATGGTCGATGGCCAGCCCCTCGATTTCACTTCGATGGGCGCTGTTTTTTCCAGCCATTCAAACAGTCTTGCAAAACTGCAGGCTGGCCAACCTGTTGTCATACAAATTGAGCGGAGAGGCCGAATGGTCGCTCTGGTCATTGACCCGACCGGCATCTAGCCTCTCCGCCCACTATTTCAATCTTGAATACAGAGAGACAGATCACTCTGTTTCAGTACCGTTTTCTTTCGCACGGGCAACGGTCCTGTTGTAAATCGTCTTCACGTTGACCCCGAGGTCTCTAGCGGCCCGAGTCTTGTTGCCTCCGTGATGATCGAGCACTTTTTGAATGTGCGCATCCGTCACTTCCGTGAGAGACATCGTCACCGGGTACCCATCGACCCCCGGGCTGATGGCCATTTTATTTTCAACCATCGGTTGCGGTGAGTTGACGATCTGCTCACGAATCGCCTCTCCGTCGATGGCTTCACCACCACTCAACAGAACAGCACGCTCGATCACATTTTCCAGTTCACGAATGTTTCCAGGCCAGTTGTGCTTCACCAAAACCTCAACGGCACTGGTTCTGAGCTCCGGAACATTGATCCCCTTGTTGCGGAGATTATCGAGAATCGATTCGACCAGATGAGGGAATTCCATTTCGCGGTCGCGCAGCGGGATCAACTCAACATGAACCACATGGATTCTGTAGAAGAGATCCAGGCGGAAACGCCCGGCGTTGACTTCTTCACGAAGATCCCTGTTGGTTGCGGCAATCACACGAACATTGACCGCCTTGTCTTCGTTGGAGCCCACCGCACGGATACGACCAGACTGCAGGACACGGAGCAGCTTGACCTGCGCTTCCATCGGAAGTTCACCGATTTCGTCGAGGAACAGGGTTCCGCCATCGGCCTTCTCAATCAGGCCGGTTTTGTCCTTGTCGATTCCTGTGTATGCGCCCTTGAGTGCACCAAACAGCTCACTCTCCACCAGAGACTGGGGAATCGCACCGCAGTTCAAGGTCACCCAGGGGCCAGAAGCACGCTTGCTGGTTTGATGAACCAGACGTGCCACCAGATCTTTTCCGGTACCGCTTTCCCCGTCGATGAGGATGGTGGAATCGGTCGGAGCGACGGCAGAAAGGGTCCTCAGAACTCGCAAGGTTCTCGGATCATTTCCTGCCACAAAAATGTCGTTACCTCCGGACTCATTGAAGACCGGAAGACGAAGAATCGAGGGCTTGTGAGCCGCTCCGGATTCGGTAAGTGGATGACTCATGGGGTCAACTCCTCCCTGACGAGGATCTCGTCCTTGTGTTTTTCAAAAAGGTCGGCAATGCGTGGATCAAACTGAATCCCCTTGCCTGATTGGATCGCCTGCATTGCCACGCTGTGTGGCATCGCAGATCGATAGGATCTGTCACTGGTCATGGCGTCAAAGGCGTCGACCACTGCAATAATGCGGGCCATAAGGGGAATCTGCTCACCGGACAATCCATGCGGATAACCCTGGCCGTCCCACCTCTCGTGATGATGAAGAACTGCTTTGACGCTGGGATTCAGAAATGGCACAGGAGAGATGATTTCCGCTGAAATTTCTGGATGCCTTTGAATCTCTTTGTATTCGTCATCGGTCAACTTGTCATTTTTGTTCAGAATGTCCTCATGGATGCCGATTTTTCCGACGTCATGAAGCAGAGCTGCATAACCCAGGGTTCGCAGTTGTCCTCTGTCGAGACCGGCATGCTCACCCAGTTTCACGGCCATATCCCTGACTCTGACAGAGTGGCCGTTCAGGTAGCGGTCTTTGCTTTCAAGGGCAACGAGCAACGCTTCAACCGTGTCACGCATCCCGCGTACCTCGTGGACATTCATCGCACGCAAACGAGCACGCTGCATTGAGGTGATAAAGTCATCGACATCGTAGGGCTTGGTGATGAAATCTGTCGCCCCCGACTGCATCAGATCAACTGCATTCTGAACAGTCCCGTCTCCCGTGGTGACGATGATGCTCAGGTCCGGGTCCTCTTCTATGGCGTTACGGACCAGGTCGTCCCCTCGCATGCGTGGCATGTCGAGATCAGTGACAAGGATGTCCCAATGACGTTCGCGAATTGCTTCGAGAGCTTTTTCACCGTCCTCGACGAGAACGGGGTCAGGCCAACCATCCGCTGCGAGAATCGCAGAGACCAGTTCACGTGCTCCGGAATCGTCGTCGGCGACGAGAATCTTGAGATCTTCGGTATTCATCGAACCCCCCAGGTCTCACCAGGGAGTTCACCCGCAGCCATGGAATCTTCATGGTCCCAACGATCAATCAGTTTCTCATGCATTCTCTCAAACTGTTCCTTGAGCCAATGCGCTGAAACAGAGGTATTGATCTCCCCCACAAGCCTGCTTCCATCAGCACTTGCGGCAGATTCGCAGTACTCTTTCACCGCCTGAAGAAGCTCTTCCACATTTCCACTCCAGTCACGGGTAAGAAAATCCGGAAGAACCTCCGCTTCAAATCTCTCCCAACGTTCCTGAAAATCTTCTTTCAGGGATTGGCTCCAGATCTGATAGCGGGATATGGGCGAGATGTCCTCACGACGCTGACTCAAGGGAGTCAAGGTGAAGGAGCCTGCCAATGCAATCTGTGAAAGAACCACATTCACGGCTTCAGTGGGCTCATCGCGAAATCCGAAAATGAGTCTTGGAAGTTGCCCCTGGGCTTTGTTGACGAAGTGAGAGATCTCTCTCCATGCAGTCAGCGAGATCTTGTCGGCATTTCTGATGTAAACACTTCCAGCCCTGCTGAGGAGGGAGTGGGACAATCCATCTTCCCTCAACTGCTCAATTCTCAGGGAAGCGCCATCCATGAATCGGAGGCTCGAACCGGCAATACACCCGGTGGCATGGATTTTTCTGGCCACCAGTTTTTTTCCGACCCCGTCTTCTCCTGTGAGAAGGACGGGTAAGCGGGAGTCACTGACCTCCAAAACGAAGGACCATAGACTCTGTATCAGTTCGCTGTTTCCCACGATCGGGTCGAATCTATCCGAGGTGGACAATCGACACTCCTGTTCGGCAGAGACTTCCAGACGAACCCCGCAACTTGCCGTTGACCCATCCGAAAAGGGGAATCCTTTCCGGAAAGTCGGTAAAAGTTCGTCGTCAGGGAAGACTAGCCCGCTGTCGGGAAAATCGTCAAACCGGGTACAGGGGCGTACCGGTGGAAGTACCGCAGGAGTACGGTAGAACGCTCATACTGTAAAATCAGCGAAAAATCAGATCTGCGGATCGGCGGCAACCGGAGACCCACCCCGATCGAAGATAGATTTGGCGTCCTTTGACCGGGGACTGGCCTGAGAGTGCTGATCCGCATTGTCATTCATCCACGAATCCGCTTCGTCAATCTTGACGACCACCCGGCGTGAAACTCCCTGCTCTTCCATGGTGACTCCATAGAGTCGTTCCGCTTCAGCCATCGTGACGCGGGAGTGGGTGATCACCAGGAACTGGGAGTTTTTCGCGAACTCCTGCAGAACCCTGACGAAACGTCGGGTGTTCTGCTCGTCCAAAGGAGCATCCACCTCGTCAAGAATGCAGAACGGGCTTGGCCTCGTTTTGAAGAGCGAGAAGATCACTGAGATTGCTGTCAATGCGCGCTCACCACCGGAGAGCAATCGCAGGTTCGAGATGCGTTTTCCGGGTGGCTTTGCGATGACCTCGATGCCAGCTTCGAGCGGATCGATCTCCTCGTCGTCAAGTTTGAGGTCGGCTGTTCCACCGCCAAACATCAGAGAGAAGATCTCCTGGAAATGCTTTCGCACTTCCTCGAAGGAATCCTTGAACAGGGTCCGACATTCATTATCGAGCAGCTCGATGGCCTGGACGATCTGATCCCTGGCTTCGGTGAGATCCTCAATCTTGCCGCTGATTTCGGTGAAGCGGGATTCTTCCGTTTCCAACTCTTCGACCGCCTGCAAATTGACATTGGTGTTTTTGCGAAGGCGATCCTGCAACTGCAAATACTCTTTGCGTAATCGATCCACCCACTCCGATTCGGTTTCCTCTTCTTCGACAAGCTGCAAACGCCACTCATCAACAGGAGCTTCCGAAAGATCCATTTCCAGATCCTCACGGATCTTCTCCTGGATACCCTCGATTCGAACTCGGCACTCGTTTTCTGCAAGGAGATCGGATTCACGCCCTTCACGGATCTGTTCACCGCGGTGGCGACACTCCTTGACGCGTTTCTCAAGACGACCTCGCTGTGATCGCTGTTCGTCAAGACGCTGGTCGAGAAGAGTGCGGTCTTCGGTCGCTTTGGAAAGTTCGACCCCGAGGTTCTTTTCCTCCCCATCGATGGAGACCAGATCAACATCCAGCTTTTCGATGAGTTTTTCGTCGTCGACGATATCGGTGAGGATGCGCTCCCTCTGGGATTTCCTCTGATCCATTTCGTCAGCCAGGCGTCGCTGCTCCCGCCAATCGGAAGAAATCCGCTCCTGTTCCCGGGTCGCTTCCAGTGATCGACTCTGGATTCCGCCTTCCAGCTGGGACAACTTCTCAGCGAGAGGCTCAAGTGCTTCTTCAGAAGATTCCAACTCTGTGGCAACCGACTTCCTGCGGTGATCCACCTCTACCAGCTTCGATTGGGCGGCAGATTTGAGTTGCTCCAACTCTGAAGTCAGTTGCTCGGCTTTTTCGATATCGACCTTCAATGAGGCCCTGCGATCAGAGATCCTCTTCAGCGTCTCGCGACAGCGATGTCTCTCTGAAAGAGCATGCTCGGCCTCGAGCTTTGCTCTGCCCGACTCCTGCTCCAGTCTTTGCAACTCACCCTGACGGGCAAGAATTGATTCCTCAAGGGCATCACCCTGATGGGAGAGTTCCTCGAGATCACTGGAGAGAATGTCGACACGTTCCTGCAACTGGGTCATTTCCACTTGTCGCGAAACCAGACCCGTACTGTTGACCGCAGGAATCTTGACTGCGCCCCACGGTTCGACCACGTGTGCATCGGCAGTCACAACGCGGTAACCGGGATACTGCTCACGCAATCGCAGGGCTTCGTCCAGATCCGTAGCGACGATGACCTCATCGAGCAGGGCATCCACGATGGGACGACACAACTGCTCACAACGCACTCTGCTGGCCAAGGTGACGACACCGGGTTCGAGCTCCAGTTCACCCGATCTCCTGCCCGCCTCCAGATTGTCTTCCAGTGAAACAAAGTTGGCGGCTTCACCATCGAGAATGCCGGTGATCGCCCTGATCCGCTGTTCGATGGGCGTACGTCCCTGGAAAACCACGGTTTCCAGGATCCTGCCGAGAACAGCGTCGACCATTTTTGCGGTGTTTGGATCGGCTTCGATCAATCGGGCCAACAAGCCGCGAATATCGCCCGCTGCCGGCGCCTCACTGCCGAGCAAATCCCGGGTGCCCTTGGAAAGTCCCTCAAGGTTTTCCTCAAGATCCTTCAAAAGCACGAGTCGACCATGGGAAGACTCCAGCTCGGATCGGACTTCCGTCAGTTTCTTGCGAGCTCCACCGAGGATATCCGTGCGCTGGTTGATTTCCATTCGCAGGGATTCGACCCGGATCAGCAGTTCGTGCTCTCTGCTGTGAGAGTCACGAATCTTCTTCTCGAGTCCCTCGATCTGCCCTTCGATCTCGGACTGCTGTTTACGATAATCGAGATCTTCCGTCGATCTGCGCTCACGAATCGCCTCTTGTCCACGCAAGTCCCCTTCATGGGAAGCAATGGAGTTCTTCAGACGCGATTCCTCAAAAACAAGCCCCAGATCCTGGTCTTTCAGATCATGGATCTTTTTATCCAGCTCGTCCTGCTGGGCCAATTCCACAGAATGATCGATTTTCAGCTGGCCGATCAGCGTCCGCAGTTTGCGCAGTTCGACGAGGGATTCCCGGATTCGCTGACGGGCGTCGGAACGACGCTGACGATAGTCCTCCTCCACATGGGACAACTCCTCCAGCTGTCTGTCGCGATCTTCATTACGACGACGACTTTGATCCTGTTGCTCGCGCATCTGAATCCGGCGGGCCTCGATCCCCTGCAGAGCGACTCGCTTCTCGGTCTCGATCTGGCGGACCTCCTCCAACTCACGGTGGAGACCCTCGATCGCGTTGCGAACACTTTCGACAGAAGCATCCAGTCGTGTCGCCACCTCAGAGATCAAACCCCTCAGGGTGTTTCTCCAACTGAGCCTGAAGTTGAGTGACTTCTGTTCAAACTCCAGTTGATCCACATCCCAGGCGGCGAGAACAGTGCTGACATGCTTGAACCGGTCACGATCCTCCACGTAACGACGCGCCTTGCCCGCCTGCATCTTCAGGCTGCGGATTCTGCGCTCGATCTCTGACAATTGGTCAGTAACCCGGGTGAGTTCCCGTTCAGACCGATCAAGCCTGTTGGTCGTTTCAGATCTCTGCTTGCGGAAACTGGAGATTCCCGCAGCCTCCTCAAAAATTTTGCGTCGCTCCTGGGCATTGGCATTCAGGAACGAGTCCACCTGGCCTTGCCCGAGGACAGAATAGCCATCTGCGCCGATTCCAGTATTGGAGAAGACGGCCAGAATGTCTTTCAGGCGGCAGGACTTGCGATTGATCTCATAGTCACTGTTACCATCACGGGTCAGGATTCGACTGATCTCCACCTCGGCAGTATCGATGGGAAGGGTCTTTGACTCATTGTCAAAAACCAGTCGAACCTCAGCTCTGGAGAGGGCCGGTCGATGGGTCGTCCCCTTGAAGATGACATCGAGCATCTCACTGCCGCGAAGTCCTTTCGCAGAACGCTCTCCCAAAACCCAGCGAAAAGCGTCCACCACATTTGATTTACCACAACCGTTGGGACCGACTACCGCACTGGTGCCGGGGTCAAAATCAAACTGCACCGGATCCGCAAAGGATTTGAAACCGGAGAGGTGAATGCTCTTCAAATACAACGGTTGTCTCCTCGGACTTAAAGAGTCCGGTCTCCTGAGGGTTGGAGAATCTGCGGGGGGTCGGCCAGCAACTGGAGAAGTTCTCCCAGCCGCTCCCAGCCTCCACCACGACGACGGGATATCCTGTCGACCAGTCGCTTTAGATCCCGTCTTCCACGGTCGACTATCATCGACTCCAAAGCGATCACTGGAAGCGATTCCAATTCATGAAAATTACGCTGGATGTATTCTACGGAAGGCCTGGGGAAATCCTGCTCCCGGGCCCACCAGACCGGTTCACCGGCGGCTCGAAGATCGAGCCAATCCTGACGCCAGGGGGGATCAGCTCCCAACTCCAGAATCAGATCAAAACTTCTCATGCGCTGTTCGAGAACGAGGACCACTTCCGGGTCCGCAGGCAACTCCCCCGCTACGATTCTTGGTCGAGGAGCTTCTGAACTGCACAATTCGGGCGGAGAAGCGGCTCTGAGAGCCCTGGCAATGACGGGCCTCAGGGGGACAGGGATCTCTCTGGGCAATCGGAGGATCAAATCCTGCGCACCGGGCTTTCTGCTGCAACGGTGGAGGAAATCGGCAAACCAGTCCTCCTGGGACGGATCACCAAAGAGATCTCCCGGGCGGGGATCCGCCACTGGCGAAAATTCCCATCGGACACGGGGACCGGGAACCATCCCATCAAGAAAACCACGGATGCGCTCACTCAATCTCACCCAGCGGATCCACGCTTCATCCTGAGAAATCTCAAGAGGGCCTTCGAGGACCCCACCGATGGTCAACTCAGAACTGACCCAATCCAACTCGCGCATCACCGCTTCGGCGATGGCATCGACACGATCCCGTTTTTCGAAAAGACTTCCCAACTCGATGTGTCGGCGCAAAAACCGGAACGGTTCAATGGGACGCAAGCCATCATGAAGAGGCCAGTTCTGGGACAGGAACGATCTGGAAAAGAAGGACTCCAGCTGACGTGGATGTTGGAAATCAGTCAGGTGACGGGTCATTTCTGCAAGCAACAGACCCGGAACCAATTGATCCCCCGAGTAGCAGACCAACTCTTCAAACTGATCGGCCCACTCCTGAAGCCCGGTCTCCTTGCACGCCTCTGCAAGGGGCTCAACAAATTCGTGACTCTGCCAATCGACCGCATCGATACCGATCTCGTCGATGACGTGATCGATCACCCGGTCCGCCGTCGAAATCTCGCCGGCAACCGACAGGGAAGACTGCAGAATCTCACCGGGGTCGATCACTGTTGCCAGCATCTTGCGCAGTCTCAATTCCAGTTTCTGTCGTTTGACCGAATCAGCTTTGGACATCCGGTTTTCTTTCCTTGCCGACCAGCCGGGTCAATTCATTGAGGAATTCTGTCACGTCAGCAAACTCCTGGTAAACCGAAGCAAATCTCACATATGCCACAGAATCGAGTTTCCGGAGGTGTTCGATGACGACCTCGCCAATGAACTCCGAGGGAACCTCCTGATCGAATTCCTCACGAAGACGCTTTTCGACCTCGTCGACAATGGATTCCATTCTTTCGACTGAAATCCGTCGCTTCTGGCAAGCGGTCATGATGCCGTCCAGAACCTTGGCACGATTGAAGGGTTCCCTGCGCATGTCTTTCTTGACGACCATGCGGGGAGTCTCCTCAATACGCTCGTAACTGGTAAATCGTTTGTTACAGCCCTGGCATTCCCTGCGTCGGCGAACGGCCAGTCCATCCGAGCTGGACCGGGAGTCAACGACCCTGTCTTTTTCAGATCCGCAACTGGGACAGCGCATCGGTTCGTTTCCTTCATTTTTGGCCGCTGGCAGGAATGGGGCACCGACCTTTTCCCCAAAAAACGGGTCGGTGAAATATCTGGATCCATCTTACTCCACAGATGGGGGTCGCTCAACGTGCCCCCAAAAAGGAGATCGCCCTATTTGCCCAGACAGAAGCGGGCAAAGATCCGATCGAGAACGTCTTCCGGAGTGGTTTCACCACTGATCTCGGAGAGTTGATGCAAGGCATCACGCAAATCTGCGACCAGCAATTCTGGGCCGGCCAACGATTCATGACAGCGATCGAGAGCTTCGATACAGGCCTCAAGAAGATGTCTTTGGCGACGGGTGAAACGAAGGGCATCCCCCCGGATCTGACCGGGTCTTTGCCTCACCTGAAGAAACAATTCGCCAGTCAGTTCTTCCACACCATCCGAGGTGATAGAGCTGACCTGAAGGACCCCCTCAGGAAGGTCGGGGGATTCCTCATTACAGTCCGAATGGGTCCAGACCGGTATCACTCTGGGCAGCCAATCTTGCGGAACCTGTTCCCGTTCCTGTCGCCACTCCCCTGCCCCCCGGCGTCCGTCGAAAACCCAGAGGATGCGGTCGTCTCCGCTCAACAGTTTCCGGGCCCTGTCGAGGGCCAGTTGCTCGACTGCGCCACCGGCCTCCCTTTCACCGGGCAGATCAAGCAACTCAACTGTCTCTCCACCCGATTTCAGTTCACCACGAATGACATCCGTCGTGGTTCCCTCCTGATCCGACGTAATGGCCAACGGTTTTCCGACCAGAGCGTTCAGGAGAGAGGATTTGCCCGCATTCGGTTTTCCCCAAAGGAGCACTCTCGGGAGATCCGGCCCCTGGGCGGGCCAATAGCGACGCTGAAGGAGCACTCCCAGATCTTCCTGAATCGGTCCCAGCAAACGATTCAACTCTTCTTCGCCGGGTGGCTCGACCTCCTGCTCCGAAAAATCGAGGCCCGCTTCCAATTCTGCGACCACGTCGACCAGTCGATCGGAGAGTTGGCGAATCTGGCGAGCCAGATCCCCTTCCAACACTCTTCTGGCGGCACTCAGTGCCGCATGATCCTCTGCCTCAATCACGGTCAGGACCGATTCCGCACGACTGAGATCGATCTGGCCATTCATAAAGGATCGCCGTGTAAACTCACCCGGCGTTGCCAATCTGACACCGGCGGATTGCACCAGTTTCATGACTCCTTCAAGGATGGGATCGGATCCGGGAAAATAGACTTCAACCGATTCATTTCCCGTCCACGACTCCCCTTCCGCCCAGGCAACAGCCAATGCCGGAACAGCGGGGAAGTTCAGTTTCCAGGGCAGGTGGACTTCGATGGGTTTCCGTATCGGCAAAGACTCTGGAGGTGAGCCACTCTTTTCCAGGTATTCGAGAAAGGCCCGGTGAGCCCCTTCACCATCGATTCTCAGAATCACCGCCGCGGCAGGGGGCGGAGGACTGGCCAAGGCCAGAAGCACTTCCTCGGATCCCACCGCACCCATGGGCGTCTTCAGGATTTCTTTTTGCCCGCCCGCCCGGGCCCCTTGGGTGGAGCCGGTGTCGCTGGACCGGAAGGAACCGCAACCTGGGGGACACCAGGAGTAATGCCGGCCGCCGCCAACTCCTTGCGGATCAACTTCTGTTCACCGATTCCCACCAGCGCTGAAATGATGAAATAGATCAGCAACCCTGAGGCAAAGGAGTAAAAGATGAAGCCAAAGGCGATCATCATGAAGGTCATCATCTTTTGTTGTGCCTGTACCTGGGGATCATCGGATTTCGGCATCATTCGCTGGTTGATCAGGGTGACCACCACATAGATCAATGGCAGCAGATTGAACCAATCACCCAATAAGGGCAGGGCAAAAGGCATCTGAAAAAGCATATCTGGTTGGGTGAGATCGCCGATCCACAAGAATGCAGTCTGGCGCAGTTCGATGGCCACCGAGAAGGTATTGATCAGGGCAATCCAGATCGGCAACTGCAGGAAAATGAAGAGACAACCGCCAAACATCGCTGCCGGATTGACCCCTTCCTGCTTGACCAACTCCTGCGTCTTGCGGTGCATCGTCGTCGGATCGTTTTTGAAACGCTCACGAATCTCATCCATCTGGGGTTTGATTCGGGCCATTCCCTGCTGCTGCACCTGCATTTGTCTCTGGTTACGCTTGTTCACCGGGTGGAGAACCGCACGAATGACAAAGGTCAGGGCAATGATAGCCAGGCCCCAGGATCCAAAAATCGAATCGAAGAAGCGCAGCAAGGCGAGGAAGGGACGACACAGCCAGCCAAAGAAACCGTAGTCGATCAACTGCATCGCATCCCAGCTGGCATTTTGCGAAAGCACTTCAGGATCTTTGGGACCCAGGAAAACGGCGTAACTGTGGTCTGCAGCGGGATCGATCAAACGATTGAAGCCGACCCTCAAAGGCCAACCCTGCAAACCGTCATCTGCATATTGGTTAAAGAGGGCTTCGTCGACTCCGGGCTCCTTGCCACGAATCACCAGTGAACCGGTTTCCCGCTCTCCGAGGGGACGGATCACCTGGGCGAAGTAGGTACTTTCCAGTCCACCCCAGGCGATGTTGCTCTTGCGCTGCTCACCACCTTCAAGGGCCTCCACTGACTCATGAATCGCTTCCTTGATCGACCCATCCTGATTGCGCTGTGCGGCCACCCATTGGTTGGGATACGCCGTCGCACGACCGGAGGATTCAAAACGGATCCGCTCCGCTCCAAGGATTTCGTAATAGAGCTCATTTGTTGTCGACCAGTTTCCGAGGAACTCCACTTTGGAGGTCAGTTCATAGCCCTCGGCAGGAAGGGTAATGGAGTGAACCACCTGACGCTCTGCATCAATGGCCGTCTGAAAGCGAACACTGCCGGCATCCTCTGCGACCACTTCCCAGTTCACCCGGGACAGGTCCAACTGCATCGATGGGATTCGGAGGCCGAGAGCACCAGCGGATTTCAAAGCGGGCGAGAGCAACGCGAGAGGTTCCTGGTCCTCGAGACTTTCCTTGTATTCGGGCAAACGTACTTCGGTCAGCAATGCTCCCCGACTGCTCAGAACCAGCTCCAGCATTCCATTGGTCAGGGAGACTGTTTTGACCTCCGCAGGAGGTTGAGCCGGGGCAGTGAGGGTCGTCGTTGAACCTGTATTCCCCTGATTGGCTTCACTCACCTGTGAGGGAACATTCCCGGTTGACTCCGATCCCTGAAGATCCCCGGCGACCTGTTCAGTTGTCCCGTTGGGATTTGTGACAGGCTCAGTGCCACCCGGACCCTGTTCTGGCGGGGCCATGAAAAGATTCATGTAAAGGATTGAGATAGCAAAACAGACAAGCAACGCCTGAAAGGTTCTTTTATCCATCGGTGATGATTCCTCAGCGGCCTTCGACGAGGCGAAGGGCCAGATTTTCAGGCAAGGGAGTTGCTCGGAAACGCTTCACGGTTTCCTCAATCGGGTATTCAACCCGGCGAAACTGCACCTTGTTTTCTTCAATGATGACGTAACTGCTGCGAGGATCCCCATCCCGTGGTTGTCCCACTGAACCCACATTGATCACTGATTTTCCGGTTCCACAAACATGGATGCCGTCTTCGAGTTGATCGGGGCTGATGAAGCGGGGTCCATCGACAAACACACCCGCAACATGAGTGTGTCCGACAAAAGCGGTGTGAGTGGGGAAGCTGTCAAAAATTGACTCCACCTTGGCAGGATCCTCCGTGCAATCCTGAACAAAGAGGTATTCCCTCGTAGGCTCCCGGGGAGTCCCATGAGCCAAAAACACATCCCCAAGTGTGTGGCTGACCTTCATCGAATCGAGGATCTGCCACAGAACTCCATTTTCTTCCCGGGAGTATTCGGGACTCATCAACTGTTGCTTGGTCCATTCGACGGCGGCGCGCGCTCTGGGATTGAATCCGATCGGATCGAAAAGCACAGCCTCCTCATGATTGCCCATCAGGTTGACACTGAAGTCTTTGCACATGAGCAAGCATTCACGAGGATCCGGACCGTAGCCGATGATGTCACCCAACCCGACGATTCGCTCGACCCCTTGGGCGGAACAATCTTCAAGTACCGCTCTCATTGCGGCGAGATTGGCGTGAACATCGCTGATGATTGCCGTCTTCAGTTGCGGCCTCCTGATCCGGGGTACACATCGGGAAGGGAGTCCCTGGGCCCTTCCCCCACAGCTTCTGAAAACTGATCCAACGTGAATCGGAATGACGATTGAAACTGAAAGGGGATGGTAACCGGATCCGGGCTTGATTCCAGCAAAGGCATGGGATCACCCAATACCGGCAAGACGCTTTATTCCGCTGTTTATCGGCTGAATTCCGAACCAGAGCCTCACGGCTCGTTCGGATCGTCATTCGGATCGCCTGTGGGATCGCCTGCGTGAAGCGGCCCCTCTTCTCCGGAACTACTCCAGGGGCCCATGGCTGACTCTCTCAGGGAACACCAATCCCCATGTCCACAGATCACATGATCGAGAACCGGAATCCCCAGCCATTGACCGCAACGATACAACCTGTGAGTGACACGCAAATCCTCTGCGGACGGATCCGGATCTCCCGAAGGGTGATTGTGCGCCAGAATCACTGCGGCCGCCGAGTGAATCACTGCTGGTCTGAAGACTTCCCTGGGATGAACGATACTTGCAGTCAGGGAGCCAATGCTGATCACACAATCCCGGATCAATCGATGGCGGACATCCAACAGCAAAAGACAAAAATGCTCTCTGGTCTCCCCCGACCAGCGGCGGGCCAGATGATCGTGGACCTGCCTCGATGACCGAAAAGGCTCACGGGATTTCCATGTCCCCTGCTGACTGCGACGCCCCACTTCGTGGGCAGCCAGAATCCTCAATGCCAGCGACGGTCCAACTCCTGCAAGGGATTGCAATCTTGCAGGAGTCTCAAGACGAGCAGAATCAAAGAGATCACGCAGTGAATAATCACTGCAGAAAGAATTCACACAGCAGGCAGAATCGGTCCCACATGTCTCAGTGACGCCACAGTGATCGACAGTGGCATGCCTCCCTCCCTGAACCGATTCCAGCTTCCCCTCCAAAGCCTGACGGAGACACGTCTCGGAAAGCTGGGACCAATCCCCCACCCTTGACTCGTTCATGGATCCCACACTTCACCTCGCTCCCCAAACAGACACGATCTGTTCACCATAAAAAAATGCCCGTGCCCCCGAGAACAGGGGCACGGGCATCCAATGGACCGGATCAGGTTCGGGACTACAGTCCGTCCGGTGTAGGATCCGTTCCGGGGCTCGGGAAAGGCTCTGCAGGCGGCGCTCCGCCATCGAAGAGCCAACTGGCCAACTGGACGGCATCTCCAATATGCACGGCTCCGTTATCATCGATATCCGCACTGTCGAGGATGACGGGTGCAGAACCGGAACCGGCGACGTAGGCGGCGATCAAGGCCACATCCGCGATGTTGACGAGGCCGTCGCAGGTCACATCACCGCGAAGGAAAACGCCATCGTTGAAGTAGTTGAAACCACCCTGGAAAACAGCAATCTCAGTTCCCACGGCATCCAGGAATCGCAGATCGACGACACCGGTGGTCGGCGACGCCGGGATTCTGACGGTAGCCATGGTGCCATCCGGAGAGACCTGAACGAGACTCGAAGCCAGATCACCAAAGACGACCTGAAGGCCTTCTGGAATACCGACACCATTGACCAGCATCGTCGTCGGGCTGCAGATCGATCCTTCATTCGGAGTGTAGCTGTCGATGGTGGAAACGTAGTAGGTAAATGCCTGTGCGAGGGTCGCCTGTCCGTAATCGGTCAACACCGTCACATCCACACTGCCCTCTGAACCTGCAGGAGCATTGACCACCAGTGTTCCGGGGTCGATCAGTACCACTTCCGAAGCCGGATTCGGTCCGAAGAAGACATTCGATCCCGGGGTGAATCCGGTTCCATTGAGAATCACTTCAGTCCCTCCCACTGCCGGTCCTGACGTCGGTGAAATCGACAACAGGGTTGGCGGCTCGGGCTGGGAGAGGACCTGGAATTCAGCGGGGAAAAGAACCGGCTCAATCGTTGAAGCCACCGAGTCGACGAAAAGGTTTTCGATCTCGACTCCGTCGGCGTCATAAATACCAAAGGTGATGGTCGTGCTGTCGCCGACCTGTGCATCCGCTGAGACGAGGAATCGGAAGTAACCCAACTCTGCCTGGGGATTGGCGGGAATGGCATCGAAGGTGGAAATCACCGATCCATAGGCCTTTCCTGAGAGGGGGTCGATTCCGGAGAAGAACAATCCAAAGGTTCCGCTGAGATCCTCACCGACCGTACCCACATTGCTCACTTCCAAACAGGTCAGGACAGAGGGGTCGTAGTCGAGCACCACAGAGTATCCGGTCAGCGCCTGGCTCCAGACGCCTCTGGCCCAGACCACGATCTCTTCACCGGGGGTCAGGCTGGCGTTGTCGATGAAGAGCGCATTTCCGGAAACGGTCACTCCCCCATCTTCGAGGGCAGGAGATTGCGTACCGGAAGCAGTTCCCAGAGATCCATCGACAAGGTGGAAAAGAACCGGCCCCAAAAGATCAAAGTCCGGTTCCAGATTACCCGTCACTCTGGCGAGGAGAGAATCCGCTCCGACTGGAGCAGTCCCGGAAATCACCTCGACTGTCAAACGGCGAAGCCCGGCAAAGGTCCCCAGTGGGTTGTCCGTAATCAGGAGATCGGCAGTTGCCACTCCCGGAACATCTACTGCAACCTCTTCAAGAACGTTGCCATCGTAGTCGATCTGGAAACTCCAGCTGTTGGCTTCAGTCAAAAGTTGTCCAAGGATGTCGATCTCAAAATCACGACCGACGACCACAGAGGTTGGGTCGTAGTAGATTCTTTCAGAGATATTGACTTCACATTGACCAGAGGGAGCGGAGTAACTGACACCGTCACGGAAGAAGTATCCAACGACACGATAGGCCCAGGTACCACCGCCCACAGGGTCACTGTAAGAGGTCGCTGTTCCAGCCAGATTGATGAAATCGGTTCCCTGAGGACCCGTTCGCTCGAGTACCACCTCATCATACGAGAAGGACTCAGGACCATTGGTCCACGAAATTTCGATGGCTGCTCCCGTGGCCTGACAACTCAGGTTTGTGGGAGTGGCCAGAGGAACGTTGACTTCTCCGGCTTCGATCAGGGAGCTCAATCCCCCATCACCAAGAGCCTGAATGGCGTAGTTGACCGGCCCCGGCAGCAAATCGAAGACTTCGTACTCGATTTCCAGACCACCCAATGTGGCAACCTGAACACCACTCTCAAAAACACGAATCTCGTCGTAGAACTCTTCATTGGTCCAGGTCAATCGCAGGTTGTCATTCCCGTTGAGAGTCGCCTGAAGATCGGTCGGGTTTGCAGTCCCTGCGCCACCAGCATCCTCAACCAGACATGTTGCACCTGCAGAGGTAACTCCGCCCTGGACAGCACGAACTTCATAGAGGTGAGACTGGAGACCGGCATTGTCGGCGTAGTTGAGCTGAACCGCAGGAAGTTCGATCAGGAACCCGCCGTCACGGTAAATCTGCCAGGCGGAGGTGCCCGCAAGAGCAATCCAGTTCAACTGTACAGTATTCAAATTGGTTTGAACCCGCTCACAGTTGAGGTTGGTCGTCGGAATGATGACTGCATTACAGGTTGTTTCCGCTGATGGAACTCCCGCAACAAATCCGGTGACACTGTAATTCAGTGAACCCTGTCCGGGACTGGTGTCGACGTATTGGGTGTTGGTTCCAGACATGGAAGCGAGGAATGCACCACCCCGACGAATCTCGATTCCACCCTGCAGGTCATACCCCACCGGGTTACTCCAGGTCAGCAGAACTTCTGCCTGACCAGAGGAAGACGAGATTTCGCACTGCAGAGATTCCGGAGCTGCTGTGGCAGAGTTGATGAAAACAACACCCTGCGCAGAAGAAATGTCTGCAGAGAGCAAAGCACCGCTGCTGGACAAAGTTGCCTGATTGGACCAGGTGGTACCCTGTATGCTCAACCCGTCAGCCAGCAGGAATGAAGCCTCGCCCAACTCACTGGGAACCGTTTGCATTTGAACGCGGGCAATCGGAACCTCAGTTCCTGCAGGAATGAACCCATTGATCTGCAACGTCGCAGCGATCAGTCCGTTGGCGGTATCGATGCTGGTCACAACGTCGACACTTCCAAATGGGAAAGTGGCCGAATCGGCGATCATACCGGTCGCGGTCACCAGAGACTCATCGTAGTCGAGTGCGATATTGAAGCCGGAAAGATCATCTTCAAAGGTCGCTGTAATCGGGATTTCAAAGGTGTTGGTTCCAGCAGGAAGTGAAAGGCTGTCCGGGACCTGAAACTGAAGAGCACTTTGCTGGTCATCGACGACCGCCTGTGATCTCCACACTGCGAGAGAGTCGGAGCCTGTCCCGGCCTGACGAACGAGTACGTCTGTTCCCAGATCGCCGTCGGTATCCACGAGCAACAGGTTTGCCGTGGCAACATCACCGGAGAAATTCAGAGAGACCAGTTCCGAATCTCCCAGATCCGGTGAAAGTCTCCTCAACATGACCAGCGGATCAGCGGCATCCTGAAGAAACAGAATGTCATCGATTGCGACCGGGTCGCCGTCCACCTCTGCAACCGCAAGGTCGAGAACCGGTCCTGCCGTCAGCAGGGATACGCCGGTCCAGCTCAACGGAGGTGCTCCAGCGGGATTCAGATGAACAGAGAGGCCCTCATTGCCTGGAGTTACCGCGTCGAGCCAGCCATCTCCATTGACGTCACCGGCAACCACTTTTCCGAAGGGTGCGGGTTCAAGGAAAGAGGATTCCAGGAAAGAACCGTTTCCGGCACCCCTGAGAAGCAAACCGACTCCCGCAGAAACCAGCAGATCCAGTCGTCCGTCGCGGTCGAAGTCGGCGATTTCAAGAGATTCGGTGGGTGCGGGCATGGGCAGGACACCTGTCACTGCCAGAGCTCTGCTCAGCTCAAAAGTCACCGGGTCGATGACGACGGTACTCTGAATGATTCTCAAACCATCGGAAGCAGCGCCAATAATGTCGAGGCTCTGGTCTCCATTCAACTCACCCACGCGGAGCAGGCTGAAGACGAGTCCACCCATGTCATGGGAAATGTCATCCACGATCAGTTCCTGACCGAGAACCTTGATCACCCGGAGGAATCCATCTTCGCAGGAGATCACCATTTCAGATCGACCATCTCCGTCGAGGTCAGCCAATACAGCTGAAGCAGGAAGCACCGGCAACGTGAGCTGTGACTCAAGAGTCCAACTCGCACCTTCACCGGAGATTCCGGAACGGAGGAGAGAGACGACGCCCGAGGCTGTCATCGTCAACATTTCGAGTCCACTGTAGGGAAGCAACTCGCCCAGATCGGCGAAAATCAATCCCTGGGTTCCGGAAGCGGTCAGAGCCTCACGGGGTCCGAGGCCACCGGTAGCGTATCCCACTGCTGCCCGGTAACTCGCCACAAAAGGAGAGAGTTTACGGGCTGTGTCTTCTCCGCTTTGAAGCTGGGAAAGCAGATTGGCATCGAAAACAACCTCCACCTCTTCACCGGGATAGAGAGGGGCTTCCGATCCATCGAGAAGGACCTGCAACAGATCAGAGATGCCATTGGTCTGAGTCGGGTAGACGAGCTGGGCCGTTCGCAATCCCGTTCTCTCACCTCTCAGGCTGACTGCACCGGCTGCACTCGTTACCTGAAATGGCAAATCGAAAGAGGCGGTGATCGAGGGTCTGCGAGGAATCCCGGACTCACCCGCCTGTGGGGTGATCTGCACGAGGGAGAACTCTCCACTTCCGGGTTCAAAATCACCGGCACCGGCACCCGCGCCTACAGTTGTGAACTGAATGGTGATCGGGTCGATGGGGATCTGGATTCCGGTTTTGACGCCATCCGTGATAACCACTGTGACCGTTTCCCCCTGTTGAAAGGGAGTTTCCGGTATCAGGGTCAGGATGCGCAGATCTTCATTGAGAGCACCAGCAGCGGGATGGGGTCCTGAGAGGCTTCCCGAGATGCTCCAGTTTGCCGGATCGGTAGAGGAGATCGGATCCATCGCTGTGGTGAAAGCGATCTGGATATCCGTGGTCACCTCGACGTTCGTGGCTCCATTTCCTGGAACCGTGAATGGAACGTCCGGAGGGTTGGTGCAACCGGACATGGCAAATGTCATGACCAGAACGGCAACCATGGCGACGAAACCGTTGGCCAGTTTCGTCAATCCCTGTGCGACGGCGGGAAGTGAATTATCGGCGATCTTCATGGACGCGCCTCCATCGTCAAATTGTGGAATCGTGGATCGATTCCTCACCATTACATTCAGGCTGGACCTGATTCAAACGTGCTTGCAGAGGTACATGAACACAGGTTCAGGCAGCTCGTCTGCACGGACGATGAGGGTTCCGGAAGGAAAATGGGCAAGACCCGGTGGTTGCGTGATCCCCGAGGCTTATTCCATGTTATCGACCCTGACCATGGGGTCAATCCCCCACACCCCGACCCCCGATAACGTCTCTCCGATCCGGTAAAAGTGCCCGTCACCTGGATCAGTGCAAAAAAACTGCCCGGTGCGACCATGCGTCGCACCGGGCTTTCCCTAGTGTCCTGTATGTTCCTGATTCAAGAATCAGGGGCAGTATGAAGTCGCCTCACACTCGGCGCCTTCAATCGTTCCGCAGTCCGGCCACGGTGCACTCGGAGCGGGACCGCTCAGCAGACGGTAGCTGATCACGAAGATCGCGTCGGCAGCGTCCATGAGTGAATCATCATTGGCGTCACAAGCGACGAGACAGGTTCCGGTCGGACCTCCCTGGAAGAGATCATTCAGAATCCAGATTCCGTCGGCAATGTCGACAGTGTCATCACCATTGCAGTTACCGCGAATGAAGGGAACGTCGGGCGGAGCGTACTGAGGGAACAGGCTGACACTTCCGTTGGTCAGCTCAGCCTCAATCGAACCACCACCGACGACGACCACGTTGGCCACCGGAGGACTGCCAAGGCTGTCAGTCCAGGTCAAGGCAGTGTCGGTCGGATCCAGCAGTCCTGCGAGTGCAGAAGCGACAGAACTGTAACCGGCACTGAGAACAGCAGTCTCAGTCTCGAATGCGAGAGTGTTCGCACCGGTAAAACTGTAAACCACCCCGATGGTCCAGCCATTGGCCAGAAGATTGACACCCGCGAAGTCCGGATCGAATCCAAGATCAGAGTTCCAGTCGACGGAATCGATGGTCAGCAGCGAATCATCGTGCTGGAGACCCATCGAGAACCCCTGAGTCGAACTCGGGAATCCCGGGTTATCCGGATTTTCGGTAATACTCGGGCTGGCGGTGAAGGAAACTTCACCGGAGTTGCCGTCGTAATCGACGTCGTAATCACCTGCACCGTAGGCAAACGGAGGAGGACCGGCGACAAGCTCGACGGTTCCACCCGTGGTATCAGGTGTAATGGAAGCACCACCGACAACGACGATCGTTTCAACGGTCGGGCTACCCAGAGTGTTACAGAAGTCGACGTTGGTCGAAGTGCCAGGAGCACCAATCAGGTCGTAGGAGGCAACGTTGAGCTCGGCTCCGGTGGTTCCGGCGGCGAGGTTGGCACAACCGGTGAAGCAGATCACAACACCGACAGTGAATCCCTCAGCGGCATCCACGTTGACCTGGTTGAAGTCCGGCGGAGAGCCGTTCTTGACGACCTCGGTGGTCGATCCGTCGACCACTGCAGTGAGGGACAGCGCAGAACCATCGTGGCAGGCACCGTAGGACCAGCCCTGAATGTCGTCGCCGTTGTTGTCGAGCGACACCTGAAGATCAAGAGAAGCACCGGGAGCACCCGAGCCACTGGAGATCGACATTTGGTAGCTCTGCCCGAGTGCCGGGACGCTCAGCAGGAGCGCGAAGGCAAAGGGAAGAAGAAACTTAAAGGATTTCATTTTATTACTCTGCTTTCTTGCAAAAAGCGGTTTTCGATTTCTGGGTTCCTGAACAGTCCGTTAGTTACACGCAGCCGGAAGAGCGCAATCAAGGGCGTCTTCAGACGGGTCTACACCCGAGCTGTAAGGACCCGGATCCGGCGTCGGGTTTCCGAAACTGAAAAGGAAGTTCAGCAGGTAAACAGAGTCAGCAAGGTTGATGATTCCGTCATCGTTGGAGTCACAGGCGTCGAGGCAAAGAGCATCGTATCCCTGGAACTCGGTGGCGATGACCGTGGCAGCGTCAGCAAGGTCGACCTTGGTGTCGGTGTTGCAGTCACCACGAAGGAATGCGGGAACCGGAATGATCTCGTAATCGGCACCGACCAGGAGGAAATCCTGAATCGACTGGTACTCGATCACAGCCATGTTGTTGATATCGACCATGCCGTTACCGTTGATTCCGTCGCAGAAATCGATGCTGAAGGAATCACCACAAATGGCTCCTCCGTCAACTTCGGCGTCCACACAGGCGATCAACAGCGGCTCGGAAGTAGTCGGCAACTGCTGGTTCTCGAAGGGCGGCAGGGCGTCCATGAGAATACCGGCAACCAACTCGCGGCCGTCGCCGTCGTTGTCGTCATTGTCGATCTGGTAGTGAACAAACTCGGCACCCAGTTCGTCGGCGATGGATCCCTCGATGCTGAAGGTTCCGTCGACGAGCAGCAGGTCGTCATAGCAGACGGCCAACTGCACACCCTGAATGTTGTCGGTCGGGTCACTGTAGAAGAAGCAGAACTCAATCTCCTGGCCGGGGAATCCGCTGCCACCATTGGTGCCAGTCTCCGGGAAATCACGCTGTCCGATGTAGAAAGCGGTGTCCTGAAGAGGCGGCTCTGGAGTTGGGTTAATGGTCATGGTGCCATTCTCAAGAGCGGGGCTCAGGGAGATTCCGGCGACCACAATCACGTTGTCGAGGGTCGGGCTGCCCAGAAGGCCGTCAACGAAGGTCAGGGCAGTCTGCTCTGCAGGAGCCGGCTCTTGGAGATCGATCTGGGAAGAGTACACGTAAGAAGCAATGTGGTTGTCATTGCCAGCGGCAATGGTCTGTCCATCAAACGGGGTCTCGAAATCGAGAACCACACCGAGGGTACCACCGTTGGAGTAAATCTCCTCAACCACCAGCTCAGCGCCGGCGGACTGGGCAGCACTGCCCAGATTAATGTCGACCAGGCTCAAAAGAGCGGGGTCATGGGTGATGGAAAGAACAAAACCCTGAGCATCTCCACTGGAGTTGGAGAGAAGCACACGGGCAGGTCCACTTCCATCAGCGTCAATGCTGCTGTCTTCAATCCTCATGCTGTCAGGCGGAGGAGGAAGCAGGGTCAGGAGACCGTCGTTGAGCTCCAGGCCGGTGGAAGCGTCCACACTCTGACCACCCTGAACGATCAGGTTGGAAAGAGGAGGATTGTTCAACACACCGTCGGAGAACGCGATGGCGGAATCCGTGGCTGCGCCCACGAGGGCAAGGGGGGTCATGGTGAATGCCGCAATCTCAAGCCCGGCACCGGCAGGAATCTCCTGGCCGTCGAAGGGAGCAGTGGCGTCCACAACAACTCCGAGGGTGAATCCACCACTCAGGGTTTCGGGAACGACCAACTCCGCATTCGCGGAAAGAGTGGCAGATCCGGCCTCAACGTCACTGACGGACAGCAAGCTGTCATCATAAGTGATCGCAAGAACGAATCCCTGAACACCCGAGTCTGAATCCATAAGGACCGACAGGGTCTCAGGTGCCAAACCTGCTGTTTCACCACTGGAAATGGTGAGAGCATTTTGGGCAAACGATTGGGAACCAATAACGGTGAATAACACCGCAAACAGTGCGCTGTAGAGGCGCGGGAGACTGCGTTTCATCACTACTCTCCTCGTCTCGAAGGGACACTTCGGAGCTTCTTTGAGGACCGATGAGCCTTACAACTCTTCGACCCGCGCGGAGGGACTCCGAACAGGGGGAAAAAATTACAAAGTTGAAACAATCCGGAAACAGGCAGGCCTGGAACTCGGGGGAGATCAGGTCACATGATCCCGGGGGACGATTGACTGAATGTCGTGCAAGAAGAGGAATGTGCAGGAAGGGATGATCCTGCGGTTTGGAATCCGAAGACTCCTGTGCTGGTGCTTCAAAGTTACAGATCGTTGCCGAAACTGTCTACGGCGATTCTGTGACTACCCCTGAAAGTGGAATCAACACATCCACTCCATGGCATGCAAAGATCGCCATCTGTCCCCCACTCTCGGCAGCGATTGCCGAATCCCGGAATCGGTTGCCGATTTCAACTGGCGATCCAAACCTCAACAGGGAATCGTCACCCCAAAAGAGAACCTGGGCCCACTTTGAAGTACGAATTTCCACCGGGATATTTTTCCGGAATCGATTTGTTCAAAACAAAAAAACAGGCTCGGAATCCTGGGGATTCCGAGCCTGTTTTGATCATGTGGTTCGATTCGGCCACTCAAGAGGCCTCATCGCGTGATCAGGGGCAGTAAGAGGTTGCTTCACAATCAGCTCCTCCAACCGCTCCACAATCCGGGAACGGAGCAGAGGGCATCGGACCGTCAAGAAGACGGTAGCTGATGATGAAAACAGCGTCTCCGGCGTCGTACTTGGCATCTTCATTGGCGTCACAAGCGGCAACACAGGTACCGGAAGGTCCCTGAAGGAAGAGCTCATTCAGAATCCAGATTCCGTCTGCAATGTTGACCTTGTTGTCACCATTGCAGTTACCGCGAATGAACGGAATGTCGAACACGGGCTGAAGGGTAATGGTGCCGTCGACCAGATTCGGCTCGACGGAGGTGCCATTGACCACGACGACGTTGTCGACGGGAGGACTTCCCAGAGCACTGGTCCAGGCAAGGGAAGTATCGATGGAATCGGTTCCGGTGAGGGCTCCGGCAACGGTGGAGTAATCCACAGAAACCACGTCCAGCTCGGAATCGAAGGCGAGGGTGTTTCCACCGGTGAAGCTGTACACGACACCAATCGTCCAGCCGTCGGCAAAAATTCCACCCTCGGCGAAGTCGGCGTCGAAGGGCAGAGTTGCAGTCACAGCGGTCGGCTCGATGACGGCACTGTCATTGCCCATACCCATGGAGAAACCCTGACTCGGGTTCGGGAAATCTGCGCCGAGTGCACTGTTGTCCACTTCAGCAATGCTGAAGGCAGCAGTGAAGGAAGCAGAGCCGGTGTTGCCATCGTAGTTCACGGACTGGCTCGGAGCCGTGAAGTTGAACTCGGGGCCAGGAACGGAGAAGGGCTCCAGAGTAATCGTTCCATCCTCGAGGGAAGGAGCGATGGAGGCTCCTGCCACCACGATCACATTCTCGACGGGAGGCGATCCGAGGGCGTTGCTCCATGCAAGTGAGGTCACCACATTGTCGGTCGACCCGATCAGGCCTCCGGCAACAGTGTCGTAATCGACACTGACGACGTCGGTCGGAGCATCGAACGCAAGGGTATTGGCACCGGTAAAGCTGTAGACGACACCAATGGTCCAGCCGTCTGCAAGAATGTTCGACTCGGCGAAATCGGCAGAGAAGGGCAGAGTCTCGGTGACCGTCAATGCCGTGAGGAGAGAGGAGTCATTCGAGAGGCCCATGGAGAAACCCTGGGTCGGATTCGGGAATGGGGCTCCCTGAGCAGAGTTGTCTGTCTCGGAAACGGCAATAACTGCAGTGAAAGAGCCAATACCGGTGTTTCCGTCAAAGGTCACGGCTTCAGTGGGAGCAGTGTAAACGTACTCTGGACCGGGAACTCCCACCACTTCGATGGCACCGGAGTTCTGGGTCGGGGCAACGGAGGCTCCATTGACCACGATGACGGTCTCTACCGGCGGAGCACCGAGAGTGTTGCAGAAATCGACGGTCGTCGATCCTTCAGCCACACCATTGTAATCCACAGACAGCAACTCAAATCCGCTGACATCTCCCACGGAGGCACAACCGGTGAAGCAGATCACCACACCCTGGGTTGCTCCCTCAGGAAAGAGGTTGATCTGGTTGAAATCGGGAGCACCACCATTTTTGGAGGTCTCGGTACCGGAACCACTGTTGGCTGCGATCGCCTCGAGGAAAGCGGTGTCGTTGCAGATACCCAAAGACCATCCGGCGATGACATTACCAGTGTTATCCATGGTCAGGGAAACGGTGCCACTGCCGCCCAATGCAATATCACCGCTTCCTGCGGTGAAACTGGTGTCCTGTGCACCCGCATTTGCGGAAGCAAAGCCGACCATCAGGGCCAGCAGGAAAATTGAAAAAGTGCGCTTCATTTTACACCTCTCACGCAGTCCCCCCCCCGGGGGAATAAATCAGGGTCTGATAATCATCAAGAACTGACAGATCCACCGGGGATTTGCCTGCCTTGGGTCTTGTTTGGATGAATCCGGGGAATGGGCAATCTCCCCGACTCGAAAGTGCCTTTGCGGAAGAAATTTCCGGGTCGTGCACAGCCTTCATAGTAAGGCCCCCATCCCCCCGGATCACCCCCGTTTATGCAGAAATTCGGCTCAGAAGCGATCTTTCGATCTCCCCGTCAGGGCTGAACTTCACCGCCGTGGGGACCGCTTTCAGGCTATCCGTCACAACACCTTTCCAATACTCATTTTAGGTGGCCTGGGCAGGTGTGATTCGGTCCCTCGGGGATTCGTCCTATCGAGGGAAGCATTCAGGGAATCAATGAGGGGAAGGCATAAAAAAATCCTCCCCGGGGATTATGAAATCCCCGGGGAGGAACCGATCAAACCCTGCCGGATGAGCAGGATTCCATCTACTTACAGACAGGAACTGCCACCACAGTCCTCAGGAGTCTGTCCGTCCACCTGACCGCAGTCGGGGTAAGGAGCTGCCGGAGCAGGTCCACCCATGAAGCGGTACATGATGATGAAGGAGGTGTCCGCAAGGTCACCGAGGCCGTCGTTGTTGGCGTCGGTGGCGATGGGACAGGTAGTTGCCGGACCATTGAGGAACAGCTCATAAATGATCCAGATGGCATCTGCGATGTTGACGATGCTGTCACCATTCACATCTCCGCGAATAAAGTCCACGGTGATCACCGGATTCAGGGCGATGGAGCCGTTTTCGAAGTTGGCGGCAAAAGAGCCTCCATCCACGACCACGACGTTGGCAACGGCGGGAGATCCAAGGTTGTCACTCCAGGTCAGATCAACGGTGGTACCGGTCTCGTCACCGGCCATGCTGCCATTGGTGGAGTAATCCACAGAGACGACCTCGGTCGAGTTCTCAAAGGTCAGAGTGGTTCCGCCGGTGAAGCTGTAGACCACACCCAGAGTCCAGCCAGAGCCATCCAGATTGCTCTCTGCGAAATCCGCAGCGAATCCAAGGGACACGTTGACAGCGGAAGCTTCCACTTCAGGTCCGTTGGCAAGACCCATGGAGAACCCCTGGGTAACACTCGGGAATGCGGCTCCGGCGGCACTGTTGTCCACTTCCGAGATGTTGATCCCCACACTCACGGATGAGTTGCCGTCAGCAGGGTTGTAGTTACCCGTCACGTTGCCTGCGGAGTAGGTGAACTCCGGATCGGGAACAAACAGAGGCTCGAGAGTGATGGTTCCATCGACAAAGTTGGGAACCAGAGATCCCCCATTGACCACTGCAACGTTGGCGACCGGCGGAGAACCGAGAGTATCAACGAAACTCAGGGAAGTGACGGTGGCATTCGCATTTCCGGCGAGTGCACCGGAAACGGTGTCGTAATCGACACTGATCACGTCGACAGCGCTGTCGAATGCGAGAACCGTACCACCCGTGAACGAGTAGACCACTCCAGCGGTTACACCGTCGGCGAAAACAGAAGATTCAGCAAAGTCTGCGGAGAAAGGCAGGGTAATGTTGATTGCTGTTGGTGAAAGAAGCGCCGGGTCATTCCCCAAGCCCATGGAGAATCCCTGGGTGTCATTCGGGAACGGAGCTCCGAGCGAGCTGTTGTCGACTTCAGCAATACTTGCAGTAGCCGTAAAGTTGCCGCTGCCACTGTCGCCATTGTAGGAAACAGTCTGATCGGCAGTAGCGTAGGTGAACTCGGGATCGGGAACCCCGACCACGTCGACAGCACCGGAGTTCTGCGTCGGAGCAAGAGAGGCTCCATTGACCACGATGACGGTCTCCACTGCAGGAGAGCCAAGGGTGTTACAGAAATCGATCGTCGTCGATCCTTCAGCCACACCATCGTAGTCAATGGTGAGCATTTCAAAAGCAGACACATCGCCCACAGTTGCACAGCCCGTGAAGCAGATCACGACTCCCTGAGTTGCTCCTTCGGCAAAAACACCGATCTGATTAAAATCAGGAGCAGAACCGTTTTTGGAAGTTTCGGTATCGGCACCACTGTTCGCGGCTGTGGTAACAAGGAAAGCGGTGTCATTGCAAATACCCAAAGACCAACCGGCAATCACGTTGCCCGTGTTGTCCATGGTCAAAGCAAGAGTTCCACTTCCACCTTCAGGAATCGTCCCACTTCCAGCATTGAAACTGGTGTCCTGCGCATTGACATTCCCCGAAAAAACGAAAGCCAGCACAAGAGCACACCAAATTGAATTCTTCATCCTCTTCACCTCCTCCATCCCTTTGTAAAAAATCGGTGCGATGAATAAAGTCACCGCACCGATATTACTCGAACGTCAGAGGTCAAAATAGAGAGAAAGGTCTCTGCACCCCTCCTCAGCCAGTATTTTCGTAACTACTGTCCTAGAGGGCTCCTGCGTCGATCCAGGACCCAATCAGCTCGATCGTTGCTTCGTCCATGCACGAGTTTGAGTTTTCGCAGAATCGCGGCATTCTTCTACCGCAACCATCCGGCGATCCATCCCCATCGGTATCCGGACAACAACCCATGTCCAGGACGTCAGGATCGAGATGAGACCCCTGAATCTTTCGGTACAACCAGCTTCCGTTACGGTCGCCGGGGTTCACGAGATTCATGGTATCGCATTGTCCTGCGGGCATGCCGACGATGTTGTCGTAGGCATCTTCCGTCAGCTGCAACCCGAAGGATGGACCATTCCCCTGAGCTCCGCCGGGAGCATGACAAGGCATGCAGGAGGCGGTCAAAATCGGCTGAATGTCCGCAACAAAGGTTGCCGGAGCAGAGCCACCGCCGTCTGCGCAGCCAGAAGAAACACAGTCTTCAGGAGTCTGATCCACCACTTGGCCACAATCCGGGAAGGGAGCAGAGGGCATCATTCCATTCATGAAGCGGTACATGAAGATGAAGGAAGCATCGGCAATATCAGCCACTCCATCTGCATTGGCATCACTTGCCAGAGAACAATTGCTCTCAGGGCCATTCAGGAACAGCTCGTAGATAATCCAAATACCATCCGCGATGTTGACTTTGGCATCCGCATTTGCATCTCCACGAATAAAATCGATGGTCACAACCGGGTTCAGGGTGATTGCACCATCTTCAAAAGCAGCATTCAGGGAAGCACCATCGACGACCATAACATTGGCGACGGGCGGAGAGCCCAGGCTGGCACTCCAGCTCAGAGTTGCGGTGGCACCAGATTCATTCCCGGCCATGCTTCCAGCCGTCTCGTAATCAACAGAGATCACTTCTGTTGAGTTTTCGAAAGTGGCAGTCACCCCTCCGGTGAAGCTGTAGACCACTCCTGCAGTCCAGCCTTCTGCGAAGAGACCTATTTCACCGAAATCCGGATCGAAACCCAGATCCAGAGTGACGTTGGTCGGAGAGACTTCAGCACTGTTGGCGAGTCCCATCGAAAAACCCTGAGTCGCATTGGGGAATGGAGCCCCAAGGCCAGAGTTATCGGTCTCGGTAATGGAGATGCCCACTGTGGCACTGGCATTGCCATCCGCAGGGTTGTAACTGGCAGAAACGGACCCTGCTGAATAGGTGTACTCAGGATCAGCAGGGTCTACCAACTCCAAGAAGCCAGGGTTTTGAGTTGGAGCCAAAGATGCTCCATTGACCACGATAACAGTTACAACAGGAGGACTTCCAAGAGTATCACAGAAGGCAACGGTCGTGGCCCCTGCGGAAACACTCTGGTAATCGACGGTCAGCATTTCGAAGCCGCTGACGTCAGCTACTACAGCACAACCGGTGAAGCAAAGAACCACTCCTTGGGTAGCCCCTTCCGGAAAAATTCCAATCTGGTTGAAGTCAGGAGCAGACCCATTTTTGGCGGTCTCGGTACCCGCTCCACTGTTTGCGGAACTGACCGTTACAAAGTTGGTGTCATTACAGACTCCAAATGACCAACCTGCGATCTCTTGACCGATGTTGTCCAAAGTCATGGAAAGCGTTGTCTCTCCTCCAGTTGGTACAGATCCGCTACTTACATTAAAACTGGCATCCTGTGCAATGGAAACTCCACCAAAGGAGAACAGCAGTGTCAGGACAAGACACATTCTGAATAACATCTTCAGTCACTCCTCAACTTGAATAGTCACCCCGGCTCATACAAATCCGGGAAATCAAACACGAACTACAAGATTTAATTCTGAAATACCCAGAACACTTGCGGAAACTGCTAAAAATACTCTGTGATGAAGACACCACAGAATCCTTGGGAGGTCACGTCACTGAAATGATTTTACTCAGGATTCAATATGGAAACCATGTCCACCAAGTGACTTTTAATCCTTTTATGAAATATGCATGAAAACCGTTTCAGGACCCAAACAAAAAGATTCCCCCGGAAGGATGACCTTCCAGGGGAATCTTCGATAGATCTCAAACCATCCGAGCTTTAGCAGCCGGTGTCGTCGCTATCACAACTTGGAAGCCCGTCTTCTGTCGGGTCAACACCATCGTTGAACGGACCCGGAGCTGTCGGGATCGGACCAAACTTGAAGAGCCAGTTCAGCAAGTAGACAGAATCTGCCATGTTCAGCAGGCCGTCATCATTGGTGTCACAGGCATCGGGGCAAAGAATGGCAAATCCATTGAACTGATTGGCAAGGATCGTGGCAGAGTCTGCCAGGTCAACCTTGTCGTCGCTGTTGCAGTCTCCACGCTGGAAGATTTCTTCAGGAACCACGTAAACAGAACCATCGTTGCGGGCATAGTTCTGAATTGAGTTGAAGTTGATAACAGCGTTGTTGTAGAGGTTCACGGTACCGGTACCGTTGATGTCGTTACACCACTCGATGAGAAGATCAGTCTCACAGGGAGCATTGGCCCCCACGGTAATCGGCAGGCACCCGATCAGCAAACGTCCCTCATTGAGGTCCGCAGTTTGCGGAAGGGTCTGACCGTCGAAGGGCGGCAAAGCATCCAGAAGGATTGCGACCACCAGCTCACAACCGTCTCCGTCATTAGGGTCACTGTCGACCTGAACTGCCAGGTACTCCACTCCAACCTCTTCAACGATGCTTCCGGCGTAATCCCACGCGGATCCGATTTCCAGATTGCAGTCGTAGCAGAGAGTCATGGTGAAACCCTGAATGTTGTCGTCTTCGTCGGCGTAGTAGAAGCAAAGGTCACCGGATTGTCCCTGGTAAGCATTGTTACCGGTGTCGGCGAAGTCTGCTTCCACCCACAGCTCGGTATCCTCTGCCGGAATCGCGACGGGGTTACAGGTGAAAGACCCATCGGTCAGGCCGGGGTTGACAGAAAACCCTGCGATCACGAAGACGTTGCTCAAGGCCGGAGACCCGTAGACACCATCCACGAAAGTCAGTGCAGAGACCTCCGCTGCAGGGGCAGCTTCGCCTTCGGTGTAGAACACCGCGTTGTTGCAACTGTAGTTGTAGTTGGCAAGACTCAAGCCAGATCCACCACTGATGACCTGTCCGTCGTACGGAGCATTGAAATCAAGAACAACACCAATCGTTCCGCCATCTGCATAGGTGGTTGGCACAACAAACTCAGCACCAGCAATATCGGCGTCAGTTCCAAGGATGTCGATGCTGTCCAGGGTGATCACAGCAGAATCATGACTGACACTGATCACGTAACCCTGAAGATCTCCGGAAGAAGCAGCTGTTACGGTAACTGCTCCACCTCCGGTGGAATCTACACTGGTGCTACCAAGATCCATGGAATCCACTCCGGCAATCGCCTGAGCTCCTCCAAAAAGAACAAGGCTCACTGCAAGCAATAAGCGATTCATCTCCACAATCCCTCCTCTAGATAAAAACACAAAAACTTGTGTAATCCTCGGTCAGATCACCGAAGCATGAACAATGCCATGCGCTCAGTTGATCCAATGTTTAATCATCGAAAACTTAAAGCCCAAAGGAGTGCATGAAGAAAACGAAACCAGGATACAGACAGAGTTTCAAAAGAATTCCTCTGGTCGACGGTTGCGAATAACTCCTTACACTTCCTCACTCAAACGGCATCCTAGTTGAGATAGGCTGAAAGAAAAACAGGCAAGTTTTGAAGTTATACAATCAAGATTTCAAATGTTGTTACCCCGATAAACCTAACTTCAAATAACAATCTTTACTCAACACTTTCGCTTATCGTTTTCCACAACACTGAGTTGTTACCCCTGGTGACACCTCCCGAAAACCGGTTCAAATTCAGGCAAAAAAATCGCCTGTACTCCTTGGTGGAGTACAGGCGATGAACTTGTAAAACAACTAGCTTTACCTCAAAGATCAGCCTCCGCAGTTGTCGCTCAGGCAATCCTCGGGGGTCTGACCTGCAACGGTATCACACGTGGCGGGTCCTGCTGGCGCAGGCCCAGACAGGAAGATGTAGTTGGCAGTGTAGACCGGGTCAGCAGCATCGTGAGTACCGTCAAGATTCACGTCACATGCAATCTCACAGTTAGCCGTTGGTCCAGCCTTGAACAATTCAGCCAGGCTCCAAACGATATCAGCAATGTTGACAATGGTGTCTCCATTACAATCGCCGGAAATGAACGGGTTGGTGGTCGTTCCAGTGAACTCCAGGGAACCTTCCACCCCAGTGGCAGGCAAACTTCCGCCACCAACAACCACAACATTGGAAACCGGAGGAGATCCGAGCCCACTGTCCATGGTCAGCGGAGTAGAGGTAGTTCCCTCAACACCAGTCAATGCGCCTGCTACACCTTCGTAATCCACGTTGGCAACTTCAATCGAAGCATCAAACTGAAGCACCACTCCACCGGTGAAGGAGTAAACCACTCCAACAGTCCAGCCATTGGAGAAGGTGTTGGTCTCTGCGAAATCTGCCGTGAAGGGAAGAGTCACATTGACTGCGACCGGGGTAACCAGTGAGTCATCGTTGGCAAAGCCCATGGAAAAGCCCTGGGTATCATTGGGGAAAACCCCACCGATGCTGGTATTGTCAACCTCAGCGATGCTGAAGCCGGCATTCGCGGCCACTCCACCGATTCCACCCCCGGAAGGGTAGTTGGTGGAAGAACTGCCAGCGGTGTAGGTGAACTCCGGATCGGGGACACCCACCACATCCAGGACACCACCGGTCTGGTTCGGTGCCAAAGATGCTCCATTGACCACAACCACGGTGGCAACAGGCGGCGCTCCCAGAGTGTTGCAGAACTCAATGGCAGTCTGACCTTCAGCGATGCCATCGTAATCGACAGTCAACAGCTCAAATCCAGTGACATCGGCCACCACAGCACAACCGGTAAAGCAAAGGACCACACCCTGAGTGGCACCTTCCGGGAAAACACCAATCTGGTTGAAGTCCGGAGCAGATCCATTCTTTGCAGTCTCGGTATCGGCACCACTGTTAGCGGCAGAGACTGTGGCGATGGCTGTGTCGTTACAGACACCAAAGGACCAGCCTGCAATATCCTGACCACTGTTGTCCATGGTCATGGAGAGGGTTCCGCTTCCACCCAGAGAGGCAGATCCACTTCCAGCGTTGAAAGTTGCATCTTGCGCATATGCTCCTGCGCAGAGCACATAGGTCAGCAGCAGTGCAATACTGGTGACAATAAGTTGGTTTTTCATTTTTCGATTCTCCTAAATTTTCAATCTCAATACTTCGTTACCTGAGGAATCAACCATTCAGGCAAATTAACAACTCGAATCATCACCTTCACAGTTCGGAAGATTGTCTTCCGTCGGGTCAGCACCGTCATCAAAAGGTCCCGGAGCCGGCGGAATCGGACCGAACTTGAAGAGCCAATTCAATAAGTAAACGGAGTCCGCCATGTTCAGCTGACCATCGTCATTGCTGTCGCAGGCATCCGAGCAAAGGATGGCAAGGCCATTGAACTGATTGGCCAACATGGTGGCAGAATCCGCCAGGTCCACCTTGTCATCGCTGTTGCAATCTCCGCGCTGGAAGATCGGCTCGGGAACCACGTAGACAGATCCGTCATTACGGGTGTAGTTCTGGATCGAGTTGAAGTTGATAACGGCGTTGTTGTAGAGGTTAACGCTACCGGTACCGTTGATATCGTTGCACCACTCGATCAGCAAGTCGGTCTCACAGGGGGCGTTCAGACCCACTGTGACCGGCAGGCAACCGATCAGAAGACGACCCTCGTTGAGGTCTGCAGTCTGGGGAAGAGTCTGTCCGTCGAAGGGCGGCAGGGCATCCAAAAGAATGGCAACAACCAATTCACAGCCGTCACCGTCGTTGGCATCACTGTCTACCTGAACTGCCAGGTACTCGACTCCCACTTCCTCAACGATGCTTCCGTTGTAGCTCCACTCGGAACCGATCTCGAGGTTGCAGTCATAACAGAGAGTCATGGTGAAACCCTGAATGTTGTCGTCCTCGTCGGAGTAGTAGAAGCAGAGGTCTCCAGTTTGCCCAAGGTAGGCATTGTTGCCCGGTTCTCCAAAATCAGCTTCAACCCAAAGCTCCGTATCCTCGGCCGGCAAAGCAACCGGAGGAGTGGAGAAGTTGCCGTTGTTAAAATCCGGATTGATGGAAAGTCCACCAGTCACAACGACGTTGTTCAATGCCGGAGTTCCAAAGACGCCGTCTTCAAATGTCAGGGCAGCAATCTGGTCAGCGGGCGCGGGGTCGCCCTCGGTGTAGATTTCCACAGTGTCGCTGTAGTTGTAGTTGGCAATGTGGAGGTTGTTGCCGGCACCGATGGTCTGTCCATCGAAGGGGAACTCGAAGTCGAGTACCACACCGATCGTTCCGCCATTGGCGTAAAGATCGATCACGACAAACTCTGCTCCAACGGCTTCCGCTTCCGTACCATTCAGATCGATACCCGTCAGGGTGAGATCTGCGGCAGGGTGGGTAACTGAGAGAACAAATCCCTGAGTCTCTCCGGAGTTCTCGAGGAGGATTCTGGCACTGCCGTTTCCGCTCGCATCCGCAACACCATTCTCGATGGTCAGGGCTGCAGGAGGGGGCGGAGTAATGGTCATTGCACTGGGATCATCGTTCAGGTTGAGGCCGTTGCCGTCCCCGAAAGACAATCCGCCAGAAACAACGATATTGCTCAACGGCGGATTATTGAAAGTATCGTCGGTGAAGGCGAATCCGGTGACCTCGTTCGGGTCGGCCTGATCAAGCACCACCACAGACTGGGCCGTGAAGTTCAGAAGACGGAGTCCGCTGCCTGCGGCAATGGTTTGACCATCGAAGGGCGCTGCCGCATCGAGAACACAACCCAGAGTGAAGCCACCCGCAAAGACCTGCGGAACCACCAGTTCCGCATTGGAACTCTCAGTCACCGTTCCGGCAGTGGAGAGATCCGTGATCGTCACCAGGCTGCTATCGAAGCTCATCGCGATGACGAAGCCCTCGATGTCTGCTGGAGCGTCCATGTCGACACCGAAAGTCGCAGATCCAGTTCCTTGAACTGTGGCGCCCCCACCCGAGATAGAGAATGTTGCACTATCCCCTGCCATGGATACGGCGGGGCTCATGCAAAGGGCCGTTAATGCAATAAATGCAATCGAATAAAACTTCACTTTTAGACCTCCTCAAAGTCGTCAAGTACATGACCGAAACAGATCACGAATCAGCATTCGATCAAAGATTAGCGAGCAAACTATTTGAACCCATGAATGCCAAAGAAGAGTTGAACGGCAAATGCAAAACCTGCCCACCTCTTTGGCTACCCAGCTGTGGATTTCTAAGATTGACGAATGACGCTAGAAAGCCCTGGCACTTTACCCACAGTTTTTCCGGCAATATTCCTCGGAACACCTGCCACACCAAAACTTCGTATAGCCACTCCGGTTTAATAGAAAACCACACCTGACACACAGATTACTGGAGTCAGGAGTGACAGGAAACCCAGCACTTTCCGAGATTCCTCGGCACTGCAAAATGCCTCTCCCAAAGGCCTTAAGTCCAAATTTTACATAGACATAAAAAAACTTCCCCGCTGCCTTGAAGGCAGCGGGGAAGTCAAAAATCCACTCTCACTCAATATCCTGCGCCATTTGGAAACGGCAACCGCTGAGAAAATCAGCAGGCCGAATCGGCACAATCCTCCGGGGTCTGGCCATCCACCTGACCACAAGACGGGTAAGGTGCGGCAGGCATCGGACCGTCGAGGAAACGGTAGTTGAAGATGTAGATGGCATCTCCTGCGTCCGTATTTCCGTCAGCATTGGAATCACTGGAAATCGGGCACGGGTTGGCAGGACCACCGAGGAACAACTCATTGATGATCCAGACACCGTCAGCAATGTTCACACGGGCATCATTGTTTGCATCTCCACGAATAAAGTCGACCGTTACCACAGGGTTCAGCTCAATCGATCCGTCAGAGAAGGCAGCATTGAGTGATGCACCACCCACCACGACAACGTTGGCAACCGGCGGACTACCGAGGCCGTCATCCCAGGTCAGGGTAGCTGTCGCACCGGTTTCATTGCCGGCCATGCTTCCAGCGGTCTCATAGTCAGCGGAGATCACTTCGGTCGCTCCCTCGAAAGTAGCGGTGATTCCACCGGTGAAGCTGTAAACCACTCCGGCAGTCCAACCATTACCAAGCAAACTGACTTCTGCGAAATCGGCATCAAAACCAAGGTCCAGAGTGACGTTGGTGGGAGTAACCTCAGCACTGTTCGCAAGACCCATGGAGAAACCCTGGGTGGCGTTCGGGAACGGAGCTCCCAAACCGGAGTTGTCAGTCTCGGTGATGGAGATCCCCACCGTGGCACTGGCATTACCGTCCGCAGGGTTGTAACCCGCAGAGGCGGATCCTGCAGAATAGGTGTACTCGGGGTCGGGAACACCGACCACGTTCAGGGTTCCAGCGTTCTGGGTCGGTGCCAGCGAGGCGCCATTGACCACGATCACGGTTGCCACCGGAGGAGCGCCCAAAGTGTCGCAGAATGCGATATCGGTCGTTCCCTCGGCAATACCGTCGTAATCCACGGTCAGCATTTCAAATCCGCTGACGTCAGCCACGACGGCACACCCCGTGAAGCAGAGCACCACTCCCTGGGTAGCGCCTTCCGGGAAGACACCAATCTGGTTGAAGTCCGGTGCAGACCCGTTTTTGGCGGTCTCCGTGTCAGCTCCGCTGTTGGCGGCGCTGACCGTTGCCACTGACGTGTCGTTGCAAACACCGAGGGACCAGCCAGCAATATCCTGACCACTGTTGTCCATCGTCATCGACAGGGTACCGCTTCCGCCCTCAGGCGCAGTTCCGCTGCCAGCGTTAAAGCTCGCGTCCTGTGCATTTGCTCCCCCACTGAGAAAGAGAACCAGTGCCAGCGTGAGCAACTTGTTCATTTTCATTTTGTTTCCCTTCGTTCCTTAAATTCTAGATCAGAGTATTAGCAGAGTATTAGCAGTTGGTGTCGTCACTGTCACAGACCGGCAAAGTATCGTCGGTCGTGGCATC
>JAAXJX010000059.1:4516-18000 GCA_012269595.1 Planctomycetia bacterium | reverse complement strand
CACGGGATTCTCAAAAGACCCACCAAAAAAAAAGCCCCCGATCTCCTGTGAGATCAGAAGCTCTATTTCTGATCAGGCCAGCTGGTTCCGCAGGCAGGAAGGCAGATCGGGCTGGCGGAATGAAAACCCTGCTTCGAGGAGCTTTTGGGGAACGACCCGTGCTCCATCGACGACCAGTGCCTGACCCATCTCACCATAGAGAGTATTCAGGGCGAGGGCGGGTACTCGGGGGGCGACCGGCCTGCCCAGCTTAGAGGCGAGGATGGTCGTGAAGTCTTCATTGCGAACAGCTCCAGGGGCGGTGCAATTGATGGGGCCGCTCAGTTGATCGTCCCGAAGAACCCGCAGGATGATCTGCAGAAGATCATCGAGGTCGATCCAGCTCATCCACTGGCGTCCACTTGAAATGGGGCCACCGAGGAAGGCCTTGAAGATGGGGAGCAGTTTCTGGAGAACCCCACCGCGGGGAGTCAGCACCAGTCCGATTCGCAACAGTGCCCGACGGATTCCTGCCTCCTCCAGAGGTTGGGAGGCGTTTTCCCAGCCGCTGCAGACTTCACCCAGGAAGCCGCCGATGAAGGGGGTTTCCTCGGTCTGCGGCTGAGACAGTTTCTGGTCGTAGCCGCCGATGGCACTGGCGGAAATGAAGTGTTTTGGCGGAGATTCCAGTTTGAGAAGCAGTTCGCTCAGGTTGGCGGTCGCCGTTTCCCGGCTTTCGCGGATGCGTTTCTTGCGGGCGGCATTCCAGCGGCCGCCGGCGATGTTTTCACCGGCCAGATGAATCACCGCATGCAGATTTTCAAAGGCCCGGAGTTCTTCTTCCGGGATCTGCCCGGCGGGGACCAGGGGCTGCCAGCGAACTTCCTCCGGAGATTTGGGGGCTCTGCGGACGGCACGCAGGACCCGGTAGCCCTGTGCCTGGAGCAAGGGAGCGAGTGCGCTGCCCACCACACCGGATGAGCCTGTTAAAAGAATCGCCTCACCACTCTTGGGAAGAATGGTGAGGTCGGACTCGTGGGGGTGTGTTTGGGACAAGAGAACTCTGATTTCTAGATGTCGCTGGGAGAGAGTAGCCTCTCGCAGAATGCCCTGAACTGTTTCAGGGAGCGGAACTCAATCAGGTTCGGCACAGGCCGGCGTGAAAGTTTGCCGGTCTGGCGACCACCGACGGCGAGAAGAACCCCGAGGGAGTGAAGCTCTTCTGCCACCGCGTGAATCTTCCGCTGCAACATCGGGATCGGGTCACTGGACGTTGTCGACAGCCACGCAATGCGCGGTCTCTCTTTACGACAGTATTCAACCAATGCCTCGAGGGGAAGGTCGGGGCCAAGATTGATGGACTTGTGTCCCAGATCCTGAACTATCAGGGAGACCATGGTCGTCGGAATACGATAGGGATCTCCGGAGGGTGCACCACCTGCAGCGAGAACTCTTCCTTCTGCTGTCGGGAGCAAATTTTTCAGTGTTCCCAGGGTTTCCAGAAGCATCTGCGTCGCAGCATGCTCGTTGGCGATACCAATGGGAGATTTCACCCACTGCATTCCCAGCCTTGCGATAACCGGGGTCACCACGTCTTCCAGCAACTCGACGATGGGCATTCCGGAGAGGAACAACCCAAGGACGATTCGCTGGGATTCGGCCAGATCCTGGGCCTCGAGGGCCTGGTGCAGGATCTCGAAGGGCTCGCGCCCTCCGATCAGCCCGGAAGGCTCGATGGGCTCCGGAAGGCCGATGGACTCAGGATTGCGGAAGGGGATGCCCAGATCACGGGACATCTTGATCGCTTCCGAGATACTGAATCGACGGTGGCCACCGCGGGTGCGGTCACTTTTGAGGATCCCCTTGTCGGACCAACGCTTCAGGGTCGAGGGGCTCACGCCGAAAGCGTTTGAGAGAATGGTGGGTGAGATGTAAGTATTCATGCCCTTAAGCATAGTGAACGATTTGAACGATTTCAACCCCGAAACCGGAATAGGGGAAAATTGCCCTTAATGGCCAATAAATGGCTCTAATCGTAGTTTTAGAGGTTTGTGAGCGTTTTTGGCAATAAAAAGATATGGAAAATTGAGGGACGTTTTAGGCGATTTTTGGGCGAAATTCGTTCAGCTCACCCTTCGTCAGGGGGATGGGGAAGGGATGTGGAAAGCCACAGAAAAAATGCGGAAAGAAATTACAGAGAGAAATTACAGCGAGGGAAGCAACGGCTCTGTCGTCGCGCCGGATCTTTCCATGATCAACTGGGCATCGCCGATGGTTCGTTCCGCAAATCCACCTTCACAATAGCAAAGATAGAAATCCCACAATCTGACAAAGGCATCATCCAGTCCCAGGGCTTTGACCTCATCGATTCGTGCGTGCACATTCTGTCGCCACTCCGCAAGAGTTCTCACGTAGTGCGAACCGATCTCTTCCAGATGGACCAGTCTCAAATCGGAACTCTCTGCGGCGGCGGAAAGGAGTGCCGAGACAGAGGGGATGCAACTTCCAGGGAAGATGTAACGCTTGATAAAGTCGACTTCACGGGAAGCGGTTTCAAACCGGTGATCCTGAATGGTGATGCTTTGCAGGGCGAGACGTCCACCCGGCCGTAGAAGTTTTCCACAACGATTCCAGAAGGTCCGGAATTGATTTTTCCCGATGGCCTCGATCATCTCCACGCTGACGATCTTGTCGTATTGCCCGTCGAGGTTTCGATAGTCTTCCAACCGGAGGTCAATCTGATCCTGCAGCCCGCATTCGTCGATGCGCTGGCGTGCCATTCGGTGTTGCTCTTTGGAAATGGTCGTCGTCGTCACCTTGCAGCCGTAGTTCTTGGCAGCGTGGATGGCCAATCCGCCCCAACCGGTACCGATCTCAAGGAGGTGGTCATCCCGATTCAGGTACAGTTTGCGGCACAGGCGATCCATCTTCTCGACACTCGCTTCTTCCAGGGTCGAGGAGGGGCTTTCGAAGATGCCACAGGAATAGGCCATCGTCGGATCGAGCATCATCTCAAAGAAATCGTTGGAAAGGTCGTAGTGGGCTGAGATGTTCTTCCGCGCCCCCTCCAGGGAGTTCCAGTTCAGCAGGTGGTAGGCCCACAGGAACGGCTTGGAAAGCCACTGGAGACCACTGTCCATCGAGTCGACGGAGTCGAGGTTTCTTGCCAGAATCCGGACCACTGCAGTCAGATCATCGGTTTGCCACCAGCCGGCGACGTAGGCTTCGGCAGAGCCCACCGATCCTCGCAACATGGTGCTGCGATAGAAGCGACCGTCGTGGACTACGATGGTTGCCTCAAGGCCATCCTCTGCAGGATTTCCCAGAGTCGTCTTTTTCGATCCTTCGCAAACATGGAGGAGTCCGGACTTGATCGATCCGAGGGATTTGAGCACCAGGCTACGGGCGATGCTGCCGCTGACCGGCTTGGAAGAAGGGTTCGGTACCTTCGATGGGGATGAGTCGGTAGTCGTCGGTGTGCTCATTTGATTTCAGCCTTTTCCTGATCACTATCCTGAGTGCTCAACGTATCAGGATGAGGAATGTAGGGAATACCCTTGAGTCTTAATTTTGCCGCTTGCCAGTAAATACCCAGCCAGCCCGCCAGAGTGACACACGGATTGCGCAGCAGAACCCGGGTCATGTTCTTGCGATTCCACTCCAGTCTTTCCCCGGAGAGTCGCGCTTCGAAGACTTTTCGACCCTCACTGAAATTCTGCATCCACACCGAAAGAGATTCGGTGGGTTCCGAAAAACCCCAGTCATAGGTGTGATCCATTTTAAAGAAGGGAGAGACATGGAAGGACTTTTCAAACCTCTGATGGGTCAGGGAGTCAGCGGAAGGGTCGGGTCTCTGGTCGGTCACATAGGAGTGACGCTCCAGCCAGGGAGTGTTGGTGATTTCTGAAACCACGGCCTGCAATCGGGTTCCCGACTCGTCGAAACAATAATAGAAGGACACGGGATTGAAGACGTATCCGAAGTACCGCGGGTGGGTCAGCAGCCTGACCGGGCCTGTCGGGCGGAAACCCAGATCCTCTTCCACGCGATCCAGAACCACTTCTTTCATGTCGATGGATTGGTCACCGATGTAATCGGAGCGGCGAAAGCTGACGACATTACCCTTCTCCAGCGACCACAGGGGGTGAAGCTGGAACAGTTCCGGAATCTCGTCGAGGTCGATGTACAGGTGGTGAATCTTGTAGCGGAAGCGATTTCGCTTGGGCGTGAAGCGGTCATGCTCCACATGGCCGACGTAGATGGCACTCTGGAGTTTTGTATCAGCCGGCATCGCTGAACTCCTCCAGCCCTCGGCCAAATTTTTGGGCAACCCGCATACCGCTTACCACACCGTCTTCATGGAAACCGTTGGCCCAGTAGGCACCACAAAAGTGCACTCCATGAAGGCCATCGATTTCCTCATGTCGAGACTGGGCAGCGATGGCCCGGTTATCGAAGAGGGGGTGTTCATAAACCATTTCCTCGATCACCTTATCCCGCTGGATCCCCAGCTCCGCATCGGGGCCGGGATCATTGAGGGTGACGACGTAATCCCTTGGAGCCTGGTCAAAACCCTGAAGGCTGTTCATCCAGTAACTGACGAGCAGGTCCTTTTGTCGGGAACCGGTTTTGACATTCCATGCAGCCCATGCTCGTTTCCGTTTTGGAAGCAGGCGAGTGTCATGGTGAAGAGTGGTCGGATTTTTGGAGTATTTGAAGTTGCCGAGAACATCTCTTTCAGCCTCAGTGGCATCGGAAAGCATTCGCAGCGCCTGATCGCCATGACAGGCGAGGATGATTTTATCGAAGGCGGTTTCCTCACCTGCGGAGGTTTTCAGGAGAGGCTTGCCGTCTTTTCGGCGAATCGACTCGACAGGTGTATTCAGGTGAATTCTGTCTGCGAAGGGACGGGTCATCGGTTCGATATATGACCAGGATCCACCTTTGACCGTTCTCCAGATCGGCCGCCCCGAGATTTTCAAAAAGCCGTGATTGTCGAAGAAGCGAATCAGGGACAGAAGCGGGTAATCCCGGATCTCAGTCAGCGAGGTGGACCACACCGCTGCTGCCATCGGGATCAGATGATCATCGATGAAGGATTTCGAATAGCCCTGTGCATCGAGCCATTCACCGAGTCGTGTTTCCGGTGAAATGGTGCTCTTCAGATCCTGTGCCGAGCGGTAGAAGCGCAAGATACCGCTGATCATCGACCAGAAGCGGTATCGCAGCAGATTAGTCGGTTGGGCGAGGAGACCAGCCAGATTTGTAGCGTTGTATTCAAAGTCCGACTCGGGATTGAACACGCTGAAAGACATGTTCGATTCACGGCTTTCCACTCCCAACCGATCGAAGATCTCGATCAGGTTTGGGTAGGTCCTTTCATTGAAGACGATGAAGCCGGTATCGACGGGACGGGTGCCACCCTCTTCCTCAACAGGGATGGTGTGGGTGTGACCACCTATGTAGTTTCCCGCCTCGAAAACATGAATGTCGTGTTCACGGCAGAGCATGCGTGAGCAGACAAGTCCGGAGATTCCTGATCCAACGACGGCGATCTTCATGGGGCCCTGGAGGACTCGCGAACACCCTCTGGTATCTGTTTGAGACCGCTTACCAATCCAACACAGGAACCGAGCCAGAGAATGTAGTAAGTGATATCAAACTCCCACCAGTAGAACCCCTGACGTGCAGTGTGTTGGTAATGGTGGTGATTGTTATGCCAGCCTTCACCGAGGGTCAGGATCGCGAGAAACCAGTTGTTGCGACTGTCATCCCCGGTTTCGTAGCGTGTGGATCCCCATCTGTGAGCCAGAGAATTGATCGTGAAGGTGCCGTGCCAAAGCAGGACCGTTGAGACAAAGCCTCCCCAGACCAGCATCTGCCAGCCATTGGTACCCAGCTCAGGGGAGTGTGTCGCCAGCAGGTCACCGACCAGGTAGCACATGCCCCAATAGAGCAGAGGGACCACGTAGTCATAGCGGTCGAGGAATCGGAGTTCAGGGTAACGATTCAGATCCTTGACCAACTCATCCTTGATCGGGAAATTCTTGTCGGCAAGGAACCACAAAACATGGCTCCACCAGAAACCATCCTGTTTGGGTGAATGGGAATCGACCGGTTCGTCGCTGTGGCGATGATGGTGCCGGTGGTGCGAGGCCCACCAGATCGGCCCCCGCTGGGCGGAACTGGCTCCGAGAACCGCGCCCAGAAATTGAACGACTCGCGAAGTGCGAAAAGTACGGTGCGAGAAGTAACGGTGGTAGAAGCCTGTGATGCCAAACATTCTGACAAAGTAAAACAGGACACAAAGTCCGATGGCGATGGGACTGACCCCGACCCAGTAAAGGGAAATCAGGGCCAGGTGACTGAGCCAGAATGGACTCGATCGCAACCAGTCGATATGCCTTGGGTCCTTGTCCCCGGAGGCTTCAAAGGTCGAATTGTCAAAAGCAGCTTTGAGGTGGTAGGTCAAACTGCGGTTTTTGGTTTTTGGATTCATGATCGTTTTACTTTTTTAACAAGAAGTGTGAGACGCCCCACTGTTCGCCATTTTGGTAACCAAACAGTTCTGAGCAGGCGATGAAGAAGATTCTCCAGCGGTGGAACCAGCGTTTGGCCTCACGATGACCATATGTACTCTCGAGAATCGGCATGATCTCTGACCGTTGCTTGTGCATATTCTCCAGCCAGTGATCCGAGGTTTTCTGGTAGTGAGTACCGTTCACAAACCACGAAGACTCCAGGCTGAGTGGAGTTTGCAGGCAATCAAAGATCTGGTGGCTCGGCATCATTCCGCCGGAGAAGAAGTGTTTTGCCATCCACTCATCATCATTTTCCTTGAGAAAGTGGTAAGCGTGGATTCGGTGGCTGAAGACGTGAAGGAACAGTTTTGCTCCTTCTGCCATGACTCCGTTCAACTTGGAGATCAACATCTCCCAATTCTTCATGTGTTCAAACATTTCGACTGAGATGACCCGATCAAACTCGCCTTCCGGCTCAAAGTCATTCATGTCACAGGTCTGAACCTGAAGATTTCCCAGATTTCTCTCTGCAGCCTGTCCATCGATCCACGCTTTTTGCGAAGCGGAGTTGCTGACGGAGTGAATGGTGGCATTGGGGTAGTGCTCCGCCATCCAGAGTGAGAGGGAGCCCCAACCGCAACCCAACTCAAGAATCCGCATCCCGTCCTCGATCTGGGCTCGCTCGCACGTGAGGCGGAGCATCGTCGCTTCCGCCTGATCGAGGGTGTCGCCGGGGTTCTCGTAATAGCACGAGGAGTATTTACGATGCTTTCCCAGAACGTGACCAAAGAAATTCGCCGGAACTTCGTAATGTTGTTCATTGGCCAGTTCGGGAACTTCTGCAATCGGGGACTGTCGAAGGGTGTCGACGAACCGTTGTAAAACAGTGGCGTGGTTTCCGGCGGCTTGCTCTTCCGACTCTTGCAACCGTTCGCGAACCTGCCCATGAACTCCGAAGCGGATCACGGATTCAGGAAAGACTCCGCGTTCAGCGAGGTCGATGGCTAGGGACATTTTAATTTCCTCACTCCAGTAAGACGGATCAGATCAGCAGATCATCCCGAAGATGCCCCGGCAGGGCAAGATCAGAATACAGGCCCCATCGGTTTGCATTTATTTGACCCTGTGACTCCCAATTCGGCCCAGGGTCTGATCAATTGGAGGCACGGGTCCGCATAATCAAGGCTGACCACGCAATCAGACCTCCGAGGAGAACAGTTTTGAAAAAAAGTGTCGTGATCTCTGCCCTGCTTTACTACGCCGGTTGGCTGGGAGCGATTCTGGGCGCCGCCCAGGGCGAGCCTTTGGTGGGCTCTATGACCGTAGCGTCGATTCTGCTGATCGGTTTGATTCAGGGGGGGCGACCGGAGGTTGGCTTTGCCGGTTTGGCGCTCTTGCTGGGGCTGGGCTTCGAAACCCTGCTTCTGGAACTGCAATGGGTGGCCTATTCACCGGAGGTGAAGAGCCCCCTGGGGTGGAATCCTCCCATCTGGATGCTGCTCCTGTGGCCTCTTTTGATGCGCACCCTCGCCGATGGGCAATGTCTGGCGTGGACCAAGGGCCGCTGGGTGGTTTGCATCATCTTCGGGGCGGTGGGTGGGGGCCTCGCTTATTACGGAGGGCAATCTCTGGGAGCGCTCCAGTTTCTTCAAGAAGACAAAATCATGACCGCGATCGGAATCGGGGTCGGCTGGGGAATCCTCTTCCCTGCATTGGCGATGGGCCGGCAATACATGGAAACACAATTGTTCATGAGCGATTCAAACTTGAAGGAGAAGAAAGATGACTGAAGTCGGGGAGACCGTACTTTTCGGCTGGCTGATTCTGGCGGTCGTCATGCACCTTCTTTGGATGTGGCAGAAGAAGACAGGGCGGGCGGGGTTTGTCGACGTGGCCTGGTCACTGGGAACCTCAGCTCTGGCCATCGGGTTTTGTGTTGTTGGAAGTGGGCTACAGGAACGTCGTCTGATTCTTGGAGTGTTGATGGGGCTGTGGGGGATGCGTCTCACGGTCCACCTTTGGAATCGGCTGTCCCGTGAGAAAGAGGATGGTCGCTACGAAAGTTACCGCAAGGAAAAGGGACAAAAGGCGGCGGACCGTTTCTATATGATCTTCTTCCAGATGCAGGCGATTTTCGCACTCATCTTTGCCAGTCCCATACTCGTTGCTGCCTACACGCCGGCAGATGCAGAGTTACAGACCCTTGATTTCATCGGTATCGGAATTTGGGTCCTTGCCCTTTTGGGGGAGTCCATCGCAGATCGTCAGTTGGAAAACTTCCGCAAGAACCCTGAAAACAGGGGTGAAGTGTGCCGAGTGGGATTGTGGGCCTGGTCGAGACACCCGAACTACTTTTTCGAGTGGTTACACTGGTTTGCGTACGTTGCCATCGGTTGGCATGGGGAATGGCGTTATTTGACTCTGTTTGGTCCGATTGCCATGTTGCTGTTCCTCTTCAAGTTCACCGGTATCCCCATTACGGAGAAACAGGCGCTCCGGAGTCGCGGTGAAAAGTATGAGAAGTATCAACGGGAAGTGAGTGTGTTCTTTCCGCTGCCACCCAAGGGTTCATGAGTTTCACCATTGCAGTCAACGGATAGAAAACTTGAATATTTTTTGAAGTGCTTGCATGATGAAACTGCGTAATCAAGAGAGAGGGCTTATTCATGAATGACGAATCCAAAAACGAGTCTGACAGCGAACGGGGTGTCTACCCGGTTTGGGGAAACGTGGTGCTCCTTTTGATGAGACTCTTCGTGGCCTACATCGTGATTCCTGCGGGCTGGAAAAAGCTCAGTGGTGGACACGAGGGTATCGAGGGCTTCTCGAAATATGTGGCGTCTCTTGGATTTCCCTTTCCACTGATTTCTGCATACGCTGCCGTGTTGACCGAGTTCTTTGCCCCAATCTTTTATGTGATTGGATTTGGAACAAGGCTGGCCAGTGCACCGTTGATCGTCACCTTTATCGTAGCGACCTTCGTTGCCCATGGTTCGGATGTGATGAGCCTGAATTGGGGTGAGTTCGGAATCCCGCTTGCGGTTCTGATCTGTTGCATGGTGGTAGCGTGGTTCGGCCCAGGATCTTTTTCTGTTGGTGGCTCAGCGGAGCACGAAGATTGATCCAGTAGCCTGCGAAAGCAGCGGGCCTGGACTCTGATCAAAGATCAAATCGCGTGATCTTTGGGTCCGTATTCCGCAAGGTACTCGAGCATGCGATCGCGGAGATCATCATCGATATGCACCTTGCCGTTGATCTCCCTGTTGTGGAGATGGTGCAAGACCTGCTGGACCTGAACGATGGCCGTGCAGGGCATGTTGAATTCCTCGGAGAGCTGGTCGAGGGCTGCACGGTCGTCAGTTCCCCGTTCCCTGCGATCTACGGAGATCATCAAGCCTGCCAGTTGAACGTCCGCTGCCGCTTTCAGTTTGGGGACGGTCTCGCGAATCGAGGTGCCAGCGGTGGTCACGTCTTCAACGATCAGCACCCGGTCACCATCCTGGGGCTGATAGCCCACCAGTGATCCCCCCTCACCATGATCCTTGATCTCCTTGCGGTCGAAGCAGTATCCGCAGTCGATGCCGTGTTCACGGGCAAGACTTGTTGTGATGGCGGCTGCCAGAGGAATTCCCTTGTAGGCCGGGCCAAAGATGAAGTCGAACTGGTCACTGAATCGCGTGGCGATGCACTGGGCGTAGAAAGAAGCGAAGCATTCCAGTTGGGAGCCGGTTCTCACCATGCCGGTGTTGACGAAGTAGGGAGTTTTACGACCACTCTTGGTCGTGAAGTCACCGAATCGGAGAACCTCACAAGAGACCAGAAATTCGATGAAATCCATCTGCAATTCGGAAAGTTGGTTCAAGGGGCCCTCAATCCTGGGGGTTGGCCGTTTTTGAAATCTCCACCATGACTTCACTGCTAAACATACCTGCTGGATCACCCCGCTCCGACATCGTTTTCACCAGAGTCTGAATATTTCTCTGCGCTGCGACAGTCTGGGGAGGATTGTCATTGATGGTGATCACCAGCGGCTGGCTGAGATCGACCATCGAATCATCCAGTCTCAGGGAGAGAGTATCGTGATCTTCCGAGGTATTGAGAGTGATCTTTTGACCATCGAGAAGGGCGTCCACCCGGGAGCGTCCCGTGGGTGTCGGGTCAAAGAGCCAGTAAAAGCGTGGGTGAACCACGTCATCCTGCTTCCAGACGATTTTTCTGGAACGCAGTTTTCTCACCTTGCTGGCGAGCCAAGGGATCGCCTGCCGATCCTCCCGGTCCATCCAATGACCCTTGTCTGGATAGATCTCGACCCAGTGATCGTAGCCCTCAGGATCTGCCTTCTTCAGATCACTGAGAAGACCCTTCCAGATCTCTGCCTGACCGTTGCGGTTGTAAGGTGCGTCCTTCGCCCCCATGTGCAGGGTGAAGGGCAGGTTTCGCAGTGATTCGGGGCGGGCATCGTTGGGGTGCCCTGCCATCATCGCCGCCGCAGCCCAGCGGTCTGCCATCCTTGGAGCCAATTGGTAGACGCCATCACCGCCCGCGGAATAACCGAGGACATAAACCCGATCCGGATTGACCTGATGAAAGGCGATCATGTTGGCGATCAAACGGTCAAATGCCTTGTCGATGTGACCCTGATGCCAGAGGTTCCAGGTATTGGTGGGGGCGCGGGGGGCCAGATAGATTCCCTCTTTGGGTTCATACAGTCGCTTCTGGTTTTCCCATTGCTGGTCATTGACTGCTGCAGGAGCTCCGCCTCCTCCATGAAGAGAGATGTACAGGCTTCTGCCACTCGGTGTCGGATCGCCAAAAACCTTGAAGTCGAAAGGCATCTTCAGCTTCCCGACAGGAATTACTTTGGATTCCATCTCTTCAGCCCGGGTACGAATCAAGTTTGCCGCGTAAGCTTGCCAAATCGACCGGGCGGCTTCATTGGCCTGATGTTTGTCGAGGGCCACACGGGAAATTGCCAGTTCGGAAACCTCTTCCAGTGAAGACGGCTGAGAAGTCAGCATCGCCTTCAGTGCCGAGACCGCTCGCGAGGGATTATCCGGGTCGCTCGCGGCTGGAAGTTCGAGAGTGATCGTTTCCTCCGCTTGCCCTGATTGCCCCTGAGCGATGGCGAAGCGGTCCCCGCTTTGTGCATAGAGCAGATAGCCCTGTCCGCGGTTGAGCATGAAGGGAAGGTGATCATTGGCATCGAATCTTTCATCCCTGGAGATGCCCTTTTCGACGGTTCCCTGAGCGGGAAGCAACCAGACCTGGGCTTCCACCCTCTCCTTGCTCTCGCCATCCCTGACCTGCACAAAGAGGCGACTGCGATCAGCGGCGATCTCCTCATCTTTCTGTGCGTATCGGAACGTGATGTCGATGGCTCCTACCGAGGTATCACCGGGCTTCCACACCATCGGGAAGTGGTGGCTGTTGCTCGACCAGCTGACCGCATAGATGGCGTTGCGGGGATCACCCGTGGCTGCTCCGGATGCCCGACCACTGAACCAGCCCCGATTCAGATCTTTGCCGGTGGGCTCTGCGGCACCGGTGAAGTGCCACCCTTCATCCCAGATTTCGATCCACGAATGATTGCCAGAGTTGTCGGACCACAACGGCGTGCCGACAAAACGGGCAGGGATTCCCACCGCGCGGCAGGCGTCGATCAGCAGGATCGACAGGCCCGTGCAAGATGCGAGGCCCGCCTCCATCGATTCATAGGGGCTCTGGTCCGCCTTGGGCCTTTTGGTGGAGTACTTCACGCCCACGAGGTTAAAGATTTTGCTGTTGAGGATGGCGGTCGCCTCACTGGCGGAGCCCGCTTCCTTGACGAGGGGAAGAAACCGATCTCGGAAATCCTGACGCCAGGCATCGCGGCGTTCATTGACATTGGCGTAGGGCAGGATGGCATCCCGGAAAATTGATTCGGGAATGGAAGCAGACCAGGGGGTTTCCTTCCACGCCTGCACCGCTCCCTCCACATGCTCGCGCAGGAAATCTGCATCGACGGACTGCAGGTCTGACTCTGGCATGTTTGAGAGCAGCCACAAAAGGTGGGGGCGGGCCCAACCGGCAACTTCGCGGAGAGCTTTCTCCAACTGGGGAAGATTGTCTCCCGCCGCCTGATTCCAATCACCGTCGACTTTGGAATCGGCCCAGAGCAGGTTGCTTCCCAGAAGCACGAAGACAAAAGCAGGGAGCACCCAGAGACGCATGCACAGATTCATCGTGAGCTCCAAAACCTTTAGTAGATGAAGAAGTTGGCCACTCCCGGAGAAGTTTCGAGGGCACCTTCACTGGCGACGACCAGTTCCAGCGTTCCATTGTTGTCGCGAAGGAAACCGTAGACGGTCAGCGGAGAACCGACATCAACACTGATCGGCCACTGTTCAAGGTCTTCAAAATCCAGTGTCAGATCACCGTTTGAATCACTGAAAATACCGAAGGGAACCAGAACGGTGACACTGCCACCCGTTCCATCCTCGATCAGGGTTCGGTAGCCATCCGCGAAGACTCGCCATGCGAGTGCACCCCCCGGATAGGGAGCGCCGCCGGGTGGAGTCGCCAGGTCACCATTCAGGTTTACCCAGCGACCGGCATCGCTGAGTGTGACGCCTCCGGGGGGGAGGGAGATGGAGGTGGGGTAGGCAAGGTTTTCTGCGACGCGGCGCACCTTCAGGGAATCCGCCTCGACATAACGGTCTCCCAGAACCGTGGTCGCCATGACGCCCTCCACATGCAGGGCTACTGGGAAGGTGCTGTTCAAGGCGAAGGGGTATGAATCCGCCAGATCATGGAAAGTAGCGAGATCGAAAGGCAGATTGGTGCCGCTGGAAAACTCAAGCTGGTTATCTCCGTCATAGTCGGTGTAGAGGCCTGCAAGATCGGAGATGCTGACAAGGATTCCGTTACCATTCCCGGAGTGCAGTGAGAAACCGTATTCACCCACACCGCTGAGTGCCCCGGGAACCATCCCGACCGTGCCCTTGA
>JAAXJX010000059.1:0-4416 GCA_012269595.1 Planctomycetia bacterium | reverse complement strand
CCGTATTCACCCACACCGCTGAGTGCCCCGGGAACCATCCCGACCGTGCCCTTGATCAACACCGTTTCACCATCCGCAACCGAACGGGCGTCCTCGATGGAGATGGAGATGTCGTAAGGGCCCCTGGGGGCGATCTCGTATGAGGCACCATCCTTGAGGAGCACCCCGGTCATGCTGACGTCTGCACCCGCTGCGAGGAATGGCCAATTGTCGACGGTGTGTTGCGCACTCAGATTGAGGAAAGAAACCCCGGCGCCACTGCTGTCCTCCAGAGAGACTTCCCAACCCAGAGGGTTGGCGGCTCCATCATCGATCGGAGTCACGGCAAGAACGGCCCCCTCCGTGGAAACGATGGTGGCCTCCTTCTCGGGAGTGGCAGCGGTGTTGTTGATTTCCTCGAGGGTGTTCGGTTGGGGAAAAAAGAGAAATCCACCGGAAGAGGAGACCAAAAGGTCCTCCTGGTTTTCCAGAACAAGCACCACCCAACCGTTCAAATCGCCCATGGCTCCAGTGATTTGAATGCTTCTCCCCGGCTTGACATTGGATAGGTCAAGGCCGAGGGCAGGGTCCACAGTGATATACAAACCACCGGACGTATCCTGAAGGGCAAATCCGACTTCTCCGGTCGTGTCTTCGAGAATGCCCGGCTCAACGGAAACAAACCCGGTGGTGGTCACCACCGTGCCCGCATCCTCTGTCTTGACTTGAGAAAGTGTGGGCAAGGGATCCGCTGAGTCACCTCCACAACCACCCAGAGTCAGCCCGGCAATGAGAGCCACGATTACGGCAGGCTTCAGAAGTGTGTTGGCTTTGGCAAATTTTGAGAAAACGTAAACCATGAATTTCCCTTACCTTCGGAAGAAATCGAGCAGTGCCAATGTGAAATGGGCTACGCCGTGGGTCAAGAGTGAACCTGTCCATCGTGACATACCTGTCAGAACTGTCCAACGTAATTTAACCACCCAAAGTGTCTGAAACGTGTTTCACGCTTAACGAGTCCAAGTTGTCGGGATAATCTTGGTTCTGTATTCGAGCGTAAGACATGAACTATATGTCCTTACAATTGAAAAAGTTTGGGTAGGCAACTTGGTATCAATGCAAGGTGTGACTCTCGCCTTGCAGCCCGACCCGAGCGATGTTTTGAGCTGATAGAGAACGGCGTTTATGAAGATGTTCGTTTTGAGATCGACAATGTCCCGGGTGCAGACCCTGCTCATCGCCTTGACAGTGGTGAGTTCCGGGTTGGTCGAAGCCCAATCCCCTCAGGGGTTCGGTAACGGCAGATTTACAGAAGCCTACTCTGTCAATCTTGGAGCAAACTACAGCTCCATGGATGTCGCTGAGCTCAACCAGGACGGGATTCCCGACATGGTGATGGTTTCAGAGACTCTGAACAGCCTCATCTATCTGGAGTCGAGTGCAGAAGGAGTTCTGCAGATTTCTGCTACTTATGACATTGTTTATCCTGCCACTTTCCACGAAGTCCTCATGATCGATTTTGATCTGGATGGTTTGGAAGATTGCATTTTGCTTTCCGAAGACGGTTCACTTCTCTACATGGAACGGCAAGCCGTAGGATTCTCTGAAGTTCCCCTGACCATACCGGGGGTCAATTTTTTCACCGGTTTTCATGCTGCGGACCTGGACGGTGATGGATTTGAGGATTTGATCCTGACGACCCAACCCGGGATCGCAGGGGGTGGAGACACCCATGTTATGGCTTCTGCCGGAAATTCAGAGCTGACTTTGAGCCCGATCACTTTCCCCAATGCGAATGTGGTCGCGACGACAGATATCGGTATGGATGGCGATCAGGATCTCTACCTTGTGGGATCGCAAATCACCATTCTTGAAAATCTGGGCGGGATGGATTTCCTGCAGCTGCAGGTCGTCGATGTTCCTGAAGAATCGGACAGCATTCTTGTCGGTGAAGTTCTTTTGGATGATCCTGACGGCAACTACACCCCGGACCTTCTGCTTTTTCCCCTCAGCGGGTTTGGAGTCTATGTATTCCCGGGTTCATTGCTGGGAACAATTGGTAGTCCGGTTTATCAACTGGATTCCAAGATAGAACAATCCAGTGAGCATGTATTGGCCAATCTTGAGGGATCCGGATCTGACGATCTCATCTACATCAACAGTTTGGAAGACGAGTTTCAGGTTCTGAGAGCGGATGGTGAAGACGGAATTCCATTTGGTTCCCTCGATCACTATGACATCGACCCGGACAGTTCCTGTTTGACCCTCTGTGACTTTGATCTGAACGGCACTTTTGATGTGGCAGTCAACTCCGAATCCACCGGTCTTTTGAGAGTCTTCTACGGCAAGGCTCCTGATGCAGATTTCTCCAGAGGTGATGTGAACAGGGATGGCCAGATCAATCTTGCGGATCCGGTAGTTTCCCTTTCCAGTCTATTCGTTGCACCTGATTCAACCTTGTGCATGGATGCCTTGGATTGTGACGACAATGGGAGTGTGGATATCAGCGACCCCATCATTTTGCTGAATTTCCTCTTCTCTGGAGGTCAATCCCTGCCGGAGCCCTTTGGTCTCTGCGCCGAGGACAGTACGGTGGATTTTCTGGATTGCTCAATCTACCAGGTCAGCGGAACTTGCCCCTGAGATCTGCGTTTTCACCCCTGTAGCCGCTCATGATCCGCGACCCTTATTGTCGAACAGGGATGGGTGGCAACACCAGCAGTCTTGAGACACACTGAAAGTCAGGGCTGACAGCGGTTTCTGTCGGTTTTCTGCCACGGTATTGAAGATCATCCTTCGCTGATATATCCCTGCCGTTGGCTCAATCCGGTTTCAGTTCAACAGGGGGTTGAATGAAGATTTATCTGGATCTCTTGACCGACGTTCTGGAAAACGGCACCTCACGGTCGGACCGAACCGGTACCGGGACCCGATCTGTTTTTGGGCGCCAGGTTCGCTTCGACCTCGCCAAAGGCTTTCCCCTGCTGACCACCAAAAAAGTTCACCTCCGATCCATCATCCATGAGTTGTTGTGGTTCATCTCCGGAGATACGAATGCGCGAAGTCTGCAAGAGGTGGGTGTGACCATTTGGGATGAATGGGCGGATCCTGAAACCGGTGATTTGGGACCTGTCTATGGTGCTCAGTGGCGACAATGGCAAGGCGCGGATGGAACGACCCATGACCAGCTGGCGCAGGTGATTGAGCAGATCAGTACCAATCCCAACTCCCGTCGTCTTTTAGTCAATGCATGGAATGTCGCTGTGATTGACCAGATGGCGCTACCACCGTGTCACTGTCTTTTTCAGTTTCAGGTCTCTGACGGGCGCCTTCACTGTCAGCTTTATCAGCGCAGTGCGGATATCTTCCTCGGTGTTCCCTTCAACATTGCCAGTTATGCGCTGTTGACTCACATGATTGCTCATGTCACCGGACTCAAGCCGGGAGAGTTTGTTCATACCTTTGGAGATCTCCACCTTTACGACAATCATTTGCAGCAAGCCAAAAAGCAGTTGGCCCGTGAGCCGCGGCCCTTGCCGAGACTTGAGCTGGACGCTTCCGTCACGGACATCGATGACTTCCGCTTCGAACATATCCATATTCACGATTATGATCCGCACCCGGGAATCAAGGCGCCGGTGGCAGTGTGATGAACCTATCTTCAAATCCGATCTCCCTGATCGTGGCGATGGGGACAGGCCGGGTGATCGGTCATCAGGGAGAGATCCCCTGGCGTCTTCCAGCTGATCTGGCTCATTTCAAGAAGACGACCCTTGGCCAACCGATCGTCATGGGCAGGAAAACCTGGGAATCCATCGGCAGGCCGTTGCCGGGCAGGAGAAACATCGTTCTCTCCAGATCGGAAATGACGGCCGAGGGAGCAGAGTGTTTTACCTCCGTGGATGAAGTTCTCAGATCCTGTACTCCGGAAGAGGGAGAAGTTTTCATCATTGGGGGAGGTGAAATCTATTCGCTTTTCCTCTCCATGGCCCAGAAGGTTCACCTGACAGAGGTGGAGGGAGATTTCCACGGAGACGCCTTCTTCCCTGAACTCCCGGCGGGTGAGTGGAAAGAAGTCTCCCGGGAAACCCGGCCTGCGGACCCCAAAAACCCCCATACCTGCCACTTTTTGCTCTTGGAGCGTATTTGAGGGCAAACTCGGGTTTTTCACAGAACCTGCAGGCGGCTTTGGTGTTGGTTATCAGAAGCAGATTCCATAAGATGCCAAATCAGGGTCTGTGTCCCAAAGATGACAGGACCCAATATCTGGATTCGACAGAACGATTGAAAGTTGGTGACTTGATGAAAAAAACCCTCAGCCTCATTGCTCTGGCTTTTCTTTTGCCAGTGAGTGCCACTGAAGCGCAGGATCCAAAACCTGCCCCCGCTGGCGATCAGCCCAAACCTCCAGTGGTTCGTCCCGATAACCCACCCGCA
>JAAXJX010000058.1:147674-162803 GCA_012269595.1 Planctomycetia bacterium | reverse complement strand
AAGAATGGTTGTTTCGGTTTTCATGTCGTTTTTCGGGTGCCGAATGACGATGTTGCCCGCCTGGAGACTTTCTTTGAAACCCATCAGAGTTTCATGAGAGAGACACACCATGTGGAAGGGGACCAGGAACCTCTGGTCCTGACCTATGCGGTTCTGCGCGGACCGGAATTGAACAATCCCCTCGACCCGGAGTCGGGGGATACGGGACACACCCTCTTCGGAATCACGGAGATCTACCGGGGACCGGAAGGGTGTCAGGCCCACATGGAGTTGGGGCAGTCACGGGAGGCGATGTTCTCCGAACTGATGGCCCTCGCCGATCAGTACATGATCAGCGGTTTGATGGGAGTTCCCGTCGAATACTCGATGAACTCATAAAACAGAATCAGATTTTGACAGCCTTGGGACAGTACAAGGAGCAGTGATGAAAAAGAACCTTCGAAACTTCAGTACCCTGTGCATGGGTCTTCTGCTGCTGGCAGCCGCACCGCTGTTGCCGGCACAGGATCCGGTATGGGAGTTGTCGGTGAGTGCACCTGCAGAGGTCTACTACAACCCGGATGCACCGACCGCCGCCGGTTTTGATGCCTCGGTCTCCCTTTGGGAAGCACAGACTTCGGGAGGTGGCACCGGTGCCCCATCCGATGTGCAGGGATACTCCTTTGGAGTGGCCCATGACCCGGCATTGATGTCGGCCACCGCTGCTCAGGTGACGACGACTTCCCCAACCGGAGCTGAGCCGGACTTCATCGATATCGGTCTTTACAGCGATGGCTTCTCTGCGGGAGTGGTCTTCAGTTTTGTCGGTAACTGGTTTGCCAATTACGACACACCCACCGAGTTGGCGACCGCCAGTTACAGTCTGGTGGAAGGCCCCCTGTCCGGTGCTTCTGCGCCCACTTCGGCAACGATTCAGAAATCCGATAGCCTGGGGATGCCGCCGGTGGTTTCGGTGGTGGTCGTCGATGGTGCGTCGATTCCTTTGCCCGATGTTCCTGCAAACCTGTCACTGATTCCCTTCACCCCTGAGTTCCAGTTGTCCGCCGACGCACCGTCAACGGTCTACTACCCGGAAGCGAACCCCGCTTCGGAAACCTTCAGTGCAACCATCAACCTCCAGGAGGTTTTGCTTCCCGGTGGGGGAACCGGAGAGTACTCGGCAGTGCAGGGAGGCTCCTTCGGGATCGGCCATGACTCGACCCTGATGGAAGCCACCGCCCTGACGGTTCTGGTGACATCTGATGCGGGAGTGGCTCCCGATTTCGCTGAGGTGGGTCTCGAGACCAACGGAGCAACGCTCGGTCTGGTATTCAGCTTCACCGGGCTGTGGACCCTGACTTTTGAAACACCGACCGCGCTGGCACAGATTGATTACCAGTTGCTGGCTGGTGCACTTGCCGGAAACACAGCACCCACCCTGACCACCCTGAGTTTCGGAGCCTCTGTTGGCGATCCTCCCGTGGAGAATGTGGTGGTGGTTGGCGGTGCCGCCGTGGCAGCGGTGGAGCAGGATGCCTCCCTTGAACTGGTTCCCTTCACCGGATCCCGTTTCATTCGTGGAGACGCCACACAGGATGCGAATCTTGACCTGGCGGATGGGATCGGCGTTCTTTCCTACCTGTTCCTGGGCGAGCCAACCACATGTCTGAAAGCCATGGATATGGACCAATCGAATCACGTGTCCATCTCTGATGGTGTTCAGGTGCTTTGCAGCCTCTTCTGTGAGGGCAGTCCGGCTCCTTCGGGGCCTTACCCCGATTGTGGCGTCGATCTCGACAGCACCCTGACCTGTGAGAGTTTCAACGCCTGCCCCTGAGGCCTCTTGAGATTGAACTGAGGTGCCCCGGATCGGCTTGCTCCACGCAGGTTGATCCGGGGCACTGTTTTGCCTGCCTTGTTGTTCCCCGGTGATGAATCTTTATGCTATGGAATGCCCCGCCCCCACCCTTTGGCAGGGGGTCGCTGTTGAAGGCAAATGGGAAGAGACAAGCCCGTGGATGCACCCCGCTTTGAACGTTATTCGTCGGTCCCGCTCTTTGAAGGCTTGCAGCCTGAAGAGATTGGTGCGCTGTTGGGTTATTCGGAGCAGGTGGAAGTGGAACCGGGAACGGTGGTCATCCAGGAGGGTGCCGAGCCGACCGATTTCTATGTGATCGCAGAGGGTGTTCTCGACGTGGTACTCACGGATCAGGTAGAGGAAGCGAAGGTCCTCGCCCGCCTCTCCGACCTCAGTTGTTTCGGTGAGATGGGGCTGGTTTCTGATGAGCCCCACAGCGCCAGCGTGATCGCCGTTGAATCGAGCCGATTGCGCAAGTTCAGCATCGCCCGCATGAAGGAGCTCCTCGATATGGAGGATCGTACCGTCTACCGCATGGTTCTGGGGCTGGCACGCCTGATCGCGCACCGTCTGCAAATGAGTGATGAGAGAAGGGTCGGCTAGCTTGAAGGTTCAACTACTGCCCTCGACTGTCGGAGTTGCTGCCGAGCATCAATTGCTCAGTTCCTATCTGATCGATGAGACCCTTTGTCTGGATGTCGGTTCACTGGGGTTCCACAGCAATCTGGACCTCCAGCTGGGGGTGAAGCACCTCTTCATCACCCACTGCCACAGTGATCACCTTGCGAGTTTGCCCATCTTCCTTGACGCCCATTTTGGTGAGGGTGCAGATGAGCCGGTGCCGGTGGTGATTCATGCGGAAGAATCGACCGCACGGGCGATTCGTGAGGATGTCCTCAACGATCGACACTGGCCCGATTTCTTCCGCATCAATGATGAGCAGGGGATGGGTCTCCTCGAGATGCAAATCCTGGAGGAGGAGAAACCGGTGTCGGTGGGGGATTACCGCATCACTCCGGTTCGCGTCGATCATATCGTCGACACTCTGGCGTTTATCGTTGAGAAGGATGGAGCCGCTTTCGCGCTCGTTACCGATACGGGGCCTTCAGACAGGATCTGGGAAGTCTGTGATAAGATCCCCGGTCTGTCCATGGTGATTCTCGAGCTGTCCTTCCCCGATCGCATGCAATGGTTGGCGGAGATCTCGAAGCACCTCACAACGAGTGATTTTGTTCAGGAACGCAGCAAACTGCCGCAGGCGGATGACTGCCGATTCCTGGCTGTGCACCTGAAACCCAATCAGTTTGCCGAGATCAAATCCCAATTGGAAAGTCACCAATTGCCCGGGGTCGATGTGATGGTTCCCGGACACGACTACGAAGTTTGATTCAAACCTTCTCAGGAGGTACCCGTGGATCCCAATCGTCGCCACTTCATGCTCACCGCCGCTCTGGGAGCGGCTGCCGCCACGACTTCTTCTGTGCAGGCGAGTCAGGATGCAGAAGGAACCGGTACCCTGCCGTGGGGCAAAACCCGTTTCGCCGTCAACATCGAGATGTGGGGACTCGGAGGTGGCCCGGCACAGAATCGCATCCGTGCCGCTGCCAAGTTGGGTTATCCCGCCGTCGAGTTTTGGCCTTGGCGCAACAAGGATCTGGAACAGATCCGCATCGCCTGTGAAGAGACCGGCATCGAGGTCGCCCAGTTCACCGCCTGGCCCTTTACCCCGGGAATGAATGATCCCAAAAATCACGATCGCATCGGCAAGGAGATCGCCGAATCCATCGCAGCGGCGAAGAAGATTGGTGCCCGCAAGATGACGGTCATCGCCGGCAACGACCAGCCGGGAATGACCCAGGAACAGATGCATGAAAACGTCATCACGGGACTTAAAAAGTGGGCACCGATGGCGGAGGACGCGGGCGTGATGTTGATCCTCGAGCCGATGAATATCCGCGTCGACCACAAAGGGCACTGTCTCTATGGCAGCCCTGAAGCGGTGAGGATCTGCCGCGAGGTCGGTTCGCCGATGGTCAAGATCAACTGGGATCTGTATCACATGCAGATCACCGAAGGAGATCTGTGTCGCCGCATGCGTGAGGGTTGGGATCAGGTCGGCTATCTGCAGCTGGCGGACAACCCGGGGCGTCGCGAACCGGGAACCGGAGAGATCGATTATTCCCGCGTCTTCAAGGAAGCGTGGGATCTCGGCTACCGTGATTTCATCGGACTCGAATGCTCTCCCACCGATGGCAATGCGGAGCGTGCCACCGAACGGGTCAAGGCTGCCGACGCCGCCTGGTAGGTTTCAGGGTTTCTGGAACTCCTTGATAAAGGATTTCAGCGCCTCCAGTGCGGGGCCTCTTCTGCGACTGTCGTTGTGGCGACCTCCGGGAATTTCCACAAGGGTCGTGACGTCGTTCGCAATCGCTTTCAGTTGACGACTGTGTGAGATGGGAACGATGCGATCCGCGTCGCCGTGAAGAATGAGGGTCGGTACGAGGACTTGCGGAAGACGCTTTTCATTGTCGAGCTTTTGATGAATCAGTGGTGAGAACCAACCCAGACCCATCTCTTCCGCCATCGCTTTCGCAGAGAGCAGCGGTGAATCAAGGATCAGGCCAAATGTCGGTGCTCTGCGCCAGTAGCAGTCGTGAATGGCGGCTACGGTCCCCAGACTGCGGCCGTAAAGGATGATTCTTTTGGGGTGGATATTCAGGGCGTGGGCCACCGCCAATTGGGTATCCCAGAAGATCTTTTCCTCACTGGGAGGCCCTCCCGTGGATTTGCCATAACCCCGATAGTCGAAGAGGAGCACGGGCCAGCCCATCTCCTGGAAGTGCCTGGCCATGGCGAAGCGGTGAGAGATGTTTCCGCCATTGCCATGGCAATAGACGATGGTGAAATTCGCATCGGGAACGGGAAACCAGGCAGCGGAGATGTGTTCATCGATGGTCATTTCGGTCGCGGTGTCGGGAAGTTCGGCGACCCACTCTGAAGTGGGAGCGAAGGTCATTCGCTGTTCGAAATTCCACAACAGCACCCTCAACAGGACGAGGAATCCGAGGAGGAGCAGCCACCGAAGGCGGGTGTCTTTCAGGTATTTAAACAAGCCGGCCTCCAGAGTGTCCACGTTTTGTCAATTTGGATCATCCCCCACAGGGAAACGGATCGGGGATCTGCTAGACTCGGGGCTTCATGAGATGGTCCTGTCACAGGACTTCAGCATACCTTCGAAAGCGGGATGTGATATGCCCAAACTTCTCTACAGCCTTTTGATCCTTGCACTCACTCTGTTGCCGATCAGTACGTGGGGGCAGGGGGGACTTCTCGATGAACTCGAAGAAGAGGTTCCCTGCTCGGCACAATTGCTCGCGGAGGTTTCTGCTTTTCAGCCGGGAGTTCCCTTTGAGATCGGAGTCTGGGTCGAGCCGCTTCCCGGTTGGCATGGCTATTGGCACTCTCCAAGGGATGGGGGAGATCCCCCGGAGGTCTTTTGGGATTTGCCTGAGGGCTGGAAAATTTCACCGGCCCGGTTTCCTGCGCCGGTACGGATGGTCGAGCCGGGGGACCTGATCGCTTACGGCTACAAAAAACCTTTCATGCTGCTGTACACGGCGACACCCTCCGCCGAACTGCAAGAGGGTCAGAGCACGATTCACCTCTCCGGAAGTGTGACCTGGCAAGTCTGCAAGACCACCTGTCTCTACGGTGAGAGCGACATCAGTCTGAAGCTGGAGGCGGCCTCACAGCCGGTGATCAACCAGGATTCGAGCAAGCGGATCCGGGGCTGGGTCTCGTCGATTCCGCTGAAGAAAACACCGAAAGGCTTTCTGGTGGAGCAGGAGTGGGTCCCGGCAAAGGAAAAGGGATCCATCGCTGGCCAATGGGTGATTCGCTGGGCCAGAAAAGGGGAGGACCGCAGGCCCGCTATTCCGGTTCGGTGGCAAGTCTTTCCCCATTCACTGGTTGCGGGGATTCTGGACGAGGCCAAACCGGAGCGCTGGGTTCCGGACCCGAGCATCCATAAAGGCCTGGCGGTCGGAAATCAGGTCACAATTGTGGTGCGAGACGTCGGAGAGGGCTTCCATTCCGGGCTCTTGGGTGCCACGATGGTCCCCAGTCCGGGGAAGGCCAAAGGTCCTGTCTCCGGTTTCCCGGCGTTCGAGTGCCGGGGGAAAGCGGCAGATCCGGAGAAACGGTAACGGACCGACCGGAGTATTGCCCAAGTTGACCGATACAAATGATTAAGGAGGCTCCATGAAGCCGTTCATGACACTGCTGGCCCTGATTCTGGTTCTTTCTCCGCCGCTGTTTTCGGCGGATGACCACAACCACGATGGTTGTGAGAACTGCACCTGCGGACAGAAAAGCGAAGACATCAAATCCAATGCTTCAGATGAACAGGGAAAGTTCAACTTCTCCCTCAAGGACCTCGATGGCAAGCTCCACGACTCCGCCAAGATGAAGGACAAGATCATCGTTCTTGAGTGGACCGAGAATGGCTGCCCTGCAGTCAAGCCGCTCTACAAGGCAAACAAGGTTCAGAAGGCCGCTGCTGCCCTCAAGGAAAAGGGTGTGCACTGGTTCTCTGTCTGCTCCACCCACTACAACACTGTGGCAGGGCTGAAGAAGTTCAAGGAAGCCAACAAGGTTGAGCACAAGATCCTTCAGGACTTCGATGGCAAGTTCGGCAAGAAGATCGGTGCCAAGCGAACCCCTCACGTGTTCGTGATCAAGAATGGCGAGATTCTTTACCAGGGTGCTTTCGACGATCGTCGCTCCGGTGAAAACTACGTCATGAAGGCCGTGGATGAGATTCTCGCAGGCAAAGAGGTCTCGACCCCGAGAACCCGGGCGTATGGCTGAAGTATCAAGTACAAGAAGTCGTAGTTGACGACTTCAAATCGGTCTGAATGACCACGCAGGAGCCCGGAAGGTGACCCTTCCGGGCTCCTGCTTTTTTTGGGGCAAGATCCGGAAACTGTTCCCTGATTCGATTCCGACCTGAATCTTCGACAGGGTACTCATAAGCCATTGGCTAGGGTAAAACGCCATTTCCCTGTAAAATGCAGGACCAGACCCACTGTTCGAGGAGCCTCTGTGAACCCCAGGAATCTAGTGATCGTCGCCCTGATTCTGGTCGGCGTCTTTTCTGTTGCTTTCATCCTGTTGCCTTCCGGGCCCGATATGCCCGGAATGGGGGATGAATATGGGGACTCCTACGGTGGAGGTGATTTCTCCGGAGTGGGTGGCTCTTCCGGCAATGGAGAATCGGGTTCATCCGGCAGTAGTTCCTCTGGCACCGCAGACGGCCGTAGCGGCAGAGCCGGCGCTGGATCCTTTGGTGATTCGGGTTCTGGCTCAGGTCTCGATCGAAACGGGGGTCAGGGAATCGGTGATCGCCCGGGACTGAACCGCGGTCAGGGCAGCGGGCGCAATGGAAACTCCTCCGGAGGAAGCGGCTCAGGTCTCAATGGAGGCAATGGCCGAAACGGCTCAGACCAGAGCAACAACTCCTCGCGAAACGGCAATAATCGCGGACGATCCTCGAGCAATGATGAAAATCGATCGGGAGCGGATTCGGAAGAACGGGTTCGTGTCGGTGGAATGATCTGGGAAGAGTCAGAGAACTCTGCCCTGACCGGTGTCAGCGGACAGTTGGAAGTGGGGATCGACAATCGATCCCTGGCAGTCAATGTCTCCAATGGATCCTTCGCTTTCGAAGCTCCCGCCAGCGCCATGATCCGATTTTACAGTGCGGTCCTCGACGACAGGCCTGCACGGGTGATCGCACCATCGACCCCTGTTCTCGCCCAATCCTCCGGTGCGGTCCGGGTCTTTGTTCGATATGACGCTCTCGCCACTCTCAATGTACTTTCTGCAGAAACCGGTCAGGCCCTGACAGGCATCGAGGTTGTCAGGTTGCAGGACTTTCATCGCAGCACACTGGAGCACCCCGGCTGGGCCCTTCCTGCGGACTACCGCCTAGAAGAGAGCCAGTCCCCCGTTTCACTGGATGGACGGCTGGGGATGATTGGCTCTGCAGTGGTCCTCCACGTCAGGGCTGCCGGACATGAATGGAAGCGTTTGACCGTCGACCTGGTAGCCGGTGGTGAGCGGGATGTGTTGCTGTTTCCTGCTGCGGATCTGAATCTGGTTCTCGACGGTGCCACTTACCGGAACGACATCAAATTGCGCATTCGTCCCCCTGAATCCTTCGGGATGCCGTACATGGAGATGCCGATCGAGGGAATCTCTTCCCAAATGATTCAGGGATTGCTGAGCGGAACGTGGAATGCCTCTCTGGAATCGGGTCACTGGAATCTGAATCCTACCGTTTACGCCGAAACACTCTTTGAAGTGCAGCTCAATGAGCAGAATGTACTTTCGATGACGGTTCCCGATGACGACGAAGATCGCTCGGAATTGGCAGGAACCGTTTTCGTACCCAATGGCTGGTACCTCGATAATTTCAGCGTGCGTATCCGACCGACCGGTGCAGGGAGTGATCCTGTCAATGACACCCTGACCCTGCCCAGTGCAGAGATGGGGGTCGAGGAAATCGGCGGCGGACTTCTCTACTCCTGGGGACCTGTCATGGTGAAGTATGGTTCCTATGGAATCCTTGTGTTGCCTGTGGGTGTCGGAGATCTCTTCGAGGTGGGTGAAGAGGGTGTCCTCAACGCTGATATCGAGCTGCCTTCCCCCGTCGATGTTCAGGTGACCACTTTGATTGAAGGTACAGCTGGAGAATTGGCAACACCCGGATTGATTCGTTGGGCGCCTGTCCGTCCCCAGGGAGTGCCCGGGGCGGGAGCTGTGCCAATCCCTTCTATCGATGACGGTCTCTTCGAGTTTCAGGCGCCGGTGGGTGACGTGATCATCTCGGTGTCAGATCAGGCTTACGTACCGAGGCACAAACAGGTCACCGTGACTTTTGATGGTGAGAACCAATTTGAAATCGAACTGAAACCCGCGATGGGGATGTCATTGCTTCTCGACAACAACGGAACCTCGATCCCCTGGGATATCAGTTGGCACCCACTGGTTGAACCGCGTGAAAAGATTTTGACACGGGGAAGAACGGGCAGTGGCTATCGGATACTGGTCAAGGAAGAGGGCGAGTACATCGTTGAACTTCCAGAAATGGATGGGTTCTATCCTGTGGATCCCTTCCCGGTGATGTGTATCCCCGGGGAAGTGCTGGAAGTGGTGATTCCCCTCGAGGCCGAGTAACGACCTCAAGGTGAATCTGTTCCGCCCAAGCGAGGGTTCAGGAGTGGGAACCGTCGCAGAAGGGTGCGCCGCCTGTTTTCTTGCAGGCACACAGGGCGACCTTCTTTGTTTCAGTCACCTCAAAGACGACCGGAGCCATGTCGCTGCCCGAGTGGCTGCCATCGCAAAAGGGATGCTTGGAGGAATGCCCACAGGAGCACCAGGCGTATTTGCCCGGTTCCAGTTCGATGACATCGGGTGCATTGTTGACTGATTTTCTTTCCATGAGTTTCTCTCCTTTCAACGGAGCTTGCGGTTCAGTGTGTCTTTGGGTCTCTAGCGATCCTGCCAGTAGCAGGACTTGGTGATTCCACTGAACGGCTTGCCGTTGACTTCTGCATAAGGGTTCACGAAGAAGTTGATGGGGCCGCCGGCCTGAGCCGGTGCGAGAGTCAGGTCACGCCCGCTGCTCAGAGTCACCCGGTTTGCAGTCTGGGAGCCGAAGTACTTGTCCTTGTTGGCCACGTCTTTGTCCGCTTCGGAGATATCGACCGGAACCCAGCCTTTGCCTGGAACATAAAACTCAGCCCAGCAGTGGTAACCACCGGTCTTGTAGCGGTCCGCTTCTGGAGAGTACTTGCCCCACATGCCGATCTGGAAGCGGGATTCGATCCCCACTGCCATGCACAGTGCACTGAAGTAGGTGTGGAAGTCGGTGCAGTTTCCTTCACCCACTTCACAGGCATGGTAAATATCTCCGCGACCCCAGCCTTTGCCAGCCTTGCTGTAGGCCATTTGACTGAGGATGTGGTCGTAGAAGCGACGGGCTTTGCCGAGGGTCGTCGGGCTCAAGGCACTGAGAGCATCCGCTTCTTTCTGAATCCTGGGGGTGACGAAGCACAGGGTCGAAGGCGTCAGGTATTCAGAGTCACGTGAAGCCTTGTCACCGCTATCGTTACTGTAATCGGCGAGGTCGACAGCATTGACGAATCTCTCAGCGGAGTAGGTGACCGTAATTTTTCCGGCAGGCTTGAGGACCTTGGCATGCACAAACATCATGCTGTTGTTGTGGTCCTTGCCTTTGCCCTTTTCTTTGGAAGTCTTGATTTTCTTAAGGGAATCGTCGAAGGAAAACTTCACGTTCTTGACGATCTGGTGGTCATCGTTGCCTGGATAGGGAATCCAGATCTTGATTTCTTCGCCGACGGGACAGTCGGAGAGTTCAACCACGTATTCAATGTCAAACTTGCGCGAATCCCGGTCCCTGTCGATGGGTTTTCCCAAGGTTCCACAGCCCGAAAGAATTCCTACGGTAAGCAAAAGCAGTAAAAGCTTTTTCATCGATCTCCCATTTCAGCAAGGGTGAAAAAATCCGGAGATCCTCTCCGGGTATTCGGAAATGTCTACAGGGGACGCAGACTCCGAATCGATAAAAATAGTCGAATCAGGAGATCAGGAACAGGGGGGGGCGTTGTGAAAATCACCTCACGCTGACGAGATTGGAGAGGTGCCCGATTTGAGGTATGGCGAATCTTATTCGGAAGATGTAACAGGGGGTGGACCCGGGGGCATCGCCGACTCCATGAAAGCCTCCAGATCGAGAACCTTTTCCAGCAGTTGTTGTACGTTTTCACTGTCCCACCCGGGTCTGCCCCGGAGGTGAGAGCCGATGATCAGTGCGTCTTCAACTCTGGAAATGATTTCAGAGAAGATGCCACGGAAGATGGCGATGAAGGGGGCCAACAATACCCGCTGAAGCGTCGACAGGTCCATGCTTTCGATTCCGGCCTGAAAGAGCAGGTCGATGCCTTTTTTCTGTGCCTTCTTTGTCGGCATCGCGACGCAGTAGGGCGGCATCTCGGCAGGACGGGATTCCGGAGCCTTCAATAGGCCTGGAAGAATCGTCGGGATTGCCTGCTGGAATTTTTCTCCCATTTCCGAATCTTTTTGAACTCCCTGTGAGGCGGAGAAATCAAAAGCCCGGTTTTCCATATCCCATTGCTCTGCAGAGTTTTTGAAGGCGGTGTCGTGAAGCTCTTGTCGATCCGGGTGTTCCATATCGATGGCGAAATAGACCATCGGAGTCGGTTCCTCCCCTGTCAGCTCGACCAGCAGAGATTCTGCCTGATCAACTCGGGTGGCAATGTCACGGGCCGCGCTCTCGGTCCGTGCGTAGACGAGAACGCCCTCGGAATCGTAGAGTTGGAATTGCTGCCACTCGTGGGGGAGGGTTTTGGCGGACTCGCCTGATTGCCCTGAATCACTGACCAGATCCACTGATCGGCAGCCAGTAGCACCCAAGAGCACCGTCAAAAAAAGGAAAGCGGTCATCACACGGGTATGTACAGAATCCATCGTTCCTCCAGGCTGACGGGCGAAGTCATTTTCCTGCAAGAGACAGACGGGTCAACCTCGGGGAGATTCAGTGAAAATCGAGAATTTTTTCGAGTCTGTCGGAAACGGAGGTGGTCTGGAAGATGTCGTATTTGTCTTGAGGGGAGATCTTGGAGATCATGATCAGCAGATCGACCAGTTGAACCGGCGAAGTGCCCTCAGGAAGTTCGATCTGTCCTTCAATTTCCTTCAAAACCGACTGCAGGTTTTCCAGATCGTTGTCCGGGATCAGCATATCCGTTTCTTCGATGGGCTGGTGGTGGGCTTCCGGATAAGACTTGCCACGATCGACCGGCTCAATGTGAACTCTTCTCTCTCCCAGAACCACGATCAGAAAACGCCCATCTTCCAGAGCCTGGTAGCGCTGGATTCTGCCGAGGCCGGCGACGGGCTGCACCGGAGCCACGTCCCCCAGTTGCTTCCGGTCCTCCCCCAGAACAGTGCCGAGAATCAACTCTCCACTACTGTCGAGAAGGTCACGGGTCATCTCCCGGTAGCGGGGCTCGAAGACATGCAGGGGAATCACCTGGCCCGGAAAAAGGATCAGGTCGGAGAGAGGGAACAAAGGGCACGTTCCCGGGTTGTTGCTCGTGGGTAATCCGAATGATTCTTCAGATTCGTCGAAAGAAAATTCCAAAGTTCACCTTTCACAACCCAAAGATAACAGTGCAAGATCCAGATATCGCTCCGCTGTCGACATCATTTGGCAATATATGATCAGTTTCCGGAGAAATCATGAAACGCTTGGAAAAGGCACAGAAGATCGCCGGGATCTTGGGAGAACTGTATCCCAATCCACCGGTTCCACTCGATCACTCGAATCCTTTCACCTTGCTGGTTGCAGTCTTGCTCTCGGCCCAGACCACGGACGCTCGAGTCAATCTGGTGACCCCTGCTCTCTTCAAGGGTTCGGATACGGCGAAAAAGATGTGCAGGTTGTCGGAGAAGCAGATTCTGGAACACATTCGAACCTGCGGATTGGCCCCCAGAAAAGCCAAGGCTATCTATCAACTGTGCCGCATTCTTATGAAAGAGCACGGTGGGGAAGTCCCTGCCGATTTTGAAAGTTTGGAAGCCCTTCCAGGGGTGGGTCACAAGACTGCCAGTGTCGTGATGGCTCAGGCGTTTGGTGTACCGGCATTTCCTGTTGATACCCACATTCATCGCCTGGCGACCCGTTGGGGTTTGACCAATGGCAAATCCGTAGAGAAGACAGAGGAAGACCTCAAGAAAGTTTTTCCTGAGGAGAAATGGAATGATCTGCACCTGCAGATCATTTTCTTTGGACGGGAATTCTGCCCCGCCCTTCGTCACGATTTGGCGACCTGCCAGATTTGTTCCTGGGCAGCGACCGCCAAGCGGATTCGTGAGGAAGCCCGCAAGAACGGGAAATGAATTAAAAAAGGGGCCGACTCTGACAGAGAGTCGGCCCCTTTTCATTTCTGATCAAATCAGGCTTAGCATCCGTTGTAGCTGCTGCAGTCCTGAGGATCACCGATCTCACCACAGCTGGGGAACGGTGCCGGCGGAGCGGAGCCACCCTGGAAGATGTAGGAGATCGTCCAAATGGAATCAGCAACGTCGAAAATTCCGTCGCCGTTGGAGTCTTTCGCATCGTTGCAGGTACCCACGGGTCCGCTATTGAAGATTTCCTGAAGACCCCAGACCACGTCAGCCACATTGACGATTCCATCACCATTGATATCCGCACGGATGTAATCAAGGTTGGTTTGAGGATTCAGCGTCAGTGTGCTGTCGGTTGTGGTAACTGCGATGCTGGAGTCATTGGAGGTCACGACATTAAAGATCTGTGGAGTGCCGATCGGCAGCCACTGCAGAGGAACCGTCAACCCGGTGTCGTCGCCCAAGAGGGCTCCGCTCACGGTCTGTCCGCTGATCTCCACCACTTCCGTGGCGGTGGGGAACTGCAGGTAGACAGGAACCTGGAAGGAGTAAACCACACCGGTGGTCCAACCATTGGGCAGAATCTGCGATTGCGCGAAGGCCGGCTGAATGGCATTCACCGCAGTGGCGATGTCTGCGCTCAAAGGTGTGATGTAGTTGGTATCGGTGGTGATACTCATGGAGAAACCCTGAGTGTTGGTCGGGTATGTTGCGTTTGAAGAATCTTCCTCGATGCTCAGCGCTGCTGTGAAGTTGCCCTCACCGGTAGCCGGATCGTAATTGACGTTGCGATCTTCCGCGTAGTAGTTGAAGACGATGGGCGGAACGTCGAGAACCTCAACGGTTCCGTCGATGGAAGACATCGGCAGGGAGGCACCATTGACCACCGCCACGCTGCTGACGGGTGGGGCACCCAGACTGCTGCAAAGACCAACAGTACCGACTTCTCCCACAGCTCCATTGACGCGGTAATAGGCGGTGCCGAAGTCGTAGTTTCCGGCATCGATCACATCACAGGAGGTGAAGCAGATGACGCAACCGACAGTCCAGCCACCGGTTTCGGTGTTCTGCTGGAAAAAGTCGGGGGCACTGCCCTGTTTGAGTGTTTCAACGGTTGAAGACCAATCGACGACTTCGTCAAAGTCTCCAGAGGTTCCCACTGGCTCCAGTGCGAGGACGCTCATGCTGTGACAAACGCCAAAGGAAAAGCCCTGAACCCCGGAAGGGTCAGAGTGGGAGAAACTGAAATCAACAGCGGCCTGTCCTCCCTGGACGACAGAACTGCTACTGAAGGTCATGGTAAAACCACCACCGGCCATGGCCGTTGCAGGTGCAACGAGAAGGGCCAGCATGATCAATGCAGCACGAAACTTCATGGGTCTCACTCCTAGAATTTTTGATACCCGGATCTGGAACCCGGGCCACACCACCATTCAAACCAAGGTTGCAACTTTTCCCGGCAAACCTTGCATAATATTCTCTGACTCAAATACTATTACCTCTGTAGGCTCAATGAAAGTTTCTGTTCAGAAGGGTCACGAGAGTCCCATACATAATTTGAGCAAATGTCACGTTTTGTCATTTCCGACAGGAATACAAAGTAAGTCTTTATCTAGGATGTAATGAATGACAACTCCGAATGAAGCCGAAGAGAACCCTTCAGAAAAGAAGACTCTCAACTTTATCGAAAAACTGATTCAGTCTGATCTTGAATCAGGACGGGATCCTGCACGCCTTCAGTTTCGATTTCCTCCGGAACCGAACGGATTTCTGCATATTGGTCACGCCAAGGCGATCTGCCTCAACTTCGGTCTCGTCAGTGACCATGGTGGCCGTTGCAACTTGCGATTTGATGACACCAACCCTGCTAAGGAAGAGCAGAAGTTTGTCGATGCCATTCAGGATGACATTCGTTGGCTCGGATTCGAATGGGATGGCCTTCATTACGCCAGTGATTACTTCGGTCAACTTCATGAGTGGGCGGTTCAGCTGATTCGTCAGGGCGATGCCTACGTTTGCGATCTCAACGCGGAAGAGGTCAGGGAGTACCGGGGGACCCTCAATGAACCCGGAAAGGACAGCCCTTTCCGCAATCGTTCGGTAGAAGAAAACCTGGAGCTCTTTGAGGGTATGAAATCCGGCAAGTTTGCTGAGGGGGAGCGAACCCTTCGGGCCCGAATCGATATGGAGTCTCCGCATATCGTCATGCGTGACCCGGTGATGTACCGCATCCAGAAGGTTACCCACCACCGAACCGGTGACGATTGGTGCATCTA
>JAAXJX010000058.1:123747-147574 GCA_012269595.1 Planctomycetia bacterium | reverse complement strand
TGGGACGATCCAAGGATGCCAACGATCGCCGGGCTTCGCAGGCGTGGTGTGACGCCTGAAGCGATTCGCGAGTTCATGAAGAAGATCGGTGTCGCCAAGTTCAATTCAACCATCGAGTTGACGGTGTTTGAAAACAGCATCCGTGAACACCTGAACAAAGTTGCCCCCAGAAGGATGGCGGTCTTCGATCCCATCAAGCTGGTCATCGAAAACTTCCCCGAAGATCTCCAGGAACTCATCGAAGTGGAGAATAACCCGGAAGATGAATCGGCAGGGACGCGGCAGATTCCCTTTGAGCGTGAAGTCTGGGTTGAAAAAGATGACTTCCGCATGGAGCCACCACGAAAGTGGAGACGATTGGCGCCGGGAGCCGAAGTGCGTTTGCGCTACGGTTACTGTGTCACGGTGAAAGAAGTCATCACCGATCCGGAGACTGGTGAAGTTTCTGAGTTGCGCTGCGACTACGATCCGGAAACTTCCGGAGGTCGTCAGCCTGAGGGCCGCAAGGTTCGGGGCATCATTCACTGGGCACCGGCTTCCTGTGCCGTGAAAATTCCCGTGACCCTGTACTCACCCCTTTTCACTTCCGAAACACCGGATCAGCCGCCGGAGGGTCAAACCTTCCTCGATCTGATTGATCCCAATTCCAGGGAAGAGGTGGTCGCCCTGGGTGAGCCTTCCCTGCAGGAGGCTTCCGCAGGAGACCGGTTCCAGTTTGAGCGGGTGGGCTATTTCCATGCGGATCCGGTCCGCAGTGGTGAAGGAGCCCCCCATTTCAATCGGATTGCCGCTCTGCGCGATTCATGGGCCAAGCAGGAAAAGAAGGCCAACTCCTGAGATCTGCCTCCCCCGGAGGCTTGACCTTGCACGGGTCCCCTGAGACCCTGAGGTCTTGCATTTCCGTGTATGGGCAGAAAATCAGCAATTTCTCCATCCGGGATGACTCAACCGAAAGGACTCCTCATGAGGACATTGTTCTGGACACTGGCGATCAGCCTGAGTCTGACAACCGCCACGGTGGCTTCAGATCTGGAGAAGCAGAATCTCGAAGGTCAGCAGAAGATCATCGAGATCGGCAAAAATGACAATCGGGTCGTGGATACCCTCGACCACCTCGTCAACGGGATCGGTCCCCGACTGACGGGCAGCTATCAGGACCACATCGCCTGCAACTGGGCCAAGGATCTCTTCGAAGAGTTTGGCCTCGAGAATGTCGTCATGGAGGAAGCCGGGGAATTCCCGGTCGGATTCCAGCGCGGCCCATGGCGTGGACAGATGATTGCCCCTGAGGTGATGGATCTCGAGTTCGGCACTCCGGCGTGGTCCGCCGGAACCCGCGGTGTTGAAGAGGGCAGGGCGATGACCTTCCCCGGTGGCGACACCGAATTCAATGCGGCTGATTTCAAGGACGCGTGGATCTTTATGCCTTCCCAGAGGGGTCGCAGAAACCGCGAAGACCGCCAGCGTGAGCGTGAGTTCCGTGAGCAGTTGCAGGAAGTGGGCATCGGTGGCTGGGTTTACCCCTCCCGCGGTGAGACCATCACCATTCTCGGAAACAGCCGTGTTTCCTGGGACAACCTGCCCACGACACCACGTGTGACCCTTCGCCGTGATCAGTACGACGCCATCGTCGAACGGATCGAGAAGGGGGAAGAGGTGACTCTGCGGATGGATATTCGCAACCACTTCCAGCCTGGCCCCGTGAAGTTCTACAACGTCATCGGTGACATCGTTGGAACCGAGTTCCCGGATGAGTACGTCATCATCGGGGGTCACATCGATTCATGGGATGGTGCTACAGGAACCACCGACAACGGCATGGGAACGGCGACCACCATTGAGGCTGCCCGTATTCTTGCCGCTTCCGGTATCAAGCCGCGCAGGACGATTCGCTTCATGCTGTGGAGCGGAGAGGAGCAGGGCTTGCTGGGTTCCAAGGCATGGGTAGCCAACAATCCCGATGCCATGGACAAGATCTCTGCCGTCTTTGTTTATGACGGTGGACCCAACGCCATCGCCGGAACCTGGGCCACAGCGGCAATGAAAGAGGACATGCAAAAAGTCTTCGCCCCGATGATGGATCTCAATCCGGATCTGCCCTTTGAGCTCAAGGACGTCGACTCGATTCCCCGCGGAATCGGATCGGACCATGAGTCCTTCATCGCCAAGGGTGTTCCCGGCTTCTTCTGGAATCAGGAAGGCCGTGCCGATACCTGGTACGGAATCCACACCCAGAAAGACACCTTTGATCGGGTGATTCCGGAGTACCTGGAGCATTCGACAACCGTCATTGCACTGACCGCCTTTGGTCTTGCCAACCTCGACACTCTGCTCTCCCGTGAGGGACTGTTCGGTGCCTCCAATGATGATGAGGGCGAAGACCAGCCGCGTCGCCGGGGTGGCGGCAGAATGCTCGGCGTCTTCCTTGATGAAAACGTCATCGAAGAGGTTCTTCCCGATACGGCCGCTTCCAGAGCAGGCTTCAAAGCCGGAGACAAGGTCATCGAAGTCGGTGGTGCAGAGGTGACAGACCGCATGAGCCTGGTGCGCGCCATTCGTGCAGAAGGTGAACAGAAGAAGGTCATCATCATGCGCGATGGCAAAAAGATGGAGCTGATGGTGGACTGGCAGCCACGGGGTCGTAACAGGGCCCGTCAGGGTGGTGCAACGCCTGAGCCTCCTGCTGCAGAGGAAAAGAAGCCGGAGCCGGCGAAGCCGCTGGAACTCAGGTAAGAAAATCTGATCTTTCAGAGACACCGACCGGGGGGTTTGCCAACTCCCCGGTCGGTGCTTTTTTGTTACCATGGGGATCGGTTTAAAGGGTTGAGACAATGGAGCGTTCATGAAATCCACCGGGCTTGCAGTTCTTCTGCTTGGTTTGAGCCTGTGCCTGCCGTCTGTGGGCCGGGCCATGGATCACGTTCCCGGTCCGCTCAATGTTGAAGTCACCGTTGGTGAGAGTGAAACCGAAGTCTATCTGCTGATTGATGAACTGCTCTTCCGTCACTGGTTCCAGCTGGAGCCGACCGAGATCCCTGATCTGGATCCGGAATCAGTGGGGGACTGGGGGGATTTTGGTCAACGCATCGTCACCTGGCTGGAGCGGGAAGCTCCCCTGCAGGTGGATGGTGTTCAGGTGATTCCGGTCATCGATGACCTTGAATGGCAGGAAGGGTTCGATCTCAACGACTTCCTCAACTACGTCGGGATCACTCTCAAATATCCGACCAAGTCATTGCCTCAGGAACTCGAGTTCCTCTGGAGTCGGTACGATACGGAAGATGGATTTCCTCTCGAATCGGTCTACATGATCCTGACAGGTGCGGATGACTTTCAGATTCTTCGGTTCAGGGAAGATGATCCGTTTCAGATCTGGAATCCACCCGAGGCTCGGCCCGTCATCGATCCCGAATCTGTGGCACCGGGACTGACCCCTCCCCTGAACCTGAAGCTGGGCTGGTTGCTGGTGATTCTGGCTCTGGCACGATTGGCTTTGGGCACGTTTGAATCATGGGGTGCCCGGGTTCCGTGGCTGGTTCTTCTGCTGGTCGGGTTCGTGGCCCCCCTCGATGTCTCCGTGTCACATCCGTTGAAACCGGCGATTCAACTGCCGAAGGCGGAGGATTCGGTCGCTCTCTTCGAAACCCTGCATCGAAACATCTACCGGGCGTTTGACTATGAAGACGAGGGGCAGATTTATGACATCCTGGCCCGAAGCGTGAATGAAGAAATCCTTCCTGATCTCTATGATGATGTTCATGAGAGCTTGATGATGAAGATAGAGGAGCAGGCGATCTCGAAGGTCGAGACGGTGCGGAACATCGAATCAAGGGTGGATCTGCCCGAGAACCCCGACCGGCCTGCCTATGATGTCTTCGCTACCTGGGAAGTGATCGGTACGGTGAAGCATTACGGCCACGGGCATTGGCGCAAGAATGTCTCCCGTGCCCGGTACACCGTGGAATGGATCGAAGGTCTCGGCTGGCGACTTGCCCACTGTGAACTGATCGATCAAAGACGCATCGATGATGGTCAGGAGTCTGTCAAATGAACCAGGGGTTTTCTGTCGAGGTTCGTGACTTCCTTCACCGACATCCCGGTCAGGAGCAACCGGTCTCCGTCGGGCAGTTGGCCATCGGTGCCGGTGAGAAAGCGGCCATCATTGGGCCGTCCGGTTGCGGCAAGACGACCCTTCTCTCCGCCATTTCAGGAATTCTGGTTCCGACCTCCGGGTCGGTCATCGTCGGCGATACCGAAGTTTCAAAACTGGGAGAAAAGGAACGAAGGGCCTTTCGCTGTGACCGGATCGGCCTGGTCTTTCAGGAGTTTGAACTGCTGGAGCACCTCGACATCCGCGAGAACGCTTTTCTTCCCCGCTGGCTCGCGGGACGGGAAGCGAGCAAAGAAGATCAGGAACGGTTACGGGAGCGAGCTGAACGCTGTGGAATCGCTGATCTCCTTCACCGTAAGCCCCATGCCCTTTCACAGGGTGAACGTCAGAGGGCGGCGGTCTGCCGTGCGCTGGTCACCTCTCCTCCATTGATACTTGCGGATGAACCGACAGGAAGTCTCGATCAGGGATCGGGTGAAGCCGTTCTCGATCTGCTTTTCGAGGAAGCTCAACTCACGGGGTCGACGGTTATCGTCGTGACCCATGATCGATCCCTTCTCGATCGATTCGACAAGGTTCATGAACTCAGCGGACGGGAGGTCGCATGACCAGCCCCCTGTTGAGACTGGCGTGGAAGTCGCTGATGCATCACAAGGTGCGCAGTTTTGTGCTCGTTCTGTGTATTGGACTTCTGGGAGTCCTGCCGTTGGCGGTCGAGGGTTTCCTGCAGCTGTATCGCACTCAGCTGGAATCGCGGGCAGTGGCCACCCCATTGGTAGTCGGGGCACCGGGAAGCCGGTCGGACCTGTTGATTCAATCTCTCTACTTTCGCGGGTCGGTTGAAGGATCGATTCCGATGCGCATCGCAAGGCAGGTTGCGGAAGCGGGGCGAGTGACTCCGATTCCTTTGCACATCGAAGGAACCGTTCGAGATTACCCCCTGGTGGGGACTTCCCCCGACTATCAGAAGTTCCGAAATCTGCGCATGGCAACCGGTGGCCCATGGCCCCAGCGACTCTCTGAAGCGGTGATCGGCAGCGAGTTCGCACGCCGGGAAGGGCTGACCGCTGGCGATACGGTTCCCACAGATGCAGAAGAACTCTATGACCTGGGAGGGGGCTATCCCCTTGTACTCAAGATCCGTGGAGTGCTCGAACCGACGGGAACTCCAGACGACGAAGCAGTCTTCGTCAGCCTTCAGACTTCATGGGTGGTCGACGGTGAAGGGCATGGGCACATCGCCATCAATCCGGACGTCGATTTTTCACTGATCCTCGAAAACAAAAGTGACAATGTGACGATGAATGCGGCCATCGTCGAGGCGGTCGAAGTCACTCCGGAGAATGAAAACAGTTTCCATTTTCATGGGGATCCGGATGACTTGCCCATCTCCTCATTGTTGATCGATGCGGCGACCACCAAGGATCAGACTCTGGCCCGTTCCAACCTGCGTCGTGATGAAGAACTGCTGGTGCTCGACAGCATGAACGAACTCAACGAGCTCCTCGGCATCGTTCTTCAGGCAAAAGCGATCCTGGATGCCAACTCACTGCTGGTGCTGCTGGCAGCCCTGTTGATGCTTGGCTTGATTGTCACCCTGGATATCAAGGTTCGTGAAAGAGAAGTCCGAACTCTCGAGCGGATCGGTGCACCGAGAGGATTCGTGGCACGCCTGCTCTTCACCGAGGTCGCCATCGTGGTCGGTTCCGGTGCGATTCTTGCCTTTGTCACGGCCCGGGCCCTGATCGCCGGTTTCGCCGGTGGATGGCTCTCTTTCTGATGAGGTGGGGTGTTGGGATGGGGTTCTTCGGTGGTCGTTGTCTCCTGCTGATTCTGTGGCTGCTGGTTCTCTGCGGCTGCCAGTCTCAAAAACCGGAAACCGTCTCCGTCACCATTCAGGATTCGCAAACTCCAAAGGTCGTGGCGACACTTTCACCCCATGCATGGCTGGCGAGCATGATCGGTGGCGATGCGGTGGATGTGATTCCGTTACTGCCGGCCGGGAAAGATCCCGGAACCTGGACTCCGGGAGACAGCGAGCTGCAGGAGCTGGCAACCGCCGACCTCATCATCGTCAACGGTTCGATGCTGGAGAAATGGGTTCAGAGAGTTTCATTGCCCTTCTCGACCCTCGACCTTTCCCGGACCGTGAGTGATCAGTGGCGCGAATACCCGGGGGTCATTACCCACAGTCATGGTCCCGAGGGGGAGCGTTCCTGGGAGGGTACCGATGGCCACTTCTGGGTCGACCCGGCCCTGTTGCTCCTGCAGGGAGAAGCGATCCTCCAGCGTCTGATCCGAGTGTCGCCCGCTTCTGAGGCGCAGTTTCAGGAGCGCTGGAAATCGGTGAGTGAGACCCTTCGCAACTGGGATCAGCGACTTGCGGCTATCCGGTTGCCAGAAGGGGGCTCCATCGTGGCAACCGAGCCGGCATGGGGTTATCTCGCCTCTCGATTGCAGGCTCCCCTGACCACCATCTCTCCCATGATCGATCAGGAGACGGCGACTCTCTCTGAACAGAGCCCGGGCTGGCTTCTGTGGCGAAGTGAACCGGAGACGGTATCTGCACAATCGGTATCTCAACTGGGATTTGTGAACGTGGTCTGGAACCCTGCGGAAAATCTGGGAGATCGCTGGGCAGAATACCCTCAACTTCAGGAAGCGGGGCTCAAGGACCTCGAAGAAGCGGCTTCAAAGCGTCCTTGACCGTCCCCTGAGACGGGGAGACGATGAAGCGATACGTTTCATCTCACAGGAGGCTTTCATGTTGTCCCGCATTCTTCCGTTTCTCCTTTGCCTGATCTTTTCTTCCGTCCACACCTCTGAAGCGGCCATCGATGTGCCGGCGGTGATCGGCAATCACGCCGTCCTGCAGATGGACAAGGAAGTTCCGATCTGGGGAATGGCCGATGCCGGAACCGAGATCACGGTGACCTTTGCAGGGCAGACCCTGACGACGTCGGCGGATGAGACCGGAGCCTGGCGTGTGAATCTGGCACCGATGGAGGCCAGTACCGAAGGCCGCAAAATGGTGATCAGTGGCGGAGATGAACGCCGGGTGTTCAAAGACATTCTGGTAGGTGTGGTTTGGCTGTGTGGGGGGCAGTCGAACATGGAGTGGTCGGTTCGCCAGTCGATGAATGCCAAGGAAGAGATCGCTGCCGGCGATCTGCCCTGGCTCCGTTGTATCAAGGCTCCCCACCTGCTCTCCCGCAAGCGGGAGAAAGATATCGATGCCCGCTGGCGCGTTTCGACTCCGCAGACCGCCGGCAGTTTTACCGCAGTGGGAACCTACATGGCCCGTCGCCTTCATGAGGAACTGGGAGTTCCTGTGGGACTGCTCGATGTGAATTGGGGTGGAACCCGTGCCGAGCCATGGACCGAAATGGGCGCTCTCAAGAGACATCCCCGTTTCCGTCAGCGCATTCTCGATCTGGAATCGGAGATCGAGCGCTGGGGGAATCGTTCCAGGGAAGAGATCGCCTCCCTGTTTGAAGAGCAGAAGCGCCAATTTGAGAGTCGTGCCGCTTCCTGGTGGGAAAAGAAAATGGCAGAGGACGAAGGGCGCAAGGGGAAGTGGGCTTCTGCAGCACTGGATGACAGTGATTGGGAATCGATGTCAGTGCCCGGCCTTTGGGATGGAAAGAACAGCGACTGGGATGGCATCCTCTGGTATCGCAAAGAGGTCGAGATTCCTGCCGAGTGGCAGGGGAAAGATTTGCTCCTTGAGCCCGGGGCCATCGATGATGCGGACATCACTTATTGGCAGGGTCAGGAAGTGGGTCGAACCACGAATCAATATTCCCTGCGTCGCAGCTACACCATCCCCGGTGATCAGGTGAAGAGTGGATCTGCGGTGATCGCGATCGCGGCTCTCGATACGGGAGGGGCGGGAGGCATCACCGGTGCAGCAGATCGGGCCCTCCTCAGACTGAAAGATGGCTCCAGTGATGCGACCATCTCCATCGCCGGTGAATGGAAGATTCGTCGGGGGGCTGCTTTCAGCGGAGATCGTGGGCCCAATGCACCGGCTCCCCCGGACGCACCTGGAATGACGACGACCGATCCGGCCGTCATGTTCAATGCGATGCTGTCGCCCTTCATTCCCTATGCGATTCAGGGCGCCATCTGGTATCAGGGAGAATCGAATTCCGGAGAGCCGGAAGAGTACCGCGAGTTACTGCCGTTGATGATCGGCTCATGGCGCAATGCCTGGCGTGACAACTTTCCCTTTGGCATCGTCCAGCTGGCCGCTTTCAAGGCGGTCAGTGACAATCCGGTACAGGGCGGCTGGGCCACCCTTCGGGATGCCCAGGATTTCACCCATCGGGTCGTGAGAAACACCGGTCTGGCTGTGCTCACTGATATCGGCGATGCCCGCGACATTCACCCGGCCAACAAGCAGGACGTCGGTCGCAGGCTGGCGGACTGGGCCCTGAACCGCTGCCATGGCCGCAGTGATCTTCCCGAATCGGGCCCCTTTTATCTGCGATCCAAAGTTGATGGCAATGCCATGCTTCTGGAGTTCACCCACTGTGGTGATGGACTCGTCGGCCGTCGCGGAAAGCCCATCGATGGCTTTGCGATTCAGGGGCAGGACGGACGCTGGCACTGGGGTGTGGCAGAAGTCAGTGGGCCCACGGAGATCCGTGTGACCCACCCGCAGGTGCAAATGCCGAATGCGGTTCGCTATGCCTGGCAGGACAACCCGGTACGCGCCAACGTCGTCTCAAGCTTCGGACTGCCGATGGCACCCTTCAAAACCGACTGAGTTTTGAGAGCAACGTCAGCGTCAGGATTTGAGCCCCTTCAGCACACCCCGGCTGTCACCGAATTGTGAGATCTGTTGTCCCTCTGCCTGAGCGAGGGAGAGGAACAGATTGCACATGGGGGTGCGATTCGGGGTGTGAAGGATACGGCCGGTGTCGATCAGGCCGTTGCCCTGACCGGCGATGATCACCGGCAGGTCGTCGTGGTTGTGGCGGTTGCCGTCGGAGATGGCGGAGCCGAAGACCAGAGTGGTGGAATCGAGGAGGGAGTTCTCCCCTTCACGGATCTGCTTCATGCGCTCGACCACGCGAGCGAACTCACTCACCTGCCACTGATTGATCTTCTTGACCCGTTCGATCTGTTCTTCATTGCCCTTGTGATGGGTGAGGATGTGATGTCCTTCGCGGATATCCAGATGGGGGTGGGCCCGGTTGGAGCCCTCATTGGACCACATGAAGGTGATCACCCGGGTCAGATCGAGACGGAACGCCAACAGCATCAACTCGTTCATCAGGCGCAGGTGTTCCTGATAGTTGGCGGGACTCAGATCTTCAAATTGGGCGAGACCCTGCTCCTGCTTCTCGAGGGCGTCCAATTCTTCGAGACGATCGATTCGTCGCTCCAGGTCGCGGATGCCGGAGAGGAACTCATCGAAGCGTCCCCGATCTGCCTGTCCCAGTTTCTTTTGCATCCGGGTCGCGTCATCACGAACGAAATCGAGAATGCTCGAACGTCGCTGGATGCGGATCTGGCGAGCGGCGGCGGTTTCTCCCGCAGGTCCCTTGAGGAAGAGGCGTTCGAAGACACGACGCGGCTGGATCTCGTGGGGGATGGGTCGGTCCGGTTGGGCCCAGGCGATGTTCGAAGAGTAGGCGCAGGAGTAACCGGAATCACAGTTCCCCGATTGACGTCCCCCTTCGGTGCCCAGCTGCAGCGATGGAATCAGTGTTTCTCCGGCACTGCTGCGAGCCAAAATCTGGTCGATGGAAATGCCGGAGCGAATGTCTGCACCGGCGGTTTTGTAGGGGTGGGCTCCGGTGAGGAAGCAGGCGGACGATCGGGCATGATCACCGGGGCCATCTCCCAGAGCCTGGGCATTGCGGTGGGTCAGTCCACGGACGAAGAGGACATCTTCGAAGACCTTCTCCAGCGGCTTCAGGCTTGAGGAGAAGTGGCGTTGGCCATCCTTTTCATGGATGTGCCAATCGGGCATGTGGACACCGTTGGGGATAAAGAGAAAAGCTGTTCTGCGGGCAGAGGCGGAGGGCGCTGCGGCGACCGCCTGTGACAACCAATTCCCGGGCACCAGGGATTCGAGCCAGGGCAGGGCCATGGCGGTTCCCATTCCGCGCAGGAAAGTTCTGCGGCCCATCGGCTGAGACTGTGGACTCATGACATCCCATTCCAGCGAACAGACTTCGCTTCAGATCCGATGAAAACGCCTGTGGGCGAAAAAGGCAAAGAGGAAATTATCACTGTGGGATCTCCCTTTTGCGGAAAGCTTCGGTGAGGACGATCGCCTCGATCAGGTCCTGGAGAGTCGAATCCGCCTTCAGGCCACGGGTCAGGCGGCTGACGGCGGGAATGTCTGCGGATTCAAGGGCCCGCCCCAATCCATAGGTCATCAGATGGGTGACCAGTGAACGGCGGAATCCCTGTTCCTTTTCGACCAGCTCTCTCAAGGCAGCGGGACCGTCTATCTCGGTGCCGTCGGGCAGTTCGCCCTTCGTATCGATGACTCCCTGTCGGTAACGGCCGACCGCATCGAAACGCTCCATGGCGAAGCCGATGGCATCCATGCGTCGGTGACAGGTGGCACAGGCTGGATCGCGTCGATGAACCTCCAACTGTTCGCGCAGGCTGAGATCGGAGCCGGACTCTCCCGGTGCGGGCAGGTTTCCGGCACCGGGGGGTGCCGGGGGTGGAGCATCATCGAGGAGGACTTCCAGAACCCATTTGCCCCTCAGAACCGGTGACGTTCTTTGACGGGTACTGCTCGCCAGCAACACGCTGCCATGGGAGATCAGCCCTCCCCCTCGCGGAGTGTTGATCTGAACCTTCTGATGGGCGTTGCCCCGCTGACCGGGGAGCCCGTAATGACGTGCGAGCCTGCCGTTGAGGAACGAGTAATCAGCGGTGAGCAGTTCACGAACCGGACGGTTTTCACGCAGGATGTGATCAAAGAAGAGCACCGTTTCCTTCTGCATGTCATCGAGAAGAACGTTGCGGAACCCTGGGAAGATCTTGCGATCGGGGGCGCGTTCCCGGAGATCGCGGATTCGCAGCCATTGGGTGGCAAAGTCTTCGGCGAGTACTCTGGAACGGGGATCCCTGAGCATGCGTCGGGTGACCTCCATCAGCTGCGCCGGTTCGGTCAACTTGCCCTTCTTCGCCAGTGTCAGCAAAGCTTCATCGGGGCAGGTTCCCCAGAGGAAGTAGGAGAGACGGGTGGCGAGTTCGAAGTCGTTGAGTTTTCGAACCTCCCCCGGTTTCAGTCGGGCGGGATCCGGCTCGGTGCGGAGGATGAATCGGGGTGAAACGATGGCAGCGATGAGGGCACTGCGCAGCAGCTCCTCGGCAGGGCTGTTCTCCGTACTGGCACGGACAGCCAGGTCGACCATATCTTGAATCTGCCGTGCGCTGACCTTCTGACGCCAGAACCGGGGAAGCCAGCGACTCATGCCCCGCTTCAGTCTCTGCTTCGGGCTTCCTCCTCCACGGAGGGCGAACTTCTGGAAGGGGGTCGGACTCAATCCTTCGAGGGGACCTTCGATGGTCAACTGCACGATGGCCCCGTTGCGATCCCGCTGCGAAGGGTCCGGCTCCTCAGGTCGGTAGTAATCGTTGACGAAGGTCAGTCGAACACTCTGCAATCCCTGCGGGACGCGCAGTTCAACGATTCTCTCCCCGGGCTCGGCACGGGTTTCCGGGAAGACCAGTGTTTCCCTGACCTCGGGCCCCACGTCCAGTCGGAAGGCGACCGGGTCGGGACCGGCCTGCTGGCCCCAGCCCTGAACCTTGAAACGATAGGTTCCCCGTTTGGGGAAAAGGTAATCGGTGGAAGCAGTGCCACGGCTGAAGAAGTGGATGTGATCCCCGGCTTTGCGGTTGCCTCCGGAAGCCTCCAGTTCGGCGGCGAAATAATCTCTGCGAGGGATCCCTTCATCCTCCGGTGAGATCACGGCAGCGAGGGCGACCTCTTCACCGATGCGAAACAGTTGTTCGACAAAGCCGGGAGACAGATGCCCGCCCTGATTGTCGAAACCGGCACTGGAGGCGTCGGCGGGAAGATGACGATCGACATCGATCTCCACTCCGGTCAGATCCTTGAGGGTTCGTTTCAGTTCTGTACGGCTGAGGCGACGGGGTGGAACCGAGCCGGCAGACTCGGGCATGAGCGAGAGCTGATGCCGTTGCCAGGCATCGAGGGCATCGATGACCGCCTGTCGCTGATGGGGGTCGGGCCCCTCTTCATCGGCGGGCGGCATCTCTCCCGTACGCAGGACATTGATCAGTGTTTGCCAGTCTGCGGGATCACCTTTTGCCCCGTCCTCGACGACGATCTCGAGGTCGAAGCCACCCTTGACCTTCTCTCCCGAATGGCAGCGATAACAGTGGGCTTCAAAACCGGCGACGACCACTTCGGGGAAGGCAGGAGCCCACTGGGGTGCGGGATCCGCAGCCCCTGGGGTACCCGTCAGCCACAGACTGAGAGAGAAAAAGAGATTCAGGCCCATGATCTTCCGTCACATCTGCTGAAACACGGCTTTGGGGAGCATCGGATTGAGTGCTAAGCCCCGTATAGGATGTACATTACATTATCCGCTGGGATCGGTGCCCTGAACAGGGGCCAGTCCACGTGCTCGGAAGTGAAACTGAACAGAAAGGGCAAGAATGACAGACGAAAAGACACCCCCGACGGCAAAGGGCTCGAAGGGCTTTTCAACGATGAAGAAGATCATTCTGGCACTCATGTTGACCCCGATCTTTCTGTTGCTGATCGGCTTTGCCTTGCCCGGCGACTACTCGGTTCAGAGAACTGTCTTTATCGCTGCGGATGCTGAAGCGATTCATGAGAGTGTTGTCGACCTGAGAGTCTGGCCCGAGTGGACCCCCTGGAATTCCCAGCTGGATCCCACTCTGGTCTACACCTATGAGGGTGAGCCGGGAGTGGGTTTCCGTTCCCGCTGGACCGGAGAAAAGGCTGGCAAGGGAACCCTTGAAATCACCAGTGCCGAACCGGGTCGCGGGATCGTCTACGTGATGAAATTTGAAGGCTTTCCACCGATGGATGGGGTGATCGATCTCCAGGCCAACAAGGGTGGAACCACGGTGACCTGGAAGATGAGCGGAACGATGGATCCTCCTCTGGGAGGGTGGCTCAGCATGACGATGGATTCTGCGCTTGGAGCAGATATCGAAAAAGCCTTCTCTGGTTTGACGAAAAAATTTACCCCCTGAGATTCTGAAACCTGCACCATGACAAGAACTCCCTTTGTTCCTCTCATCGAACTTCGCAAGCGTGCGGCCCGGCTGGCCCGACGGGGTCATCCGTGGCTCTATCGGGATGACCTCAGAAACGGGGAGCTGGATGACCCGCGATTTGATCCGGGGATGCTGGTTCGAATCCGGGATGACGAAGGCCATGATCTGGGGCTGGGGATCGCTTCGACACGCTCAAAGATTGCCCTTCGACTTTGCGGCCCGTGGGATGCAGAAGAAGTTCCAGGTCCTGAAGAGTTCCTGCGCCATCGTATTCAGCGTGCTTCCGAATTGAGGTCGCTGCAGTCGGAGCCTCTGGCCGGCTGTCGATTGGTGCATGGTGAATCAGACCTGCTTCCGGGTCTGGTGATCGATCGGTATGCGGACGTCTATGTGATTCAGGCAACCACGGCCTGGATGGATGCCCATTCACCGCTGATCGCCCAGGTTCTGCAGGATCTGTTTGAGGTGCGTTGCGTGCTCGCTCGCAATGATGTGGGGGTGCGCAAGTTTGAACGGCTGGGAGAAGAGATCGTTCTTCTGGCTGGTGAGGCGGTGGAACGGGTCACCATCGAAGAGGGGGGGATCCAGCATACGGTTCGCCCCTATGCCGGTCAGAAAACCGGCATGTATCTGGATCAGCGACCCGCTCGCCAGCGGGTCCGGGAGTTGGCTCAGGGTGCAAAGGTCCTCGACCTGTGCTGCTACCAGGGTGGATTCAGCGTTTCCGCCCTTGCTGGAGGAGCGGAATCGGTGACTGCCGTCGATCAGTCGGAGACTGCTCTCGAATTGGCAACGGAGATCTGCCAGTTGAATGGTCATGGCGCCTTGGAAACGATCCAGGGCAACGTCTTTGATGTGGTCCGTGACCTGCGAGTGGAAAATCGACAGTTTGACCTGATCATTCTCGACCCTCCCGCATTCTGCAAAAGCCGGCGAGAAGTTCAGGGAGGGATTCGCGGATATCGCGATCTGAATCGGGCGGCATTGAGGCTGCTGGCTCCGGGTGGGCGACTGGTCACCTGTTCCTGCAGTCATCATCTGAAACCGGAGATGTTCGACGACACGCTGAGGCAGTCTGCCCTCGATCTTCCCTACAGGGTGATCGTGGAAGAGCGACTCGGTGCCGGAGATGATCATCCCGTGTCACTGAGATTCCCTGAATCAGAATATCTGAAGGTCCGCATCCTGCGTCGTTGGGATGGGTGATGCCCGGTACTCCTGACCTCTTCTCTTTTGGTGATACTCCTGCTGGAAAGATCGATCTCCCCGATGCAAAGATGGAGTACATCCCATCTTTTTTTGATGTCGACCACCAGCAGAGCCTTTACGAAAAGTTGACCTCGGAGCTCGAATGGAGTCAGGGGCAGATCAAACTCTATGGCAAAGAGCATGTCATTCCACGTCTTGAAGCCTGGCATGGCGATCCCGGTGCCCGTTACGGGTATTCAGGAACAGAACTGGAACCGTGTCCATGGACTCCTGCTCTGGAAGAGATACGCCAGCAGCTGATTCGCCATCGATCTGATCTGACCTTTAATTCAGTCCTGGGGAATTGGTACAGAGACGGGGAAGACGCGATGGGTTGGCACAGTGACGATGAAAAGGAACTGGGACCACAACCCTGTATCGCTTCGATCAGTCTCGGCTGCGGTCGCGACATCCGATTCAGGCATCGTTTTCAGAAAGACCTGTCGACGGTGAAGATCCATCTTGAGCCGGGCTCCCTGCTCTTGATGGAAGGGACAACCCAGGAGAACTGGCAGCATGAAATCCCCCGTCGACGGGGGAGAAATGCTCCGGGTGGCCGCATCAATCTGACCTTCAGAACCATTCGTTTCCCCAGAACCGGCTGATTCGTTACAGGCTCTCTTTGAGAGCTTTCAGGCACTCTTCAAAGTCTTGTGAGGGGGGAACCTGAAAACTCAGGTTTTCTCCGCTCAGGGGATGCTGAAGCGAAAGCGATTCGGCATGAAGTGCAGTGCGTTGTATCCACGGTGATTTGACTCCGTATTTGTCATCACCGATCAGGGGTATTCCGAGGTGTGCCAGATGAACCCGGATCTGGTTGCGACGACCTGTCTCGAGATGGGCTTCAATCAGGCAGTGGTCATTCCAGCGTTCGAGAATCTTCCAGTGGGTGACCGCTGATTTACAGGGATCATTTGGACGAGCGATCCGTACTTTGCGGTGACGCTTGTCGGTATGAAGCGGGAGTTGACAGGTTCCGGAATCGGTAGGCGGGTTCCCCTGACAGATGGCCAGATATCTGCGGCGGAATTTGTTGTTCAACAACTGACGCTTGATGTTGTCTCGAGCTTCGGCAGTGCGGGCAACAACGAGAACACCACTGGTTTCCAGATCGAGTCGTTGAACGATGAAGAGGGGCGGGTTCTTGCCACCTTCTTTTCGCAGGCGGTGATAGAGTTCTGACTGGAGAGTGATCTCGTTTTCACCATCTTCGGTGGCGACGGTCAGCAAACCGGCGGGTTTTTGCACGACGATGATCTGCCGGTCCTGATGCAGGATCTCCACTCCTTCGGTGACCTTCTGGCGATGAACGGTCCGTCTCCGTGGAGCATCCTCTTTTGCGCTGAGTTTTTGACCTGACTTGACCCGAAATCCCGGATCGGTGACGGAATGGCCATCCACGGAGACCCCACCACGGAGGATGATTTCCCTGGCTCTTCGGTGAGAGATCTGCAATTGCCCGCGGACTTCCGCCTGCAACGCACGCTGATCTTCCTGAGCTGTCCATTCCGTATGAGACAAAGGTCTGCTCCCTTGGGATTTGAAGCTGGTGAGATTTGAAGCTGGAGGCGTGTACAGGTGCGATGTTCGCCAACCTCCGCAGAATGTCCAGTGGTGCTCGATGTTTTGCCCGGAAATCGCTATCCTTCACAATGCAGGTCTCAGCCCCGGTGGACAGGATTCACCACTTTGGGTCTTGGAGGCATTGAACCGGCTCTCTTCGGCAGGCTTCGGCTCCCCGGAACAGGGCACAGCAAAGTGCACAAATGATGGTGCACTGGAGGTCGTATGACCCAGAAACACATGAACCAGAAATCCGCAGCCACTGCCCAGGTGGCACAGCGCAAGGATGTCTCCCCCTATTTGCCGATGACTCGTCAGGAATGCGTCGACCGCGGTTGGCTTCCCGAGAATGAATCGGATCATGATCCTGCCATCCACGGACTCGATTTTGTGCTCGTCAGTGGAGATGCGTACGTCGATCACCCATCTTTTGCCAATGCGGTGATTGGCCGCTTGCTCGAGGCGCGGGGGCATCGTGTAGCGATTCTTCCCCAGCCGGACTGGAAGAGTGCAGAACCGTTCAGGGTTTTTGGGGCACCGAGAATTGCCTGGCTGATTTCCGCAGGAAACCTCGATTCTCATCTCAATCATTACACGGCACACAAGAAGCCCCGCTCCGATGATCAGTACTCACCGGGAGGGCGCGCAGGCCTGCGTCCTGACGGAGCGACTATCGTGTACTCCCAGCGTTGTCGGGAAGCCTTCAAGGGGGTTCCCATCATTGCAGGGGGTGTGGAAGTTTCGATGCGGCGGATGGCCCATGTCGATTACTGGCATGAAAAGGTCAAGCGTTCGCTGATTCTCGATGCCCGTGTCGATCTCGCCGTTTATGGCATGGGTGAGAAAGCCCTGTTGGGGATCATCGATCGCCTTCAGGCCGGGGAGAAGATCGAAGAGATTCATGACATCCCCGGAACCGCCTATGCGATCGGCAAGCATGGTCGCCCCCATTTTTATCCGCAAAAAAACTGGCAGCAGGGGACACCATGGTGGGAACAGACCGGAGATTTCACCGATTCGATCCTGGAGTTGCCGTCTTACGATGAGATTCGTGGACACGATGACGTCAGCAAAGAGCGCTTTGCCCGTGCCCAGCACCTCTTTCATCGCGAGCAGAATCCGGACTCTGCACCGATTCTGGTTCAGCGTCACGGGGATCATACTTTGGTCGTCAATCGGCCTATGAAGGCTTTGGAAACGGACGAGCTCGATCGGGTTTTCTCACTGCCCTACAACAAGGAACCCCACCCGAGTTACGGCGATGAAACGATCCCCGCCCATGAGACGGTCAAGTTTTCCATCAACATCATGCGTGGCTGTTTTGGCGGCTGTACTTTCTGCGCCATCACAGAGCATCAGGGCCGTGCAGTTTCTTCTCGCAGTGAAGAGAGTGTTCTTCAGGAGGTCGAGGATCTGAATCGGTTGCAGGGGTACAAGGGGGTCATCAGTGATCTGGGTGGGCCCACCGCAAACATGTATCGGATGCGTTGTACCCGGCCGGAGATTGAAGCTCGCTGCCGCCGCCCATCCTGTGTTCATCCGACCATCTGCAAATTGCTGGGTACCGACCATGGTCCGGTGAAGCAGTTGATGCAAAAGGTACGAGACTCGGATGGAGTGAAGATGGTGCACGTCGCTTCCGGAGTCCGTATGGATCTGGCCAATCTCGATCAGGAATACATCGACGATCTGGCTGCTCATCATGTCGGAGGACATCTCAAGGTGGCTCCGGAACACATCGATGATGACACCCTGAAACTGATGAAGAAGCCGGGAATGGACACGTACCTCGAGTTCGAAGAGCGATTCCAGGAAGCGAGTCACAAGGCGGGCAAGGAGCAGTACCTGGTACCTTATTTCCTTTCCAGTCACCCGGGTTGTGAGCAGTCTGCCGCAGTCGACATCGCCGAGTTCCTGCAGGCTCGCCGTCTGCGTCCCCAGCAGGTGCAGGATTTCATTCCGACTCCGGGAACCCCGGCTACCTGTATGTGGTGGACCGGTCTCGATCCGACACGGATGAAGGAAGTCTTCGTCGAAAACAAGATGCGCAACAAGCGCAAGCAGCGCGCCATGCTTCAGTGGTGGAAGCCGGAGAATGCTCCTCTGGTCAAAGAACTGCTCCAGGATACGGGCCGTACCGACCTGATCGGCAATCATGAGGGAGCTTTGATCCCTCATGATCGGATCCAGAAGGGTTCGAAAGGGAGTCCTGCGCGCAAGAAGCCGGCAGGACGAAGCAGAAAACAGGGCCGCGGGAAATCACGCGGAAGGTGATGTTTTCCAGATCCGCTGTTTGATGACCCGGTGAATCAGGCTGACGATGGCGAGAACCACCAGCAATGCCGGTGAGATGGGCCAGTCCCTGACGATGGAGAGCCAGAAGGTCAGCAGGGTACTGACGACCCCGATCACCGAACAGGTCCATGCGTATCCTGAAAGGGATCTTGCCACCGGAAAGCTGATGGTCGCAGGGATCAGCAATAATCCGAGAACCGCCTGGGGGCCGATTTCCGGGACGATCATGCCACTGGCAATTCCTGCCAGGGACAGATGAATCAATAGCCAGCGTCTTTCCGGCAGCCCGGAAAGAGCCGCCTGTTCCCGATCGATCGCCGTCAACCAAAGCTCACGTCGATAGTAGATACCGATGGTGGCGAGAATCAGACAGGTCGCGATGACCCGGTTTCTGCCGTCTTCCAAAATCGACAGGACGTGCCCATGGTGCAGCCAACGGTGGGAAAACTCGTCATAGATACTGTCCAGGAGAAGAATTTCCGCAAGTGCGAGGCTGATGACGAAGAGCAGGGCCGCGCCACTTTCAATCCGCTCACGGGAACCTCTGGAAGAGAGCCAGTAAAGGCCGAGGGCCAGAAACAGAAAGGCGCAGAGGTTTTGGAAAAAAGTGTGGGGCGGATCCATCGTTTCATAGGCCATGGCAAAGATGGTTGGCCAGATGAAGTAGGCGAAGGCGACTCCCGATCCGGCGATACCCGGAACCGCCACGGCAACGAAGGGCATCTTTCTCAAGACGAGAAGGGTCCCGATCGCCGGAAGCACGAGCGCCGCGGCCAACAGCGAGAAAAAGCCATCGCGAAAGAGTCCGGTCGAGAGTTCCCAGGCTTCGATCAGACTGCTCATGAGCTTGGCTCCAATGAGATCTCTCCCGTTGCTGAAAGATCGAGGTGGCAGCGTGGCTGGACAGGGATCCAGCTGGAATCATGAGTGATGACCAGAAACAGGATTTCCGAGTTTTCAGCGAGGTCGCTCACCAGTTTCCCCAGTGATTCCCTGCCCTCCTGATCAACACCATTCATCGGTTCATCGAGAACGATGCAGTTTGCATCGGCAACGAGGGCACGTGCGATCAGCGCTCTTCGCTGTTCACCCCCGGACAATCGCGCAAATCGGCGGTTCTCCATCCCGTTCAGACCGACCCGGGTGAGCATTTCAGAGACGACCTGTTTTGCCGGCTTGTCCTGTGATTTGCCTGGCCTCAATCCCCACAGGGGTGAACCCGAGTCGGGGGTGTCCCACAATCCCAACTCGACGATGTCAAAGACGGAAACGGGGTAATCTTCAGTGAGGGGCAACTGTTGGGGAACCCAGCGACAGTGGGGCTGGATGTTCCATCGAATTTTCCCGGAGATGGCGGGAATCAGATTGAGCAAGGTACGTGCAAAAGTCGACTTTCCGCAGCCATTGGGACCACGCATGACATTGAGCCCCCCCGCAGAAACGGAGAAGCTCCAGGGACCGGCCACGGTGTGATCACCGTGGCCGATCACCAGATCCTCGAGGCGAAACTCAACGTTGCTCAACTTTGAGGTTCTTTTCAAAAGTACTGACGATGTGTTCCATGAAGGGAATATACCCCTTCAGGTTTCCTTTGACAGAACTGTGATGGGGCAAAATGGCGATTTTGGCATCACAGTTGGCGGCGATCTTGCGTGCAAGATCCTGATTGACGGGTCTCACGATAATCAAGCCGACACTGTTTTGTCGGGCTTTTTCAGTGACCTCGGCCAATCGGGTCGCGTGAGGTGTCACCCCCGCCTTCGCCTCGATTCGATCAACGATTTGCAAATTGAAATCCTTGGCGAAGTAACTCCAGGTGGGGTGGTACTCGATGAATCCCGCACCCTTGAACGGTGCCAGTCGATCTTTCCACTCCGAGATTTTTTGATCCAGTTGCTGAAGGTACTCCGCACCCCGCTTTTTGAATTCTTCGCTGTACTGCGGGTATTTGTTGCTCAGGCCTTCGACGATATTGGCAACGATTTGCCGCCCCCGAAAAGGGGACAGGTTGTAGTGCGGGTTACCCTTCAAGTGAAGATCGGGACCTTCCTTGCGGGTTGTTGCCGCCGGTACGTCAAGGGGCTGAATCCCTGCAGAACAGTTGATGAACCCGGGAGTTCCCGGGCGTACCCGGTCATTCCTCGCAGCATTGAGCAACTGTGGCAACCAGGCATGCTCCATATCAAGACCGATTTGAACCAGCACGTCTGCCCTGAAAACCGCATTCAGCAGGCGGGGTCTGGGCCGAATATTGTGTAAGTCCTCACTGCCATTGGTCAGACTGATCACAGAAACACGATCGCCCCCGACCTGACGGACGATATCCGCCAGATCGGGGGTTGTCGTGACGACCCGGATCGGATCTTCAGCGAAGACCTGACCGGACCATGGCAGCAGGAGCAGAATCAGGGCCGTCAGGACCCCGTTCGAAATCCTGCTCATCCTTACCACTCCAGTCCGTGACCGTGACTTCCGAGCTGAACGGTCCACTGCAGGGAAACTGCGGTGAAGTCGACCAGTTCTTCAACTCCCTCTTCTTCAAGGACCAGATCCTTGAAGGAGCGAACCTCGAAGCGGAGACGGTTAAACTCATTGAGCTTTTTGGTGTAGAAGACACCGAAGTCACTGCTCTCTTCATCCGAGTCCTCAGCGTGCTCGTACTGGTTGAAAGAGAAGCCGATGGTGTTGTTGGAATCCATCACTCTCTCGGCCATGACGTAGAAACCGCTGGCTTCGGTGTTGGTCACGTTGAAGACCGGGTTCAGCGGATCGGTTTCATCCAACTCGCCCTCATCCTGATCATTCATGAGTGCCTCAGCCTGGAAACGGAAACCGGAACCATTGGACTCGTCCATGTCCACGTAGGTCAGGTCTAAGCCCATGACGGACCTGTTGATGTCCTGAATGTCATCCTCATCGACACCAAAGACGCGCTCCGGTGCGGTCATCAGGCTTCCACCCAACTGAAGGGTGGCGGAATCAGTCACGTCAAAAAGGGTGCTCAGGCGAGCGTTGATGGCAAAGTCACCGGCCTCGCGCAGGGGGCCTTCTTCTTCCTCTTCTTCATCCTCGTGATGGTGGTGTCCACCACCGGGGCCGAGGATCACGTGGGCATCGCTGTCAGCAGACTGGAAGATTCCGATGCTTCCGCGCAGGAGAGAAGTGTCGCCCAGAGGGGACCACCAGTGAAGTTCGGCACCGGTTCCCTTGAGGGTTCCGCCAATGTACTCCTGAAGAACGGAGGGCTTGTCCATCATGGGAAGCTCTGCATCGTGAATCGGGCTCAACTTGCCGAAGTCCATGTTGAAACGGCCGGCCTTGATGTGGGAGGTGGGGGTGAGCCAATCGGTGGCCATGACGTAGGCTTCTTCCAGTTCGACATCTTCATCGTCAAAGAAGATGATGCCGTGGAACTCGTAGGCATTGTCGACGGCTCCGAAGAGACCAATTTCCGCTCCGCGAAGCTTGAATCCGTCTGCTCCAGCCTCGATGCCCTCGTCGTCACTCCAGGTGGCGACCATGTCTCCGATGAAACTGATGGCGGGGTTGAAGCGATTATCGAGAACAGTCGTCTGACCATAGTCGCCAAGGCCGATGCGGCTGGAGCCATCCTGGGCCTGAAGCGATGTGAGCGGTGCGCCGATACAAATCAGCAACGCAAGAACGAGTGAAAGGTGTTTCATGCTTTTCTCCTCTAAATGCAAAAGTATTCAACTTTTGCGGGATTGAATGGGATCGTGTTTTTATTTCGTGAATCCCTGGAGCAAGCATCGTTCCAAAGGTTGGACCGGTGATGTTCAGGGGGCACGAAACTGTTCAGAATCAAAGTCTTGAAGAAGTGTGGCTAGGCACGGGGTGGGCTTCTGCCGGGACGCTCTTTTTTGACCTGGAAGTCAATGAGAGTCGCGTCAGAAGAAACCTGCAACGCTCCGTGAATCGGTCTCGAAAGCAGAATCTGGACATGCAGCAGATCGCCATGAGCCGAAGCCAAAGCTTCACAGGTTTGACAGTCAGGGGAACTGGAAGAGTCCGGTTCTTCTGTGGGTGTATTTTCAGTGGCACAACCCTCATGTCCGCAGGCGGAAGAAGCGGCAGAGGTTTGTGGGTGTGAGAGTTGGTGTACCTCAGTGACCAGAGTGAAATGGATCGTCGCAATCAGAGCCAGCAGGATTCCGAATGGGAAATGAAACCCACCCGGTTCAAGCCGGCCTTGTGCAGATCGATTCGCAGACGCCTTCACTGTGGTGACCCTTCCACCCATCACGAAGTGATGGACTCAGGATCTTAATGATAATCGTTTATCAAGAGCAATCACTTTCGCTCGAATTGCTGATATTCAGCCAGTATTCGGCGAATTGTGGGGGAATTGGGCCATTTCTTCAGGGTGTCCTGCAAGACTTTGACCGCTTCCGTGGTTTTTCCGAAGTCGTGCAGGGCAATGGCGTAGACATAGGCGTAGCGCAGGGATTCAGGGGAGAGGGTGTAGGCCTTTTCGATGGCCTGGAAGCCTTCTTCCCTGCGGTCAGACCGGATCAGCAGTAATCCACGGGCATGATGAAGGCCTGCATCATCACTGACCCTAGAGATGGCGGAATCCAGTATTTGGATGGCGTCCTGAAGTTTTCCGGCACGGGCGAGAAGGTCGGAAAGATTGACGGAAGCGGGCCCGAAGTGGGGCTCTCTCTGAAGCGCTTTTCGATAAAGCGATTCCGCTCGATCCAGATTTCCTGCGGTGTCTTCCAGTTGTGCAAGATTGACGAGAGCCTCAGCTCTGTCGGAGTGAATCTCCTGACTGCGGCGGTATTCCTGCAGAGCCTTGTTGAGGCTGGGTGGCTTGGGAGACTCCGCACTCTCGGGCCATTGAAGAATGACCTCTGCAAGATATTGGGCAGCGGTCAACCTGACCGAACGATCAGGGTCCTCAAGGAATTGAAGGATCCACGACCCGAGTTCATAGGGTGGGTCCGCTTGCAGCCCGAGCAGGGCACCGCGACGAACCAGGGGCTCTGATGAGTTGAGGTTTTCAACGATCTTCAGAAGGTCATCCCGTGATCGTAATTCTGGCTCCTGTCGCAGTCGGGAATATTCGGAAAGCAGAGTCCCGCGTGCGATGGCGGGCAATGCTTCATCATCGAGAGCCAGTCCCAACAGCGTTGAAGAATTGGTTTTATTGTTGCGAACCGCATGCAGTGCTTGTCCCCAGTGAAACTGACCACTGACACCATTGGGAAACCATTCGCGAATTTTCAGGTCTGCCCAGTTTGCTGTTTCATCGTAGTGGCATTCGTTGCAGGCATTGGGGGTGCCGATGATTTCAGTCAGATCAGGCCGTGGAATTCGAAAGGAGTGATCATG
>JAAXJX010000058.1:76327-123647 GCA_012269595.1 Planctomycetia bacterium | reverse complement strand
CCGATGCAGAGTGCGTTTCCCTGCAAATACAACTCTCCGGAGTGGGGGTCATGGCAATCGGTACAGGTGACCCCCTTCTGGTGCATGCGGCTCTGAAGGAACGATCCGTGGACATACACCTCGTCAAGAATCTGGCCGTCGTTGTGGTAGAGCCCCTCTTCCAGAAGAGACAGTTGGTGGGTCTGGGAAAGTTCTTTTCCCGGAATCGATCCATCCACGAGAGCGGTTCTCCGCGAGTGACAGCGGGCACAGGTTTCCTGCTCCAGTGAGTGGGGAAGTTCAGGATTGCGAGTCGCGACCTTTTCCCCTTCTGCACGCACCCATTGTCGCTTGCCACTGGAAAGAGAAAACGGGAAGCCGAAGTTGGGAGGGGGAGGTGGTTGATCGTCTTCTTTCGACAATCCCCTCACCGATTGAGCCCAATCAAGATGGTGGCTGCCAGGCCCATGACATGCTTCACACGCCACATCGATCTCCTCATAGCGTGTCTTGAATTGCTGGGTGCTGGCATCAAAGTTTTTGGTGACACCCGTAGAGTGACACTCAGCACACATATGATTCCAGTTGTTCAGAGAGCCGGTCCAGTGAAGAGGGTCTCCGGGTGGAGTCTTCTCACCCGGAAAGAGGGGATACCAGCCCTGCGGTTTTGCACCACTTCCAGTGGACCAGGCGATGGGATAGCTCTGAAGTTTGCCCGGTTCCTCTTCAATCAGAACTTGCTGGCAAGGTTCGATTCCAAAAAAGTACTTCACCGGTTTTTGGATTTTCCCTGAAGAATCCTCTACTTCGACATGGGGGACTCCGGCGATTTCGATGAAGCGGGAGATCAGTCCAGCGGCCTTGACCTCTTCTCCCTTGAAGGACGCCACTGCACCCTTCTCACCGGGAGCGAGCATCGCCTTTGCGTGGTGTGAAGTCAGCCAGGAGGAGTGCTCCTGCTGGTGGCATCCGATACAGGTCTGGCTTCCAACGTGCGTCGGTTCACCGCTCGGGTTCAAGCCGATCCATGGAGCGATCAAAAGCAGGACAGAAATGTGAATCGTCATGACTTCAGGATACTCCCGGGTGAAGGGAGTGGGCAGGATTTCAGGGAGCGGGCAGGGGTTCAATTCCTGCTGAATTGTCGATAATCCCCACCAAGACCCCCTGTGGTGAGGCCGGTCTTGGGTTACAACATATCCCGATACGGGAAAGCCCTTCAGAAGGATGGAATCGCCGTGAACCGCCTCGACAAACATCTCAAGCCTCTGGTGGATGAAGAGAGATTTTCTCTCTTTGATCAGATTTCCCGATTTGCAGCCAACGAGGTCGCTCCTCACCTGCTCCAGTGGGAACGGGACAAGCAGCTGGTTCCCGATCATTTGATCGAGCAGCTGGGAGAGATGGGCATCTTTGGGCTGCCGATTCCGGAAGAGTATGGGGGGCAAGACGGTGAGATGATCGACCTCGTCCTTGCGGGCCTTGCGCTCTCCTATTGGAGTCCTTCCGTCGCCATAACTCCCGGTGCGGCTGTTTCATTGGGTATCAATCCGTTGTTGCGATTCGGATCTGCGGATCAGAAAGCGGAGCACCTGGAAGATTTGGCTGCTGGCCGACGCATGTTTGCTTTTGGACTTTCAGAGCCGGGGCGTGGTTCCGACGCGGCCAATCCCCAGGTTGTGGCTGAAAAGACCGACAACGGTTACGTGCTTCGCGGTGAAAAGTGCTGGAGCACCAATGCTGCCTGGGCCAGCCATGTCGTGGTTCACGCCTTGACTGACCCGGAAGGGCGCAATGGTCATCGCAGTACCTGCTTTATTGTCCCCCGTGACCGTGCAGGCGTGGCTTATCAGGAAATGGAAGGCAAAACCGTCTGGCCCCTTTCCTCCACCGGCTCGATTGCATTCGATTCTGTTGAGGTCAGCGAAGATGAGATTCTGGGTGAGGTCAATGGTGGCTTCCGGGTCATGGTGACCACCCTCAACGGCGGCCGTCTTTTTGTCGCTGCCATTGCTCTGGGATCGCTCGCATTCGCCCTCGATAAAACCCGCCAGTATGTCCAGGAGCGGGAGCAGTTTGGTGGGGCCATCGGGCGTTTCCAGCGAGTCCAGGATGTGGTTCTGGAAATGGATCTTGCCCTCGAGCGCAATCTCAGCTGGTTGATCCAGTTGGTTCACCGTTACGATCAGGGATCACTGGATCGGGAGCAGGCTGCAAAGGTCAAAATTGATTGCAGTCGTGTCGCGTCCGAGTTGGTTCAGGACGCCATGGAAGTGTGTGGGGGGGTGGCCTGTCTCGATGAGTTCGGCCTCGCCCGTCACGCTGCGGATCTGTTTGTCACCCGGGTTGGCGAAGGGTCCAACAAGGCGTTGATGAGCCAGATCTCCCGTTCACTGCTTCCGGAAATCGCTGACCAGCTTCAGTAATTTCCTGAACAGCAGGCTCGATATATCCGGGCTTACGGCATCGGATAGAAGTATTGGGTGTAAGGCGTATCTGCCTTGCTCTGAAGTTCCAGATTTCGGATCAGCAAGGATGGGCTGATGGTTGAAACAGGGACCATACCGCTTTCAGCTCCACACCAGGCATTGTCGATCACCGGATCATCGCCGGCTGCGATGATTCCCTGCACAGCGTTCAGGGGGGTTCCGACAAAGTTGACTCCCCGAATCAGTTCTTCCCTGCCATCCGGAAAGACCCTCGCGGCAAGATTGATTTCGCCGAGGAAAGCCTGGAAATCGTAGGCGTCAGTTGTGGTCTCACCTGAAGACGCATTCAGGATGCGAATGCCGTAAGGAAGATTCTGTCGCTTTACTTCCTCGAGGAGCTTTGCCTTCAACTCCCGGGAAGTCGCCGTGTGTTCCGACTCGAGGTGGGTGACGCCCATGCGACTGATCGCCCGTTCATGGTGACTGGAACGGGCATGTCCGTTTGAAGAGTGTCGGCGTTCAATGGGAACCCTGCTGGTCAGGAATCCCTTCAACTTGCCTCCCGAGATCAGGTCAGCAGTCGCTGAAGGTGTTCCTTCATCGTCGAATCGGTAATGACCCACCAATGAGCGGGATTCGCCACTCGGCAATTCAAGATGGGAATCCTGTGGGTGGTCAGAGAGAGACAGGAACTCGGGAAGAACTGTCTTTCCGAGGGAGTCGGCAAAGGTGCGGGCTTCTCCACCCGATCGAAGGCGGTTCCCTTCAAGGCGGTGCCCCATCGCTTCATGGATCAACAGACCTGCAGGGATCGGATCGAGAAGTACGGGGCCCGAGTAGGAGTGGAAGCGCGGTGCAGCAGCGACTTTTTCCAGAAGTTGAGCTGCAGACCGAATCTCTCTTCGGATCTGTTTGAGATCAGGAAGTTCAGAGGGATCGTTGACGAAGTGGCTGATGGTCCACGGGATTCCATCTCCCTTTTCGCTGAGGTGCCATAGGTAAGCCTCCAGTTGCCAGAAAGCCTGGCTTTCAGCGATTTGTGAGCCGTCGGAATTGACGAAGAGACGTGTCTGGTGTTTGACCTGAAGGGAGACATGGCTGTTTTTGATCCCGGGATGGTTTCTGGCAGTGGCACTCGCCTTCTCGACATAACGGGACCAATGCTCCCGATCGATGGCCGGCAGTGAACCGGGAGCCAGATCGACCACCGGTTTTCGCTTCTCCCAGTCATGAAGTTCCGGGTGCAAGTTGAGGTAGGTCAGTTCATGGGCCTTGCGTCGGAAGTAGGCTTCCTCTGCTTCACGATATTTCGCATCTGTCAGGCGCCAGAGACCGATTCGAAGCGCTTCCTTGCGATCATGAATCGGTAATCCCAGGTAGCTGTATGACTCTTCTTCCTTCGAGTTTTCCTCGAGTCCACCTTCACTGATCTGGTCTTTACGGAAAGATCCTACGTGGGCATCCGTGAGACAGTTTCTTCGCGAGTAGTGATCTTCCTTGTAAAGGGCACCGAAGCGGGCCTCTACGTTGAAGAACTCATGATCCCGAATGAGGTATGAGAGGTAAAAAAGCTTGGGAAGACCGGGTTTGCGCAACTTTTGTGCAGCCCTTTGACATTCTTCGGAAGCGACCAGAATCAGTTTTTTGGCAGTGGAAGAATTAATCCTGAATCTCCAGAAGACTGAAGACTTCGCAGTCTGGGATGAGGTTTCTGCCATTGAGGAATGAGAGTTCCATCAGGAATCCTGCTCCGATCACGACGCCGCCCTGTTTTTCCGCCAGCTTCTCGCAGGCTGCAATGGTTCCTCCAGTTGCCAGAACATCATCGATCAGCAATACCTTTTGTCCCGGTTGAATGGCACCAGCTCTCATTTCAACGGTGTCAGTTCCATATTCCAGTTCATACTCCACGGAAATCGTTTCACCCGGAAGCTTTCCAGGCTTGCGAATGGGAATGAAGCCGATGCCGAGGGCTTGAGCGACAGGCAACCCAAAGAGAAATCCCCGTGACTCCGGTGCCGCAATCAGGTCAGCTCCCAGAGGGCGACTCTTCTCTGCGAGAAGTTCTACCGTTTCAGCAAAGACTTCAGAAGAGGCGAGCAGGGGGGTGATGTCCTTGAACTGAATCCCCGGTTTGGGGAAGTCTGGAACTGTTGCAATCAGGGAATCGATCCTGGCCATAACAGGATCTTGAGAATCGGTCATAAAAAACTCCCGTCCAAAATCTCCTCGGGGGGAGAGAGGAGCGTGTTGGACGGGAGTTTATAACAACAGGGTTCTTTGGGGAAGCGACAGTCTTCAGCTGACGGTTTCTTCGTACTGTTCGTCAAACTGTTCGTCGTAGATTTCCGGCTTCTGGATCAATCCTTCGGCAACCAGTTCCTGCAATCGTGCAAGGGCGTCGTTTTCAATCTGACGAACTCGCTCGCGGGAAAGTTTGATCCGCTGCCCGATCTCCTTGAGGGTCATCGGCTCACCGTTGTCGAGTCCGTAGCGCATGCGGACAATCTTGCGCTCACGCTCATCCAGATGGCTCAGCAGATCCTTGATCATGTCGATCTGAATCTTCTTCTCCAGTGAGGTGTGCGGCTGGGTCTGGGACGGGTCCTCGATAATGTCGGAAATCGTCCAGGAGTTTTCGATGGAGATGGTCTGATTGGCAGAATCTGCAACGTGAAGAGCATTCTGGATGATTTCGGTTTTCTCCAGAGGGATCTCCATGCGCTCAGCAATCTCGTGGAACATCGGCGGACGTCCCAACTCGATGGCAAGATCTGCAGCAGCTCTCTTCCACTTGGTAATCGTTTCGACCATGTAGGAAGGAATTCGCACAGACTTCACCGTGTCGATGAGGGCACGCTTGATAGACTGCTTGATCCACCAGGTCCCATAAGTACTGAAGCGGCACTCTGCTGCCGGGTCGAATCTCTCGACCGCCTTGAGCAAGCCGAGGTTTCCTTCCTCGATCAGATCGAGGAGGGGGAGTCCCCTTTCGACGTAGTGCTTTGCAATGCTGACCACCAGTCGAAGGTTGGAGCGGACCATATGGTCACGGGCTTCCAGATTTCCCTTCTGCACCTCGATGGCCAACTCACGTTCTTCTTCCGCAGTCAGCAGTGAGTGACGATTGATGTCTTCAAAGTATGCTTCGAGTCCTACTTCACGCGCGTTCATCTTGTGATCCCTTCAGGATTCTTCGTGACTTCCGAGAAGGGCTTGGCCATGAACATGCGCTGGCTTCCGCATTGTTCAAGGAGCTCGAGGAGAACCCGCTTATCGGCGGTGGTCTCCGGTCCAGGTGCGATTCCGGTGGAATCGGCAGTCTGTTCCCCTGCCACGTTTTGGTTGGTGTGGATTTCATTGCTGTTTGCGAGTCTTTCGGCTTCATTGAGAAGCTCTTCACAAATCAGCAGGATGGTTTCTTGCATCGATTTCTCTTCCGCCAGTTCTCCATGGGTGCGCGGCACTCTCTGGAGAAAAACTTGCCTACGGAAGACTCATCGGTCGCGGGGGGGGTCAGACTTTAGGCTGGCTTCAAATTCTGGGGATTTTTTATCCCACCAGGCTCTCCAGAGGGCTCCAACCTCTTCCTGAACCTGGTATCTCTCTTCCATATCGGTCATCGAATAGGTATCCCACCACCCCATATCCAGGCCGGTTTGCCTGCGAAGGATAGGAATAACGGTATTTCGGCCATTTCGATTATCGGTCCTCCCGATCAGGGCACCGATCAATCTGCCCTCAGGGATAATTTGCTGATCAGGGTTATTCAGCAGCCAGCCATCGAGGTAGCGGATCAGCATCAGTTGCTGGCTCTCATTTCTCGAAAAAGTCGAAGATTCCGGGTCTTCGATCCAGCTGATCACCGATTCGAGGGTTTCCGGATCGCCGACCCCAATCAGGTCTTCGAGAGCCTTTTGGGTGTCCCTCTGTAATCGATTGCGAGACGTCATGATCGTATCCCTGAGAAGTTCTCTGCCACGGTCATCACCGAGTGAAAGCAATGCTCTTCCGAGAGAAACGGTGGGTTTCTCTTCCCACAACTCAATCAGCCGTGGAAGGGTCGCCTTCAATCTCAAGGTCGTGATGACTTCCGTCGTCATGTAGAAATCGGTGGAAGACTCCGGGTTGAGAGACTCGATCAGGAAACGGTCAAGGTCTTCCCACGTCACCGGAATCTCCTGTACGAGTCCATCTTCAGGTGCTTCTACCTCTGAGGCGATCAAGAGTGTCTGGAAGAGAACATTGGATCGAACCATGGCACTCTCTGCGCCTAGTCTGGCAGTGCTGAAGCGGTAAACCCAATTTCGCCATGTGGTTCGCCAGCGGGTGAGGGTGGGTCTATCGATCATCAGTAGCATCGAGCCAGAAAACCGTACTGAGCCACCCGCGGAATTCTCGAGGTAGATGGAGGCATCCCGACCGTCGTCTCCCATCATGTGCAGTCGATAATCTGTAGGGAGAATCCAGCGACGTAATCCCAGAGGACGGATATCGGTTCCATCGATCCGCACATCCGCGAGGGTTAACTGTAACCAGCGAACTTCCTGGGGATCTTGCTCGACAGGCGAAGCGAGTCGTTCCTTCCATTTGGCTGAACGACGATCCCACCAGGTCTCATCCCTGCGTACATTTCTTTCACGGGGAAGCTCGCCCAGATTTTTGACCAGTATCTGATCTATGATGGATTGCTGGTTGGACTGGAACTCAGGCAATCCCTCAACAAGATTCCTCAGAAAGGTATTCCGGTGCTCTTTGGGAAGATCCTGATATTCATTCAGTTTTTTGACAGAGTTGCGAACACGAATCGAAATGGTGGTGTCGGCCAGCCTCAATGCACCGTCGAGTTTTTCCAACAGTGATTTCCAGTCGTCGCTTTCGAGTGGCTTGAGGCGATCCTGTCCGAGCAGGATGGCCAATGCAAATTCTGCATATTGAGTGGAGATCAGATCGAGTATCGGCTCTTTCCAACCGGGGTTCAATTCGAGTTCCTGATTGGTCATATAACCCAGAGCTGAAAAGAAGAGTGGAATTCTGCCGGTCGATTGAGAGAGGTCTTCCCCCAAAATTTCAGCCCAGTTTGTGGCCAGTAACTCGTTCAGAACCTGTTTGTCGATTGAGCGGATCAGTGAAGACCACATGGAAGACATGTGTGAATCTGACCAGCGCAGCACTGCCAGGCTCCCTGGTTGAATCAATGATTCGAGCAAGCGCTTCTGGTGATCCTGAGACAAACTTCCTTCTCGAAGTTTCCTGTCGAGAGAACTCCACAAGAGGTGTTGTGACCAGGGGGAGAGATCCGCACAGTGTTGCTGAAGGAGGGCTGTGGCTCCTTCTGTATCGGTATCGATGGCGAAGGGAAGAAGGCCATCGATGACAAGGGTGGTTAGTGGATCTTCCCCGGTCATGTGCAACTCGATAATCTCTGCTGCGCGTTGGATCGAATCCGTCTTTCCACGAATCATTTGAGCGATCAGCCAGGGATCTGCAGATTCTTCACTGTCACGAAAATGCTCTTCCGGAATGTCACTCCACTGTGCTGCTGCAATGATCTGCTGAGGGGTGGGGGCAGAAGTCAGGCTTTTGGCGAGAGCATTTCTGAGTCGTTTCTCTGCTGATTCTTCAGGATCAGACAGCTCGTACGATTCACTCAATAAAAGAATCCAGGTTGAAATCTCGCTGGCTGTTTGAGCGGTACCTTGAACTGTTTCAGATTGCACCCGGTCCTCTGTGAGAATCACCCAGGGAACACCGAGTTCCAGTTTTTTACCGGGGGGGCCTGTCATGCTGGAGGTACTGGTTCCATGAAACAGAACCTCGACAGAATAGGGCGCTTCATTGCCTCGCAAGGAGATTTGAAAGCGTCTCTCTTCATGATCGGTCCGGATCGTATTCATCCGTGTTTCACCAGGCTTGAAATCAAGGCTGCAGGACTTGATCGACTGATAGGGAGTCACAAGGGAGGCGTTCCGGTCTTTACCCAGTCGCACCAGATCAACCCGGATTTTCAGTGGAGAGATGACAGACAACAGTTCGCGAACTCTTTCACGAACTTCCAGATCGGGATGGGTAAGGGCGGTACGCAAGGCCTCGACAGAAGCTTCTCCAGCCTCGAGCAGTTTTTCTGCGGACTCTTCCCGTTCTATCCAGTCTGAAGAGCCCAACATTTCGACCCAAATGAAGGGGTCATCCAGCGAATTCTGATTGGAGTGTTGGTTTGAGGAATCGGCGATAATCAGCGAGATCTGCGCTGAAAAAAGAAGAAACAGGAAAGATAAAAAGGGCGGAAAAAGACCGGATTTAAATCTCATGGCTCTTTCCCATTTCCAGACCTTCCTTTGTCCAATCGCAAATTATCCGAAATACACTCAAGCCTGAGGTTCTGACTATCGATATAGACGTCAGGGACCTCTGCACCCGGATTCTCACTTGAGATCAGGATCTGCAGAAGAATACCCCATTCGCGGCCAGTACGCAGGCCGTGAGATCCTACAGAGGAGTTGCGGGAGGCTGAAAATGGCTGCTGATTACCGAACTACAATTCTCTCCCCCAATTTGGAGGAGTACAGATCGGTCGAGGACGTCAGGCGTTTTGCTGTATTCAGCAAAATGCTGTCAGGCAGTCTTCAGGAGCACTACTCGGCAGATTTTACCGTGTTGATTCATACGGAATCTCCGAACGGTTTCAGTTCTTTCAAGTCGAGTATGTTGACCAGTGTCGGTTCTGTTCCCGACAATTTTGAAGATCAGGTGGCGAACCTGGTCAAGTCAAACAGCAACACTTCAGGTGACTTCAAGTGGGGAACTTGGCCAGAAGCAGAGTGTTTGGTTCATCGACTTGCTGTTACCGACCGCGACACCATCGTGTTTGTTCTCGGTTTTCAATCGATCAACCTTCCCAATGCAGAAACCCGACAGCGGTTCATAGAGTCTCTCGAGAAGATTCAGTCTGAGATTTCAGACATCTTTCTGATCAGCCAACAGGCACAGAAAATCGAGGAGTTGCGTCGTCGGTTGGAAAATGCCGAAGATCAACTCGATTCACCGGGTATGGATCTCTCCAAAGGGATTGAGCATCTTGAGATCGCAGGGGAATCCGAATCCGTGATCGGAGTGGATACCTGTTCTCAACAAATGAAAACGGTATTGAATCAGATTTCCAAAATCGGACTCAGTGATTTGAGTCTGTTGATTCGTGGTGAAGTGGGAACAGGGAAAGCTTTCCTTGCACGAAAAATTCACGACCATTCCAGCCAACAGGACAGACCTTTCGAGATGATCAGTTGTGGAGCATTGACTCCCAGCCTCGTCGAAGGTGAGTTGTTTGGTTGGAAAAAAGGCGCCTTCAGTGGTGCTGATGAAGATCGTGCCGGTCTCTTTGAAAGAGCCAATGGGGGGACGGTTTTCCTCGATGAAGTCAGTGAGTTGCCCCTGGAAATCCAGCAGAAGCTTCTTCGTGTCATTCAAGAGAATGAAGTTCGTCCTATCGGTTCCTCAGATCCGGTGGCGGTCAAGTGCCGAATCATTTCCTCCAGTTGCAAGGACTTGATGGAACTGGTCAATCAGGGCGAATTCCGGGAGGACCTGTATTACCGCCTGTCAGGATTCCAGTCCGAGGTGCCACCCCTGCGTGAGCGCAGTGAAGATATGCAGGCATTGATCAATGGTTTCCTGTTTGATCTGCGGAAAGAACACGGAGTCTCGAAGAGGTTTTCCGAGAGTGCCTCTCAGGAACTGTTTGGATTCGCATGGCCCGGAAATATTCAGCAACTCAAAAACGTGATTCAACAGGCATACCTGATGAGTGAAAAGCGTGTTATTGCCAGGAAGGTCATTCTTTCGGTAATAGAGGGGTCCACAGTGGATGCTCTCATGAGTGAAAAGTTTGCTGTGACACCAGAAGAGATTTGTATTCGTATTCCACGAACTGAAGGATTCAATGAGATCGTTTCCGAAGTGGAGCGGGCAGTAATATTGTCAGCCATGCAACAGAACCGCGGTAACAAGTCTCGAGTCACCAAACAGCTGAAGATTCCCCGCCAGACTCTTTACAACAAGCTGGAGCGCTTCGGTATTACTGAAGATGAATGGAATCTGTAGAGCTAGCCCATATTCAGAATCAACTCAGCGATCATCATGAAAGTGATGGCGGCAGTCACGTCGTTGAAACTGGTGATAAAAGGGCCTGCGACCAGGGCAGGATCGAGCCCGAATTTTCCACAAACGATGGGGATAGCGGTGCCACAGGCACTCGCCAGAAGTATGCCGAGTCCGATCCCTGCTGTGACAGCAAGAGGGAAGAGCAGATGTACTTCTCCACTTTGAAGCCCCTCAAAACCGATCAGAACCAATCCGATGATCAATCCGATGCTGAGGGCGATCAACACCCCGATGAGGACTTCCTGACGAAACAGGCGTAACGTTGATCGACCGAGTTCGATGTCGCCGACGGCCATTCCCCTTACCACCATCGTTGCTGATTGTGTACCCACACCACCAGCAAGGCCCATTACGAGGGGGATGAACGCAGCGAGGAGCAACCGCCGATCACCGGGGGACTGCAGGATCTCCTGCAACGTTCCACCCCCTTCGACGGGGTGAAGCCATGCGAGAATGAACCCGCTGATCACGGGCAGCAGCAGCCAGGGAATTCTTACCAGAGCCCTTTTCAATACCTTCTGTTGGCTGGGGTGACTTTCAGGAGCTCCGGCAAGGCGATATAGGTCTTCGTCCGCCTCTTCTGATATCACCTGGACCAGGTCATCGATGGTTGCCACACCGAGAAGGTGATCTTCGCCATCGACAACAGGGATGGCCTTCAGCCCGTAGCGTCGAACCAGATTCGCGACTTCTTCCTGGTCATCAGAGACGGAAACCGAAATGACTTCAGTGCTCATCAGATCCTGGATGGCGATATCTGGATCACTCCCGAGAAGGTCACGAATGGAGACGATGCCCTTGAGGATCCTCTGGTCATCGAGGACGTACACATAGTTGACCACTTCTGCATCGATTTGCGATTGAAGATGTTTCAGCGATTGTCCCGCTGTCGCTTCCTGCGCGATGGAGATGTAGTCGAGCGTCATGATTCCCCCGGCAGATTCGGGGGCATGCTGCATCAGCCTCAGCAGTTCTACAGTTGTTTCGGGATCCATTCCCGCAAGGACTTCCCGTCGTCGACTCTGTGAGAGTTGATTGAGAAGGTCGGTCGCTTCATCCGGAGGCATTTCCTCGAGAATCTTTTGCAGGAGCTGCCCGTCCAGGTGCGCGATGATCTGTTCCTGGGATTCCGCATCCGTATCGTCGATGACCTCAGCCTGAGCTTCAGTTCCGATGACGGAAAAGACTCGCCACGTTTCCTGGGGAGTGAAGTCGTCGAGGACCAGAGCGATGTCTTCGGGACGGATTCCACGAAGCCTCTCCCGCAACCTGGTGTCCGAGTCGGGCACTTCGAGCAGGGTGCGGATCTCTTCGGCAAGTTGAACCGGATCCTGCGGTGATTGGGACATGACGACTCCTCTGAAGGAAATGTGGGTCTTCCGAAGGATGTTGCCGCCACTCCTGAAAACGTCAACAGCAGTGCGGGGCCCAGAACTGAACGCACGGGAGGCGATCCGGGTGCCGGAAGGGGGTTCTGCCACAGTGGCAGGCGGCCGTGTCGCCTCTGACAGTGGACTGCCATTATGACACGCTCCTTTTTCCCAAGCCTCTGTGGCACGCAAATTCGGGGTTTATAAGTGTATTTGAATATGTCACTTATGGATATTGCCCGGCAGCGGCTTCCAGCGGCACAGCCCTTGCAAATACCTTTGGGCCCCAAGGTCCGATGACCCTTTTGGGGGCTGCTCGGCAGGACGATATGTCCGCAGATCAGGGATCACGCTTCACAGTTCAGGGAGATCGACATGTTTGGGTCAGCTTCCGGAGGTGAAAGACGTTCCCCGGGTCAACCGTGGCGAGTTCTTTTGGCCGATGACGATGCCGGAGTTCGTAACAGCCTGGCAGCACTGCTTCACCTCGATGGTTTTGCCACAGAAGAGGTGGGGGGCGGTGAAGAGGCGTTGCGAAGATTGAGGAACTGTTCGTCCTCCCTCTTTGAGAAGGACCTGAACGGAGCCTTTGACCTGATGGTTCTCGATGTTCACATGCCCGATTTGACGGGTGTGGAAGTCCTGAGAAGAGCCCGTCGGGAATTGGATTGGGCTTTGCCAACGTTGTTCGTCAGCGGCGAAGCCAGTACAGAGTTGCATGAGGAAGTGAAATCAGCAGGAGGATTCAGATTGCTCTCGAAGCCGGTGATGCCGGAGGACTTCAGAGTATCTGTCAGGGACTTGGTCTCAACATTTCTCCTGAAAGACGGAAACTAGACATCAAGTTCATTGAATGCCCTCAGGGCATGCGAAAGGGAGGGACTCCAATGTCCAAAAAGAATCTTCGCCCGCTCAACGACAAGATCGTTGTCAAGCGGCTCGAAGCCGAAGAAAAAACCAAGGGCGGCATCTTCCTGCCGGACAACGCCAAAGAGAAGCCCCGCGAGGGCAAGGTTGTTGCTCTGGGTGACGGCAAGCTGCTCAAGGATGGCAACCGCGCCGATTTCCAGGTGAAAAAGAACGACGTGGTCATCTTCAGTTCCTACGCCGGAACCGAGATCAAGGTCGAGGGTCAGGAGTTCCTGATCATGAGCGAGGACGACGTTCTCGCCATCGTGGACTGATTCAATTTGATTAACCCGGTCGCCGGATCAATAGGATCCATGTTGGCGACCCGAAACGAGAGGAACCGACACGATGGGCGCAAAGCGCATCGCGTTTGACCAGGAAGCTCGCGATTCCGTTCGCCGCGGCGTTCAGAAACTTGCCAAAGCTGTCATGGTCACGCTCGGCCCCCGGGGCCGTAACGTCGTTCTTGAGAAATCCTTCGGTGCTCCCACCGTCACCAAAGACGGTGTGTCTGTAGCACGTGAAATCGAACTCGAGGACTCTTTTGAAAACATGGGCGCACAGATGGTCAAAGAGGTCTCCGCAAAGACCTCCGACAATGCCGGTGACGGCACCACGACCGCAACCGTCCTTGCCAATGCCATCTTCAACGAAGGTCTCCGCAACGTCACTGCCGGTGCCAACCCGGTCAGCATCCAGCGCGGAATCCACAAGGCTGTCGAAGGCATCGTCAAACGTCTCGGTGAAATGTCCACCGAGGTGAAGAACAAGGAAGAGATCGCCCAGGTCGGCAGCATCGCTGCCAACAACGATCCGGAGATCGGTGGGATCATCGCTGACGCCATGGAGAAGGTCGGCAAAGACGGTGTGATCACCGTCGAAGAGGGCAAGTCCCTCGAGACCTCCGTGGACTGGGTTGAGGGCATGCAGGTGGACAAGGGTTACCTTTCTCCGCACTTCGTGACCGACACCGAGGACATGGCCTGTGTTCTGGAAGATCCCTACATTCTCATCCACGAGAAGAAGGTCGGATCCATCAAGGACCTGGTGCCTCTGCTTGAGAAGATCGCCCAGTCCGGCAAGCCGATCCTCGTGATCGCCGAGGACGTCGAGGGTGAAGCTCTGGCAACTCTCGTGGTCAACAAGCTTCGTGGAACCTTCTCCTGCTGCGCCGTCAAGGCCCCGGGATTCGGTGACCGTCGTAAGGCCATGCTCGAGGACATCGCCATCCTGACCGGTGGTCGTGCCATCTTCGAGGATCTTGGAATCGATCTGAAAAACGTCGACATCTCTTTCCTGGGTCGTGCCAAGAAGGTGATCATCGAGAAGGAAACCACCACCGTCATCGAAGGTGCCGGTTCCTCCGAGGACATCAAGAGCCGCATCGACCAGATCCGTGCCGAGATGGAGAAGGCTTCCTCCGACTACGATCGCGAGAAGCTTCAGGAGCGTCTGGCCAAGCTCAGCGGTGGAGTTGCGCAGATCAACGTCGGCGCTGCCACTGAAGTCGAAATGAAAGAGAAGAAGGCTCGCGTCGAGGACGCCCTTCACGCTACCCGCGCTGCCGTCGAAGAGGGCATCGTTCCGGGTGGTGGAGTGGCTCTGCTGCGTGCCAGCCTTGCTCTTGACGAAGTCAAGCTGGTCGGTGACGAGATGATCGGTGTTGACATCGTTCGTCGCGCTGTCGAGGCTCCGATCCGTCAGATCGCCGAGAACGCCGGTGTCGATGGCGCCGTCGTCAGCGAGCGCGTCAAGAAGGGTGAAGAGGGCTTCGACGCCCTGCACCTTGAGTACGTCGACATGATCAAGGCCGGAATCATCGATCCGACCAAGGTCACTCGCACCGCTCTTGAGAATGCCGCCTCCATCGGTGGCCTTCTGTTGACCACCGAGGCTGTGGTCAGCGATCTTCCCTCCTCCGACGATGCTGCCGGAGCTGCTGCTGCAGCTGCCGCGGGCATGGGCGGAATGGGTGGCATGGGTGGCATGGGCGGCATGTACTAGCCGACCGTTTCACTCGAAACGTTTGTCAATGAAAGAGGCCCCGTGGAGTTCACTCCGCGGGGCCTTTTTTTGTCAGATCGAGGTCGCATGGAGATCAATCCAGGGTGGGATTGGTGGACAGATACTCATGGTAGATTCGTTTGGACATGAAGACTCCCAAGACAAGGCCGAAGAGTAATCCCCCAACCAGTAGTGCGAGGATTTGATAGATATTGTCGGGGGGAGCGAAGCCTTCAGGTGCACCGCCCTCCGGGGGATAAGCGAAACGGAGAATCAGAGCGACGACAGAGCCAGTCATGACGGAGATGACAAATGGTTGGATAAAAACCCAGATCCACAAAAATAACCTGGCCATCATGGAATCCCCTTATGTTCAGAAGAGTTTAGCGTTCGGGCCTGCTTCGACGATTTCTGTTACCGCCGCCTTTGGAACGATTTCCGCCACCGCCGGATCGGGAGCCACCGCTTCGGGGTCCTGAACCTCTGGGGCCTCCACCTCGGGAACCACCGCTTCTTGGGCCTCCACTCCTGGGACCACCGTGGCGTCCGCGGGAGGGAGGACCACTTCTTCGTCGCTGTCGGGGATCCGGGCGAATCCCTTTTGGCGGAGTCCACTCTTCTTCTGTGATGTCAAAACCGGTTTCAGAGACGATACGATTCCAGGAAAGTTTGTCTGCCGGATCGACGAGACTGTATGACTCGCCCAATGCTCCGGCTCTTCCGGTTCTGCCGATGCGGTGAACATAAGTCTCAACCTCATCGGGTACGTCGTAGTTGACGACGCGGGCGACCGCTTCCACGTCGAGTCCCCTGGCAGCCACGTCAGTTGCGACCAGTGTCGTGATCTTTCGATCCCTGAAGCCTTCCAGCACCTTGAATCGGCGTTCCTGATCATGGTCGCCATGCAGGGATCCCGCAGGGTAACCACGACCCCAGAGGTCCCGATCCAGCTCGATGACTGATCTTCGGGTGTTACAGAAGATGATGCAGGTCTCACCGGGATGGGCTTCGAGAAGTTGATGAACCCAGTACTTCTTGGCGTGGTCCTGGCAGCGAATGAACTTCTGATCGATTTCAGGATTGGTAGCCATCTCCGAGATCGTCGAAATCGTTTCCGGATTCTTCATGAAGCGTCGTGTCAGCGATTTGATCTTGGGCGGAAGTGTGGCACTGAAGAGGCAGGTCTGTCTCTCAGGAGGAGTGTGCTCAAGGATATTCGAGACGTCATCGATGAAGCCCATATCGAGCATTCGATCCGCCTCATCGAGAACCACGTGTTCGACCCACCCGAGGCGGATCTTCCCACTTTTGAGAAAGTCGAGAACCCTGCCAGGTGTGCCAACCACCATTTGGGCTCCCCGGCGCAGTTGGATCAATTGCTGGGCAGCATGGATTCCACCCACGACGAGCGCGACGCGAATCCCCACTGCTTCTCCGAGAAGAGACGCCACTTCCTCGACCTGCTGGGCCAACTCACGGGTGGGGCAGAGAACCAGGGCCTGAATGCCCACGCGTTCCGGGTCGAGCTTTCCCATGATGGGCGCGGTGAAGGCGAGCGTTTTTCCGGTGCCGGTTTCCGCTTTGCCGATCAGGTCCTTACCCTCCAGGGCAACGGGAATCGACAGTTCCTGAATAGGAGTCGGATAGACAAATCCCTTCTCCAGCAGGCGATCACGGATTTCCGCAGGGAGGGGGAGGTCGCTGAAGCGGACCTTTTCACTCTCCGGCTCATCGGGGTTTTCAGCAGGGTTGTCCTGCGAATCGGCATCAGGCTCATCCAGGCCGGATAGGAAATCGTCTTCATTCATGCCCTTATTGTAAGGGCGAGAAAGAACAAAACCCATCAGACCTTGGCAATTCATTCGTTTGTCTGGGGGCAAGTACGGTCTCGATATGCTAAAAATGACCCTGATTTCCCCTGATTGAATCCTTTTGAACCCATCAATCGCCAGCATGTTGATTGAGGGCTCAAACTGAACAAGGACGGACCGTCGATGAAAATCACAGTAGTGGGAACCGGTTATGTCGGATTGGTCACAGGAACCTGTCTTGCCGAAAGTGGTAACCAGGTGATCTGTGTTGACAACGATGCCCACAAAATCGAGCAACTGGAATCGGGAAAGATCCCGATCTACGAGCCTGGACTTGAAGAGTTGGTGGATCGCAACGTCAAGGGTCAGAGGCTCTCCTTTACAACAGATCTGAAAAGTGCAGTTGCCGCTTCAACGATTACCTTCATCGCGGTGGGCACTCCTCAAGCCGATGATGGATCCTGTGATCTGACCGCTGTCAGAGTGGTGGCCGGAGAGATCGCCGAAGCGATGACCGGGCCCCAGATCGTGGTCAATAAATCCACTGTGCCTGTTGGAACAGCAGAGCTCGTCACAGGGATTATTCAGGGGAAGACCAGTCACCCGGTCGAGGTGGTTTCAAACCCGGAATTCCTCAAAGAGGGAGCGGCCATCGACGACTTCATGAAGCCGGACCGGGTGGTCATTGGAACCAATTCCGATGAAGTCGCCCGGACGATGAAGGAACTCTATTCTCCGTTCGTACGCACGGGGAAACCTCTCATGGTGATGGATCCGCCTTCAGCAGAACTGACCAAGTATGCATCGAATGCAATGCTGGCGACCAAGATTTCATTCATGAATGAACTGTCTCGGTTAAGTGAGAAGGTCGGTGCAGACATTTCCAAGGTTCGCCAGGGAATGGGAGCTGATCAAAGGATTGGCCCTCACTTTCTCTTCCCCGGTGTGGGTTATGGAGGTTCTTGCTTCCCGAAAGACATCCGGGCCTTGTCACATTTGGGGCAAGAAAACGGGGTCCATTTGGAGATTCTGGCAGCGGTGGACTCCGTCAATGATTCGCAAAAGCGTGTTCTTTCCGAAAAAGTGGTCGCACGATTCGGAGAGGATTTGAGTGGTCACAAGTTTGCTTTTTGGGGTCTTGCCTTCAAACCCAAGACTGACGATATGCGTGAAGCTCCTTCAATCGTTATTGCTGAAGAGTTGGTCAAACGGGGTGCCAGGGTCTGCGCCCATGACCCTGAGGCATTGCATACGGGGCGAGAAGCCATCGGCGACAGCATCGAATACTGCGATGACCCTTACCTGGCTGCAGAAGGGGCTTCTGCGCTGCTTTTGATCACCGAGTGGAATGAATATCGGGGGCCGGATTTCGAACGTCTGAGATCATTGCTCAAGGAGCCGGTGATCTTCGATGGGCGCAACATTTGGGATATGAAGTTGGCCTCGAAACATGATTTTGAATACTTTGGTATCGGAACGAGGGGAAGCAGCGATGCCAAAAAGTAGGGTTTTGATCACCGGCGGCGCCGGCTTCATAGGATCATACCTTGCTGAGTTGTTCATGGATCGCGACTGGGAAGTCGTTGTCATGGACAATCTCATCACTGGAAATCTGGAAAATATCGAGCACCTCTTCGGTAAGCAGGGTTTCCAATTTATCGAGCAGGATGTCACGGAATATATTCATCACTCCGGAAGCCTTGATGCCATCCTTCACTTTGCTTCCCCTGCGAGTCCCATCGATTACCAACTTTATCCGATTCAGACTCTCAAGGTCGGTTCTCTGGGAACTCACAAAGCACTGGGACTGGCGAGGAGCAGTGGAGCGAAATTCCTTCTGGCCAGCACCTCTGAAGTTTACGGCGACCCCCTGATCCATCCCCAACCTGAAAGCTACTGGGGAAACGTGAATCCGATCGGTGTTCGGGGCGTGTATGATGAGGCCAAGAGGTTTGCCGAAGCGATGACTCTCGCCTACCATCGTGCACACGGGGTCGACACGAGAATCGTTCGTATCTTCAACACCTATGGCTCAAGAATGCGCCTCAATGACGGCCGGGCATTGCCCAATTTCGTCTGCCAGGCGATTCGCGGGGAACCCCTTACCATCTATGGAGATGGATCGCAGACCCGATCTTTTTGTCACGTCTCCGATCTCGTCGAGGGGATCTGGAAACTGCTTCACTCGAACACCCACCAACCGGTCAATCTTGGGAACCCCACGGAAATCCCGATTATCGACTTCGCTCGTAAAGTGCTCGCAGCCACGGAGTCGGACAGCGAATTGGTGCACGAAACCCTCCCTGAAGATGATCCGCGGGTTCGCCAGCCCGACATTTCAAGAGCAAGGGAGATATTGGAGTGGGAGCCAAAGGTGACTTTGGAGGAAGGTCTCAGATTGACCGTGCCCTACTTCGAGCAGAAAATCAGGGAAACCGGAAACGACTCAACAGCGGTTCGCGAATCTGATTGAAAGGCCAGCTTTGGATAGCTGCCAAAATGTTCTTATTCTTGGCGATGCAGGTAACAGCCCCGGGCTGGATTACCTGAAAACACTGATTCCCGTTTTTTCAGAGAGGGGAGTCCGGTCCGAACTCCATCCGATTCAGCTTCGAGTGGACAAACCGGTTCTTCCTGAACTGGACGGAATCGACCTCATCATCCTCGCGGGTGGCGATGGTGCATTGATGTCATTGTTGAGAGCTCTCGGAACCAATCCGATACCTGTTTACGGCATCAACTTCGGAAGGGTGGGGTTCCTCATGAATCCGGCCAGAGATCCTTCCGAGTTGGTGGAGCAGATTCTTCAGGGCAAATGTGTGGAGCAACGATTGCCGGTTCTCGAAGCCCAGTGGGTGACCACGACTGGAGAGTCCCACAGCGCTTCCGGGGTCAATGACATCGTTCTGGAGAGAGCTTCCGGTCAGACGGTGCACCTGGATGTCTTTATCGACCAGGTGCGTCTCAATGATTATTCCGGGGATGGAATGGTCGTTGCGACCCCTGCTGGTTCCACGGCGTATTCACTCGCCGCAGGGGGGCCGGTGATTCATCCGGAAGTTTTCGGAATACTGATGACCCCTCTGAATGCTCACCGACCTGTCCAATTCCATTCCCTTCAATTTCCAGTGGTGTTGCCATTGCAGACGGAGATACGTCTGGTGGGTAAAGGGCTTGAAAAGCGTCCGATTCGCGTAGTGGTGGACGGTGAGACACATATGGATATTCAGGAGTTGGGGATCAGAGCACGGGGCGATTTCGTCAGGTTACTGAGGCTTGAGGGTTATCAGTACGTCAAAGGCCTTGTATCCCGAATCATCGGCGAAACGGATCGCGACGATTGAGGGAACTTTTGAAGTCCAGATTCGCAATCGCTGTTGGTCGGGTGGGAAATCATGAATGAGGATCTCCTCGAAATCCTGAACCTTTTATCCCGACTGGGTGACCATAAAAGATACAGAACGCAATTGTTGGGCAAGTTGCTGACGCTCTTTAAATCGGGGCTGTCAGCAGAGCGTGCCTTTCTTCTGACCCTGACCGAATCGCAGGAATACCAGGTGTGGTGTTCCCAGAGTTCGGGAGGAGCGCTGGTCTCCAATGCTGCGGGAAATATCTCTCACCACGCCCTGCAGATGGCTTCCGAATCAGGCTCTGCAAAAACCTTTGAAAACACCCATCAGGACCGAAGGTTCCGAACCCTGGCTGAAGAAGAGAGTGGAAACAAGGTTCGCTGGATTCGTGTTTTTCCATTGAGGGCTCCGATGTCGACGACCTTTGTGTACCTCGATTCGAGATTTGCACTGGAAGAGCACAAGGACGAGCTGACACCACTCGAGGAGGGAATCCTGGAACTCTTGCGATTGATTTTGCAGGAGGAGGATCTGTCTCAGTCGATTCCTTTTTCAGCCCGGCAAGACAAAGTCGTTGAAGACACTGATTCTACAACAGCAGAAACCTGCAACATGACGGTAGAGGATCCGGTTCAATTCGGCTCCTTTGTGACCCGTTCACCGGATCTCATATCAGAAGTTGGCGAACTGGGAAAAATCACAGCCACAGATATCCCGATACTGATTTCAGGAGAGAGCGGGACCGGAAAAGAACTCCTCGCCCAAATGGTTCACCAGCAAAGTGGTCGTGAGGGAGATTTCATCACCTTGCACTGCGGAACCATCAATGAGTCATTGGCGGAAGTGGAGTTGTTCGGGCATGAAAAAGGAGCATTCACCGATGCCGTTGAGGAGAGATCGGGGCTTCTCGAATTGGCTTCTGGCGGAACCCTTTTTCTCGACGCCGTGGAAGAGTCTCCCGCATTTTTACAGGCGATGCTTTTGAGGGTGCTGCAGGCGGGGCGCTACAGGAGAGTGGCGGGTGAAGTGGATCGGGAAGTGGATGTTCGCATCATTGCGACGATGGGCACTGAAACCCCGGGAGATCAAATCAGGGATGATCTGATCTACCGACTTTCAGGATTCAGGATTCACCTGCCTCCCCTGCGAGAGCGGCCGGAGGATGTCCTGCTGATTCTCGATCACTTGCTGGAAGCCGAAAATAGCAGTGCCGTCATTTCACCGGAGATTCAGGCATTGCTTTTGACCCAGACCTGGCCCGGGAACGGCTGGCAGATCAGGCATCTGGTTCAACATATGGTTGCCAAGGGCGATATGGAAATTTCGGAAGAAACCCTCGCTACGGTGCTCGATGTCGAAAAGGCACCCCGGACTTCCAAGGCACCTGTGGGTGACCTTTTGGGGATGGCGGAGAGGGAGTTGATTCTTCGTGCCCTCGAAGAGACGGGGGGCAACAAGACTGAAGCATGCCAAAAACTGGGGATTTCCCGGCGTACCCTTTATCGTCGCCTGGAAAAACATGGCCTTCTTCAGGAAGAGAATGGCGAATCCTGAATCAACAGTGAAGGACTGTGATCAGGCCTGTTCTCAGGATTGCAAAGCCTGACGCCAGCCATCACAGATCACATCGACTGAAGGAATCCGATCCGCTTCAAGTTTCTTGTTGAAGGGGGAGGGGCTGTCCGGATAGGTGATCCGTCTGACCGGCCCATCCAGATTCCAGATTGCTTCGTCACTGATCCTTGCGGCCAGCTCAGCACCAAATCCACAGGTACGAGTGGCTTCATGAGTGATGGCCACGTGTTCTGTTTTTTCGATGGATTGCAGAATCGGATCGAGATCGAGAGGGGAGAGAACAGGAAGGTCGATGACTTCAATCTCGATTCCCTCTGCAGCCATGATCTCTGCCGCTTCCAGAACCCTATGGGTCATCCAACCCCATGAAATCGATGTCAGGTGCTGGCCGGAGCGACGGACGTTGGCCTCGCCAACCACTCGGTCTCCGATCTCAGTTCCCTTGAGATCTGTCCGCTCACGTCGATAGAGAAACTTGTGCTCAAAGTAGATGACAGGGTTGGGATCCTTGATAGCGGACCTGAGCAATCGGTAGGCATCATCAGAGAATGCTGGTGCCACAACCTTGAGCCCGGGTGAGTGCAGGAACCAGGATTCCACATTCTGCGAGTGGAATGCACCCGCACCCATACCACCACCACCCGGCATGCGTATGACGAGTGGAACGGAACACTCTGTGCGCCAGTACATCTTGGCAGCGACATTGACCAACTGGTTGAAGCCGCAGGAGATGAAATCTGCAAACTGCATTTCGATCACCGGACGTTGGCCGAGGATCGCTGCACCGGTGGCGATGCCAATTGTCCCGCTCTCCGCAATGGGAGTATTGCGAACGCGTTGGGGACCAAACTCATCCAGGAATCCCTTGGTAATCTTGAAGGCTCCGCCATGTCCGGCGATATCCTGGCCCATCAACATGACAGAAGGATCATGGCGCATCTCATCGCGCAGAGCATGGGAGAGGGCCTCGATGTAGAGAACATTCTCCTCGATCGTCATCTCATTCGGCATGGATGCTCCGATCGCTGTTCGGTTCCGGTTCCGGCATCGACATGGCTTCGTCGACTACTTCCATGATGAGGGCTGCGCATTTTTCGCGGATTTCCTCAAGCCAGGCTCTCGAGACGATCCCGCTATTTACCATTCGGGTTTCGATCAGATCCATGGGGTCGTTTTCAAGGTATCCCCTGAGTTCATCCCCTGGCACCTGATCGAGGGAATCGTCTCCCTCGGAGTGACCCCGATGACGTCCGACATGTGCCTCCACAAGAGTGGGACCTTCACCGGATCGAGCACGCTGGACTGCTTCCTGCATCACCTGGTGCATGGCAATGGGGTCATTTCCGTCGACTTCGACCCCTGCCATTCCATAGCCGATGGCTCGGCTGGCAAGGTTGTCACAGGCGTATTGTTGGGAAGTGGGGGTTGAGAATGCCCAGTGGTTATTTTCGATGATCAGAATGAAGGGCAGCTTCCAGACGGAAGCAATATTGAGTCCTTCATGGAAGTCACCGGTAGAAGTGGCACCTTCACCAATGAAGTTGATCGCCACACGGTCACTTTTCTGCTGTTGAAAAGACAAGGCTGCACCGGCAGCTACCGGAATCATTGATCCCAGATGACTGATCATGCCGATATGGATGAGTCCATGCTCCGGCTCCATGTGGTTGTAATGATAGGAGCGCTCATGTCCCGCAGAGTAGCCGTGTTGGCGGCCGAGCATTTGACAGGCAAGCCGGAACAGTCGCTCCCGGGAATCACCACCCAGAGGCTGGCGAATAAGATTCATGTTCGAGGGGAAAATCTCGGGAATGAGAGTTTCGATGTTGACGTAATGTCGAAGGATCGCTCCCGCATCCCGGTGGAGACTGACGAGGGCATCCCCTTTTTCTATGGCACTTGCTGCGGCAACTGTGGCGGCTTCATTGCCGACCGAGGAATACCACTTGGAGAGTGCACCGGTCTTGAACATCTTTTCGTATCGCAGGTCCCATTCGCGAGTGAGTCGCATGTAGGCATGCATCTCGCGAAGAGCGTGGTCAGAACCGGTATCAAGCCATGCGGCTGCCGGCGAAACCTCTGGAGGGGCACCTGTGTTGCTGGGTGAGGAGTTGGCTGGTTGATCCATCATGAGGGGATGGTATCAGCGACCTTCCTCCGTGGCCACTCCGTCTGTGGAGGCGGAGGCAGGAAACACGATTTTTCCATGGCGGTAGGGCTCGAGCAGGCTGGCGTCGGAAGCCTTCTGGTCCTCCCAGAGGGTCCGGAAACGTGCAGGCTCTCCTCGCCAGCGGCGTTGGGTCTTTTCGTCGAACTCGACTCGAAATTCCTTTTTCGCCCGCTCCGGTCCAATGTTGAGGAGAACCGGTTCCGAGTCGGGAGAGACCGGCCTGAGTCTGAGGGTGTCGTCCTGAACCAGACTGCCGACCAAATCCGTTGGATTGGTGGAAGGGGGTAACTGGTGCAACACCAGGCGAATCAGCGGGCTTCGGTGAAGTGCCACGGTTTCTTGCAGGAGGATTGCTTTTTGCAGACGCAATTCCTCAACACGACCTGCAAGCAGGGTGGGCTGGGCAGAGGCTCCGGGATTCCATTCGGCCGCACCGCAAACGAACAATCCCGCTTTGCCTTCGATGTCCTGAACCGGCAGACCTGCAAGGATCAGACCGGGTTGTGCGGCCAGAGGTTGTGAAACTTCGACTTCAAGGATGAGCCCTGCCCACGGGGAGGTGTTTCCAAAATCGAGTTTTCCAGTGGGCCAATTGAAGATGACCACTGTGGCAAGGATCAGAAGCGGCAACCACGTGCGGACAAAAGAGCTCAGGGACATGAATACTCGTAGCACCTGAGGAAGTCCGGAGTTGGATCATTCCCGCAATCGGGCCAGGGTGCCGATGGGGCAGGCCCGATTCCGAAGAGAGCATTCAGTGCATAGATCACATCCGAGATGTTCAGGCTGCTGTCATCGTTGACATCACCGGCAATGGGGCAGGTACCGAAGTCTGCGCCCATGAAGAGCCAACCCAACAGAGTGATGGAATCGGACAGATCGATGGAGTTGTCGAGATTGGTATCGCCCCTGACAAAGGGTTCCAACCCCAACTCGACGTTGTACTCATCCATCAGAACGGGAGGGCCCTTGTCCTGTTGGAGCCATTGCTCGTAAAGAATGTCTCCCGCGTCATTGGTCACATTCTCGTTTTTCAGAAACTCAATGTATTCCTTCGAGGCGGTTTGGTACCAGACCCGGACATCCAGGAGGACCGACTCGTTGGGAATGTCATAGTAGGTGTCATGCCAATGTTGACCATCGGGGTAGAAGATTCCCACCGGCTCTGCCTGTACAGATTCAAAGCCTGCATTGGTGAATCCCATCGGCGGGATTCGGTTGTCCTTGTAGATCTTGTTGTTGAGAGCGAAGTGGAAGGAGGGGCCTTCATTTAGTCCACTGACTTCAGCGGAGTGGGCATCCAGTCCATGTTTTGCCTCGAAGACTGTCGTCGTCGAGGATTCCAGGACAGCAGTGCTGAAGTTGTACTCTCCATGGTGAGCGAGAGTCATTCCAAACGCATTGCGGAAGTGGACTTCAATCCACATTCTGCGACCTTCGGGGTACCCGGTGGGCAACTTGTGGCCAGACATGTTGATCACCCGAACTTTGATCTGCCCATTTTCGACGGTGACTTCCAGATCACTGGCGTCTTCCAGCATGGCGATGTTTCGCGCTTTTGCGGCTTCGATCTGCGTAGGGTCCATGTAGGCAGGGGTGTCCCACAAAAGGTAACTGGTATCGAGAGCATGAATGGCGTCGAGAACCCAGGTCTGTGTACCCATGAAGTAGTGACGGGCAAGATCAGGCCTTGCCGGGTAGCCCATGTTACAGCCAATCGCATTGATTCTTGGCATGTGGCAATCCTGGCAGGAGCTGACATTGGGATTGTTGCCACCAAAACGCCCGCCCATATCTACAGGGCCCTGTGCAAACAGGCTCTGGCTCCACTCCCCGTAGGTTCTCTCGACGGGGAATTCCTCTGCGGGGTCATGGGTGTCATGGGGAGCGTCGAGATCATTCATGACGAAGGAGTCGCCGACCCGCTGGTATGCAGGATTGGAAACGTCATGGCAGGTTCTGCACAAGCGTGAGGAACTGTGGAAGGGGGATTGGATCGCCGGATGGAAAGGGAATCCGGAACCCAGATTGTAGGGGCCTCGACGTCTGTCGACAGGATCGATGACGAACTGCCCGGTATGTGCCTGGGCTGGAATCTCATCGAGTGCGTTAAGAATGCCGAGATCGATCGAAGGACTTTGACCACTGACATATTCCGGGTCGACCATGCGATGACAAAGGTTGCAGGTGACACCGTCAAAATCATTGACCCCAGAAAGATTGGATCCATCCGTCGGAGTACTGTTGCCGGCAAGCCATGCTCCGGGAGTGTGGCAGCGCAGGCAAAGGTCGCCGGACTCGGCGGCATCCTGATTGGCGATGGCAAGGCATGCATGAAAGAGGGGGTCTCTTCCCGCCTGCGCCATAATGCTGGTCTTCCATGTGTCTACCGGCGAATGAGCGAAATTGGAGTGACACAGGTTACACGCACTGCCGGCGATGATCGGTTCACTGAGAGCTCCCGGTTGTGTACCGGGTTGAGCCCAATCCTTGATGGTGGTTGGTATCGGAAGATTTTGAGCCTGCGACACTGAGTCGAAACCCCAAAGCGTGACCCAAAAGAATCCCAGAATCAGTTTCATGTTCAGTTTCAAACTGTCACTCCACCGTCGATTGCTTGTAAGGTTCCCGACTCCCTGCGGCTGTTGAATTCAGCCACAACACCTCAATCAAGAATACACCATTTTGAAACTCTCACCCAATGAGACTGGGGAGGTGAAGCCAATCATGACATTCATGGCCGGAATGTTACTCGGTCAGCCAGCCCTCTGATTGCAGGAGGGAGCGCATCTCCGAAATGTTCAACTGCGGGGCCAGATCGCTGCGCAACTGGAAATCATCGGCAACCGGTTCGCCACCGGGGGAGGTGGAGGAGGGGGGGTAAACGACGAGGTGGCTGCCAAAGTCTCTCAGGCGGGGGCCTTCCGAAATTGCGGTCAAAACTTCGTGTTGTTTCTCTCCAGGCCTCATCCCTATCACGTCCTGATTTGCCTCTTCGGAGATGGCATGTGCAAGAACATCGATTCTGCATGCGGGTGAGCGGGGGATGTGAATCTCGCCTCCTCCACTTTGGGAAAGGCATCGGTGGAAGGCATCGACAAGATCTTTTTGGCCGATCCAGAAACGGGTCATCGCAGGATAGGTGATGGTCAGGCAACCTTTTTTCGCCTGTTCGATAAAGAGGGGAACAACACTGCCTTTGCTGCCGAGCATATTGCCGTGACGAATTACGTCGAAGCGGGTATTGCCCGCCCTTTCCCGGTCGGCATTCAGCAACTCCAACTCCATCATGAACTTGGTGTTCCCGTAGACGTTGGCAGGGTCTACCGCTTTGTCTGTAGAGCTGGCGATGACCCGATCCACTTTCTGGGCGAGGGCTGCTTCCACAACATTTCTTGTTCCCAGAACGTTGGTTTTATGTGCTTCGATGGGGTGTTGCTCTGCGAGATGAACATGCTTCATTGCAGCCGTATGGAAGACAACGGAGACATCTTTCAGGGAGTGGGTGAGTTGATCGAGGTCTCGGACATCGCCAATGACGGAGCGAACTCTGGCAGGGTCAAATTCGGGATCCAGCTGCAACTCATGATGTTTCTGCTCATCTCTGGAATAAATGAGGATCTCTTCAGTATCCGTTTCCGAGAGTAGCCAAAGTGTCAGGGTTTTGCCGGTGGTCCCGGTTCCCCCGGTGATCAACACCCGTTTCCCCTGAAGATCAGGGGGCAATGCTCTGGCAGTGGCGGACCCTGGGATGGGGTCGCGGGATTCGGACAAGGATCATTCCTCTTCAGGCTTTCCGCCGAGGTGGGGACTTTGGCAATAGGCAGTGTGCCTGCCGGAATTCGCCGAGACAACAGATCTGGAGTTCTCCGTGGCCTCCAGAGGCCTGTTTCAGGGGGGTATCGTCCGGATTCTGGCCTTCTGACCGTCGTTTCCCTTGACGATCTGCAGGCAGGATGGTCCCATCTTGGACTGCCTGCGATCAGGGGCGACATGGACTGATCATTGACGGATTCAGGAAGCGAGAGCGTCGTGGCCAAGAACAAGAACACCGAATATGTCTGGCTTCAGTGCACGGAGACAGGTGACCTCAACTACAGGACTTCCATCAACGCCAAGGGTGGAATTCCCGAGGGGTTGAAGGAGGGCTTGAAGAAGTACTCTCCTCGTCTTCGCAAGCACACCGTCCACAAGATCAAGCGCAAGTAGCGCTGAGCACGCCGCTTCCGTATCAGTTGCGGCTTGCCCATCCAAAACAGCCAACAGATTTCTTTCGGCATTTGCTTTCGGGCAGATGCCGATCGTTTTTTGTTGGGGAAGGCCCTGATTCAAGTGCCGATTATTCGGGATCTGTACACCTGAATTCCCTGCCCGTTTCCTGGCGGTTTCCCCCCACTCTGCGGATCTGATTTGTCCCAGGGGATAAATTTGAACTGTCAGGGATGGGAAGGAAATACACATGGAAAAACCAGTGGTTTGGATACTGGGAGCCGGTGGCGGCGTTGGCGGGTGCGTGGCCCAGCAGCTTTCCGCAGCCGGTTGGAAAATTGTCGGAAGCGGGAGAGATCCCGAAAAATTTGGTGAAGCCTCTCAAGGCTCCGCCGATTGGGTTTCTCTTCCGCTCGACGCCTGTGACTCCCAACAGATGGAAACTGGAGCCAAGAAAATTCTCGAGGAATGCGGTCGTCTCGACGCTGTCGTTGTGGCTGTCGGTTCCATCTTCCTCAAGCCTTTGCATGCGACGACACCCGAGCAGTTTTCAGAGACGGTGAATGCCAACCTTTTGCCGGCATTTCACGCACTCAGATACTCGATTCCGGGAATGATGCGCCAGAAGGGCGGGCGCGTGGTGCTCTTCTCATCCGCTGCAGCGCAGGTGGGAATGGCCAACCATGGCGCAATATCCGCTGCCAAGTCTGCTGTCGAAGGGCTCGCACTGGCGGCTTCCTCGACCTATGCAAAACGGGGAATTCGCATTAACACCATCGCCCCCGGTTTGACCGATACACCGATGGCCGAATCCTTGCTGGCCGATGAAAATCGCCGGGCGATCAGCGACGGAATGCACCCGGTGGGTAGAGTGGGTAGGGCAGAAGAAGTGGCCAAAGTCGCTTCATGGCTCGTCAGTGAAGCTCCCGACTGGATGACCGGCCAGGTGATTGGGGTCGATGGGGGATTGGCCAGGCTTCGATCTCAGGAAACCCGCAAAGTCTGATTCAGAAAGCCAACTCAGGGCGACGCAGGAGACCTCCCAGATGGGAGGTCCAGATCAGGCAGATAACCCCGGCAGTCAGAAGCCAGGCCACACCGTGGAAAATCCACGGGTGTGGCCTCTCTTCCTGGATTTCCGCCAGAATCGAAATCACTGAGCCGGCTCCGGCGAGGGCGAGAATCGTGAATGAGATTCTGCCCCAGAGACCGTGGTCTTCGACGGCCCCGGAATCCCACTCCACCAGGCTTTGCCACCATTCCACGGTGGTGGGGCCCGTGAAGTAGGCGACAGCAGAGGTCAATGCCACAAGAACCGAGAGGGTATGACCCAATCGGAGGAATTCACGGGAGTCGGTTCGCTTGCCCCTGATCAGCAGATACAGCGAAACCGGGGCAAGGATCACTGGAACGTGAACCACTGCCACATGAAGCCAGGCCTGAATCTGACCTGCGTCCATCAATCACCGGTTCCAATGGCTTCTGCGGGATCGACGCCCTTGTCCACCGCTTCGTAGTTCAGTTCAGAACCACGCATGCTGTGTGGTATCGCATAGACCGCAGACATGACCAGCGCTGCAGCCAGAACCACAGCTCTGCAGATGCCTTCTTTTTTCTTGGGACCGGTGCCGATCACCGCAACTGCCATCAGCCAACTGACCCACATGATCAGCATCTTGTTGTCGGTAAGGTCTCCGCCGAAGGGAAAGCCGGTCCAGTATTCACCAAAAGCGTACTTCTGCACGATGGGCCCCAGAATCATTCCCCCGAGAGTCATTCCACTGATTGTGATGAAGGCAAGCCGTCGCATGTCGTCGACATTGAAGAGTGCAGAGAGTCCTGTCCGCATACCGATCAGAACCGAAAAGAACATCAGGAAAATGTGTGGCCAGAGGATCCATGAAGGCACGGGGTCCTTGTAGCGAAGAACGATGTTGTCTGCCCCCTCCTCGGGAATCCGAATCATGGAGTTGGCAGAGTTGACTTCAACGAAGTATTCCATTTTTCCTGCTGCAGGCTGAACAGGCAAAGAAGCGACCCACTCTGAACCTCCCTCTTCAAGAGACTTTTTCTCGAAGGCAGTGGTAGTGATTTCGTCTGCAGTTTTGTAGCGCTTGTAGTGCAGGGTTGCGGAGAAATCCCCAGCTCCCGTATCGGGAAGTGTGATCGGAGCTCCATGGGTGGTCTCATGAGATCTGAGCAGTTTGTATTTGTGAACTTTGTCACCTGTCTGGATCTCGCCCCTGAATGGATAGGTGGGGCCAGTCGTTCGCTGGTAGATGATGGCGGAAATCATGATCATCAATGCGAGGATCCAAAGGAAAAACTTCTTCATGTCGATTCAGCCTTTCTTCAGGGGTGAGTCCCCCTGAACGATCTTCGCCATCCTACCTGAAGCGTTCTCCAACTTGGATCTTTTCCCCTCGCAACCGGCAATATCCGCATCTATTCTTTTCTGTTTACGTGTGTCCTGAACGGCAGAATTCTGCTCTTTCAGACCATTCGGACACTTCGAATATCGCCTTTGTCATGGGGATCAGAAATGAGTCGGACCTTGTCCAACAATCGGAATAAAGAGGCCAGGGATAGAAACCCGTTTCAACGGTGGTTTTTGTTCGTTCTCTTTCTGATCGCACTGATCCCGGGTTGCGGGTCCGGCTCGAACAGAGAAAGCCTGACGGTTTTTGCTGCCAGTTCCCTGACGGATGTTCTTCCAGAGTTGAAAGCAGAGTTTGAACGCTCTCGGCCTGAGGCGGAGTTGAGCCTGGTTTTTGGTGGCAGCCAAATTCTTCGGCTTCAGATTGAACAGGGAGCGAGGGCTGACCTGTTCATTTCTGCCCACCCGGAGCATGTTCAGTCTCTGATCGATCAGCAGATTTTATCTGATCCTTTGCCGGTGATTGAAAATCCCCTCGTCGTCATCGTCGCCCCCGAGCAGGCGACCAAAGTCACCCGATTCGAGCAATTGAGTGATCTGAAGAAGCTGGTGGTGGGTGATGTTGCTGTGCCTCTTGGCTCATATACCGAAGATGTCATTCGCAAGTCAGACGAGGTCATGGGCTCCGGTTTCGCAGACCAGCTGAGGTCTTCTGTCGTTTCAAAAGAATCGAACTCCAGATTGGTTCGCAGCAAGGTTCTCCTTGGTGAAGCGGACGCGGCCTTTGTCTACAAGAGTGATGCCCGCAATACACCGGCCGGAGTTGTCGAGTTGCCTGAAGCACTCTCTGCCAGGGCACGATATGTGCTGGCAGGACGGGATTCAGAAAGCGGACGATTGGCCAGTCAATTCAGAACTTTTCTGGGTAGTGACAAAGCCATGGAAATTTTCAGGAAGCATGAGTTCTCTCTTCCAGAGGGTCCGGAGGCTGACCGTGAAAAGTGAGAACGGTCAGAAGAACCTCCTGTCCTCAGGGCTCGGATGGATCCTTGGGGTTCCTCTTTTCCTGATTCTGGTCCTTCCGGGGTTTGCTCTGGTTCTTTCAGCGGGTCTTTCCAGAGTGTGGGCCGCATTTCTTGATCCGGCATTTCTGGAAGCCGCTGCTTTGAGCTTGACCTCCTCGATGCTGGCGCTGGTTCTGATTCTGTTATCAGGAACCCCTTTGGCCTGGTGGTTGGCGCGATCTCCTTCAGGCCTTTCTCGCGGGATTGAGATGATTCTGGATCTGCCCATCATTCTCCCTCCTGCTGTGGTGGGAATCGGACTTCTCCAGGCCTTCGGTCGTTCCGGAATCATGGGTGAGTTTCTTGCTGCTGTCGGATTGAACCTTCCATTCTCATTTATGGCGGTAGTGATGGCACAAGTTGTGATCGCCGCCCCTTTTTACCTTCGGTCAGCAACGGTGGCATTCAGGAACGCCGATCGGGATCTGGAGGATGTGGCAAAAACACTGGGACATTCGCCGGTCCAGATCTTTTTCAGGGTGGTACTTCCTCTTTGCCGTCGCGGATTGATGGCGGGTGCCTTGTTGGCATGGGCCCGTGCTCTGGGTGAGTTCGGTGCAACCCTTCTGTTTGCCGGGAATATGCCGGGGGTGACGCAGACGCTGCCTTTGGCAATATTCTCGACTCTGGAAAGAGACGTTCATTTGGCCATCGCAATGTCACTGCTGTTGTTGGCATTGGCGCTGTTGTTGTTGGCATTGTTGCGCCGTTTTGAAAAGGATCCGGCAGGGGGCAATCGATGAACTGCTGGGAAGTTCAAATTGAATGCCTCAAAGGTGACTTCCATCTTCAGGTGGAACTGTCCGGTGGTTTGCGTCCCATGGCTTTGATTGGTGCCAACGGATCGGGGAAATCCACGATTCTTCGGGGGGTGCTGGGGCTGGAGACTCTCAAACGTGCATTTGTTCGGGTCGGTGATCACATCCTGCATGACTCAAAGAAATCCTGTTGTGTTCCAGTCGAGGACAGAAACCTGGCGTACTTGCCTCAGGGGCTGGGATTGTTTCCGCATATGAATGTCGCCGAAAACATACTCTTCGCTGACAGAAGCAACACCCTCACATTGGCCGACTTGATGGATGGGGAACACTCGACAACCGTTGAAAACCTGAAGATCAAACCTTTGCTTCATCGTCGGCCGGAGGAACTGTCAGCAGGGGAGTGTCAGAAAGTGGCTCTGGCGAGGGTCATGATTCAGAAGCCACAACTGGTTCTTCTCGATGAACCGGCCAGTGCTCTGGACATTCTTGCGCGCAGGGAAGTGCGCGAGGTTTTGTCGGAGCAACTTTCAGATCTGGGGATTCCATCAATTCTGGTAACCCATGATTTCCGTGATGTCCGGGATCTGGCCGCAGATATCGCCTATCTCAAAGAGGGAAAAGTTGAGAAAGTCGGATCGGCAGATGGCTTTCCGGGGAGCGAGGGCGATGAGTTTCTCAATGAGTTTTTCGCTCAGCCCTGAAGTCCCGTTGTTCCTGCAGCGAAAGCCGGTGGGAAATAGATGGCCAGCAAGGCCAGTCGACCACTCCAGGCAAAGGTCCGAATCCAGTTGGATTTGACGAGAGCCCGAATGGCGATCAGCTCAGAGGATTTCGACTCTTCAGTGACAGATCTGGCCGTGCCAATTTTTCCATGATTGGGGATCTGCAAAACCAGTGTCGAAAGCCAAATGACGGCGAGCAAAATGAATCCCCAGAGAGCGGGTTGTTGGGCTGAACCCTGCCATTCCGAGACGAGTAACAGGGAGCCTCCCAGCAACTCGAGAACCATGGCGGGAAAGACAACCAGTGTGGTTCGGCGAATGTGGAATTCCTGATACTCCCGCATCTTTTCAGATCCAACATGAACATAGATGGGGTAGTGGACGATCTGGACAAACCAGATCAATCCGGTCATGAAGCCTGTTGTCAGCCACTGGCTCAGAATCAAGAGGTCCATGGGTTCCTCATTGATTCAATTTTGGGCCGAAGGTGAATCGGAATCAGAGTTGTCGTTGGAAGAGCCCTTTGCGGAGTCGGTGCTGTTGCGGATTCGAACCGGAAGCTGAGCTTCACCCCAACGGAGAGGACTTCTGACTTCAGGGCCGTTGTAGAACAGAGCTCTGGGTTTACCTGCCAACTCAAGATGAGGATGCTTGGCGAGCTCTTCTTTCAGTTGATCGATTCTTTGCGTCAACTGTTTCACGCCGTAGCCTCCCTGAAAGCCGACGGAGATAAAGCTCATCCGGGCTTCATCTTCGACAACGACAGCACCGGCGATTCCGGTAGGACCGAGGTCAGGAGTTCTGTAAAGGAATGACATCGCCCAACCGGCAACTTTTGGTGAGGGAGCACCAATATCGATGTCGTACTCCATCTCCACAGGTGAGGTCATGGCGATATCGCGCGATTTGATGTGGGTGAACAGTTTCCAGAAGCCGAAGTTGCTGGCGAGGTCGGGGGCAATTTTCCCTTCCACCTTGGCTCTTCGAACCACGGGGTAGGTTTTGAGTTCGACACAACCGGGTGCTGTTGGCGCGGGGTATCCCTCAGGCAATGGGGTGCCAATCCTGGCGGTGTCGCATCTCCATGTCCCCGCCTTGTCCTGACGAGGCTTTTCTTTGCCTGCACCGGATAGATGAACACTGGTTCCGGCAGCGGGCAGAGCTGCCGTATCCACCGCCTGATCAGGGTTTTGGATCGCGGAATCGGTCGATTCGGGCACGGATACGAGAAAGAAGGCCAAACAGAGGGATAGGTGAGTCATGGGGCTCCAAGGGAGTTGAGTCAGTTCATTCCGAAAAATGACTAACCCGGTAAAATTCGTGCAAAACGTCCAAAATTAAAGCAGGATGTGATATGATCATCAAGGTCCAGATTTGGGTCGAGTCTCAATTGCTGGTCAAATTTCGATAAATGGGCATGCATTTGGGCTTTTGTCCCTTTCTGCGCTCGACAGCCTCGAAAAGGTCAATACGATCTCATTATGGATAAAGAATTCTTCACTCCCCGAACCCTCGGCGATGCGATAGGTGTCAGTCAGTCCAGCTTGAAGCGTTGGGCGGACAAGGGTCTTCTGAATGTCGAAAAAACTGCGGGCGGACACCGCAGGATCGGCATGGAGGAGGCTCTGCGCTTTATCCGTGAATCGGGTGTGACCGTGGTCAAGCCGGATTTGCTGGGGTTGGGTTCGGAAGACCTCGAAGTGCAGGAAGATGAACTGAGTTCAGCGGACCGTCTGTACTACGCACTCCACTCCGGTGATGAGACCCGCGTTCGATCCCTGGTTCTTAACCAGTACCTTGATGGTCGTCCTCTCTACGAAATTTTCGACGAAGACATTCAGCCGGCGATGGCAAGAATCGGGTTGCTCTGGCATGACGAGGTCTCCGGCATCACCATCGAGCACCGTGCTCATGATATTTGCCTTCAAGTATTGGCGGATCTCCGATTCCGATTGCCGAGAGTTTTTACCAAAGGCACTGCCATCGGGGCGGCTGTTCCAGGAGATCCGTACACCTTGCCCACAGCGATGGTCTCCACTGCGTTGAGGGGTGAGGGATTTTCTGCAGTCAATCTGGGGCCAAACCTGCCGATCGAGGCACTTTTGGATGAGGCCAAAAAGATCAAGCCGGTGATCGCATGGTTGAGTGTCAGCCACCTGAGAAAAGCCCATATCCTTCGTACAGAAATCAAAGAACTCGCCAGAGAGTTGCGAGAACAGAACACCTTCCTGGTAATGGGTGGCTCCCAGATTCACAAGTTGCGCCTCGATCGTGATCCTTACGTTTTGATCGGAAAAAACATTCACGAGCTGGTTTCGATTTCCAGGGGATTGGTCGCCAACATTCCGCAGTCCAGTGAATCAAAAGGCGAGTTCTCTTGAGCCTTCCAGCGGATCCCGTAGACCTGACTGGCAGAGTTCAACCGGTCAACGACCGCCCCGTGAACTATGACGGCAAATACGTCCTTTATTGGATGACGACCGCACGCAGGACCCGATTCAATCACGCCCTTGATCGTGCTGCTTCATGGGCCCGATCACTCGACATTCCGTTGGTGGTTGTGGAGGCCTTGGGGCTGAATCACCGCTGGGCCAGCGCACGATTTCACCAGTTCATCATTGAGGGTATGGAGAACAACGCCGCTGCATTTGCAGAAGCGGGAATCCAATACATACCGTTCTTGGAAAAATCGCCTGGCGATTCCAAGGGGTTTGTGGAGGCTGCTTCTCAGGAAGCGGCTCTCATTGTCACTGATGAATGGCCCTGTTTTATTACTCCCAAAATCGTCGCCGGACTGGGAAAGAAATCTGCTGTTCATGTTGAAGCAGTCGATGGAGCGGGTTTGCTTCCGGTGAGGGCTGTCCCCAAAGTTTTTTCGCGGGCGTTTCACTTCCGGAACTGGCACAAGAAAAACATTGATCCACACCTGATGGCCTTGTCGAGTGCCAAACCTCTGGAAGGTTTACAGGGCAAGAATGTTTTCGATGAAAAGATTCTTGATCAGTGGGTGCCTCTCTCTGTGGAGCAGCTCACCAATCCTTCAAGTTTGATCTCTTCTTTGCCGATCGATCAGGAAGTTGCTCCGGTGTCGGTTCATCCAGGGGGCAGTTCAGAAGCGAATCGTCGATTGACCCATTTCATCCATCATGTCATCGATCGATATGGGGAAGATCGCAATCAACCGGATAAAGTCGCAACCAGTGTGTTGAGCCCATACATCCACTTCGGCCATATCTCGACCCAGGAAATCTGGGAGCAGGCCTGCAGGGCGGATGCCGGCGAAAATGGCGAAGCCTTTATCGACCAACTGCTGACATGGCGAGAACTGGGGCTTAATTTTTGCCACTATCATGAAGACGTGGACACTTGGGAATCGTTGCCAGAGTGGTCAAGAAAAACGCTGGAAGAACATGCCGAGGACACTCGACCGGTGTCCTATACCCTTGAGGAGATGGAAGCTGCGGAAACCCACGACGAAATCTGGAATGCAGCCCAAAGACAGCTCAGGGGTGAAGGATTGATCCACAACTATCTGCGCATGCTTTGGGGAAAAAAGATCCTCGAGTGGAGTTCCCATCCCCGTGAAGCGGTGGAAACGATGGTCCACCTCAACAATCGCTGGGCTCTGGACGGACGCGATCCGAATTCCTACAGCGGAATCATGTGGTGTGTAGGCCGATACGATAGGGCCTGGGGACCAGAGAGACCCATCTTTGGCAAAATCCGCTACATGTCTTCGGACAACACTGCCAGAAAACTGCGCCTCAAGCCTTATCTGGAGCAATGGGGCGTTGATCCCTCGCTGAGCATGTAACCCTTTACGCTTGTTGTCTGTGTGAACTCAGCGGTTCTTCAAGTCGTCATAATTTTACACCGCGGCGTGATTTATTCAGGTCACCGAATTCCTGACTTGGCGGGAGATTTGGCGCGAATGCTGGGCAATAGGTCCATGATTACATGAGTTCAGATGATCTTCATCGAACTTGCAAATACGACCCCATCTCTCGAGCCTTTGCCGTGAAGCCCTGCGGCGAGGGCTCATTTTTTATGACAGCAGTTTGGCTGCTTCGGGAGCGAAGTAGGTGAAGATCATGTCTGCACCTGCACGTTTGATGGCCACGAGGGACTCGAGCATTGCTGCTTCTTCGTCAATGGCACCGGCCTGACTGGCGTAGCGGATCATCGCAAACTCTCCACTGACCTGATAAGCGGCGATGGGTAGCGGGGAGATCCCGGCGATTTCAGAAATGACATCCAGGTAAGCCCCTGCGGGCTTGACCATGACGATGTCTGCGCCCTCAGCAATATCCAGCTCGACCTCACGCAGTGCTTCGTTCAGGTTTGCTGGGTCCATCTGGTAAGTCTTCTTGTCTCCACTTCGGGGCGCAGAGTCGAGGGCGTCCCTGAAGGGGCCGTAGAAGGCCGAAGCGTACTTGGCGGAATAGGAACAGATGGAAACATCCGTGAATCCCTCATCATCGAGGGCGTCGCGAATGACAGCGACTCTGCCATCCATCATGTCCGATGGTGCGACGATATCCGCTCCCGCTCTGGCTTGGCTTACCGCCATGTCTGCGAGAATCGGCAAGGTCTCATCATTCAGGATTCGGCCGTCTTCACTGACGAGTCCATCGTGACCATCGCTGGAGTAGGGATCCATGGCGACATCAGTAATCAGCAAGAGGTTCGGGAAGCGACTTTTCAGTTCACGAATGCTGGTTTGCATCAAACCTTCTTCGCGAACAGATTCACTGGCAGTGCGATCCTTGCGGTCATCCCCGAGAACAGGAAACAGGGCCACAGCCCGAACTCCCAGTTCCACAACCTCATCCAGATGCCGAACCAGGTGATCGAGGGAATGCCGGTGGATACCTGGCATGGTCCCGATTTCCTCGGAGGTTCCAGATCCTTCTCTGACGAAAACCGGATAGATCAAATCGGTTTTGTTGACCTGAATCTCGCGCATCAGGTCACGCATGGCAGCGGAGGAACGATTTCGTCTGGGACGGCTGGGCATCGGATCGATCATGAAAATCCTCAGTGTCTTTCAGCGGCTGAACGGACAGGAATCAAACACTGTCCCTCTCATCAGATTGAATCATTTTCGAGGGGAATAGGCCACCCTTGGAAATGTGTCGGCACAAGGTATGCAGCACCGTTCCGACAGGAATGACTGATTACTGATTGGAACGCGGATCCTTGCGCCAGTAACCCCTGCGGAAATCCCAGATCATCGACATCTCGGTTCCCTCCGGCGCCCCCTCAGCCTTGACGGGGAATCGTCGGATCAGCAGTTCACTTTGACGCTCGACCGTATCCCCGCCGGCATATCCGGCTGCCAGGTGCCCCGGGATTCTGGAAAGGTCAAAGGTTTTCACTTCCCAATTCTTTTCGCCCTCGGGGATTTGTACCGGTTCGAAGCCGATCACAGTGTGTTTTTCAGCAGGTGTGGATTGGTCGCCCCAAACGATCAGTGTGTGACAGCCGTCTCCGTTGGAATCAAGAAAAATGACTTCTCGGAGACGATCAGCATCAAAGTCGGTGGCAAGGGTGTAGGAGGAGACAGGACGATTCGAATCCTCCGGGTTGCTGCTCCGCAATTTGGAATAGGTCACGTTGAGAACACCCGGTCGGGGGCCGTCTGCTTCACCTTCCGGTATTGGGGGAGTCAGCTTTACGCCATACTTCCAGATTCCCGATTGCCACGAGCGATGATTCAGGTCCGAACCGGGCTCGATGAGCTCTGTGACCGGTGGAGTGACAAGACTCTGGGCCATGCGGTAACTGACCAGAGGAATCAGGATAGCCAAGGTCACAAAAAGAATCAGGATGGTGTAACCGGGGACGACAAGCCTGGAGTCATCCTGGGACGTGGACATTCCTGTTCCTTTCTGTGGCATTTAATCACTGGGGTACAGAATCGCAAAGATCACACGGTGCTCGAATCTGGATTCACTATCAGGCTCAGGATAGCATCCTGATATGCTGAAACACTCGATATTACTCCTGCTGACCATCTTCCTGATCGGCTTCCCCGAAATCACGGTGGCTTCAGAGAAGGTCGACTTCGAACGGGACGTTCGGCCGATTCTGACGCGCAATTGCCTCACGTGTCATGGTCCGGATGGGGAGAGTCGGAAAGCCGGTTTGCGTCTGGATCAGCGTGAAGGTCTCTTTGGGACTTCCCGTGGGGGAGAACCGATCATTACTCCGGGAGTGCCCGGGGAGAGTCTGTTGTTGGAGCGTGTCACAGATCCCAGCGATCCCATGCCCCCGGTGGATCATCCGCCTCTCACTTCAGCAGAAATCTCCACCCTCGAAAGATGGATTGATCAGGGAGCCTCCTGGAGGGGCCATTGGTCCTGGACACCGCTGGTTTCTCCCAGTGTTCCTGAACCCGCCGATCCCAAGTGGTGCAGAAGTGATATCGATCGTTTCATTCTTTCCGGATTGGAAGAGCAGGGGTTGACCCCTCCGGCACCTGCAGCGGGAGCCTTGACCTGGCTGAGACGAGTGGTTTTCGATCTCACTGGCTTGCCTCCCACCTCAGAACAAATCGATGCCTTCCTGATCGACTCCAGTGAGTCTGCGCGAAAACGTCTGGTGGATGAACTTCTGGAAAGTCCCGCGCATGCGGAACATTTTGCAAGGCACTGGCTCGACCTGATGAGATATGCGGAAACTCACGGTCATGAGTTTGATTATCATGCCGGACCCGCATTCGAATATCGGGATTGGGTCATCGAGGCGATCTCGAAGGACCTGCCCCTTGACGACTTTGTGATTCGCCAGATCGCCGGAGACTTGCTTGATGGGGATCAGGCTTCCCATCGGGCGACAGGATGGTGGTGGCTGTCACAGGCCACCCATGGGCCGGTGGATGTTCTGGCAGATACGCTCGAAAGGGTGGACAACCAGATCGATGTGGTTTCCCGGGCATTCCTTGGGGCGACCGTCTCTTGTGCCCGCTGTCACGACCACAAGTTCGATGCCATTGGACAGTCGGACTGGACTGCACTGTCCGGCATCATTCGATCGACTCGACGAGTGCTCCACCCCGCAGACGAAAATGGGGAAGTGGGCCTATTCCTGAATTCCCTGCAGCCGGTTCAAAAACGATTTCATTCCGGTATCGAACAAAGCCTCGACTTCCAACGAAGCCTGCCATTGGTGGATCTGTTTCGCTCTGCCAGAGAGCTCCATCAGGGAGACTTGCAGGAATTCTCTGACCAGCGCGAGGATCGGCTCCTGTGGGATTTCTCGCAGGGGTGGTCCGGTTGGAGTGTCACCGGAGACGCGTTTGGTCCCGGACCCCATACCCGGGATGAGCTTCCTGAAGTTTTCCAAGAGGGCCTTCGGGAGGACAGGGATGGGGTCTTTCTGGCGACCAGTCATGATCGCCGATCAGGAACCGACTCTTCTGAAAGTGATCGTCGGAAGGGTCTCCTCACGAGTGACTCTTTTCTTGTCGATCGCGATTATCTCACCTTTGAAGTTGCGGGGGGGCGACATCCGAATGAAGCCTGTGTGCAACTGCTCATCGACGGAGAAGTGATCCATCAGGTCACCGGAGAGAACAGCACCCAGTTGAGAAGCGTCCGTTGGGATATTGCGGAACATACTGGAAAAAGAGCCGTCCTGAAAGTGATCGATGAGCGCGAAGGCGGATGGGGTCACATCAGTTGCACGAACTTCTCTTTGACGGATGTTCCGCCGGCAGGTTTCCCGTCCCGGGGAATGATCGAAGGGATGGCTCGCAAGCAGGGACTCGACAAGGACGTTCTCCGCAAATGGGTGCAGGCGTATCCCGCCTTGACCCTGCCCGTGGCCGGATCTGGCCCCCTGAAGGCGTCGGATCAACTGATCGCCGACTTTTCCGGGGGGTTATCGGAGTGGACTCTGGATGGGCCCGCCTTTGATGGGGTTTCGCAAGGAACCTGGGTACTGACTGGCGAGCCGAGATTGACCGCGACCGATACCCTGAACTCAGCCAGTCGGTCGAGAGCACTCGTCGGTACCGCCTTTTCGCGAAGTTTCAACGCAGACCAACGATATCTCCATGTCACCGCCAGTGGAGAGAGTTGCCAGGTGCGCGTCAGTATTGAGGGTTTCTGGATGGATGAACACAACGCCCTTCTCTTTGAAGGATTCATCCAGACCGTTGATCGCATCGATGAAATCCAGCATCTGATTTTTGATCTCGATCGTTATCAGGGCAGGCACATCCATGTAGAGATTCGTGATCATGGAAAAGGCTGGATTGCCGTTGATCGCATCTGGCTTTCGGATGATCGCGCGGCAGTGGATCAGGTTCTCGATTGGGGAGCGGAAGATTCGGCCGAGGAGACGCTGAACCGCTTTTTGACCGATCCGAAGCTGCTCTCAAAACTGGTCGAACAGGGATTGGTGGATCCCTCTCGTTGGGGAGGTGCCTGGAACGCTGCAGTCATCAAGCCGGTCATGGAGTGGAAAGAGATCGAAGCCCAGGCTCCACAGCCACGCTGGGTGCTCTCATGCAGCGATGCTCCTGTTGGCAGGGATGTCCCCCTTCAAATACGGGGTGAGTCCGGGACTCCGGGGGGAATGGTTTCCCGATCCTCACTCCAACTGGTTTCGCATCAGGAAGAGCTGGGGGGAGAGCTGGAAGGGTCAGGTCGTTTGAAGTTGGCCCAATGGATCTGTGAGCCTGAGAATCCGCTCTTCTGGAGAGTTCAGGCCAACAGAATCTGGGGCTGGGTCATGGGTGAAGGGTTATCAGAAACCCCCGATGATTTCGGTCGAATGGGAGTCATTCCTGAACAACAGGGATTGCTCGATTATCTGGCCGTCCGATTGGCAAACAATCCCTCACGACGCGACCTGATTCGTGATCTGGTTCTCAGTCAAACCTATGCGATGGATTCCCGGCAACCCGGGAAGGAACTGGATGAGAGGGATCCGCTCAACCGTCATTGGCATCGGGCACACACCCGAACCCTGAAAGCAGAATCGATTCGGGACGGAATGTTGCAGGTTTCCGGCAGGCTGGACTCAACTCAGGGTGGTCCTTCCGTGCCGATTCATCTGACCGACTTCCTGGCAGGCCGGGGCCGCCCGGGTACGAGTGGGCCCGTCGATGGTCGGGGGCGCAGAACCATCTATCTGTCGGTCAACCGCAACTTCCTCGATCCATTCCTGACCGTCTTTGATTTTCCGATTCCCTCGACCACCGTGGGCAAGCGCGATCGATCGAACCTGCCGGCTCAAGCGCTGGCCCTCATGAATTCCCCCTTTGCCCACGAAATGGCCGAACTGTGGGGAAGAACCTTGCATGATCAGGCGGTCGAGCAGGGAACTGAGGAAACGCTGGTTCAAGCGTGGAAAAGTGCATTGGGACGTGCACCCGGAGAACAGGAACTGCAGGAGATTTCACTCTTTGTTTCAGAAGGATCGATCGAACGCTGGATCGATCTGGCTCATGTTCTCTTTCAGTCGAAGGAGTTTCGATTTGTCCGCTGATTCCCGAAACCATTCCCACTCCGGTGATGCCCTTTGCAGGGGTCAGCGACGACTGATCGGTCGCAGGGAGATGCTCGCCCAGTGTGCTTCCGGTTTTGGGGCAGTGGCATTCAGTGCGCTAATGGGTGACCAGTTCGGGGCACTGCTGGAAGCGGCTCCGATCGATGGACAGACACCGCCGGCGGCCAAGGCACGATCAGTCATCTTCCTCTACATGGATGGTGGACCGAGTCAGGTCGATACCTTTGATCCCAACAAGCCCGCATTGGCCCGATATCACGGCCAACCGTTCCCGGAAAAGATGGAGCGCACCCAGTTCAACAGTATCGGTAACACGCTGAAATCTCCGTGGGACTTCCAGCGATATGGAGAGTGTGGCCACGAGATCAGCGACCTGTTTCCCCACGTTGCGAAGCATGCGGATGATCTGTTGCTGGTGCGGTCGATGACGAGCAAGTTCAATGAGCACACCAACGCCAACTATTTTCTTCATACCGGACTCGGGCTATCAGGAAGACCGAGTATGGGTGCCTGGGTCAGTTACGGTCTGGGAAGTCTGAACCAGAATCTCCCCGGTTTTGTCGTCCTCAATGGGGGCCTGATTCCTCCGGGAGGTCTCGATTGTTTCTCCAACTCCTTTTTGCCGGCGAGCCATCAGGGTTCCATCGTTCTTCCGCGAGAAGAGGCGCTGGCCAACATTCGCATCCGCGAAGGGGAGGAGCGCCAGAAACGAAAACTGGAACTTCTCGCCCGCCTCGATCACCTCGGTCTTGAATCAGCAGGCGAGACGGAAGCGATGGAAGGGGCGATTGCCCAGGGAGAGCTGGCCTATCGAATGCAAACCTCGGTTCCGGAATTCTCGGATCTCTCTGGAGAGCCGGAAGAGGTCCACGAGCTCTACGGTCTCGATCATGAATATGAGCCGACGCGCACCTTTGCCCGCGAATGCCTGCTCGCACGTCGGCTGGTCGAGCGTGGAGTCCGTTTTGTCGAACTGACCTGTCCCTACGTCGGTACCGATCGCTGGGATCAGCACAGCAATCTCAAGGATGGTCATGAAAAGAATGCGCGAGCCGTCGATCAGCCCATAGGCGCACTGTTGACCGATCTCAAGCGTCGCGGATTGCTGGAGGACACACTGGTGGTCTGGGCCGGAGAGTTCGGGCGAACTCCCTTTGCCCAGGGGGACAACGGTCGCGATCACAATCCCTACGGTTATTCGATCTGGCTGGCGGGAGCGGGGATCCGTGGGGGACATGTTCATGGAGCGACCGACGACTTTGGCTATCGTGCCGAAGACAAACCGGTCGAGATCTATGACCTGCACGCGACGATGCTGCACCTGCTGGGGGTCGATCACACCCGGCTGACCAAGCTCTTCGGCGGCCGAGAACAGCGACTGACCGATGTTCACGGCCACGTCCAGCAGGAGTGGCTCGCCTAGACCTTCAGGGCCGGTCTGCAGGTTCTTCCTCTTCGGCGAGAGTTTCCTTGGCGGCTCCGGCGACTCCCATACCCATCCGTTCGGTTCCTTCGGTGGCCATCATGATTTCGCCGAGGTCCATCATCTCATTGCCATTGAGGAAGGTGCCGAGCTCGTCGATGGTTTCGCCGACGACCGATTTGATGTCCCCCATCAATGCCATTTCCTCTTCGGGAGCGAGGTCGTCGTTGTAAAGTTGTGCTGTAAGCTCATCCATGCGGGCCCAGCCTGATTCGAGAGTCTCTTCCAACTGCTGCTGGCGATTTCGATCGAGATTCATCTTCTCAGAGATACCCTGATACACCTGTGGCAAACCCTCGCCGAAACGGGTGACAAACTTGTCAAAGCTGGTGCGGTTGCCTTCCCGCTTTGCCTGACGCTGAGCCTTTTTGACCAGATCGACCCCTTGCTTGTCGAGGGCTTTCTGGACTGCTTCATCGACCTTTGCGGCAATGGCGGTTTCACCGACAAGTGCTTCCTTGGAGCCCCCTTTACCACCTTTGCCTTTGGCTGAACCACTTTGGCCAACAGGGTTCTCCAGTGCATCGAGACGGGCGCTGATGGTGATCAACTCCGAGCTCACCTGTTGGAGGGTTTCCTCCAGTTGGGAAAGATCGACCTGCGATTGCTTTTGTAACACAGGGCCCGAATTCTGCTCGGCAGGTTTGCTGGAGAGAAACAGGGAAACACTGCTCAGAACCAGAGCGACAATCAACAGGGCCTTGGAAGCGGGGGTCATTTCGAATCCTATCTTTTGATCTCAAATGTACTCGTTGAACCGATCATTGGCGAACCCCGGTTCAGGGGGCAAGTTGTCCTGAAATCAGGTCAATCTCCGTCTTTTCCCCCAGAATTTGGGCTGAGGGTGCTCACGAAAAGGGTGACCAACAGGCTGACCAGGAATCCCGGAACCAGACTGTAGAGACGAAGTCCGGGGATCCACCCGGAGAGAACCTCATTGGCATTCAGATTGTCCCAACAAAGAACGGTTACCAGTCCGGAAATCATGCCGGCGATGACGCCGTTGCGGCTGGTCCGCGACCAGTGGAGGCATAGCAACAGGGGCGGGCCAAAAGCGGAACCGAGTCCGGACCAGGCGAAGAGCACCTTTTTGAAGATGCTCGATCCGGATTGGGTCGACAGTGCAAAGGCGAGAAGACCGACACTGAGGGTGACCCAGCGGCCCATTCTGACCAGCTTCTCGTCGCTGGCTTCGCGGTTGATCTCCTGGTGATAGACATCCTCGGTGAAGGCGGACGAGGTGACCAGCAACTGTGAATCGGCGGTCGACATCATCGCCGCCAGGGCACCGCAGATGACCAGACCGGCGAGCCAACCCGGAAACACTTCCTGTGCCAGAGTGGGCATCATCTTTTCCGTATCGGCAAAGGCCCCGGTTCCGAACCAGGCGATGGCGACGATGCCCATCAAGATGGCTCCCCCGTAGGTCAAGCAGCCGAAGATGATGGCAATTCTCCGGGCTTGTGGCGTATCGCTGGCGGAGCTCATGCTCATGTATCGGACCGCAAGGTGGGGCTGACCCATGTAGCCGAGGCCGACCGCAAAGCCGCTGATGATGCCGGAGAAGAGGAGGATCGTTGATCGTCCCCCCGTGATCGACAGGAGATTCGGATCGATAGTCGTCACCTTGTCTGAGACGGCTCCCCAGCCCCCCAGCTGACTCATGGCAACGATGGGCAGGACGACGAGAGCGATGAGCATCAGCCAGCCCTGCAGGAAATCGGTCCATGCGACTGCGAGGAATCCCCCCATCAGGGTGTAGAAGACGATGACGGCGGCACCGATCAGGACTCCGATCTGCTGATTCCAGCCAAAGGTGCTCTCGAGGGCTTTACCGACCGCCACAAATTGGGCGGCGATGTAGAAGGTGAAGCAGAAGGCGATAATGCCCGTGGCCAGAAGCCGGAGGGTGGGATCACTCTTGCGTCCCGATTTTTCTCCGAGGTGTGCCTCGAAGAAGCGGGGCATCGTCAGCGCACCATACTTTTCCGACTGGGATCTCAGGGGGCGGGCGATGACATACCAGCTCAGGGACAGACCACTGATTCCACCCACCATCGTCCAGAATGCAGGCTCGAGCTTCAGACCCGAAGGGTCCCCGAGGCCACTGGCGTAGGCGAGGCCAGTGAGGCCGAGGAGCAACCAGCCACTTTCTCCAGATGCCCTCTCAGAAAAGGCAACGACCCAGGGGCCAAGACGCCTTCCCGCGAGCAAAAAGTCGGGCAGGTTCTGGTGCGATCGGGAGCACAACAGGGCGATCACGATGAGGCCGACCAGGTAGATGATGAAGCCGAAAGCCAGCGGGGTCATGGCGTACTCCTTGCTGAGGGAAATCCGCAAGGGTCCACATTCCCTGCAAAATCACCCCCGGGCAAGGCCCACTGGGAGCCGATAATCATTCTCTCCGTCACCAGATGGGGCCCTCTGGATTCAGGCTGATTTACCATCTGGAAGCGGTTCGTGACCTGTTGTGGCGAAATCACAGATTCTGTTGAGGGGTAGAGGAATCAGGAGTCTTGAATCTTGAGTTTGTGACCGCCCAAACTGGTGGCACGGCAGTGGTGGGGAAGCTCTGAGGGTCCAGTCGCCGTGGGATCCCAAAGTGACCACTGTTGGGGCCGGATTCACCGGTCTGCCACCCTCAGGGTGGAAACAAGAATTGGGGGATCGAGATGCAGGACAAGATCATAGGCATCGTCATTTTTCTGATCGTCGGAATTTTGATGGCGGGTATCGGACAAATGGGCGGAGAAACGGCACCAGACTGGGGCAAAATCGCCACGGGAGCATTGGCAGACAATGGTCTTTGGGCCCAGGCCATCATTGCTCTGACCGTTGCCGGAATGGCCATGGGTGTTTACACCAACGGAGGACTCAGTGGAGTCGATGCTCGTGGAGTGATCACGATGCTGATAATGGCAGCCTTTGTCGGAGGATTTTTTCCATATGACCAATGGGCGGCCTGGCTGGCCACTGCGTGGATTTTGACCGGTGGTGGACTGCTCAACAAGAATTGACGAAGTGACTTGAGATCTGAATCGGGGCGTCGGGGGGCTTTCCCACCCTGACGCCCCTTTTCATGGAATGAGCGCAAAGTAAAGAGTCACAGGTCCCCAATTGACGCCCCTTCAGTTGATCACACTCTGTCCGGATTTTGCTGATTCAATGTTACCGTGCATAATGAAGACGTCGTTGATCCGCACACAACCACTTATCGAATGAGAGCTCGAAGATGCCTTTGAGTAATTGGACAAGGGTTTGTTTTTTATACGGCTCGCTGCTGTTGGTCTGTGGTTGCCAGAGCACCACGATTCACGATCCCGTGGTTTCGAATGAAAACACACCCGTCCAGAAGCTGGAAGTGACGGTAGGAAGTCATCTCGAGTTACGGCTTCCATCTCCTGCGATCGGGCGCTGGTGGACGGTCG
>JAAXJX010000058.1:10250-76227 GCA_012269595.1 Planctomycetia bacterium | reverse complement strand
CCGCTGCCTCCCCACACCGTTCCGGTGAGAATGGCATCGAAGCGATCAAACCCTTGCTTCGCCGGGTTCCAGATCGCGGTACCGTGCATCGTTGCATTCACCCCGCGGGTTCTGCTGGGGAAGTGTTTCCAATCGGTTTCACCCAGCTTGTAGACCCCATCGCTTTTGGTGACGAAATCACCGGTGATCAGCAAGTGAACCTGATCTTTCTCGACGCGATCGACTTTTACTCTGATCTGTGCTTTTTCGATATCCTGGTCAGAGAAAGGGCCTTCCTGGCCGGAGATGTTGTCGACGACGTGGAAGCGTGCGAGACGCAATGCCAATGTTTTCGGCAGTTCCGTGGACTCGCCGACTTCCAATTTTGGGGGTAACCATTCGGCGAGTTCTGAATCATGGAACCAGATGTGGTCTCGGTTCCAGCGACCTCTCTTCTGGGGGTCATCCATTCCTGCAGGAAAATCGCGGGAGGTACTCGTCAGGACCAGACCCTTGCCGGGATAAAAGAGTTCCCAGCGGTGGTCCGGAAGATAGAGTTCCAGCTCCGCTGGATTTCTTTCTTCTTCAGGAAGGGTGCTCCATGCTTCGAGACCCTTGTCCATCAACTGGAGTGCCTTGTCTGCCTGCAGGGTATTTTGTCGGGCGAGGAGTTTACCGGAGGGACTGAAAATGTAGAGGCCCTGCCAGGAGCCACCGATAGGAGTGCGACGACCGGCAACCTGCTGGCGGAAGAATTGGCATTCCCGATCGGGGTGTCGCTGCAAGCGCCAGACCTCATCGGTAGCGGGTACGAAGTTGCGGGCTTTTTCGACCACCCGGGGGTCATTCCAGACGGACCGCCGGCCCGCCACACCGTTGCCTCACGTACAGCCGAGGGGATGTCCATTCATCAGCCACAGCAGCAGCGGTTTGCCCTCGAGCCCTGAGTTCTTCAATCCTTCGTGGAGGCTGGTGTGCCAGGGAATCGTCAACCAGCGATCCTCGACACCGGGGAGGATCAGTTTTTTCCACTCTTCATGGGTACGTCCCTCAAAGGTGGGCTCATCCATGACAGCAGGGGTGAGGCAAAGTTGCAGGATTAGCAGTGTCAGCAGGCTCATCGATCCTCCAGACCTCCATCGTGCCAGCAGATCCGGTCTTTTGCCAGCGGGCTTCGGTTATGATTTGCGGCTGACAGACGCATGGGGAGGAGTCAGAAATGCCCGAGTTTGTGGAGTCACCGACGGTGGTCGAATCTGTCGGGAACATGCCGAAGCGAATTGAGGAATATGTGGGTCGCGTCAATACCGGTGACGAAGCGGTCAGCGTTGCCCGCATGGTATCACCGGCAGGGTGGCAGGAGCCGGGGCAACGCCCCCGGTTTGATGAGATGACACTGGTTCTTCAAGGGGCTCTTCGTGTCGAATTTGAGGGTGGAGAGCAAATGGTGCGTTCGGGCCAGGCGGTCATCGCCCGTGCCGGAGAGTGGGTTCGTTACAGCAGCCCTGAGGATGGGGGCGCAGAGTATGTGGCAGTCTGTCTGCCAGCTTTCTCCCCGGAGACGGTCCAGCGTGATGAATAAGTGTTGCCGGCAAGATTGAGTTCAGAGACAAAAAAAGAGGCGAGGGGATTTCCCCTCGCCTCTTTTCTACAGACTTCCCCAACAGGTCAGGGACAGTTGTAGTTTGCACAATCAAGGCCGTCCGGCTCTGTGGGGTCGAGACCACAGTCGACAGATCCCGGAGCCGGCAAGGGCGCTCCACCACTGAAGAGCGTGGCCAACTTGAAGATGGCGTCAGCGATATTGACTCCACCATCATCATTGGCATCACTGGCATCAGAACAGGCGCTGGCGGGGCCTCCACTGAAGAGTGCAGCCAACAGATAAACCGCGTCCGCGATGTTGAAACCACCGTCGCCGTTGGAGTCACCCCTGCGGAACTGAGGACCTACAGGACCTCCGCCGCCACTCCCCATCGCCGCTACGTAGCTGTCGATCAGGTCCTCCTGTGAACCGCCGAAGCCACCAAATTCCCAACTCTGGCAAATGACCTTTCCGCCGGCATTGGTGTTGTAGTAAACACCCGTTCCATAAAGGCCCGTTCCTTCTTCCCAGATGGGGCCGGCTTCCGGTCCCAACAGGTCGAGGTCTGTGGAAACCAGCTGATCAGTCCAGTCATTGTCTGCGGCATTGTCCTGATTGTAGGCGACCGCAACGAAACTGGTCAGATCGAGACCGAAGCCACTGTCGAGTCCATTCATCGTCAGGAAGGAGTCATCGCCATCAAGGATGCCATCGGCGATGCCATCGATTGCAGCAAAGGCCGGGTCGACAGGATCGAATCCCCACGCGTCTCCAGCTTCGACATAAATCCCGATTCCCAAAGCCTGGGCTTCAGATATGGCCACAGCGGAGGCAGGAGTCATCGCCTGCCCATTGGGGTAAGTTCCGCCGCAATACCAGAGTCTTTCCGTCGCTGAAGTGGCGGGGTCGAGAAGACCACAACTGGCAACTTCAGGTTGGCCTTCAACGATGACCGGAGTCCGTCCTGTTGCACTCAAGGCATCAGCCAGAGCCTGTGCACTGTCGATGGATCCACCAGGAAGCTCGACCCTGAAGATGACATCCGTTGCCGAAAGGTCAGGGGCGGTCAGTGTCAATTCTGTTCCGGCAGTGGACAAACCACAGGCATTGCTGATGCCGATGATTTGATAGGTCTGGGAACCGACGACGGGAGAGGTGTCAGTGAAGGTCGTCGTGCCTGCGGGTAGCCCGGAAGCGATGGAGACACCATCACGAAGTACTTCGTACTCATCGTAGGTCGGGCCAAAACCGGTTCCATCCCAGGCGAGTTCGGAGAAGCCGGTGGTGCAATCGTAGAATCCAGTGAGTCCGGTGATCTCGGCCATCCCAATGTTGAGAGTACCGGGGCCACGGTCGCCACCGAATCCGGAGATTCGCAGGTAGTAGGTGTTTCCAACAAATGCTGTCAGATTGAGAGCACTCTGAAAACCACAGAAATCATCGTTGCATTCGATCAGGGTCATCGTGGAGCAATCTCCGGGCGTGACTCCACCATCGAAGATTTCGATGGCGGTGTCGTAACTGGATCCACAGAGAGAGACGTTGAAAACTCCATCACAGGTGGGGGTGAAGGTATACCACTGATCGACGGAACCACCGTTGGCACAACTGAATGGAGGGGCCGCTGGATCAGTCAATGCAAAGGTTGTGTCGAAAGCGGTGGCGACACCCAGATCGACAGGTAAAGCAGTGTCACAGGTGTCGTTGTCGATCGCACTGCAGTGAATGATGCTGCAAGAGGTCGACCATGTGGTTGTAGCACTGCAAACACCCACTACTTCATATTCATGAACACCGTCGTCCACGTTCACATCCTGGTAGGTGGTGGCATCTCCGGGAAGTGAAGCAATATCGACACCATCACGACGGATGGTGATTCCCTGAGGGTAAGGGCCGGTCTGGAAGCTGCTCCAGTCAAGATTGACACTGTCGGTGGGGCAATCGGAGACACAGTTCAGTGTATCAAAGGGGCAGCAACTGCTGCAGCCACCGACGAGATCTACCAAAACGTCATCATAGTAAAAGGTACCGGTGCCACCATTGTAGAGGTCGACGCAACGCATCTGGCTTGCACCACCATTTTGCCAAACATTGTCGCGCATGATTTGAACGCCATTGTAGTTGGCACTGTAGACGTTGTTGGTAATGTCGACGATCACCTCGATCTCAACCCATTGGTCGTAAACGATGGTTGTTGGAGTCGACAAACCGGTGACAGCAGATGATCCGCCAAAGTCTTCCACGAGTCCGGTTGCGTCGTTCATCTCTACTTGCACCGACCAGTTTTTGGGACCGTTGTGCTCATAGGTGTTGAGCAGAATGAAGTAGTAGTTTCCGTTCTGTCCCGACGGAATGTAGACGTTCGATGTGAAACTGAACAAACCCTGATTGAGGCCATTAAAGAGGCGAACGATATCGTCACCGGGTCCCAACTCCAGAGATCGATCTCCGCCGACCGTAGAGTTATAGGCTGTGGTGACGATGGAATCGACTCCGGGGACCTGATCCCAGGTATCCCAACTGCCCTGCCCACTGATGGTGGAGCCGATGGCATAACTTTCAAAGTCGTCCTGGTCCAACTGGGCGTGAAGAGGGCTGCCGCCCAATCCCAGAAGCAGGATTGCCAGCACGATGATGGCGTAAATTCCATGAGTATTCATGGTCGCCTCCTTTCAGATTTTTGATTCAGAGCCACTGAATATCCACGAGAGCAGTCAGAGCACTGCGGGTGTCCTGTAGACACAAATATGGATATTTATATCTTTATTTTACACGCTCTTCAGTGGATCCCAAAGGGGGAGGCCCAGTGGCCATCGCTGTTTCAGGCATGATTGGAGCACTTGAAGCACAAATTTTCTGGAACCCAACCGTGAAAAACCTTCATCTGTACATGTGACGAATGGGAACCCCAACGGGTGAGCCACCGTCCATCTGATTCAGGAGGAAAGACCCGTGACCCAGTTTGCATTCTTCTATTTTGATCCGATGTATTTCGTCTTTGTGGGGCCTGCGTTTCTGTTTGCGATGTGGGCCCAGATGCGGGTCAAGAGTGCCTTTGCACGATGGTCCGAGGTTCCAACGAACAGGCGGATGACCGGAGCGGAAGTCGCGAGAAGAATTTGTGAGATGGGTGGAGCGGAAGATATCCCCATTGAGATTTCCCATGGTTATCTCTCTGATCACTACGATCCTATCAATCGGGTCGTGCGACTTTCCCAAAGCAACTACCACGGATCCAGTGTCGCTGCTGCTGCGATTGCCGCCCACGAAGCAGGTCATGCGATTCAGCATGCGACCCGATATCCGTTTTTTGGACTGCGCAGTGCCTATGTTCCTATTGCCAGTCTCGGCTCCTGGCTGGCCTTTCCGTTACTCTTCGCCGGGGCATTCTTCTCCATCGGGCCACTGATCACTGCGGGGATTGCACTTTTTGGTGCGGTGGTCCTGTTTCAGTTGATCACTTTGCCGGTTGAATTTGATGCCAGTGCCAGAGCAAAGCGATTGCTTGCTGACAGCGGTTTGATCCAGGACCAGGAAGAGATGCGGGGGGTTCAAAGCGTTCTGGGCGCTGCCGCACTGACCTATGTGGCGGCAACGATCCAGGCGGTTCTGACCCTGCTCTACTATCTCTGGAGGCTGGGCCTTCTCGGTGGTAGCCGCGACTAATCGAGCAGATCTTTGGGGCGCAGGTTTTTCGTGTGTGAGTTGAAGCCGAAAGACGTCGGCTTGAACTTGCCGACGATGGAGACGTCCCCTTTGCCGTCGATCTTCTCTTCCATGCCCAGGCACCAGTAACAAGCCTGAACCAACAAACGGCGACTGCCTTCCCGGGTGAAAGCCTGGGAGGCGCCCATGGTGGTAGAGAAAACCCTCTGCGTTTTTCCGGAAGAGCTTTTCAGTTCGCGAACCCAGGCCAGAGGCATCATGGGATTGTTTTTGTCGAAGGTCTTTCCATCCCGTTCTTCCGGCTCACAGGGACCGTCCTCGGGATTCATGCCTGAGAGAACCCGCCCCATGACGACAGGAATGCAACCATCGGGGAGTGGCAGGCGAACGGTGTAGACGTCCGAGGGGTCCCAAATCTCACCGTCGTTGATGCCGCGGACGATCGGGTGTTGCTTCATGTCCGCTGGAATGATGCCGCTGGTGCTTTGCCAGCCGTGACCTCCGTGGTGAGCGATCCAGGTTTCTCCCATGATCTGACGACCGAAACCATCCTTCCACTGGTCGTTGCGGAAAGACCAGCGGTGATACTTGCGGTCATTGGGAATATCAAAGGCGTGGGTGGAAGTTCTCAGGCCGATGACCGGCTTCCCGGATTCGACGAAGTCAGCGATATGTTTCATCTGTTCGTCGGGCAGGTTTCTGAAACGGGTAAAGAGCACCAGCAGATCGGCATCGTCCAGAGCCTTCAATCCCGGAATGTTGTCGAGCACTCCGGGATCGATGCAGCCATTTTCAGCATCGATGGAAAAAAGAACCGTGCAGTGAAATCCGTGGTGCTTGCTGAGGATTTTTGCCAGCTGGGGCATGCCCTCCTCGGATCGGTATTCCTCATCTCCGGTGACAAAGACGATGTGCTTGCCGTTGTGATTTTCCGGTTTCAGGGAAATCCAGGGCGTTTCAGCAGGATCTCCAGCAGTGACAAGCGCGGGTATCCAGATCAACAGAGTCACCAACCATGGCTGAAACATGCATCCTCCTTGCTTCATAATGCAACGATGACCAAAGGTAATCGGCATTGGAGAGCATGACCAGTCACGATCGGCTTGAAGAAACAAGAAAGGTTCATCGGTGTCATCCGCAAATCAGGACCGGCCGGACCGGGATTTGTGAATTATTTTTCTTATCGTTTCCGACTTCACAAATGGCCACTTGTCACGACCAAATCGAAGATCCAAACTGAATGCGGATCTGAAATCCGTCCGCCTGATTTGGGTGTGCCATCCGTCATCAGGATTTCAGTTCCACTCGTATCCGCCTGCGAGTTTTTGGCTCTGTTACACAAAATCCAGTGAGTTCATCTTCCGACTCTGGCACGGAGTGCAGGCGGATGGCTCGTTCTTTTCGGAGGAACGATGTCCAGATTCATCTTTCTTTTTGTTGTGTTGTTGTGGGCGCCTTCTCTGGTTTGGGCACAATCGGTCACCAAACCCTGGTCCTATCCCTACGGTGAAGTTCAGGTTGCACTCGAACAGAGTCAGCCGGGGACATTGGCCATTCTTCTCGCAGAGGGAACAGAGGATGCGGATGAGATTCTTCAGGGAATCCTGAAAAGTACCGGCCCGTTGATCGGCGGGACCTCATACAAGGAACAGGAGTACCCCCGTCTTTACTACGTGGAAACGTCGCGAAGGATCGACTCTGCTGCGTGGATGAAACTGACGGAAGTTCTCACGCAAAGCCCTGACATCACTTTGGCTGCTCCGTTGCTACAGTACGACCGGGCAGAGATGGTGATCCGGCCTGAGTTGATCCTGACTTTTGACGGTGCCGTTGATGAAGATGACATCAAAGCTCTCCTCAAGGAGTTCGACCTGCAGCGAATCAGGTCCTTTTCCGCACTCGATCCGACCTATCTGGTTTCTTTCAGCGGATCTCCCCTCAAAGGCTTTGAGCTTTCCAGGGAGTTGCTTCTCAGAGATGAGATCGAGGCTGCAGAGCCGAACTTCATTCATGATCTTCCTGAAATGGCGGCTCCCAACGACCCGCTGTATTCCAGTCAGTGGGACATGAACAACACCGGACAGACGGGTGGAACCCCGGGTGCCGACATGCACATGGAAGCGGCCTGGGATATCTCTACGGGTTCTTCCGACATCATCGTTGCCATCATTGATGAGGGTGTCGATGTGGATCACCCGGATCTGATTGCCAACATGGTTGCCGGATTTGATGCCGTGACTGCAGATCCGACACCGGGAGGTGTACCCGGAAATGCCAACTCGGGGGATGGTCACGGTACCTGCTGTGCAGGCATCGTTGCCGCCTCGGGCAACAATGGTATCGGTGTGACCGGTGTCACCTGGAACAGCAAGATCATGCCGATTCGCATCGGTTTCGGAAACTACTGGACACAGACGGACTGGATCATCGATGGCCTGACATGGCCGGTCGACAATGGTGCGGATGTTCTCTCCAACAGTTGGGGTGGGGGATCGGCCAGTACCGCAATCCAGAATGCGGTCAGTTATGGAACGACCGTGGGTCGTGGAGGATTGGGTTGCCCGAACTTCTTCGCCTCCGGCAATGACAATGGTGGGGTTTCCTATCCGGCTGCATATCCTGAAGCGATCGCTGTCGGAGCATCGAGTCCCTGTGACGAACGCAAGAGTCCATCCTCTTGTGACGGCGAAACCTGGTGGGGAAGCAACTACGGATCGACCCTTGATTTCGTGGCTCCTGGTCCGTTGACCACCACCGTCGATATCGCCGGTTCCGGGGGATATGCCTCCGGTGATTACACCACCAGTTTCAATGGAACTTCTTCCGCCACGCCTCACGCAGCAGGTGCTGGAGCCCTGCTGCTCGCTGTCGCTCCGGGATTGACCGAGGCGGAGGTACGGACCCTGATGCGCCAAACCGCGGATGACCAGGTCGGCCCGCCTTCAGAAGACACACCCGGCTATGACATCTACATGGGTTATGGAAGGGTTAACTGTGAGGCTCTTTTGCTGGCAGTGGCCAGTCTGGTTCCCGGACCGACCAACCTGTCCTGCAACAACAGTGGTGCCTCGACCTCTCTCAGCTGGAGTAATGGTGACAGCTACACCTCTGTCGAAGTGACCCGCAATGGCACATTGCTGGCGACCCTTTCCGGCTCCGCAACTTCTTACACCGACAACAACACGCCCGTCGGCTCGACTTCCTATTCGATTCGGGGCTTCCAGGGATCGGATCCGAGTGCGGCCGCCAGCTGCAACATCTTTTCCATCGGTGGAGCCACCGATCTGGTCTGGGCTCCTTCCGCAGCTTCCGGAACGGTGGCAGGGGGGCAGGGTCTCGCAGACGCCCTGACAGCTGCAGGTCGTCAGCCCCTGGTGGTCAGTTCTCTGGGCGATGTTGCAGACCTCGATGTTTTTGAAGCCGTGTGGGTCAACCTCGGCATCTACCCTTCCAACCACGTTCTCTCTTCGGGGGAGTCTTCCACTCTGGATGCCTACCTGACCAATGGTGTCGGTGGCAACTTCCTCTACATGGAGGGCGGGGATACCTGGGCCTACGATTCAGCAACAACCCTGCATGGCCGTTTTGGAATCAGTGGTCTTGCCGACGGCAGTGCTGACCTGTCGACGGTGACCGGGGCAGCAGGGACCGGCTGTGATCTGAGCGGACAATCGTGGAGTTATTCCGGTGAGAACAACTGGATGGACCGCCTCGGAGCCACCGGCTCGGCAACGGTGACCCTGGTGAACCCCAGCCCTTCGTACAATGTGGGAGTGTTCAATGATGCCGGCGGTTACCGCACCTTTGGTACGTCCTTTGAAATCGCCGGCCTGAATGACGGTGCATCGACGCGAGCAGATCTCGTTGCCGCGATTCTGAATTGCTTCGGAGGATCACCTCCACCTCCGCCTCCGCCGGCACCGGTCGCCGATTTCAGTGCCAATCCCACCTCGGGTGAAACCCCTCTGACGGTCGCGTTCACCAACCTGACCACCGGGGATGTGTCCGGATACAGTTGGGACTTTGGAGACGGCAATGGCTCAACCGCGACCGAGCCTTCCCACATCTACACCAGCGCGGGGACTTACACGGTTACTTTGACAGCGACGGGACCCGGGGGCTCGGATACCGCGGTGTGCTCCTCCTGCATCACTGTCGAAGATCCTCCTCCGCCACCTCCTCCTCCGGCACCGGTGGCTGCCTTCTCACTTTCTCCATCCTCCGGGGATGCTCCGTTGTCGGTGAACTTCACCAATGAAAGCAGCGGTGACATCAGTGGATACAGTTGGGACTTCGGAGACGGCAACACTTCGACTGCATCGAATCCTTCCCATGTGTACACAGTGGCGGGCTCCTACACCGTGACGCTGACTGCGACCGGTCCGGGAGGATCCGATACTGCGGTTTGCGGGGGTTGCGTCGTCGTCAGTGATCCGCCCCCTCCTCCTCCGAGTGCACCGATTGCCGATTTCTCTGTTTCGACCACCTCAGGTGAAACACCACTGACGGTCGACTTCAGCAATCTCAGCAGTGGGGATATCAGTGGATACAACTGGGACTTCGGGGATGGAAATGGTTCTACTGCAACCAACCCTTCGCATACCTACACCGTTGCCGGCAACTACACCGTGACCCTGACAGCGACCGGACCCGGTGGATCCGATACTGCGATTTGCAGCAACTGCATCACCGTGACAGATCCGCCACCGCCGCCACCTCCTGCTCCGGTTGCCGATTTCACTCTGACTCCGGACAATGGCGATGCGCCGTTGACGGTGGCCTTCAGCAATCTCAGCAGTGGAGACATCAGCAGCTACAGTTGGGACTTTGGCGACGGCAACGGATCGAGTGCAACCAGTCCGTCGCATACCTACACCAGCGCGGGTACCTACACGGTGACTCTGACTGCCACCGGTCCCGGTGGATCGGATACCGCAGTGTGTAACGGGTGTGTGGTCGTCAACGATCCGCCGCCGCCACCACCGCCTCCCTCGACGACCCTGTACTACCTCAGTTTCGTCAACAACACCTTCGTTCCCGGTGTCGGTACGGTACGGGACGAAGATGTGGTGACCTACGACCCTGCAACGGGAACCTGGGCCATGTTCATCGACGGCAGTGACGTCGGAATCGGTGGCACCGATATCAATGCTCTCAGTGTTCTTGCAGATGGCAGTGTCGTGATGTCCTTCAACAATGCCTTCACGCTGTTCGGGCTCACCGGTGGACCGAGTGGTGTCGATGTCGATGACTCTGACCTGGTTCTGTTTACACCCACGAGTACCGGTTCCAACACCGCCGGTTCATGGAGCTTCTTCTTTGATGGTTCGGATGTGAGCCTGACCACCAATGGAGAAGATATTGATGGGGTCTGTGTGCTCGACGATGGCACCTTCCTCTTCTCGACGGTGGGAACCGCCAAGGGTGGGGGACCGAACAGTCATGATGAAAACGTGGCTCTCTTTACTCCCACTTCTCTCGGTGCCAACTCCGGCGGATCGTGGTCCCTTTTCTTCGACGGCAGTGATGTCGGATTCAGCCAAAGTGGTGGAGAAGATCTGGATGGCATCAGTCTTGATTTTGATGGCACGCTGCTCTTCTCTACGGTGGGCAGTTACTCCGGATCGGGGTCGAGCGGTGCAGACGAAGACGTCTCCCGTTTCACCGGCACCTTTGGAGGAGCGACCTCCGGAAGTGCCCAATTGATCCTGGATCTCACGGCTCTGGGGATCGATGCCTCGGAGGATGTGGACGCACTTTCGATTCGTTAACAGGGGTGCAATCGATCGGGGATATGGCCCTGCCGGGGAACCGGCGGGGCCATTTTTTTGTCCGGGTCAGATTCAAGGGCAAGTGAGCCTGTCGAGATTGACCCGAGAGGTCTCAAAAAGCCCGGATATCGGTGGTCAGAGTCGGCTTCCTGCCCTTGTTGAAGTTGCCCGATCTCGATACCTTGGGAGTGTCCAATTTGCCGTATTTCGGAGGTGGGCGTCTGATTTGCCGTGGATCTGCCACGGATGACCTGACAGCGATCGGAGAATCATGAAATCACAGGTAGAGGTTCAGGATCCGATCACCGATCGCATTCTCGACGAATGGCTCGACGAGCCGGCTCCGTTCCTGTCGATTCTCCATACGATTCAGGATCATTATGGCTATCTGCCGGAGCCTGCCCTGAGGCGGGTCAGTCAGCGGATGGACATTCCCATCAGTGACCTTTACGGCACCGTTACTTTTTACCACTTCTTCCAGCTGGAGCCGAAGGCGACCCCGGATATCCGGGTATGCGAAAACTCGGCGTGTTGCCTCCACGACCTCGATCAGCTCTGTGAAGAGGTTGCCGGTGCTGATCTGGGAATTGAGCACTCCGGCAAGATCGAGAAGATCTCTTGCCCTGGCCGCTGTGACGTTCCAGTCCCGTTGCTGATCGGCGAAAAGTTCCTCCATGGGGCCAAACCCGGTGCCATCGGGGAAGCGGTGGAGGCGACGATGCCCCTGCCACCCGAGACGGGGCAACAGGAATGCCTCTTCCAGCATATCCGCGATGGAGTCTCTGATTTGACGGTTGCCCTCGAGAAGGGGGCATGGAAATCCCCTCTGCTGGCGGCGTCTGATCCTGAAAAACTGATCAGTGAACTGAAGACCAGTGGTCTGACCGGACGCGGCGGTGCGGGATTCCCCACCGGTGTGAAGTGGGAAGTGGTTCGCAATGAGAATCGCGGCCCGAAATGGATCATCTGCAATGCAGACGAGAGCGAAGTCGGTTGCTTCAAAGACAGAGTGCTGATGGCGCACACGCCTCACGCCCTGCTTGAAGGGATGACCTGTGCGGGTCTGGTGACCGGTGCAGAAGTGGGGATCATTTACCTGCGCTGGGAATACCCGGAGATTCTCGAGTCTTTGCAAGCCGCCATCGATGAAGCAACAGCGGCGGGATACCTCGGTGAGGATGCCTGCGGCAGTGGTCGACCCTTCCGCATCGTCATTCGTCGCGGAGCGGGAGCCTACATCTGTGGTGAAGAGACCTCGCTGCTCAACTCCCTCGAAGGAAAGCATCCCTTCCCCAGAGAGAAGCCGCCTTTTCCGACGACTCATGGTCTCTTTCAGCAACCCACCATCGTCAACAACGTGGAAACATTCTGTGCGGTGCCTCCCATCGTGGAGCATGGAGGGCAGTGGTTCAGTGACCTTGGCCTCGGCGAGCAGAATGGCATGCGCATCTTCAGTGTTTCCGGAGACATTCAGCGTCCAGGGAACTACGAGGTTCCGGTGGGGACTCCCCTGCGCCAGCTCCTTGTCGAGTTTGCCGGAGGTCCGCTTCCCGGTCGCGAGATTCAGGGCGTGACGATGGCCGGTGTCAGTGGTGGTCTCGTGGGAGCAGAGGATCTGGATGTCCGTCTGGACCCCGCTTCTCTCGACGGATTGGGCGCGATGCTCGGTGCCGGAGGGATCGTGGTTCATGACGACACCCGCTGCATGATCAAGGCCGCCAGAGAGAGCATGCATTTCCTGAAAGAAGAATCCTGCGGAAAGTGTTTCCCATGCAGGATCGGTACGACGCGCATGACCGAGATTCTTGATGAACTCGGATCAGGGCAGCCGGTACGCGAGGGGATCATGGAAGAGATCGAGGATCTGGAAGAAGTGTTGGGTGAGACCAGTGCCTGTGGATTGGGTCTGGCCGCTCCCTACATCACCCGAATGCTGAAAAAGTATTGGCCGGATCAGATCCAGCAGAAATTGAATGGCAGCACGCAAGCCTCAGAAGGGGCCGATGATGAGTAACGAAAACAGGATGACCATCGATGGTGCGGAAGTGACCTTCCAGCCGGGTGAAACCGTCCTTGAGGTCGCCCGTCGTCAGGGAGCCTTTGTTCCGACCCTCTGCTATGACGAGCGACTGGATCCCTACGGTTCATGCCGCTTGTGTGTCGTCGAGGTTGAAGGGCGACGTTTGCCCGCTTCCTCCTGCACTCTCAAGGCAGAGTCCGGAATGGAAATCCGTACCGGCAGTGATCCGATTCGCAAAATGCAGTCGACGCTGATGGAGATGGTGCTCTCGGAAAATCCGGATGATGAATGCCCCCGTTGTCGCGACATCGGTACCTGTGAAGTCCACGATCTGGCTGAAAAGCTCGATGTGGGTCGCGAGCGTTTCCTGGGAGCCATCAGCAATGCTTCCAAAGATGATTCAAATCCATTCCTTTTGCGCGACTACGATCGCTGCATCTCCTGTTATCGCTGTGTTCGCATCTGCGATGAGGTGGAAGCGGACCACGCGATTACCATGACTGGTCGTGGCTGGAACAAAGGCATCGCCACCGCATTCGACGGCGGCTTGATGGACAGCGATTGCACTCTCTGCGGCCAGTGCATCTACACCTGCCCGACCGGTGCGTTGGCAGACAAGAAGATGGTCGGTCAGGGAGAGATCCCTGGCGAGGTGGAAGTCACCCGCAGCGTCTGTCCCTACTGTGGAACCGGTTGCTCCATCAATCTCCACAGTCGTGACGGAAAAATGATCGGTGTGACTCCGGTTCTCGACGGGCCCGTCAACGAAGGAGCGCTTTGCGTCAAAGGTCAATTCGGGTTTGATTTCGTCAACTCCGGAGATCGATTGACGAGACCGCTGATTCGCAAGAATGGTGAGCTGACACCGGTTTCATGGGATGAGGCTTTCGATTACACCGCCCAGAAATTGATGAGTGTGCGAGCGGATCATGGACCGAAGGCATTCTATGCCATCGCCAGCGGACGTGCCCCTGGTGAAGGTTCCTACATGCTGCAGAAGTTCACCCGGGCGGTCATGAATTCGAATCAGGTCGACAACTGTTCGCGTGGCTGACACAGTCCTACTGTCGCCGGTCTGGCGGCTTCCATTGGACGCGGAGCAATGTCGAACTCGATCCCGGAGATCGAAGACGCAAAGATGATGCTGTGTGTGGGCACGAATATGACCGAGTGCCACCCCATCATCGCGGTGCGTGTGAAAAAAGCGGTACGTAAAGGAGCCAAGCTCTACGTGGTGGATCCCCGGAAGATTCCGCTGACGGAATACGCCGATGGCCATCTCCCCTTGAAGCTCGGTTCTGACGTAGCCCTCTTCAATGCCATGGCCAAGGTCATCATCGATGAAGGCCTCGAGGACAAGGAATACATCGAAGAGAGGGTTGAGGGCTTCGAGGAGTTGAAGGCGCATCTTCAACCCTTCACCCTGGAGTATGCCGAAGAGATTTCTGGCGTTCCTGCTGAGTTGATTCGCGAGTGTGCCATCGAGTACGCCAAAGCGGAGAGTGCCGGCATCTACTACACATTGGGAATCACCGAGCACATCTGTGGTGTAAGCAACGTTCAGAGCCTTTGCAATCTGGCGCTGATCACCGGAAACCTCGGCAAGAAGTCGGCAGGGGTCAATCCGCTGCGAGGACAGAACAATATTCAGGGTGCCGGAGACTGTGGCGCATTGCCGAATAACTATCCCGGCTTCCAGTCCGTGGAAGATCCCGCCTGCCAGGAGAAATTCGAGAAGGCGTGGGGCGTCCCGATGGATCCCAAGAAAGGGATCACCAAGATTGCCGCTCTCGATCATGCCGTCGATGGACGGATCAAGGCGATGTGGATCTGCGGGGAGAACACCCTGGTCACCGATCCGGATGTCAAACACACCACCAAGGCACTGGAGTCACTGGATTTCCTCGTCGTGCAGGACATGTTCCTCACCGACACCGCCAAGCTGGCTGACGTGGTCTTCCCCGCTGCTGCTTTCACCGAGGTCGATGGTTTCTTCACCAACTCTGATCGTCGGGTACAGCGGATTCGCAAGGCCGCCAATCCTCCCGGTGAGGCGAAGCCGGACTGGTGGATCATTTCGCAGGTGGCTCAGCGCATGGAGACCCCGGTCGATTTTGAATACCAGAGCAGTGAAGAGGTCTTCGCTGAGTTGGCGGCTCTCTCACCCATCTATGCTGGATTGACTTACGATCGTATCGAGAAGGGGGATCTTTCTTGGCCTGTTCCGGACAAGGATCACCCCGGAACCCCCGTTCTTCACGAAGGGGAATTCCTCAACGGCAAAGGCAAATTGCAGTTGCTCGATTACGTACCCCCTTCAGAGAATCCGGATGAAGAGTATCCCTTCTATCTGACGACGGGCCGTCGATTGCCGACGTACCACAGCAACACCATGACCGGCCGCTCCGGTGGATTCCGGATTCTGGTTCCCAATGAATGGCTGGAAATTCATCCCGCCGATTCCGATCGCCTTGGACTGGTCGATGGAGACTGGGCGCGCATCAAATCCAGAAGGGGAGAGGTGATTACCCGCGTGGCGGTGACTCGCACCTCACCCCGGGGAACCGTGTTCATGAGTTTTGCTTTCCCTGAAGAGGTGATGACCAACTTCGTCACCAATCCGGAAGTGGACCCGCGCACCGAGACCCCCGAGTTCAAGGTGGCTGCGGTTTCCATCGAGCGGGTGGAAGCACCATCCGGATTGGGAGCTGAACAGGCATTGAGAGCGGACCCAGAAGGGCCAGGCCTTGTCTGATCCTGATGATCAGAATCAGTTCGATGTCACCGGTCATGGCGGTTCTCTCGGTGTGGGGGGGCCGGCTACCCTGAGTTTTCGGGGGCGTGAGGTGACCCTCTCTGCGAAAGACTTTCCACCAGTAACACTGGACCTTCAGCACTGTGAAGCCAGCGTGGTCGGCAAGTGCCTCGATGTACTGGATACTTCGAGCAATATCGGTTTTTCAACACGCAACCCTGCAGTCTATGCCCGGTTGCAGGATGTGGCCCCATCAGAATTGTCGGAAGAACTGACAGCGATGGCAGGCCTCCTCTACCAGACAAAAAAATCAGAGTCACAGCTTTACTGGTTCGCAGGGATCATTCTGGTGGCTCTGTTTGCAGGGGGTTTCTTTTTTCTCAGCCACGTGACGCGGAACGTCATCGACTGGGTACCCATCGAGGTGGATCAGACGATTGGCGAACCGATTCATGAATTGATGCTTCAGGATTATGAAGTGGTAGAGGATCCGGTTCTGTTGGAGGCAACCGCAGCCATCTTCGATTCACTGTTGCCACATTTGCCTGCCGAGGGTCTGAAGCCGAATTGGACTCTGGTCAAAAACCCTCAGATCAATGCCTACTGTCTTCCAGGGGGATCGATCACCATCTTCAGCGGTCTGTTGGAAAATGCGAAATCTGCCGACGAAGTCGCTGCTGTTCTCGCACACGAGTTGGCCCATGCCACCGAACGACACGGCATTCGCCAGATCACCCAGGTTGCGACGACCGGATTGGCAATACAATTACTGGTCGGAGATCTGGGAGGGGTGGCTGCGGCAGGAGGCGAGGCTGCTCAGAGTCTGTTGAGCAATGGATACAGTCGCGACCATGAAAGAGAAGCGGATGCGGTCGGTCTTCAAATGCTGACAGCGGCAGGCTGGGACCCTTTGGCGATGTCACGTTTCTTTGGGCGACTGGCTGAAGAGGGTGGGCAGCAACCTCCCGCATGGTTTTCGACGCATCCCCATCCTGAAGAGCGCGCCCAGACGATTCGTGATCAGGTTGAGTCGAAAGGGATCACCGATCAGCCCAGATCAGTTTCACCCCCGGAAATCGATTGGACTCTGGTTCAGGAAGCGTTGGGGAAACTGAAGTGACGACTCCCAAAGAGTGGTCAACCCGTTATCTGTGTGGACTGGTGCTGGTCAGTTTTTGTTTTTATCTGGCGGTCGCATCCTTCACATCTCTTTGGGACAGGGACGAACCGCGCTTTGCACGGGCTGCGGTCGAGATGCTGGAAACCGGCGACTATCTGGTTCCCACTTTCAATGGTGAACTCCGGGCTGACAAACCTCCCCTGATTTACTGGTGTATGAACCCCTGGATTCGCGGGTGGGGTGCGACGGATCTCGCTGTGCGAATGCCATCCATCCTTGGATCTCTGGTGATGGCACTGGCCACTTTCCATATCGGTCGAAATCTCGGCGGAAGCCGACTCGGCTGCCGCTCTCTTTGGCTGTTGATGTGTATGCCCATCCCCATCTTTATCGGGACTGCTGCGACAGCAGATGGAATTCTGATGGCAGGAGTCTCGGTTTCCCTGGCAGTGATGGTGGACCGTCTTGTGAATGGAAGAAAGAGCAGTCATTTTGCGATCCTTTCACTGGCTCTGGCATGGGCGCTACTGGCGAAGGGTCCCGTGGGCCTGGGTGCTTTTTGGCTTGGGACCGCTTTCATTGCTTTGATGGGAAAAACCGGTGTGCGGTGGGATCGGCGCTGGTGGTGGGAGGCGAGTGGAGCGACAGTCATCGCATTGGCCTGCTTCCTGGCCTGGGGAATTCCGGCGAATCAGCAAACGGGCGGAGAACTGTTGCAAATTGGTCTGGGTCGACATGTGTTACAGAGGATCTCGGAACCACTGGAGAGTCATGGCGCTTCGGGAATCATTGGCTGGCTTGTGTCCCTGCCCTTTTATCTTCCGGTACTGTTGGTCGGAGCTGCTCCAATCTCTGCACTTCTGATTCCGGGGTTATTCCAGCGTTCTCCTGACGGTAACGATGATCGGAAGACCCGGGTGATTCTCGCAGGATTGACGATGCCCGTTCTTCTATTGATGACTCTGGTGGCAACCAAGTTACCCCATTACATCCTTTCTGCATTTCCCGGGGTGGCCGTTGCCGGGGGATGGTTGTGGTCATCCTTTGGAGAGAGAAGTTCTTCGGTATGGAATTCCCTCTCCTTCAGGGTCGGGCGTGCGTTGACCGTATTGATGCTGTTACTGTTGGTCATCGCATGGGGGGTTGCGGTGTTCCAGATCAGTGCGTCGATACTGATCGCGATACCGGCACAGCTGCTTTTCCTCGCAGCAATCTGGAGCATTTTCCAATGGAATCACCAGTCCACCTTTGAATCGCTGCGAGCACCTGGTGGCAGTGCGCTGCTCGTGGCTCTGGGAATGGCTTTCCTTCTTTTGGGTGCTGGATGGCTGGAACCCCAATGCAAGGTTGCGAGACCGATCAAGGAGATGATTGAGGCTTCGGGTTCTCAGGGTTCCAAAGCCCCTGTTTCGACGGTGGGCTTCTTTGAACCTTCTCTTCTCTACGCACTGGAGGCACCGGCTATCCCCGGGCAACCAGGTCTGACAGAGTTGGCATGGGAATCGGTTGAACCATGGATGAATCAGGAAGGCAGTGCCTGGCTGATCTCTGCGGTTGAGAAGGATGGGCCGGATCCGGTTTTCGATCTTCTCCAGAACCAAACCCGTGTAACGAAAAGCTGGGAGAAGCGGATTTTCAATTATTCCAATGGGCGCTGGTTGGACGTGTCTCTCTGGTTTCGTTCTATACCGCGTTGAAATCTGCCGATCCAGAAGGCACTGCACAGGGCACCGAGGAGAAATCCCGGAATCGTGTCGGAGGGCCAGTGCTCTGCAGTCAGGACTCTCGTCGCACAGAGCCAGATTCCCAGCAGGATCCACAGCCCACTCCACCGGGGAAAGAGCACGCACAACATGGTCACCATCACACCAGCGGCAGTGGAGTGTCCGGAGGGAAGACTGTGATGGCTGTGTTCAAGTGAGATCGGCTGCCAATCTGGCCACGCCCTGTAGATCAATTCATTGGGCCGGCCGCGGCCGATCAGGATCTTGAGCCCCTGAACTGCAACTCCCGCTGTGATCGCCCCCAGAAAGGCTCCTTGAACCGGTCCACGCCAATCACGCCAAGTTGACTTCACCCGGGTGAAGATGGTCAGCAGCAATAGCAGGGCCACGACAGCGTACCCTTCTGCCAAGTGGGTGGTCAGTGAGGCGAAGCGTCGCAAAGAGTGAAGCCATGTTGGTGCGGCTTCACCGGGGTCATAGGCAGTTCGAACTTCCAGAATCATTTGCTGGTCAAAAGTCACCCCGGGTTGATCGGTTAGCGGCCAACGCTTTGGGTTTGCTTGCCCTTTTTCTGAATAGAAGGACTCCCACGCCTGAAGCGCCGGATTGTTTTCGATGTTGAACAGGGGAATCCGGGAAGCAGTGAAGAACAACAGTCCCGTAACAAACAGGAGCAGACTCCAGCGGCGCAAGCCTGCGAACTGGTTGGGATCCCAATCCGGGGCGATCTGTGAAGCGGGCATCAGTCGACAAACCTGCGAGCGAGTTGGGCCAGTTCGGGAACCTCGTGTACTTTCATTCCCTTGGGACCAGAGTCTTCGAGACTGCCGGGAGCCACGCAGGCGATGTTGAATCCAAGGCGAGCAGATTCTTCAAGGCGTTGGCGCGTGCCGGGAACCGGGCGCACCTCACCGAGAAGCCCGACTTCGCCGGCGAAGACGAGGTCTCTGGGGAGTGGGCGATCGTGAAAAGAGGAGAGCAATGCTGCTGCGAGAGCGAGGTCCCCTGCGGTCCCCCGCAACTTGACGCCACCGACCACGTTGGCGTGAATATCGCACCCGCCAAGGGGAATACCCAGACGCTTTTCGAGCACCGCAGCCAGCATCGAGAGTCTTGCCGCATCGATGCCGGAACATTTTCTTGCCGGAGATCCATGGGCCGCCGGGCTGACGAGGGCCTGAACCTCGATCAACAGGGGGCGCGTTCCCTCGAGAATCGCAGCAGTGGCAGATCCTGGAGAGGCGGTGGAGCGATCGGAAAGGAGCAGGCCTGAAGGGTTGTCGATTTCGTGAAGACCATCGGCCCGCATTTCGAAGATGCCCACCTCTTCCGTGGATCCAAAGCGGTTCTTCAGTCCTCGAAGGATTCGCAGGGCATTGCCCCTCTCACCCTCAAATTGCAGAACACCATCAACCATGTGCTCGAGGGTTCTGGGTCCGGCAACGGTTCCATCCTTGGTGACATGGCCCACGAGAAGCAGGGCGAATCCCTCTTGCCGCGCCAGCGAAATCAGCCTGGCTGTAACTTCGCGAACCTGCACGACTCCGCCGGCTCCAGCAGGGAGATCATCCCAGCGAACCGTCTGGATACTGTCGATGCCGACCACCGCGGGGGACGTTTTTTTGACCTGAGCCTCGATCGCTTCAAGGTCACATTCCGAGAGAAGCCACAACTGGTCTCCGGAGACACCGATTCGATCCGCCCTCAATCTCACCTGAGCTGCGGACTCCTCACCGGTGACATAGAGGAAACGCTGGTTTCCTCCCTGTTCTGATGCCACTGACTGGGCGACTTGCAGTAATAGAGTCGACTTGCCGATGCCAGGTTCGCCAGAGAGAAGAATGCCGCTTCCGGGGACCAGTCCTCCCCCGAGAACCCGATCGACTTCACCGAGACCGGATTGAATCCGGTCCTCTTCCCGTGCTTCTATTTCACCAATGGGCACTGCTTCACTCTGTTCACCACTCAAGCGGGGTGCACTGCGACCCGGTTTGTCTTCCTTGACCTTGTGCTCGGAGAGGGAGTTGAAGGTGCCGCAATCGGGGCAACGGCCCATATAGCGTTCATGGGTAGAACCGCACTCGAGGCACAGGTAGACGGTGTGAGATTTGGCCACGGAAATCTGCTCCAACTTCAACGGGAAAAACAGACCCAGATTGGACCCAATTTCCTGACAGGTCCAGTCCCTGCCCTCACATGCGTCCTGAAAAATGTCGTTGATTCAGCGGGCTGGCGTCACGGAAGCGACCAGTTTGCGGAATGCTTCACCCCGTTCTTCAAAAGAGGCGAACTGGTCATACGAGGGATAGGCGGGGCTGCAAAGGATGGTCTCTCCTGCACGGGCGCAGTTTCGGGCGTCATGGAAAGCCTGTTCCAGAGTCTCGAATTGCGGTGCCTTCTCAAAATGGTGAGCCAGTTTTCCTGCGGATTCACCATAGGGATAGACAGAAACGTTTGCTGATTTGCAGTATGAAACCAGCGCAGCGATGTCGATTCCCTTGTCTTTGCCCCCGCAAAGCCAGTGGACGGGACCGTCCAGTCTCGACAGTGCCGAAATCGTGGCATCGGGTGTGGTCGCTTTTGAATCGTTGATGTAAATCAGGTCGTCTTTTCCGGGGACGAATTCAAAACGGTGGGGCAGTCCCTGGAATTTTTCTGCTGCGATCCGGCAACCTTTGATACTGGCACCCAATTCCCGGGCAAGGGTTGTGGCCAACTCAAGATTGGAGTGACCGGTGTCACCGGTGAGGGCTGGAGAGATATGGTGTGGCTCGAGAGTCTCAAGGAGTTCCGCTGCTTCCGGAGAAACGACCTGTGGTTTCGTTACCAGGGAGTCCAACGCGTTCACGAAAGGACTGTTCTTTTCAACGATGACCTTGGCCGGTTTTCGATGTGGACCCCGGAGCAAATTCATCTTGGCCTGAAAATAAGTGGCTTCATCCCCGTGCCAATCCAGGTGATCGGGAGCGAAGCAGGTCAGGGCGACGAGGGGAGGACGGGGAATCTCAAGCCCGAGGCGAGATGCCTGAAACGAGGAGATCTCAACGATCCAGCGAGTCTCTTCTGTGGAAGCCCCGAGTTTCTTCAGCAGGCTGCCACCAAAGTTGCCTCCGACTTCAACCGGAACCCCGGAGGCGAGCAGCATTTCCTTCACAAGGGCGCAGACGGTGCTTTTTCCATTGGTTCCAGTGACCGCTGCCAAATGTTCATGGGGGGCCCACGCCAAAAAGAGTCCCAACTCGGTGACGACCCGAACCCCGGACAGGTGCACCTCTTGTAAAAATGCCGCTGCAGGTGGAATCGCCGGATTGACGACGACCCAGTCGATTCCTTCGAGGTGCTCGGGATGATGTCCGCCGGTATGAATCTGCTCTCGCTTTACTTTTCCTGCGATGAGATCGATGGAAGCGGAGAGCTCCGAAGCGGAAGCAGTGTCACTGACCGAAACCTGTGCTCCCCTTGCATGAAGAAAGTCGATCAGATCTGTGCCGCCACCATGGGTGCCAAGGCCGAGAACGAGAACTTGCAGTCCAGCCAACTGGTCCGGATCCCGGTCGGGTCCCATGAATTCCAGTTCTTCGAATTGGGTCGCTGACGAAGTCACCGGCGATCGCCGGAACCGGTGGCGGACTTGTTTTCGAGGGGAGGCTGAACGCCTTCTTGTCTTGCTGCCTCATGAAATGCGTCACGCAGGGCATCAAGATCCTGAGGCTCGAAGGTGTATTCAAGAACGTGTTCTACCTGCAGTGTTCCAGGATAGAGAATCTCAGTGAAGAGATCGAAGGGGAACATCTGGTGCCAGGGTCTATCGAGGCGCACCTTTTCCCGAATCGGCTTGAGTGAGCGAGAGCCACGCAACTCGTTCTCTTCCATCCGGATTTGAAGATCCCAGGTTCCGTAGAAATCGAAGGGGATTTTGGCTGGTGTGATTCCCTTGTCTTGACCATTGAGGAAAACCCGGGCTCCAGCAGGTTCTGTACGGATCAGCAAGCTTCTCTCGACACAGCCAGGAAGCAAGATTGCGGAAATGGCGAGCAACAACAGAGGGATCCGTCTGAAACAGGGACTCGGCACAATCTTCATGGTCAGCTTTCTCCTTTGGGGCCATGCTAACTCTCGCCAGAGATCTGACAAAGGGCTTCGCTGGAGTCGGGCATGTCGGGGCAGTAAGTTGATCTTCGAGAGGCGGAACGATGGCCAAACCCTGGTGGAAAGATGGACTTCCATTCAAGTGCACCCAGTGTGGGCACTGTTGCCGAATAGAGGGCTATGTATGGGTCAATCAGAATGAAATCGATGCCCTTGCAGGGCAACTCGAAATGACCCCTGAAGAGTTTGAGTGGAAATACGTCCGCAGGGTGGGTCGCCGGCGAAGTCTTGTCGAAAAGCCGAATCACGAGTGCATCTTCTGGGAAGACGGCTGTTCGGTCTATGAGAACAGGCCTACCCAGTGTAAAACCTTCCCCTTCTGGAAACAGAATCTGGAATCGATGGAGGAATGGCTTGAGGTGGTAGAGGAGTGTCCTGGATCAGGAACGGGAGTGGTCTACAGCGCAGAAGAAATAGAACAGTTGCAACAGGGCAAGGGTGAAACCAACAAGTAGTCCGGTTTGATTCCCGTTTCAAAACTCATGGTCATTTTATCGCGCCTCATGACAGATTTTGGCGAGGTCGCGCAACAGTACAAACCCTGCATTGTCCTCACCCCATGAAGTGTCCGTTTGCTCTTTGGTGATGACGCACAGTGAAAAGGGTCCTGTCGGTGACAGGGCGACGATCACTTCCGAACGACTCTGGTTGACGGCACCCTGCTTCGAGTAAACGGTCACATCGGGTGGAAACGCCGAAAGCATCTCGTCCCGCCAATAACTGCTGTTCATCACCTTCAGCATCAATTCATCCCACGGCGATCCAAACAGCTTCCGCTGATGAACACTCTCCATCATGCGGGTCATTTCTTTGGGGGTGGTCTGACCCCAACCCCAATCCTCCCGATCTTTTTCCCGGCCAGGTGTTCGGGAATTGACCCGCGTTTTTTCATATCCATGAGATTGAAGCCAATCATTGATGACTGTTCCGGTACCCGCGAGTTCCTGACACCAGAGTGAAGCGGTGTTGTCGCTGTAGCGGATCATCAAATCGACAAGCTTGGCGAGAGTGATCTTTTCCCCATCGCGGAAAGAAGCGAGGAGATCTTCTCCGGCATATCTCCGGGAGATCTCATAGGTCAGTTTTCCATACCAGTCGAGTTCACCGGCCGAGATTTTCTCCATTAGTGCGAAGAGAATGGGGATCTTGATCAGGCTGGCGGTGGGAAAGGTTTCATCCGCCCGGATGCTGATCTCACTTCCACTTTCCAAATGTCGGTAGTGGACTCCGACCACACCTTCGAATCCGGCAATCCGCTCCTCAATTCTCTGCTGCAGGACTGCAGTATCGGGGGAGGACTTCAGTGGGATTCCCTGACAACCGAGAAAGAAGAGAGGGAAAGCCCAAAGAAGGGCATTTGCGACTCTGCAGAGGCTGCTGGGCATGGTGGAAATCTTCCTTCCGGTACTCAGAGGGTGTTTTTCGCGGAAATGCCAATAATTCCCTGATTTTACTCAAGAGTCCAGTCCCGGGTGCCGATGTGGTGAATGGAGACCAAAACTCCGAGAGAGGACAGTTCGATGAATCAATCACGAATCCTGAGAAGCGACCTTCTGCTGTCGCTGTTGGCCCTGCTGCTTTTGGCAGGTTGTGCCGGAACGGAAACGGTTGTTTCCAGTTCACAGCAAATCATTACCGATGACGAGGATGGACGCTCCACCATCGTCGATGTGAAGATCCAGAAGTACGAGAAACTGGCCAGGGATTTCCCCAAAGAGCCTCGCTATCAAGAGCGTCTGGCTCGTTACTACTGGGAAAAGAGAGATCACCAAAGTGCCCTTGGCGCGCTTGCAAAAGCACGCAAGATCGATAGTGACAATCCCCGTTACGATTACCTGGCTGCACAGATCTACAAGAGTCTGGGCAGTTACACCGCAGCGGAAAAATCATACCTTGCCCTGATTGCGGCAACCGGTGAGCAGAAATTCAGTGGACCCATCTTTGAGTTGGCACAGCTGTATGTCGACATGGATCGCCTCGACCTGGCCCGCAAGTATCTGGACCTGTGTCTGCAAATCGATCCAACATTTGGTGAGCCACACTACTGGATTGCAGGAATCTACCTCAAACAGGGTCGTCGTGAGTTGGCGATCCAGAGTTTTGAAAGATACCTGAGAGTCGGGAACTCTTCTCGTCAGGAAGAAGTTCTGCAGACACTCCAGGCTTTGCAGCCTGATCTGCGGATTCACGATATCCGCTGATCTTCATTCGCCCTCTCTTCTTCGGCGGAGGAATGGCACAGTGTGCCGGTCCTCCGCCGTATTTTTTTGTCTGATTACGGATAGACAGAGAGTGGCGAAAAGCTTGATTCATGAGCGATTCTGGCCGCAAGTCAGTGCCAGCCATACGCCTCGGGCAGGTGCTATTCAGGGCAAGACACACCGAAAAGGGCATAAAACGGCCAGGATATAAAAATAGAGCCGGAGGGAACTGAGTCCCCTCCGACCCGTGAGGAGGTGTGTCTGACTATGTAACGACCGTGATCCGGCTACTGTTCCCCCAAATGGCAGGAATCAGTCAAGTTTCCGGGCCCAAAAATGGAATAGGTGATTTCACCATTCCCGGATCGGGCAAACCGGTCGTCGACCGTTGAAAAGAAAACTAAATGGGTCCGAAGGTGCTCAGGTGGTGAGTCATGACCCATGCTTCCCCAACATGGTCGGCAGGGAGTATGAGGGGAGGCAACTCAGAACGCAAGAAGTGCAGGCGAAGATGTTCTGAAGAATCACAAAAGTATTGACAGAAGACTGTCCTGATTTCTGACTTTTCCACACTGGATTCAAAGCGTTTGGAAAGGCGCACAAAAGCGAAATCACCATTGGAAATATTTATATTTGTACTGAATACGACGATATCGCCACTTTTAAAGGAGGGTGCGCTGTTGGACGTCATCGCATCCCCGGAGACACGCAGTGCAAAACTTGTGGAAGAATCCACACCGGGGATTTGTAGCCAATCTTCGATGATTCCTTCTGGAAAATTTCTGGAATCAAAACTGACGGGATAGGGATGTTCCTCATCCTGAATTAGTGGGATACCTGAATTGCCAAGGTCATCGGGGGCAGTAGTGGTGGATAATTTCATGTCCTGGGTGAGGTCGATGGAATCCAGCTTCTCTTCTGCGAGCGTAATCAGATCGAGGGGAGCGAGACCCAAGACGCGGCACGCCTTGCGAATGAAGTCCGATTCAAGACCACTTCTACGGCCCTCTTCCACCGAAATGGCATAGGCCCTTGAAACGCCGGTTTTGCGGGCGAGATCTTCCACGGTCAAATGCTTTTGACGTCGGGCCGATCGAATCGTTTTTCCGATGGAGGCCCTGAAGGGAGCTGCGGCGGATTGGGCAAGGGATCGGATATCAGTCCCAGAGGAGTCGTCGATCAAGCGTGAAGGAGCGACTCCCAGAGCCTTGGCGATGCGAGTCAGTACCTCACTGTTGATCCGCCTCTGTCCACTCTCCAGGCGACTCATTTGGGAAGCGGAAAGACCGATCTTCTGGGCGAGATCCTTGGCGGTGACTCCCGATTCCTCACGCAGTTTTTTGATGACATCGCCGATCTTGTTCATTCAGCGACCCCCATCATTTTTGAACCAAACAACATCAGGATCGTCATGATGGCGTTGAAAACCGTGTGAAAAACGATGGAAGTCAGCAAGCTGCCGGTACGGTGATAGAGCCAGGCCAGAGCGACTCCGAGGCAGGCGATGGGCACGATGCTGGTCAGGGCATCATGGATGACTCCAAAGAACACTCCGGAGAGGATGGCGGAAGCCAACACCGATCGGTAACCCAGGAGCCAACGAAAGAGCAATCCACGGAAGAGCAATTCTTCCACCCATGGAGCCATGACGACCACATTCACCATGATCAGAAACTTCAGCAGGGATTCGTCGTTTTGAAGAGCATTCAGAAACAGGGAAACCGCCTGCTGCGGAACCATTTCATGACCGAGAGCCTGCAACAATCCACCCCACAACAATGCGATCGAAAGATGAACGGGGATCCATGCCAGACATGCCAGGACCCCGTATTTCAGGCAACCGAAGATGGTCCCATTCCTGCCGAGGAGCAGGGAGGGGGTTTCGGGACGGTGCTTCTGCCAAAGCCTGGAATAAATCAGGATCAGAAGAATCAGGACCAGATTGCCCAGCGCCAGAGTGAGAAAAAGGGGGCGTGCCTGCTCTGCGGTCAGGACAGGGGCCGCAGATTCCGGTGAGTTCTCCTCGGGGACTGAATCGGTGGGATTCGGGTCGGCTGTGTTCAGGTCGGCTGTGTTCAGGTCGGCTGTGTTCAGGTCGGACGAATCGAGTCCGGTTCCTTCAGTAAGGACAGGGGGCTCGCCCTCGACAGTATCGGTCGGAGAAAGTGCCATCTGGGCTGCAAGAACTTGAATCAGGAAAAAGAGACTGAAGAAGAGAAGCACCTGAGACCCGGCCCAGGGGGCTCCCGGTTCCGCGCGCTCCTGATCGAGGGCTCCCTTTGGCATCATTCGCCGAGGACTCCCTCAGTGGGACTGGATGCCTGGGCGTAGCGACGGCGGGGAATGCGACCTGCCCGGGCGGCAAACCAGCCGGCGTCGAGAGCATGGCGCATGGCGTGGGCCATGGCGACCGGATCTTTTGCTCCGGCGATTCCCGTATTGAGAAGCACCCCTTCGGCACCCAACTCCATGGCGATGGTCACGTCACTGGCAGTGCCGACTCCCGCATCGATGATCACTGGAACTTCGAGTTGCTCGAGGATGATCGCGAGGTTGTTGGAATTGAGAATCCCCTGGCCACTGCCAATCGGGGAGCCTGCGGGCATTACGGAAGTGGCTCCCGCATCCTGCAGACGCAGGGCGAGAACCGGATCATCACTGCTGTAGACCAGCACCTTGAAGCCGTCATCGACCAACTCGCGACACGCTTCAAGGGTGCCGACCGGATCGGGCAACAGGGTTTTGCGATCGCCGAGTACTTCCAGTTTGACCCAGTCTCCGAGACCGAGTTCACGGGAAAGCTGGCACACGCGAACCGCATCCTCTGCATTGAAACAGCCGGCGGTATTGGGCAGCAGGAAGTACTTCTCCCGGTCCAGTTGTGAAAGCAGGTTGTCGCCACTGTTGAGGTCGACGCGACGGATGGCCACGGTGACGACTTCGCAACCGGATGCTTCCAATGCGGCATTCATCGTTTCGGCATCGCTGTATTTGCCGGTGCCGACGAAAAGACGCGATCGAAAGGTGCGATCACCCAGAGTGAGGGGGGTGGGAGTGTTTCCGGTTACTGTTTCGCTGGAACCCATGTCTAGCCTCCTCCGACGATGGTCACCACTTCGATCTGGTCCCCGGCTTCCAGTGTCGTTTCCGCATGAAGGGAGCGGGGGACTATTCTCTTGTTTCTCTCCACTGCCACCGCCACGGGGTCGATGGGAAGAGAGTTCACCAGATCGAGAACCGTGGTGTCGGTCTCGACCTGGTGAACTTCACCGTTCAGTTGAATCTCGAATCGTGTCGGCTGATCAGACATCCCACAGATCCATCAGTTTGAAGCACGGGCGAATCGGTAATAGACCTCAAGAGTCATCGCACCAATCGCGGTGTTGTAGACCCGACCTCCGGCAATACCCCATTCACCGATGGGGTCCCAGGAGCCGTCCTCACAACCTCCGACCCGCTGGTTCTTCACCAGCGCATCGATCATCGCTTCATTCCACTCGCGCCATTTGCTGCCACCGATCTGGAACATGGCGTAGGTCGCGTAGTACCAGTAGTACAGATTGATCTTCGACTTGCGCTTGCCCTCCTGCGGGCGCCACTCGGGGATCTCATCCATCAGCACATTGGTTCCTGCCTTGATGGCATCGGTGTTGGTTTTCTCTCCCGAGAAGATTCGACACAACACGCCCACCGCAGTCATGCAGGAGAGATCCTTGGAGTACGGGTAAGGCTCCGGGTAAGAGGCCTGAAGTCTCGATCCCTCGTCTCCCGGGTTTTCGTATCCGCAGATTCCGGAGCGGGCTGTGCAGGACTCAAACCACTTCAGTGCACCTTCAAAGGCGGGGTTGAAGTCTTTGGTCTTGACCTTGATGTAGCGTGACTGGGCACAGACCTTGGCGGTCTTCAGTGCGAGCACCATCCACCCGGTGACCGAGGTATCGTTGCGACCCGCCTGGTAGTCGTATTTCCAGCCGTAACCGGGGTTCTGGGCGTTCAGGCACCATTTGGTGGCACGGGCGACCGAGTTGGAAAGCTTGATCTTGTCCTGGGACATGAGCAACAGTTCGCTCATCGCCATGGTGGCGATGGCATGGTTGTAGATCCACTCGTCCGTGTCTTCCTGCGGCATGCCGTAGAGACCATTGAGTTTCGGATCCGCATTCTTGACCTGTTGCTTGAGCATCCAGTCCATCGCCTTGCGCATGACGATGACGAAATCGGGGAACTCACCACTTTCGTGGGTATGTCCGAAGCCCAGGAAAGCGAGCATGGCGAGGGCGGTGACACCGACGTCATAGCCTTCGAATCCATCTCCCTGTTCCTGTTCGCACCCATCGGGGCGGAGGAAACCATTCGACGACCAGTGACCGTCCGGGTGCTGATGGCGCTTGAGCCAATAGAGGGCCGCAAGCACGGCACTTTCCGTAGCCTCACTGCCGCCTTCTCTGGAGAGTGAACCTTTACCGAAGCGGTTACCGTAGGCGCCCGCACCAGCACCGGTCATGCCGAAGGCATCGTTGAGCTGGTTCTTGATATTCTTGTTGGTCTTGTTGTTCTTGCTGGTTCCCTTGGGGGTTCGGCTGATCTTGTCGGGCTTGAGCATCTTGATCGGATCAGTCTTTTGCTTTTCGAGGATCTCGGGCTTGCGCTCGATATCCCTCTTCTTGGTCGGATCATACTTGGGCGGCTTGACCTCTTTCTTGACGATGGTCTTGCGCTGCTCCTTCTCCTCTTTGACTTCGAGGATGACGATCGTGCCGAGAATCGAAAGAATGATGACGTGGAAAGCAGCGGAAATAGCCCAGTAGGGAGTGTTGTTCAACCAACTGGTGTTTGCCGGTGCTTCGTACTCGTCGTCGTACTCTTCATCGTATTCGTCGTATTGCTGATTCATGAAGACTCGCTTTCTTTCCGAACAGACCACTTTGAATCACCGCAGAACCACAGCAACCGGAACTGCCTTGAAACCTGTGATTCACCCAGGTCCATTTACGAGATTACCCGGAGTTGCCAAAATGGCAAGGGGTAAGTTGCCAAATAGGCAACTCCTGAAATGAGGGGCAAGGGAGTAATTTGAGCCGTTTTGGGGCTGATCAGGAGGTTTCGGGGGGTTCAGAAAGCCAATCTCTGGGTCGCAGGTAATCGGCCAGACGGGATTCCGCGGACGCCACCTCCGGTGACCAACCACTCTGCCAACGGACCAGGGGGGGGAGCGACATCAGGATCGCTTCGGTCCGGCCTCCACTCTGGATACCAAACAGGGTTCCTCGGTCGAAGAGAAGATTGAACTCGACATAACGGCCACGGCGATAGAGCTGGAACTGCCGTTCTGTTTCTCCGAAAGGTTTCTGATGACGGCGATCGACGATGGGTTGGTAGGCATCGAGGAAAGCCGTTGCCACCGACTGGGTGATTCCCATGCAACGGTCAAATCCGCCTTCATTGAGATCGTCAAAGAAGACTCCTCCGATTCCCCGGGTTTCGTCCCGGTGAGGAAGGAAAAAGTAGCGGTCGCACCATTCCTTGTATTCGGGATACAACTCGGTTCCGAAGGGGTCGAGGGCCCCCTTCGCTGTTTCGTGCCAGTGACGGACGTCTTCGGTTTGCGGATAATACGGGGTCAGGTCAAAGCCGCCTCCAAACCACCAGACCGGCGGTTCACCTTCCTTGTGGGCGTGGAAGAGGCGGACATTCATGTGTGTTGTCGGGACGTGAGGGTTGTGCGGATGCAAGACCAGAGAGATGCCCATCGCTTCAAAACCACGGCCTGCAAGTTCCGGTCGCTGGGCACTGGCGGTGGGGGGCAAGGCTGAACCACTGACCTTGGAGAAGTTGACTCCGGCTTGTTCGAAAATGGTCCCGTCTCTCAGCAGCCGACTTTCGCCGCCACCACCCTCTTCTCTTTCCCATGTGGTGACCTCAAAGCGTCCACTGCCATCCTGTTTTTCCAGGGCATTGCAGATGTGTGATTGCAGGTCGCGAAGCCACTGTTCGAAAGTGGCAGCAGGGATGGAGGTTTCGTCGGCGGGAGTCATGCCTTCTCCGTTTCGAAGCTCGTTGGGCAGGCCCAAAGGTGACCGCCCTCACACAGGATTACAAGGATCGGGAAGTGTGAAGCGGGATTTTGGAGCAAAATTCCCGGCGATAGGGTCTGGCTGGGCCTTCCTTAACCCGGATGAGGGCCTGGATGCGCAAACCCAAAGGATTAAACGACTTAGGTCAGGACGGAAAAATATACTTTACATTTTATATTGTGCAAGGTAGATTCCTGACGGTTCGGCGGTCGGAGAGAGTTGGGGAGTGGTCGAACCCGTGGAGTTTTTTTCCCCGAAGTTGACGCGGCGTACCTCTCTCCGACCTACATTTTTTCCCCCGTTGCCGCTGTCCGCGGGGAAATACCGTTTTTGCCTTCCAAACGGCCCTCTCCGGGATCGACCCATTTCCGGAGGGGGCTCACGCCTTTTCTCTCCAAATTTCCCATCAACCTCTCCCGTCCGAGTGTGGATTTCTTGATCCCGAGGTATGATTTGTATCGGTTCTGATCGGCAGAATCGGCAACTCTGGAGGGCAACAGAGTGAATCTGGATTCCAGATACCAAACAGATCTCGTTGAACTGCTCGAGCCGGCCACCCTCCTGGTGGTCTGGTCTGATGGCCACGAGAGTCTCTACTCCCACCGGGGATTGAGGGAAACCTGCGAGTGCGCCTCCTGCGTGGATGAGTGGACCCGGGAACCTCTTCTTGATCCGGATTCCATTCCTGAAAGTCTTCGCTGCGTCGCAGTGGAGCCGACGGGAAGGTACGGCCTCAATTTGAAGTTTTCAGATGGGCACGCTACCGGCATCTGGTCTTTGGAAAGACTGCGCAAATCCTGCCCTTGCCCTGAATGTCAGGAGACAACTTCATGAAAGTCATCCTTCCCCGCGTTCTCGCGGCCCTCGTTTTGGTCGCAGTGGGTTGGTACTCCAACAACTTTTTCTCACCGTCCGCAGACACGACGGCAAAACCTCAGGGCCAACCTGCCTGGAGGTCCGGTGCCATGGGCCGCGGAATGGGTGGTGGCCTTGGAGGTTATGGAGGCGGCTCGGGAACACAGGAAGTGATTCCTGTGGAAGTCAGCTCGACGCTTCTTGCGGTGATTCGCGAGCGCGTTCGCAGCAGTGGCATCCTCGAGCCGGAGCGTGAAGTAACCGTTCTCTCGCGGGTTGAGGGAACCGTGGATGAGGTCAAGGCTGTGGAAGGTGCCCGCATCAGCGAAGGCGAAAACCTTTGTGCCATCGATCAGCGGGAACTGCGGATCGCAGCGGAGGTCGCCAACATCGAGTTGGAACAGGCGAACGCCAACTACGACCGACTCGAAGCCCTCGCAAAAACCGGAAACTCATCCGGAGAGGTTCTGGAAAATGCGCGCTTTGCCAAAAAGCGTGCTCAAGCCGGCCATGAAACCGCAATGATCAATCTTGGGCATTCGATGCCGAAAGCCCTCTTTGATGGAGTGGTCGTTCGCCGTCGTATCGAGCCCGGCCAGTACGTACGCGTCGGAGACGAGTTGTTTACCTACGCCGACTTTGAGCCTCTTCGGGTTCGTATGTTCCTTCCTGAGGGGGAAGCCCAGGATCTGGAAAAAGGACAACGCTGTGTGCTGAGATCTGAGAGTGACGGTCCGATCCTGACCGAAGGAAGCATCGAACGAATCAGCCCGGTGATCGATCGTCAGAGTCTGACGGTCGAAGTTCTGGCCATATTCCCCGAAGCAGCCGTGACTTTGCGTCCGGGTTCCTTTGTTCATGTCGATGTGATTACCCGCACTCTGGAAAACCGGGTGGTGGTTCCGCGTAAAGCGGTGGCCTCGAGACAGGGGCGAACCATGGTTTATCGACTGCTGGATGATGAAACCGTTCAGGAGGTCGAGGTGGTGACCGGCTTCGAGAATGACTCGATCGTTGTCATAGAAGAGGGACTGGAGATCGGTGACAGGCTGGTCGTTCAGGGAATTGAAAAACTGAAAGATCGAAGCAAAGTCAGCGTCTACCGGAGCATTCCCGTAGAGGTCGACGAGTTGACGGTCGAACCGTTGCAGACGGAGGCGAAGAAGTCTCCGGAACCGATGAAGTCTCCGAAACCCAATTCTGCTGAGGGAAAATAGGCACCTTCTGACATGGAAGCATTTCTGAGAAACATCATCCGCAAACCGGTTTCAGTCGCGATGGTTACCCTCGCGGCTGTGACTTTTGGTTTGTTGTCGGTGCAGAGGCTTCCCGTAGAGTTGTTGCCTGATATCAACTACCCGACCCTTACGGTTCAGACGGAACTTCCGGATGCCTCACCCCAGGAGGTGGAGCAACTGGTGACCAACTCCATCGAAGAAGTGGTCGGGGTCAGTCAGGGTCTGTTGCGCTACACCAGTACCTCCCGTGCGGGAGTTTCCGAGGTGGTTCTCGAATTCAGCTGGGACACCGACATGCAACGGGCCAGTCTCGATGTTCGCGAGAAACTCGATCTGGTGAATCTCCCGGATGACGCCCGTGCTCCACTGGTCTTCCGTTTTGATCCTTCCCTCGATCCGATGACCCGTCTGGCACTGACCGGGCCACGATCGATTCCAGATCTCCGCAAGCTGGCCGAACTCAAGATCAAACGCCGACTGGAAACGGTGACGGGCGTGGCGGCGGCGAGGGTCACCGGAGGAGCGGAAGATGAGGTTCTTGTTGACCTCGACCCTCAAAAACTGGAAGTGCTCGGGCTCGATGTCACCTCTGTGAGTCGAAGAATCTCCCAGGAGAACGTCAACCGTTCGGGGGGTGAGATCAGGGATCGACAGACCGCATACCGGTTGAGAACCGTCAAGGAGTTCAAATCTCTGGAGGACATCGAGAACGTGGTTGTCCGACAGGGTCAGTCGGGAACCGTAAGGGTCAAGGACATTGGCTCTGTCGCCATCGTTCCACGAGATGATGAAATTCTTGTTCGGGTGGATGGCAAGCCGGCAGTGCAGATCGATCTCTACAAAGAGGGAGATGCCAATGCCGTCAATGTGGCGAAAGCCCTGAGAACCCGACTCACCGATCTGGAAGATGATCGTGAGTTGGAGGGCTGCCAGTTGGTGGTGCTCTCCGATCAGGCACGCTTCATTGAGGAGTCCATCGAGAGCGTTCAGTCGACCGCCTTGATGGGGGCATTGCTGGCAGCGCTGGTCCTGTACGTTTTCCTTCGCAACATGCTCAGTACCCTGACCATCGCCCTTTCGATTCCGGTTTCCGTAGCGGTGACTTTCCTGTTGATGGAGCTCACCGGGATCAGTCTGAATGTGCTCTCTCTGGGAGGTCTCGCGCTGGGGATCGGCATGCTCGTCGACAACAGTGTCGTCGTGCTGGAATCGATCCAGCGTCTTCGGGAAGAAGGCATGGATGATCGGGAGGCGGTCAGCAAGGGAACGGGCCAGGTTCTCGGCGGTATCGTCGCTTCCACCATCACTACTATCGCCGTCTTTTTGCCGCTGATTTTCGTCAAGGGCATCGGCGGAGAGATCTTCCGTGATCAGGCTTTGACGGTGACCTACTCCCTGATCGCCAGCCTGTTTGTGGCGGCGACCGTGATTCCCACAGTGGTCCTCAAGGGCAGTGGTCTCTCGGTGGGACTGTTCGGAAAATTGATCAAGGTGATCGACCGGATTCTCTCGCCTTTTGCACTGCTCTTTACCTGGCTTCTCGACGGGGCTCAAAGACTCTACGGCAATACATTGGGTGCCTTGCTGAAGATGCCGTGGGGTGCACCGACCCTCGCACTGGCCCTTTGCATTGTGGTTTTGCCCAAGGCAGAGGATCTGGGAACGGAACTGGTCCCCGATCTGTATCAGGGGCAGTTCCACTTCGATGTGGAGTTGGCAGAGGGGACCCCGCTGGAGGAAACCGATCGCAAGGTTGCTGCCATGGAAACCATCGTCAGTGATCTCAAAACTGAGGGTTTTCCCATCGAGTTGTTCACCTCGACCGTCGGCGAATCCCCAGTGTTGGGTGAGGTTCAATCGGGAGAACGCCGCGAGCACATCGCCCGCCTCTCTCTCGGTTTGACCGGAGTGGCTTCCCGGGAAGATGAAGCCCGATTGATCAGCAAGCTGGAAGAGCGCTTCCGCATGATTCCCGATTGCCCTGTGACTCTGGGGCGTCCCTCCCTGTTCACTTTCCGTGATCCGATTGAGGTCGAGGTTTTCGACGAGGATCTCGAAGTGTTGAGGGAGTCCGCTCTGTCGGTTGGTGATCGCATGTCTCTGGTGGCAGGGCTCACGGATGTCATCGCCCGAGTTCCGGACCAGGTGCCGGAGATCCATGTGCGAATGGATCCCTATCGCCTCTCCGCCTACAACCTGAGTCTCGGTCAGGTGGCGGACGGATTGCGCTCGCGCGGTATTGGAGAGATCGCCACCCAGTATCGATATGCGGAGAAGCCCATCGATATTCGGGTACGCATCGAGGGAGCCCTGGACAGGACCCTTGAAGAGGCATCCCAGGATGCGGTCTCCAGAACCGAGTCTGAGAGTGGGGCGATTCTTCGTGTGGCCTCACTCGGAAGGCTGGAGGAAGCACTGGGCCCAGTGGAAATCCGTCGGGTGGGCGGAGAGAGATCGGTATCAGTGACCGCCAGAACAGACGGCGTCGATCTGGGCACGGCTACGGCCAATGTCAGCGACGCTTTGCAGGGGCGTTTCCTGCCGCCGACTACCACAGCCAAACTCTCCGGACAAAACCTGGAGATGAGTGAATCGCTGCAGAGTCTGGCGATGGCGCTCGCGTTGGCGGTTTTCGTAGTCTACCTGGTTCTGGCGAGCACTTTCGAATCACTCAAGTTGCCTTTCATCGTCATACTGACCGTGCCGTTGGGAATCTGCGGTGCTGTGATGGCGATGTGGATCACCGGAATCCCTCTGGGGGTCCTGTCGATGATCGGCGTGATCCTTCTCTGCGGAATCGTCGTCAACAACGGCATCATTTACGTGAGCCGAATCCAGCAGTTGCAGTCGACCGGTCTGAATCCCACAGAGGCGACGCGCCGGGCGGGCAGCGAAAGGCTGCGACCGATTCTGATTACCAGTGCGACAACGATTCTCGGTCTTTTGCCACTGGCTCTCGGATTTGGTCCCGGAGCAGAGCTGCGCAAACCGCTGGCGATCACTGTGGTGTGGGGCCTTGCGGTGGCGACGATGCTGACGCTCGTTGTCATCCCCAGCGGATACAGGGCTTTGGTCAGTGATACTGAAGAGGCGGAAGTCGCATGAAGAGTTTTGTACGTCTCTGCCTATCCAGACCGATCACGACGCTGACCGTTCATGTGCTTCTGTTGCTGGCCGGCGTCATGTCGCTTCAGCACCTTCCCCTCAGTGCCCTGCCGGATTTCAGTCAAAACCGTATCAACGTGCGGGTTCCCTATCCCAATGCCTCCCCAACCCAGGTTGAGAATGAAGTCATTCGACCTTTGGAAGAGGCGCTGGCGACCCTGCATGGCCTCGAGGGAATCGAATCAGAATCGAGTGATGGTCGTGGTCGGGTGACCCTGAGGTTTGGTCACGGTACCGATACAGATGCCATCAAGGTCGAGGTTCGTGAGCGTCTGGCCCGCGCCATCAATGACCTTCCTGTGGAGGACCTGGAAAGAATTCGCGTCAGTGATGGGGGATGGGGTGGGGGACCCGACACCATCATCGAGGCCCGCATCAGTTCGAAGGGGATCGACCTTTCCGAAAACTACGACCTTCTAGTCAACCGTATCCAGAGGCCTCTGGAGCGAATCGATGGGGTGGGTCAGGTGGAGCTGGATGGCATCAAGCCACTCGAGGTTCGCATCCAGTTTCGTAAAGGCGATCTCGAACGTCATGGTCTGACCCTGGGCAGTATTGCAGCAGTGATCAACAGCTCCAATATCGATGCGACCATCGGCAGAATCTGGAAAGAAGGCAAAACCCGCCGTCTGCGGATGATCAACGCCGTCGATGACTATGACGATCTTTTTGATCTGCCCATCAACGATCGTGGCCTGCGCCTCGGTCAGGTGGCCGTCATCGATCGGGTCGAGGGTGAGATGCGCTGGGGAAGGCACCTCAACCTCTCTCCCGCTATCTCGCTGGAGATTTCCCAGCAATCGGGAGCCAACACCGTCAACACCTGCCGTCGCATTCGCGAGGTCGTGAAGACGATCCAGGATGACCCCCAGCTTGCTGGCATCGAACTTCTGGTGTGGCAGGACCAGGGTCAAATGATCGAGAAATCCATCGGTCAGTTGCGGGATGCTGGATTTATCGGTGGCGGACTCGCACTGGTTGTTTTGTTGATTTTCCTGCGCCGTATTTCGGCCACATTTCTGGTCGGTATGGCGATCCCCATTTCTGTTCTGTCGGCGATGGCGGCCTTCTACCTCGTCGAAATGGAGCTCAACACCATCACGATTCTGGCATTGATGCTGGGTGTTGGAATGTTGGTCGACACGGCTGTGGTGGTGGTCGAGTCGATCGTCAGGCGTGCCACAGCCGGGCAAAGCCCTGCGGAAGCCGCCACTCAGGGAACACTGGAAGTGGCGACTCCGGTCTTCGCGGCCACCCTGACAACGATGGTCGTGTTCCTGCCGGTGATGATCTCGAGCACGAGTCAGTTTTCGGAACATTTGGGAAATGTGGGAATGGTCATATCACTGACCATTGGAGCGAGTTTGTTCGTCTCCCTGACTCTCGTGCCGATGGTTTCCGCTCGCATCTTTGGCCAGCATGAAGTGAAGAAAGCCAACTGGTTTGAATCCTTCAAAGGGGCCTACCTCAAGTTTCTTGGTGGGGCAGTCCGTTTCAGGTTTTTGACCATCGCCATCGCGTTGGCAGCCACCTTCAGTGTCATCATTCCTTTCCAAAACGGCTTCCGCATGAACATGTCGGACATGGACTGGAAAGCCAACTTCGCCAACATTCGCTACAATCCTGTTGAGGGTCTGGACTACCGTGAGATGGAAAAGGTGGTCTACCAGATCGAGGAGTTGCTGCAGAGTCGCCGGGATATCATCGGCGAGGGTGACATTTACTCCTGGTTCACCGATGGCACCGCCATCACCCGCGTCTATCCTCCTCAGGAAATCGCGACCGAACAGTATCTGGCGGATCTCAAGGCAAGGATCTCAACGATCCTTCCGAAGATTCCCGGTTTCAACATCAAGACCAGTGATGGTTGGGGCTGGGGCGGACGTGGTGGTGGTGGAAGGTCCAGTGCAGGCTCCATCAATGTACGACTCAAAGGAGTCTCGGGAGCCTTGCTCGACGAGTTGGCACCGGAAGTGGCCGCTTACCTTTCCAATGTGGAAGGCGTGATCGACGCGGAGCTACCCGGGCGCAATCAGGTCGATGAGCTGATTCTGCAACCGGATGAAGATCTTCTCGGTCGCCTTGAGGTCTCCGGAGATCAGGTGGCCCGCAGTATCAGCATGGCATTTGCGGGCAGTCGACTCTCCAGTCTGAGAACGCGATCCAACGACATGGATATCACCCTTGGTCTTCTCGAAGAGGAGACCGATACGGTTTCCGAATTGAAAGGGATGCGTTTCCCGGTGACCGATGCACTGGAGTTGCCGGTCGAGGATCTGGGATCTCTCGTTCAATCCGAGGCGGCAGATGAACGCAAGCGCTGGGATCGCCTGGCCTACGCGAATGTGTCGGTGGAGTTGGGTGCGGGGAATCAGCAGCAGATTCAGGCCCGTGTCGAACAGGCGTTGAACTCTTTCACCTGGCCTGTGGGCTACACCTGGGATCTGGGTGAGCAGTGGTCAGGGCGGTGGCGAAACAGGGAATCCTTTGGCGAAGGGATGTATCTGTCAGTCCTGCTCGTCTACATGGTTCTCGCGTGCCTGTTTGAGTCCTTGAGGACTCCTTTGGTTCTGATGGTCTCAGTGTTCCTTGCCATCCCGGGAGTGATCTGGACCCTTTACCTTCAGGGAGATGATCTCGATACACCGGCAGCGGTCGGGACCATCCTTTTGAGCGGAATCGTCGTCAACAACGGAATCGTGCTCATCGATCAGGTTCTGAGAAAAATGGCGGAGGGGCAGTCACGCCTGGATGCCATCCTTGCCGGAGCCGGGGATCGCCTGCGGCCGATTCTGATCACGGCATTGACCACCATTCTCGGGCTGATTCCCATGGCCTATGCCACCGAGGTAACCGCAGGCCCTTCTTTCACCACTCTGGGTAAAACGATCATCGGAGGATTGGGGGCCTCGACCCTGCTGACTCTCATCGTGTTGCCTGTGGTCCTGAGCCTGACCCTGAAAGAGCCTGCGACGGTGTCCCCAAAGGCTCAGGATGAGGACGAATCCACTCTTAAAGTGTCGTAAATTCGAACACGGTTTACCCCACTCGGGGCCCTCTGCAGCAAAAATCGCTGTGCATTCTCGGACCTTGAGTCGTAAGTCCAATAAAATATAGTGCTTATGATTTTGAGGGTCGGTAAAAGTTCCATGATCAGAGGGTGTAGAATGGCACAGGATCTGCCGATGTATGGGATACCGGTTTCCGTTCCCAAGGCAGGGAGTGGATCGGCGCAATGAGTCCTGAAAAGTGGGAACGAATGCAGCAGCAAGGACAGAACCACCGATTGAATCGAGCCACTCGTGTCTCCTCCGGGGATTCGGGAATGGCCCTGTTCATCGTTCTGGTTCTGGTTTTGGTTCTGACCGTCGTGATCACACAGATGGTTTTTGTGACCCAGGTTGAAAAACGGATTTCACAAAATCGCCAGGGCTTCGTTCAGTTGAATTATGCGCTTCAGGCTTCATCCCGTCTGGTGATGCAAAAGGTCACCGAGGATCTGATGGAAGATCTTGGGTTGCTCGAGGAGCTCGACCTTGAGGGCGGCGACACACTGGGTCAGGTACCCGATACCAATCCCAATGCCAACGCGGGCCCCGGTGGCGGAGGTCCTGGCGCTGCTGCGGAAGAAGGTGAGAGCCCATCAGAGTCCACCGATGCGGTCGATACCCGTCATGACGTCTGGGCCTATCCGATTCAGGACACCGTGAACGATATTCAGGTCACCGGAGACATTATCGATGGTGAATCCTGTATCGATCTCAATCACATCTTTGAACTGGTTCTCTTCGAAGAAGAAGAGGAAACGGGGGCCGAAGGGGACATTCCGGATCTGGGGGGCATTGGAGTCCCTGCCGATTCAGGCTTTGATCCCGGGTCAGTTTCCCTCGATCCCGAGAATTCTTTTCCCAGTGGAAGTGGCTTCGTCGAGGAGGAGTTTGTTCTCCCCGAGCAGGAGCAGGTGGATGATGCGGAGTACATGCTGCAACGCCTCATGGAAGCAGTGATCGACTATAATCAGGAGAACGGATTCAATTACGAGGACACCCCGGATCCCACCGACGCAGCTGCGGCCATCGTTGGCTATGTGTTCCAGAGAGTCTCCGATGAGAAGACGCGCAGAATCCGCAGCCTCGACTCAATCTTGCAGTTGGAAGAGATCAGCCTTGAGTTTTTTGAGGGGCCGGTCGATCCGATGGCTGCTGAACTGGAAGAGTCAGGGGAACGGGATGGCATGGATTCGGGAATGGCTTCCGGACTCAGTGGCCTTGGCCTCGATGATCTTCCGGGAATCGGCTCCCTCGACTTTCTGGAACAGAGTGGCTACTCACTCCTCGATGAAATGGTCGAAGGTCCTGTGACTCCCCTCGGGCTGCGTCATGTTCTGACTGCCAACTCTTCTGGAAAGATCAATCTGAATACAGCCAGGCCAGAGGTGATCATCGCCCTGATTCCTTCCTTTGAAGATTTCCAGGAAGCCAAGGAGATTGCCTGGCAGATCTACCAGCGGGGGGATACCTACCGCGAGTTGACCGAGGAGGAAGAAGCCGCTGCTGCGGAAATACCCTTCGGTGAAGATGAAGAGGATGTCGCTCAGGATTTTGAGCATTTCACCAACATCAATCAGCTTTCCCAGATCAATGAGGATTGGAACTCTTCGGAGGTGGGTGGTGAGCCATCGATCACCGATTTGCTGAAAGAGGACCTGGAGAAAAATGTGGTCTTCAAAAGTCAGTATTTCACTGCAAACCTCAAAGGGACAAAGGAAAATCAGACCCTCTCGGGTAAACTGATTTGTGCGAGAAGAGATCGCCATGTCGTCGTTCTCTCGTGGAGAGAATTGAAGCGATGAAGTGGCAAGGGATGGAACTACGATGAAATTCAATATCGGCTTGATTCGAGGTGGTTTGACTCTGTTCAATCTCACCGGACTGGCTTTGCTTACCTACGCTCTCTTGAACATGTTCGGCATGGTCGAGGAGGATCAAAAAACGATTCGACTCGCCGATCCCGAAGATTACGCAATGCCGGCAGATGCTCCTAGGCCTGTTTCCAACCGCTACACCAGCGTGATTCGTGATCTCTACAGAAAGAAACCTGCTCCGCCCGTGGCGCCGGTTCAGGCCCAGACAGAACCGGAGCTTCCGGTTCTCGATGGAGGCCCCCTTCGCGATTGGAGCATCACAGGTGTCATCCTTTCCGAGGAAGGACGCAAGTTCGCCACGCTTCAGGAAAAATCTGCCAATCCGGTGGGGACCAACGTCACCGGCCGCAGAACTGCAACCAGTTCACGCCTGCGTGGAACCACGAGCAGAACGAGCAGCCGCGCGACTTCCAGTAGAGGTCGCACCTCCAGTCGATCACGGACGCCGAGCAGGCTGCCAGCCCAAAGTCAGTCGCGTACGCGTTACATCGAACAGGGCAAGCAGTTCAGAGTGGATGAGAACACCTATGAGGTGGTCGACATTACCCACACTCCCAAGCAGGTGACCTACCGACACAACGGCAGAAGCTACACCCTTCAAACTGAGGACGTCCTCGATCCGGTTATCGATGAAGTGGACGGTGGTCTCGTTCTTCGCGGTTTCAGCCCCGAAGAGTTGGAAGCACTCGGCCTTGGCGGTAATCAAATCCCTGGTCGTGGAGCCCAGCAACCGACCGGGATTCCGACCGATTCAAGGGGCGCCATCAAGAATGGCAAAGGTCAGGACGTTTCCGCTGGGAAAAGTGGCGGCAGCGCCAAGCCCGGAACCACGGCGGGGCAAAACCCCTCCGGCAGACCGAACCCACAGGCACGCCCACAACCGGCGAATCGTTCGGGTCTGGGAACCCCCCAGAACCAGCGTGGTCGAGGGCAGCAGGTTCGCCCTTCCACCCGTGGAAACGGTCTTTCCACCGAGACCAAGGAACAGAAACAGAGCCGCAAGCAACTCGAGGCCACATTGGGCATCGATCTCGAAAAGGACCCTGCGGGGGCGATTCGACAACTTGAGGGTCTGAACAGGAAGCAACAATAGTCAACCCGGAGTCACTCCAGCGAGAGGAGTCCTGTCGTGGCATTGCACGCAGGTATTGAAATCGACGGCGGCCTGGTCCGCATTGCTGTTCTGGATGTCACATCCAAGCAGACAGTGTTGGTCGATTTCATCGAAGAAACCATTCTGGGAGATACGGCCGCCGAACGTGTCGAATCCCTGCGATCGATTCTCCAGGAGAATCTGACAGAAGGTGATCGCAAGGGGGTGGAGGTCGCTTCGTCGATTCCCACTCGCCTGATGACTCTCAGGGACATCTCTGTTCCCTTCACCAAAGACGAAGTGATTCAAAAAACCATTCGCTACGAGAGCGAAGGGCATATCCCCGGTGTCTCCATCGACGATCTGATCATCGATTACCTCAAATGTTCAGAAACTGACGATTCAGCACAACTGATCATCGGCGCCATCGACAAGGGGGCTCTCGGTCAGCATCTTGAGATTTTCAAGGATACCGGTGTGGATCCCGCACGTGTTGAGATCGACGGCACGGCATTGGCCAGTGCTTTCCATGTCGCCCATGAGGAAATGCGCGCCGGAAGATCCCTGATCGTTGCCATGGAGGCCGGGCATACGGACTTCGCCCTTCTCGAAGAGGGCCGAATCATTCGCCTGCGTTCCACTGCCAACCATATGAGAGTAGACACCTCTCCCAGTTTGCCTGCTCCCGAAGAGACTGACGAAGAAGTCGCTCAGGCTCCCGAGCCGGGAAGTGCAGAGGAGGAGTTCGGACAGCTTTTCGATGAGGGTGAAACCCCGGAAATGGTCGAAACGTCCTTTGAAGAGATGGCGATTGCCGTCGTCTCCGATGAAGAGTTTGACCAGTTGCAGGTCCCCGGAGTCCGTGATGTCTCTCAGGTACCGGTGAGCAGTGACGACATGGTGGCACGTCTCATCACGGAGATTCAGAGAACCTTTGCCGGCTATCTTCTGCGCAATCCCATCGACCGGATCATCGTCTCAGGAAAAGTGGCCAAGGATCTCGATCTGGTGAATCACTTGTCTGAAGCTTTCGATGTTCCTGCGCAACAATTGAGGATTTGCGACAAGGTCGAAAGTTCCATGGGGCTCGACAAAGTAGATCGCTGTAACGATTCGGGAGCCATCGCTGTAGGCCTTGCTCTCGGTATTGCGGGTCAGGGGCTGACAGCCTTTGATCTTCGCAAGGAAGAGTTCCGCTACGAGCGCCGCTTTGCAAAGTTGGTTCCAGGATTGATTTTGCTGGGACTGATTCTTTGTCTCTCATCGATTGCCCACCTGGTGAGCAGCCATAGAGAACAGCAACTGCGGATGAGTGAATACCAGGCGATACGAAACAATCAGACCGAGATTTACCGCGCCCGCTTTGGGGAAGATCCGAAGTTGCGTGGGGCAAACACGTCGATCGTGGCCGCTGCCGAACGCAAGATTAACGAGCTCAAGGGCGGAAGTTCAGCGAACAAGAGAACAAGGCTGGATGAATACCTGCCGATCGTCGAAATGATTGAAGATGTGACCAAAGGAGTGGCGAGTACCCGTCCCGAGGTATACCCGGAATGGCTGTCATTCGATCTCATTGGACTCAAGCGCAAGGATCAGAAGTCCACTGCAACTCTGAGAGTTCCCGACGCTGTTACTGCCAACAGTATTGCCGGTGCTCTGGAATCCTCGAGCAAGTTCTTCCGCGTCGAAGATGACGTCAAGGAAGACAAGGAAAACAAGAAACTGACCCTGAACCTTTTCCTGCTGCCAAGTGCCAGCGGTGCAAGGGAGCGATAGCCATGAGTGCCAAAGGCAACACCAACGACTTGACTCAGATTTTGCTTCTGACTCTTTACCTGTGCTCGGCCGTCTTCGGGGTTTGGGGCTTCTGGATCAAGAGCCAGGCTGCCAATTACGAGAGTGGGATCCGCCGTGAGCAGGTCAATCTCCAGAATATGCGTGAGCTCTTGGCAAGTGCCGAGAGCAAAGAAGTGGTGCTTGAGCATCGCCGTCGCGAGGAGAGCAAGAAGAACGCCAGCAAGATCAGTGACGTTGTGATTGGAATCATCGATTCGATGCGCAATTCCACCGCACGCCCTGAAATCAAGACTGCCAACAAGGACGTCAAGGGACAGCGTGATGGAATCAAGAAGCACATCTACAACGCAACCTTTGAAGAGCGTCCGATTCGGGATCACGTCACCTTCATCGCCAATATTCAGGCGCGGGCTCCGCACCTGGGCTTTGAAAAAGTGAAGATGATGAACAAGTCTCCGAGAAGTGAGTATCAGGACGTCTGGGATCTGCAGATGACGATTGTCAGCTACGCCGGCGGTGAAGGCTCACAAAGCGCGCCCTGATCTGATTCACAGACGAGTCTTCTTTTTACCGGGAGGCTTCGAAGAGAATTCCTCTGGATTGCATACTTTGGGTATCGATCCCAAGGATAAAGGCTCCACCCCAGGTGGAACTCGCTTGCTGCACCAGTGTCGATTGCCAAGGGGCATGACCAAGGGATCTGCACACCTTTTCCAACTCACCGGTGACCGGATCAAAAATACTGGCCTCCGATGAGGGCAATCCGCCATGATCCCGTCCACCGACCACCAGAATCCGGCCACCGGGCAACCGTGCGATTCCGGGTTGCAGTGTTTCCTGAACCAGTCTTCCTGCCGGAATCCATTCCAGAAACAGATAGCCGCGACCGTTGTCCTTCAGATTCAAGAGAAATGCGGTACGACAGCTGGCGGTTTGATGGGGAGAAAAGGGATCGGGGGTCGGTTCCTTGCGGGTTCCGGCGACCAGAAGGGCCATGTTGTCTGCCAGCCCTGAGTCCAGCCCTGAAATCATCTTCAAGCCTCTTCGCGGTCCCGGCAAAGTGGAATCCGGATTCAGTTTCAGGCGACGGAGGCTGCGAGTGCTTCGACGCAGTCGGAAGCCTTCTGGAGAAGAGAGCACCCTGCAATACTCTGCCGTGAATTTGACATAAGGGGCTCCGAGAGATCCCCCATAGCCCCCATAGACAAAGAGCAGGGGATCTTCCGAATCCTCAAACAGAATCGAAGAGTGTTGATGTCGGGGATAGGCCAGTTCGCCCACTTGAAATGCCTGGGCCGGAATAGAATCCGATTCAGCCATGGAGCGAGAGTCCAGAGCGACGACCTCGATGACTCCGTTGAGTTCTCCCTCCAGTCGTCCCCCGACCAGAACAATTTCATCCGCTGAACCGATTACGTGTGCATTGTGTTCAAAGCGCGGTGTCAGATTTCCATTGATCTGTAACGGGATGAATCGTGGTGGAGTGGAACCTGTCACCAGAGCTTCCGCATCATTTCTCACTCTTGTGCCATCCCAACCGCCGATCAGGACAATGATGTCGTCCTCTGTTCCGGAAAGGGTATCGGGGCCCGGAAGCACTGAGGCCGTATGTCCCTTGCGGGGATGATTCATGGCAATCGGCCCGCTGTGCTGACCTCTGGAATCGATGATCCACGCTTCTGCCATGATCCGCGAACTTCGTGCAGGACCCAGTGTTCTGCCCCCAGCGAGAAGGAACTTGCCGCCGGAAAGCGGGGTCAGGCTGGCCCCTTCCAATGCAGGCAGGCCGGGTGGAAGTGGGGCTGGGTTCCAGGGGTCACATTCTCCTTCGATGTCGATGACCCAGGGCGAGGCAACACCGGCTCCGCGGGAACTCTTCAGTTTTTCCGAGGGAAGAATGGTAGTGGCATCGAGGATGATCCCAGAACTCGAGCCTTCGTATTTGTAACGGGAGGGATCGACCACGCCATCGATGGTCAATACGGGAGATGACCCGAGGATCAGTGAGGATTCGAGTGAAGGCCCGGAGGCAATCCAGCGCGAGGGCATCTCGGGAGAACCGAGGCGGTCTCCGGTGACGGGCAGTCGGAGGAGATCATTGGGGCCATTGAAAGCTTCACCTGGTGGATAACGATCAATCCCTGTCTCGACCTGACGGTCCCATTCAAGAACCAGTAAATCCTCCTGATTGACCGTCGAACTTCCGTCGGAATCAATCCACCGGGCACCGACCAGAAGTGCGGGTTTGACGGGGCTGGGGGTGATGGCGGTCAGCCCACTCTTCCGTTTTCGCTGATCTTTCAAATCGGGAGCCATAGGCAGTTGATCGAGATCCACTTCAAGTTGTGTCCTGCTGCCATCCGGCTTTTCACCACGTGGAAGAAAAGAGTCAAATCCGGAGAGAAGGATCACCCTCCATTCGTGGGGACGATCTCCTGACTCCACGCGGTAGGTCGCGGAGTCCAATCCCGGATGGGTGAAGGTGATGCCCGTGGAGGAAGGTTCCAGGAGTCTCATGGGGCGGTCAAAGGTGATGGTCAGTATCCCCTGATTTTCTGAATCAGGGTTTTCACTGACTTCGAGCCGGGAATCGATGATCTGCCATGCGTCTGAAGGACGGCAGCCGAGTGGGCAGATCAGGCTGATGACCATGATCGTCATGACGAGTTTGTCCAGAAGCGACACAAATGACGAGGGATCTCGGGAGTCCAATATGAAACCGGAAGTGGAAGTACGAGGTCTCACCGGGGTTTCTCTCCTGAAACGGGCGGGGATGGCTTCACAGAATGTTGCCTCTGAATAGCCGATTCTTCAAGGGTGGATTAGCCTTCGTAACCCAGTTTTTGCAAAGCAGTGATGATTTCTTGCTGTACCCGTTGGGAGGAATCGACCCTGTCGCGTGCCTGCATCAATGCCTGAATGGCAGCAGAGCCATCGATATTGAGCAACGCCCGTACTGCAGAGATTCGGGTCGAAACATTGGCGTCTTCCAGAAGGATCTTCTCGACCACGGGTATCGAATTGACGTCGCGAATGCCTCCGAGAGCACCCAGGTACGATTGGCGAACGTAGGCATTCTTTTCTTCCGCAAGAGCCGTTTCGATGCTTTGGGAGTGGTTGTTGCCGCCGTTAGTCTTGAGTCCGTAAGCAGCCCTCTGGCGAACCCTGAAGTGGGAAGGATCGCGCAACAACTGGGAGTAGATGTCGACGGCGTCTTCTGCCCGTTCGTGGCGGGTCAGAGCTTCAACGAATCGGTAGCGATGTTGGACGGTATCTTCAGCCAGTGAGTACTCGCGGAGAACTTTCAGTGAGAACTCGGTGTTGGCAAGGGCAAGGGAGTCGATGGTGTGTTTGACTTCGCTCTCCTTGTCCATTTCCACGGACCAGTGGTAATGGTCGATCAATCCCACCAATGCTTCTTCAGAACCGATCTTCCCCAAAGCCTTGAGCAGGAAGCGCCGATTAATGAAATCGGGTTCTTCCTTCAGGAGACCCAGCAGCATCGGAACATGCTCCGGGCCCAGGCCTTCCAGCAACGCTTCGAGGTCGTCGCGGGCACGGGCCACGCGATGGGCTGTGGAGGCATCGAGAGCTTCATTCCATTGACACTTTTGGAACAGATCAAAGATGGAATCTGAAATCTCACGGTGTTCAGGGGAAAGGGTGTCGAGAGAAGAAGTTGTCTTCTCCTCGATTCCGGAGGGTGTGACAGGGAGCTTGGGCTCGGCCTGGACCGAGGGAGTCTCTTCTGAAACCACAGGGTCAGGAGGTGTACCCACATTGGTCCAAAGAGTGGAGACGAACCAGCCAAGGCAGAGCAGTGCCAGAATGGCGATCCATTGGATCAGCGAGTTGCCCATCTCAGCATTGTGTGGGCGAGGTAAAAAAGAGAAGCGAGTCGGAAGGGAAGGACTCTCTTCTGAGAGCGGGGTTCCCTTTCGACTCGCAACTTTGCTTTCGCTCATGAACTGCCGGTGCCGTTTCTAGGGGTTCACCGGTGCGTTGGTTCCTGGAAGCAGGATTACTTCGCAGCTGATGGTAGCAGGCTCATCCCCGTAGTTCGGGAAGTAACTGACTCCACCACCGATGGAAACCACGCGGTCGTCCACAGTATTCAACAGACCGTCTTCACCCGGAATCACACTGAGAGTGTGAAGACACTTGGGCTGGGCGAGGCTGATCATGGGATCGAGGCCTGCTCCGAAACCGTCAAGGGTGTCATCCGCGTAAGTAGTGTCGACATTGATGAAAGTGCCAAACAGACCCGTCGGATGGGTGATCGGGTTGGCGAAGGGGGTCGGGTCCCAGGGCGGATCGTTCTGGAAGTTGTAGAACGGATCGTAAATGGTGACTCCGACGAGACCGTTGTTGCAGTTTCCGGTCATGGTTTCGGCACAACCTCCCGGAGTGGGGAAGTCGAATCCACCACCGGCACTGAGGCCAACACCGGAAGTGATGGTCTGACCGTTGTAGGTACGACGGGTGTTGACCATGACCCAGTCCGCCTCACTGCGTCCCCATGGGGCGCAGTTCATCGGGTCGACGAGAATGTTCTCAATGTTATTCGTCAGGCCTGGAGTTCCTGTGAAGACTGTGAAGGTCAATCCGTCAGAAGGACCAAAACCGGTAAAGGTCGCAACGACCAGATCGTTGGCTCCTGCCGAAGTCGGGCATGCCGGATCGTCATTGTCACCGTTGGCAATCATCAACAGGTTGGTCATGCCAGGGACAGAAACGATGTCACCGGCGAGAGGATTGATTTCTCCATCGTCATCGAGATCGAACTCGAGGGTAGACGAGAAAACAGTTCCCAGATTGAGCAGGGAGGGAGTGTTGACCCTTCCTTCTGCCACGATTCCCGGTGCCAGACGATTGTCTCCGGTGGTGACATCGTAGTACTCAAAGTTCTGTGAGTTGTCGGTGTCGTTCTGCCACGGCAGTTTGAACTGCGGTGCAAAGATGGTGGAGAGCGTCTGGAATCCGCCAGCGTGAAGAATGATGTCGTCGGTGGTTCCGAGTTCGTTGTCGAGGCCACCGAGTGCACCGGAAGAGTGGCCAACACGGCCGCGTGCGCTCAGGAACTCGGCATCCTGTCCTGCTACCGTCAGAGCGGGGGAGAAGGAGCGAGATGCCGGATCGTAGATCTCCATCGACTTCAGTGACGGGAAGACGTTGATCGTCACCTGGAAACCGGGCTGACCCGGTGCAAAGTTGGGGTCGATAATGGTCTCGTTGCGCGACTCCTGACCTCCGGCAATCAGCACCTTGCCGTTGGGCAGAAGGGTCGCAGAGTGACGGAAGCGGGGAGTGGCCAGATCGGGCTCAATCGAGAGAGCGTCCGGTCCAAACTCGCGGCTGCCGATGTCGTAGATCTCGGAAATCTCGTAAGCCTCGGCAAAGAGGGCGTCACCGGTACCTCCACAGATCAACACGTTTCCATCCGGAAGCAGAGTTGCGGTGTGGAAGATGCGTCCACCCTGACTCAAGGTCATGATGTCGCCGTCAACGTCGGTATCGATGAAGTCACCGGAGATGGTGTCGGGAATCGGGTCGCCGAAATCGACGCCGGCTCCCTGATCAAAGATCTCTGCCGTATCGAGCGAAGTCAGGTGACGCTCGTCCGTTCCTCCTGCGATCAGGACAGTGCCGTCACCCAGAACTGTGGCAGTGTGGCCATAGCGGGGGGTCACCATGCCCGGACCACGAACGACGGCGTCGTCATCCAGGAAAGCGGCGGCGTTGTTGATGTTGGGGATCGCACTGCCACTTCCGTGGCAACCGATCAGAGGCAGAAGAGCTGCACCCAACAGGAGGATCAGAAGGGGATGGGATCCCTGAAATTTCAGGCGATCCTGGCAGAGGTTATTGAGAAGGCTCATGCGTTCCATCTCTTTCCTGAGACTGTTTCTTTCCTGAGTCGGTTTACCGGAGCAGGGCACCTGTAACGACCGGTGAAGGTCGTCGACCTATCCTACAACGGCACGCGGCAGTGGGCTTCAGATCTCTCGATATCCCCGGAGAGAAATGGGCCACCACGAGTTGCACCGGTGAGGGGCGGGACAGGGTTCCAGAATAACTGGACTCCGGCATTCGTGCCGGAAATCGAGCAAAACCGGGTTTCCTAACAAGCCCGGATTCTAGATCGGCTTCCAGCAACTGTCCACCTATGGCCAACCGGTCTCTTTTGGGGCAGGAGAGGCCTGTCGACCCTTTGGGAGAGTGCGTAACGGTCCAAAATCCGGTCTCAGCGGTTTTTGGCCTGAAAAACCCTCTCCTCCGGGGATGACAGAGCAAGGGGAGTGCCAAATCAGGAGTGCTCGAAAAAGGGGTATTTTGGCGATTTGAGCAAGCAGGAGGCCAGTATGAGCGAATTGGGCGTGCGGATCTGACACAGGGGGGGAGGGGCTGTCAAGGCAAAAAACCGGGGCCTCCGGTGACTCGAACCTGGGGATCACGCAATCCGGGTTCGTGCCATCCTTCCGGAGGCCCCTCACAACTTGAATTAAAATCCGCCCAGAGCTCCTTCTGTCAGGAGTTGCTCTGGATCGGGGAGCAGCAACTGATCGGTGACGATCAGTGGAATCACGGTCGAAAAAACTTCCAGCAACGGCTCACCGGAGGCATCGAGGATGCGTCCACGCTCGTCGCCGTAGTGCAGGTAGATCACTACCTCCACAGCCTTGGGGATCGGAATCGGAAGAGGTTCTTCCGGGATCGGTTCCCCGGTGGCGGGATCGATATTGGCCGCGTTCGAGGCATTTGCTGTTGTGGCGGCTGTGTTGGCCGGATCGTCCGCAGCAAGCTCAGCCTCTTCCGCAGCGATGCGTTCTTCCTCATCGAGGAAGGGGAAGTCGGATTCATTCACTTCGGGGAGCAGATTCGATGAGTCCCAGTCGTCGACCCAATTGTTTTCTGCATCCAGGAAGCGGAAATCGAGAGCCTTGACCCTGTCGTAAATGGCGGTGCGATCTCCCGTGTCGAGGGGATCCACATCCATGTCCCAGGCCACCCTGCGGAAGAGGGTGAAATCTCCATCGTCGCCCGCCTTGAGAGCGTATCCAACGGAGCTGACCTCACCGGTGTAGGAAGGAATGGTTTCATCCGGTTCCGGAACGGGAGAGGTCGTCAGGAAATCGATGGTGTCTTCGGCGTTGTCCTCTTCACCACGGCTTTCACCGCGGAAGATGTTTTCACCCAGCCCACGCCAGATGGTTCCTTGAAGGTCACGGCGCATCTGGTTGAGGATCGCCTCGCCGACCTTGCCGGTCAGGGTGGCTTCATGAACCCGGCGGTCTGCCTCGATCGTGGTTTCCAGAATCGAGTAACTCGCCAGCATGACGAGCCCGAAGATGCCGAGCACGACGACCAGTTCGATGAGAGTGAAGCCTTCAGTATTGCGTGGCATCAGAAGCTCCCCTCCGAGGTCAGGTCGACCAACTGGCCGGCATATTCGAAGAGAGCATCACCCTCCTGGGTAATCATCCGCGTCGTAAAGGTCACCGATCCCAGATCTTCACTGGAATCTGAATCCGCACTGGAAATGGAGTTTCCATAAACGGAAGGGTATTCGAGGGTCAGGGAGATACGCAGGATTTTGGGCCCGATATCTGTGGTCGATTCATTGAAGATTTCCACAGACCAGGGCCAGTCGCCGACACTGTCTTTTCCGGGAACTTCCAGATTTCCGGAGGTGTTTTCCTCAAGACCGAAGGCGACTTCATCCAGTTTTTGTCGTGCCAGACGATTGACCAATCGCTGGTTGTTGTACTGAAAGGCATCGTCAAGAGCCTTGACGCGCAAATCGAGAATCGTCAGGAAAGCACCACTGATGATGGCGACGGCCATCACCAATTCGACAAGGGTGAAGCCGTGTTCACCTGCAGTGTTGCGAGTCGTGGTTTCAGATGGGGAAGTTACCATTGGGGGAACTCCGCATCGTTACCGGGAATGTAGTCGGTGGTTCCCAGGATCGCCTGAAAATAGACACCGATGCTCTGATCATCTTCATTGGTAATGATGGCGATATGTGAACCGGAAGCACCGTACTGATCGAGAACCAGATCGACAGTGCCGTATTCATCACGGCTGCCATCCGGGTGCAGAATGCTGGTGATCTCCACACCATCCGGAAGAATCTCGGGTCCCAGACTTTCCCGTTGGTCGAAGTCGATGTTGGGATCTTCATCTTCTTGTGGAGGTAACAGAATTTCGACGGTGTTTTCTTCCAGACGGTAACGGAGAACATATTCGTTACCGATCCCTCCGCCGAGACTTCTGGCCCATGCGACCGTCTGGCCGACAGTTCGTGCTGCAGCCCGAAGCTTGTAGCGGGGAGACATGTTATCCAGGTTCGGAACCACAACCGTGGCGATGATGCCCAACAGAGCGATCACAACGATCAACTCGATGATGGTGAAGCCAGAGGTGCGATTCCGGGGATTCATTCTCTAGAATCTTCCCTGATTGTTGCTGTCGTCTGAGTAGAGGTCTTGAGCGTAGCCTTCTCCACCTTCAGTCATGTCTTCTCCCAGACTGATGAAGACGGGGCGACCGTCGATCATTTCAAAGAAGTAAACTTCATTGGTCCAGGGGTCGAGGGGCTCACTGTCGAGGTATTGGTTGCTGTTGCCATTGAAATCCTGAGGCGGATTCAAGAGCTCCTCGATGGAGTCGGGGTAGCGACCATGGTCGATTTTGAACATCTTGCACTGGGTGTCCAAAGTCTTGAAGTCGGTCTTGACCTTGGAGACCTTGGCCTGGTCGGTTCTGCCCATCACATTGGGAACGACAAACGTTGCAAGGATGCCGATGATGGCGATCACGACGATCAGCTCGATCAGGGTGAAGCCGTCTTCGACACGGTTTCGCATGGACTTGTTCATGTTTCCTCCTGTTTTACTTCCGGGCCAATCAGCCCTCTCTCTTTTTTTTGATCAACCACTGTTGAACTGCAACAGAGGCAGCAGCACGGCCAGAATGATGAAGGACACCACCACGGCGAGCAGGACGATGATGATCGGCTCGATCATCGCCGTCAGTTTTTGGATCGCCAATTCGATCTCCTCTTCATAGGTTTCGGAGATTCGATTGAGCACCGATTCCAACTCACCGCTCTGTTCTCCCACGGCGATCATGTAGCCCACCATCGGCGGGAAGAGGGGAGACTTCTTCAAGGGAGTGGAGATGTCGGCGCCTTCGACGATTCGTTCAGCAATTTCGGCAATCGTTTTTGACATCACCGCATTGTTCACAACCTTGCCGACGATGTTCAGCGAGTCGAGAGCGGGCAAACCGCTCCTGAGCAGGGTGGCAAGAGTCACGGTGAAACGGGAGATGGCGGATCTCTGCAGAAGGGTTCCCAGAACAGGGACCTTCAGCAGTACGCGGTCGTAGGCGAATCGCCCTTTCTCGGTTTTCTTCAACCCTTCCAGGAAGAGCAGGAATCCGAGAAGAGCTCCGAGACCGACCAACCAGTAGGCCTTGAACCAGTCACTGATCATGATCAGCACTTCGGTGGCCCACGGCAGGGCATTGTCTTTCTGAACCAGCATCTCTGTGATTCTTGGAACGACGAAAGTCATCAGGAAGATGACCACGCCGAGTCCGACCACCATCATGATGGCGGGGTAGGTCAGTGCCGCAGAAAGCTTTCCACGCAGACTGGCCTGTTTTTGCAGGTACTCAGAGAGGCTGTACAGAATCTCATCCAGGTTTCCACTCGCCTCACCAGCTCTCACCATATTGATGTAGAGATCACTGAAAACAGAGGGGTGAAGGCTCATGGCATCCGCGAGACCTGCACCGGCGACGATGCGCTCGCGGACATCCCTGAAGATGACTTCCAGGCGTTTCTCTTCGATCTGTTCAACGAGAACATTCAGGGCTTCCGAGAGGTGAACTCCGGAGCCGAGCAGAGTGGAGAACTGTCGTGTCAGGATCGCCAGACTGCGTATGTCGACTTTTCGTTCGATGCGGAAGTTGAGAAGGCTGGTGGATTTTTTGCCGACTGCTTCGACCCGCTCCATCTCCGTGACGCGAAGTTGCTGGTGACGCAACTTGTCACGGGCTTCTCGAGCCGTATCGGCATCGATGTTGCCCTTGGAATGGCGACCGCGTTGGTCGATGGCCTTGTAAGAGTAAATCGGCATCGGAAATCCTTCAGTTTCTACTCTAGAAAACGTCCATTTGGGTCACACGGAAGACTTCGTCGACCGTGGTCACTCCCTGGGCCACTTTTCTCGCACCATCCATGCGCAGGGTTCTCAGGTGACCACTTTCGACAGCGGTCTGTTTGATCACCGAGGCACTGGTCCGCGAGATGATCTGGTCCCGAATGGTCTCATTCATCGTCAGAATTTCGTAAATGGCGGTCCGGTCGTAGTAGCCACGTCCCAGACAGGAATCACATCCTCTGCCGTGGTAGAGCATGCCTTCGAGCAAATCGTCCTTGTGGAGCCCGAGGCTGCGCAGCTGGCTCTCTTCCGGTTCGTAGGATTCCTTGCAGCGGGGGCAGATCACGCGGACGAGTCGTTGCGCGACCACACCGATCAGGGAGGAGGAGACCAGATAGGGTTCCACTCCAAGATCGATCATTCGGGTGACCGCACCGGCGGAATCGTTGGTGTGCAGGGTGGAGAACACCAGGTGACCGGTGTTCGAGGCCTGCACGGCGATGCCGGCGGTTTCCATATCGCGGATCTCACCGACCATCATCACGTCCGGGTCCTGACGCATCAGGGAGCGCAGTCCCGACGCGAAGGTCAGTCCTTTTTTATTGGAGACCTGAATCTGACTGATGGAATCGATGTTGTATTCGATGGGGTCTTCGATGGTGATGATGTTCAGTTCCTGCGAATCCATTTCGGCGAGTGCCGCATAGAGTGTGGTGGACTTGCCCGAACCGGTGGGACCGGTCACCAGCAGCACACCGTGCGAGGAATTGATCAGGCCATCGAGGAGTTCAAAGTTGCGATCGTCGAGGCCAATCTCACCGAGGCGGTAAAGACGGGCACTCTTGTCGAGGAGTCGGAACACGATGCGCTCACCGTAACTGGTGGGCACCGAGGAGATCCTCAAGTCCAATTCGCTGTCACCGATCTTTACCGAGGTTCGTCCGTCCTGGGGGAGGCGTCTCTCGGCGATATCCATCTTGCCGATGACCTTGACCCTGGAAACGAGAGCTTCCTGGATCTTCTTCGGAATCACCTTGGTGTCGTAAAGGATACCGTCGATTCGGTAGCGCACCTGAAGGCGATCAGCAAAGGGCTGCAAATGAATATCCGAAGCCCTGTTTTTCTGGGCTTCGAAGAGGATCGTGTTCATCAGTTTGATGATCGGCGCCTTGTTGGCGATATCGAGAACGTCTTCCGTTTCATCGATTTCGGCGGCGATTCCGATCAACTCGTCATCTTCGAGTCCCTCGAGCAGCTCATCGACGTCCGCGCTCGACTTTTGGTAAGCACGGTTGATCAGTGCGGTGATCTGAGCGCGGGTGGAGACCACCGGCTCAACCACCATGTCGAGCATGGCGGAAAGATCATCCATTGGTTGTACGTCGAGGGGATCACAGGTGGCGACCATGAGAATCCCCGGCTCTTCACCGATGGCGACGAGGTTGTAGGTTCGTGCGAACTGGGCCGGAACCGAGTCGACAAACTTTTCCGGAGTCGAAAACTCTTCCAGATCTTCCACGAAGTTGATGTGCAACTGGCTGGAGAGGGCCTTGAGGAAATCCTCTTCGGATACGTATCCCTTCTCCCGCAAGACCTTGTCGATGGGCTTGCCGGTGGTGCGTTCCTCTTCCTGGCACTCCATCAACTGGTTCTCGTTGAGGAGGCCGCCTTCGATCAGTTCGTTGAAGATCGAGTTTCTCATGGGGTCATCTCTTCCTCGGATGCTCCTTCAACAGTGATCTGGTCCTGCTGGGAGGCATCGCGGGCATTGTCGGGGTCGGTGAACTGCTGGAGGCGAATGTCGTCGTCAAAGGAGCGCACTCCCTCGATGGCGTCCTTCGTGAAGTTTCCAAGCCCGTTGTAGTTGGCGTCATCCATGATGTGAGCACTGAGGAACACATACAGATTGTCACGGGCCGTGTTTGATCCACTCGACTGGAACAACGGACCGAGGAAGGGCAGATCTCCGAGGAAGGGGATCTTGCTCTGAATCTCTGACTGGGCCATCTGGGCCAGGCCACCGATGATGAACATTCCACCGTCGGGGATCGTCACCTTGCTGTTGACGACGTTGGTGGAACGATCGGGAAGTGCCCCGGTTCCATCAGAGACTCCCGAGAAGGAGGACACTTCCAGCTGCAGCTCCAAAAGCACGACCTCGCTGGAGATCGTCGGGATCAGGTTCAGGGTGATACCCGCAGATTCGGACTGCTGACTGGTGGTGACGTTGATGTTGCTGGTACTGGACGTCGTGTAGAAGATCTCGTTCGTCACAGAGATCGAGTTCTCCTGGTTGTCGTCGGCAAGGATGAAGGGCGTGGCAAGGATATTGCTGTCCTCATCCGATTTCAGGGCATTGATAATCAGCGGGAACTGACCGTCCTGCTGAATGATGCCGCCGAGTCCCGTGGGAACTCCCGGGGTCCGGGTCAATCCGGTGATGACACCGTTGGGATCGAGGGCCGGAGTGACGGTACTCGCACCAAAGGAACTGAGCAGGATGCCTGCGAGATTCTGGTCGTCCAGATTTCCGGCAAGGAATTCGAGAGTGTAGTTGAGGCTCGAGGAATCCTTGACCTGAACCAGAGCGACCTCCAGGAAAACCTGACGACGACGCTGGTCGATCTGTTTGAGGATGCTTTCGATCTCTTCGTACTTCTCTGGCTCCGCCTCGATGATCAGCGAGTTGGTTTCTTCGTGGGGGATGATCTGGGTACTGGTGAACTGCTGCTGAGACTGAACTCCGCCGGTGTTTCCGGTTCCGGTACGGTTCCGGGTGGTGGTTCGACTGGTCGTTCTTCCACCCTGGGCGTTGTCGTCGACCAGGGGACGAATGTTGTCCGCCAGCTCTTCCGCCTTGAGGTAGTTGACCTTGTAAATCCAGATGGTGTTTCGGCGATTGCGAACCTTGGTATCGAGTTCGTCGATCAGCTGGTGCACCAGATCGAGCTCATCCGGGTCGGTGGACTGGATGATGATCTTCTGGGTACGGTCATCGGGGATCAGACGGGTGGACTCTCCGGCGAGACTGCCCGAGGAGAAGCCCCGGTTTGAAGCCTGACCACGGTTGGCACCCTGTCCAGGGGTGGGGGTGGTCCTACGACCGGTCGTTCCGGTCGGGCTGAATTCACTGAGAGCTTCCGTCACGATGGAAACGATGCTTTGAGCATCTGCGTAGTAAAGCTCACGAATCGACAGGGACTGATCGGGTCCGGTGACTTCTACGTCGATGTATTTGACGACGCGCTGAATGTGCTCAAGAACACGCATCTTGGCGCGGATCAGCATCGTTTCATTTTCTGGAACGGTGACGATCTTGACGCTTCCTGAGGCGTTTCCGGCACCGGCGATTCCAAGAAGTTCCTGCAGGGCGGTTCGCACCACTTGAGCGGTGGTGAACTTCAGCTGCAGAACCAGGGTCGCCAGTTCTTCTCCGGGTGCCTTGATGGCTTCTTCATCATCCGCCACGTAGATCGGGCTGACCGGATCCACGGGAGCAGATTGCCCACCACGGGGTGAAGCGGAGCGGACGTTGATGACGGTGGTTCCGTCTTCCAACTCGCTCTCCCAAAGCTCATAGCCATTGGTTTCGAGGATCGCCTTGATGACCGGGTAGGTCAGGGGATCCACATCTCCGATGACATCCACAGTGGTGTCTTCGGCGAAGGCGACGTCATTGGCTGCAGACGGGTAGTTGACGAACTTGCCGGTGGTGCGCTGGATAAACCGCAACAGGCTGAGGACCGGGAACGATCCTTCCTCCATACGGTAAACCTCCGCTTCATCCCCTTCATCGCTGGCAGGGGCGGCTGCTTCATCGACCGGAGCGGCGTCGTCGCCGTCCTGGCCCAGGGCGATTCCACCGAGACCGGGTCCCCCCACAAGGAGGACCAGCATCAGAAGCAGCAGACCAAGGGGGCTGCGCTCCTGTGACCGGATCGGCAACTGAAACAATCGGGTCTCAACAGGGGAGACCGCGGGACTTTTCTGAGGCATTGCTGTGCACCCTCTCAACATGGGGTTCATGGCATTTCCTCTCTCTTCATCGGCCGGGGGAGGGTTGGCCTTGGGTAATTTCGGGACTTTTTTCCTGAATCGGCGAAAACAGCTCTTCCTGGGCTGTTCGTCGCCACTTGGGACGTCAGGCTTGTCCTCTTCAGTGAGAGACGATCCCACTTGGAGAAGCCTGAGCCGTTCCCCTTCATTTTAAGCAAATCAAATGCCCGTCCATGGCAACTGGGGAAGTTCTCCAACTTTATTTGAGGAAAGGGGTTACGGAGATTCCGGTAACGTCTCGAAAGTGGACTTTCAGCCGATCTGGGGTGGAGTGTGTTGTGAAATCGAACACTCAGGGAGGAGTGCTCCTGGCGTAGCCTTGAGGATTACCGGAATTTGAGTGGCGGGAGAAGTTGGCGAGGTTCGCAGGCACAGGCGGGAGGGGGTCAAAAATTTTCCCGCTGGTCCAGTTCCTGAAGCAATTTTTCTGCTTCGGGCCAGAGGTGTCGGGGAATGCGGATCAACAATGAATTCGTCGGTTCATTCACGACCACCCGAATCGGCTGACCACCCCGGTCATCCCAGCGGTCGCTCAGCAACTGTTCGAGAATGGCAGCCCGCAGATACCGCGCTTTCCAGACCTTCAGCGCAGGTCCTTCATCGTTGACGGGTGGGCGCTGATCAGAGCTCTCCAGAATTTTCAGGTAATGCCGGAGGCGCTCATTTGAGGCGCAGGTCATGACGATGCTGCGAGTTCTCGGTGAGGCGACAAAATTGCTGTAGCGATCGAGAAGATCCAGGTTCTTCTCTTTTCGATCCGCTTCAGCCCGGAGGATGCGAATCCCCTCCTCCGGTTCCAGATGTTGCAGGTGAACCACTCTCATGACCGGTTTCGGTCGTGGAGGTTCGGCGAGTGGCTGATGGGTGACCCAATAGGCTCTGGGTTGGCGAATGTCTCCCACGGGTTTGACGTACAGGCCCGATTGATTCAGCACGGTTTCCAGCAGACGGCGGTTTTCCGAAGCGATCCGAAGTGGGTTCAATACGCGGACAGGGGTATTGCCGATAACCGGGTGCTCGTGGGCGATAGGGAGTCCGGTGATCACAGACCACCCCTGCAAGACACTTGCGGCGGGAAGGGTTCCTTGCGGGAGGATGTCACCTGCTTTATCGGGGAATGGCATCAACAGAAGTATGGAAAGGCAATACCCGAGAGAATTCATGGGATCTCCTTTCCTGACCTGCAAATCTCTGCCGCTGCAGGTCCAACGCGGTGATGGTCTTCAACTTTGACAATAACAGATTTTGATCAGACGATGGGAAAACGGGAAGGGTTCCTTCTCAGTCCGTCATGTTTTTCAGTCGAGAGTACAGTGTTGATCTTTCGATCCCCAGAATCTGCGCGGCTTTCTTCTTGTTCCCACCAGCGTATTCAAGAACCCGGAGAATGTGCTCACGTTCCAGATCCTTGAGAGGAACCGGTTTCCAGGTCCCGGTTGATGGGGTGCTTCGACTTTTATCGGGTGACAGTCGCAAGTCTTCACCCTCGATTTGAGCTCCATCTGAAAGGATCGCTGCACTCTCGAGCAGGTTGCGCAGTTCGCGGACGTTTCCGGGAAAAGAATGACCTTCCAGCAAGGAGAGCGCTTCATCTGAAAGAGTTTTTCGTGGTCTCTGTTTGTCGGAAAACTGATCAAGGAAGTGGTTGGCAAGGAGCGCCACATCTCCACTCCGGTCCCGTAGAGGAGGTACACGTACTTCGAGGACGGCAAGTCGAAAGTACAGGTCTTCACGAAAGTTGCCGCTGTTCACTTCACCCTGGAGATCCCGGTGAGTGGCGGCGATCAATCGAACATCGACTTCGATGGATGTGTTGCTGCCGACTCTTTCCAGACACCGTGTTTCCAACAGGCGAAGCATTTTTGATTGTGCCGATTCAGGGAGTTCTCCGATTTCATCGAGAAAGACCGTCCCTCCATCTGCGGCTTCAAATTTGCCGATTTTGCGACTGTCAGCCCCGGTGAATGCACCCTTCTCATGACCGAACAGTTCACTCTCGACCAGATGGGTCGGGATGGCTGCACAGTTGATGGTGACGAAGGGCGCTGCAGCACGATTTCCCTGAAAGTGAAGGCCTCGGGCAACCAACTCCTTGCCGGTTCCCGTCTCGCCCATGATGAGGACTGTTCCGGATGTGGGTGCGACCTTTTGAATGAACTTTCGCACTTCTTCGACGGCAGGGGAGGAACCGATGATGGGGTGTGTATCCAGGACAGACTGAACCAGATCCACTTTTTCCTGATGCAGTTCGTCGAGTTCGGCATTGAGGGAAAGGCCTGCACCCATCGTGGCTGCAGCAGTTCCGCTCGCCCAGAGTTCAGCTTCGCCCAGGGGATGAGATTCACCATCGATCCGGTCGAGATAGAGAATTCCACGCAGGGATTTCTCAATAAAGATGGGAGCTGCGATCACACTGCGAATTTCATCGCCTGTCACACTGCGGCGGTCTTCGAAGCGGGGATCACTGCTGGTGTCTTTGGAAAGCACTGCCCTGCGACTGCGCAACAGTTCACTGAGAATCGTTTGGCTGAGAACGAATCCCTGAAGGGGTACCCCAATCCGCGACCACGCGGTTCGACATAACCATTGATCTTCCTCTTGAATCAGGATCGCACCCCGGTCTGCCTCGAGCCCGGAGACCAGTTTGCGGAGGCCTTCGTCGAGACTGTTGGCGTCGGAGAAACCCTGTCCAAGCAGGGGAGCGGCCTGATCCAGTGTTTTGAGGATTCGCCGCATCTGTTTTTCGGAGAAGGAATCGGGTTCAGCAGATCTTGAGTCAAGGATCTGGGTCTGGTTCGCAGATTCTTCGACGGTATGCACGAGGGTTTCCACAACGATTTCAGTATCCCCGATACCGATGTGCTGGCCCGGGTGCAACAGTTGCTCACGGACAGGGTCGCCAGAGACATAAGTTCCATTGGAAGAGTCGAGATCCGTAATTTGCCAGCCCGCTTCCGTCAATTTCAAACGCGCATGGATACGACTGGCTGCAGGATCCTCCAGAGTGATATCCACCGATTCATCTCTACCAATCAGGATTCCTTCTGTTCTCGCCTTGTCATTGGAGATGTCGTGACGCAGGGAGTTCTTGTCGGGGGCGATGACATGAATGCGGGTTTTCATGGCGTGCCTGCCAGCCGCCAATCGCGAAGGATGCGTTTTCTGTTCAGGTCTCCCTCGATGACCACCCGGTCCACTTTGGTATTCCAACCGGTGAGATCTCCTTCGAGCCTCAACCCCGGAGCACCTGTAGGAATGGCTGTTACTGGAATCTGGAAAGTCATTTGCAGGAGAGGATCTGCACTGTTCTGGGGTTGTACCTGCAATCGAAACCGATCCCGGTCGGGATCATCGGACTCCAGGCGTTCCAGGATCAACTGATGGTCGATCCCTTCCCGAAGAAAACCCTTGCGTAACAGTTGTTCGATTTCGATAGGTACCGGTGATCCATGTTGGAGAACTTCGATGGTTGGATCAGCGGACTTTCCGACGGCGAGTCCAATACGCCAGCGATTGCCTGGCTGATCCGGATCTGCAGCGACCTGTAATTCCAGATCAGGACTCCCGAGCATGCGCAATCCGGAGACTTCCCAGCGATCGAGTCTGGACATGTAAGGGAAGCGAACCACCTCGGGATCATTGGCCCAACGAAGCTGGCCTTCGCGAATATTGGGCCTGATCTGATTTCTGGCACCGGAGTTGCCGGAAGCGGGGACGGGGCGGAAGAAACGCTCCGTTTCGACGTTATTGAACTCAAAGGTGAGCTGGTCCACGGAGCCCTTCTCTGTCAGCAGGTCTCCAAAGGAAGCATCCACCTTCGCCAACTGCTGGCGGTAGGGAGTCAGAAGATTACCCGGCAGAACTGACCCGCCGATGACAGCCAGTATGAGAACTACCACTGCAGAGGCGAGAAGTCTCGTCGATCGGGGAGGGGCCTGTTCAGGGTCGATCCTTTGAGTGATCGCCTGAAGTCTGGCCAAAACTTCCGAGTGGTTCTGCGGTCGCTGATCAGGAGCTTTGTTGAGCATCGCCTGAATCAGTTCAGCAAACTCTGGATCGACTGTGGGCAGAGCCTCAACGATGTCGGGAACCGGAGCATTCACATGGGCGATCAACAGATCCATTCTTGAGTCGCGGGTGTAGGGAGGCTCACCGGTGAGAAGATGGTAGAGAGTTGCACCCAAACTGTAGATGTCGGACCGTTCATCGGTGCCATGTCCCTGAACCTGTTCAGGGGAGCAATACTGGGGAGTACCAACGACCTCATTTCCCTCGGTTGCATCCTCTTCGATGGAGCCGGCAAGTCCGAAGTCGACCAACTTGATGTTGCCGAGTGCATCGACGATCAGGTTGGAAGGTTTGATATCGCGGTGAATGATTCCCTGATTTCGTGCTTCTTCCAGAGCACGCGTCGCTGAGATGGCAACCTTGAGAACTTCTTCAATAGGCAACTTGCCACGCTCATTCAACTCTTCCTCAAAGCTGGGACCGGGAAGAAACTCCATCACCAGATAGGGAAGATCATCTTCATCGTGAATGGCGTGGATCTGTCCGATGTTCGGATGATTGACCGCAGCGATGGCTCTGGCTTCGGCGAGGAATTTGTCGCGAATGTCGTGGTGATCCTTCAGTCGTGGATGGACCCGCTTGATGGCGACAGTTCTCTGCAAGGAGGGATCATGGGCCCGGTAGACGACACCCATTCCGCCTTCACCGATCTTCTCTTCGACCAGAAACTGGCCGATGTGGTCAAAGCGGGGGGTCTGCATCGGCTGGGTGTCATCTGCTGAAAGACTGTCCGATTCGGGGGAAGCGGGGCTGAAGAGAATGTCGGATTTCATCGATTCGCCTCCATTCCGCTTCCGGGGACAGGTTTCAATTCCATGACGCCATCCACCCCGCCGCTGGCCGTGCTATCCTGCCGATTCGAGGGCTGGATTTGTGCCTGCCCGCTGACTGGGAGATCAGACTCGCAAGGATAGTCTCACGATGACGGACAAATTCGACAACATACTTCGATCAGTTCCTGGAGAAGACCCGCGAACCCTTCTGAAAGCGGTTCAAAGTGCCTTTGCCGGCAAGGGGGAATTCGAGGTTTTGCGACTCACTGGCAGTGAATTGCACATAGGAATTGCGTCTGATTCGCCTCTGGTGGCCGATCTGTTGGCTTTGGGCTTTGAACAGGATCAGGTCCAGGAGCCGGTTTGGCAGTCCGCTCCAGCTGCAGGGGTCGCCCCGGAAAATTTTTACAGCACCACCCATCATCGGACGCAGGTCTGGCTCAGTGGCGAATGGAAAGAGGTCGCGGATCAGCGCATGGACGGTTGCCTGACCCACGACGATGGTCAGCCCAGATGTGTAAAACTGCGTGATCTCTCAAAAGGTGACCCGGTTCTCGTCGGTTTTGACGGGGTTCGAGTCGTCCATGCGGAGTCTGAAGATGACGACCATGACTTTGCTTTCATGGCCAACGATGTTTCCTCCGAAAGACGGGCAGAGGTCCAAACGGCAAGAGTGGTCGAACTGGCCCGTCAGGCCAGAGACCGGGGTCAAAAGATTGTATGGGTCCCGGGCCCCGTGATCGTACACACCGGAGCATCCCGCGAGTTGGAAATTCTGGTGCGTGAAGGATGGGTCGATTCGGTTCTCAGTGGCAATGCTCTGGCGGTTCACGACATCGAATCCCAATGGCTCGGAACCAGTCTCGGAGTTTCTGTTGAAGATGGACGGGTGATTCCCCACGGACACTCCCATCACATGCGCGCCATCAATCGGATCCGGGCGCACGGATCGATTGCTGCCGCAGTGGATGCGGGAGAGTTGCAAGGGGGTCTCATGCATGCCCTTGTAGAGAAACAGGTCCCATGGATCCTCGCCGGCTCCATTCGTGATGACGGTCCGTTACCCGATACGGAGATGGACCTCTTCAAGGCTCAGGATCAATACGCAGAACAATTGAAGGGGGCGGGACTGGTTATCGTCCTGTCGACGATGCTTCACGGTATCGGAGTGGGGAACATGCTCTCCGGTGAAGTTCCTCTGGTTTGCGTGGATATTCATCCCGCCGTTGCGACCAAGTTGGCCGATCGCGGATCCGCCCAGGCGATCGGCATCGTCACCGACGTTGGACTTTTCGTTCGTCGATTGCGTGAAGAGCTGGTCGGCTGAGATCGGGAGCGCCCTTCATGGAGCTGGACACTCATCTTTCATTCTTTTCGAATCTGTTCGGCGACCGGTGTTCGACTCGGCAGGAAGATCTTGAGCGCTATGGCCGCGATGAAACGGAAGATCTCTGCTTTCCCCCTCATGTCGTGGTCAAACCCTCAACAGTCGATGAGATTTCGCAGGTTCTCCGTTATTGCCATGAGCACACGATTCCGGTCACCCCTGGCGGGGCACGGACAGGTCTGAGTGGAGGAGCGCTGCCGGTCCATGGTGGAGTGCTGTTGTCCCTAGAACTTCTGAATCGGATCCTGGGAATCGATGAAAAAAATCATCAGGTCACGGTTGAACCTGGAGTGATTACCCAGGTTTTGCAGGAAGCGGTCAAAGACAAAGGCCTCTTCTATCCTCCGGACCCGGCCAGCAAGGGCAGTTGCTTCATCGGTGGCAATATCGCTGAAAATTCGGGTGGCCCGAAGGCGGTGAAGTATGGCGTTACCCGTGACTACGTCCTCAATCTGGAGGTGGTGCTTCCCGGGGGAGAGGTCATCTGGACTGGAGCCAACGTGCTCAAGAATGCGACCGGATATGACCTTACCCATTTGATGGTCGGTTCTGAGGGAACCCTCGGGGTGGTCACAAAAATCGTTCTCAAACTGATTCCCCACCCCACCCACGATTTGCTGATGTTGGTCCCTTTCCGGGAAGCGCGCGCAGCATGTGAAGCGGTGGCCGCCATTTTCCGCGCAGGGATCACTCCCAGCGGACTCGAATTCATGGAGCGGGATGCATTGGTGGCCACACGTGACTTCACGGGTGATACCACTTTGGAAATTGCTGACGACCATGCGGCACACTTGTTGATCGAGGTCGACGGACACGATCCGGATCTGCTCATGCAAGATTGCGAGAGGATCGTCGAGGTTCTCGAGCCATTCCCCACGGATGAGATTCTCTTCGCAGAATCGGCGAAGCAGAAAGAAGGGCTGTGGTCACTTCGACGCAAGGTCAGCGAAGCCGTCAAGGCGCGTTCCGTCTACAAGGAAGAAGATACGGTGGTGCCCCGTTACCAACTTCCGGAGTTGTTGGATCACGTCAAAAGAATCGGCAGAGAGTACGGCTTCGAATCGATTTGCTACGGACACGCCGGAGATGGCAATCTTCATGTCAATATTTTGCGGGGTGACCTTTCTGATCATCAATGGCGGGAAGAAATCCCGCAGGCGATCAGGGAACTGTTTACGGAAGTAAGGGAACTGGGGGGAACCATCTCCGGTGAGCACGGTATCGGTGTGGTGCAGCAACCCTACATGGACATCATGTTTCCCCAGGTCACCCTTGACCTGATGAGATCGATCAAGGCGGTTTTCGATCCGCGGGGGATTCTCAACCCGGGAAAAATCTTTGACGGTATGAAGACGGAACAGGGCTCCTAAAGTTTGACCGGTTCAGCTTCAGGTTTCTCTGCGGG
>JAAXJX010000058.1:0-10150 GCA_012269595.1 Planctomycetia bacterium | reverse complement strand
GCGGGCTTCTCCTTTTCGGCCTCAACTTCTTTGGCTTCCTCCTTCGTGGCTCCCTTTTTCATGTTTCCCCATTGCTTCAACTCGTCGAGATCGACCTTTGCCGGCAAAGGGATTTTGGGGGAGTGGAGGGCCATCAGGGTCATCGCCGTTCCGTAAGCAGCACTGCGTGGAAAGACCCGGTCATTCCAGGTGCCTTCCTTGTCACGAACCTGCCACATCAATTCGAGGAGACGGCTACGGGCTGCCTTTTGTTCTTTTTCCGGAAGGACCCGGATGGCTCGGGCAGTATGAAGGTGCGCATAGAAGAAATAGTAAGGAGCAATGTAAAAGGGCGGATTGTGAGTGCCTGTTTGTGCGCGTCGACGTTCCAGCCATTTCCAGTGATCGAAGAAGGCTTTGACTGCGAAGCGGACCTGATCGAGATCATTCATCCCGGCGTGATAGAGAGCGAGTTCACTGACCGCCATCCGTGCACAGGCTCCTTCAAGAGCTTCAAAACCTTCACCGGTGGCTCGTTCTGGTTGGGTTGAATACTGGATGGCGCCACTCTCGATGCGAGCTTCCTCGATGGTTTTGAGGGCGCGAATCACGACATTGCCATCAAAGGGATAGCCCAGGTCCCGGGCACGCAAAAGGGCCATCACTGCGGGTCCCGTCATGAAGGGGGAGGCGGGACTGGAGGCATTTCGGCGGCGGGACCGGGAGTAATTCCATCCACCCCCCGGGATCTCATTGGCGAGGAGAATATCGATCAATTCGCGGGTTCGTGTCTGAACTTCAGGGAGAAGGTCCTCCGGAACCCGCTTGATCTGTTGCAGTCTCAACAGGGTTTCGAGGGCTTCGATGTGTCCCCAGTCACGAACGTCGTAGCCGCGATTGAAGCCGACTCCCATCGCCGGACCTTTGCACGATTCTGCCAGAAGAAAATTCAGGCCCCGGCGCAGGGCAAGATTGACGGGGTCTTCCGCATCGAGACGGATTCGTTTGGCCGGGAGAGATTCTATCAGGGACCGCAGCACGATGGCCGTTCCTCCCACCCGATAACCCGGCGGAATTTGTCCCCGTTCACGGTAGACCCCTTCGTAGGGCCATTCGCCGCTGACGGTTTCTTCATCGATGCCTTCCTGGGCTTTCAGCAGAAATTGCACCGCTTCCTGAGCAGCCTCATTCCAGCCGTCTTCAACTTCGAAGGAGGTGGCGGGTGTGGATATGAGGGGCACGCAAAGGAGCAGGGTCAGGATCATGGAAGGGCCTCATCATTCTGTGAATTCAGTGGAAATCCGTGCTGGAACCCTCGCATGGTGCCACTTTTGGCCTCTGGCAGGTATTGAAAAGCGGGGAGCCAAAATGAGTGAAATCGCTACAAAATTACCCCATATGAGGCCTCATTTGGGGTAATCTGGTGTGCGGGGCAAGATTCGGGAGTCGGGGGCGTAATCTGTAAGCCTATTTATTTATTAGGTTTATGAAATATTTATCGGGTGAAGCCCCGTCCGTTTCCAATCTGCGTGGCAGGTACGCCATTTGCAGTCATCTCAGAAGCGACCCGCTGATTCACCGCATGGCTGCGGTGCCGTGAGAGAGGATGGAATCCATGAGTTCCGAAACGGGATTCTGGAACTTCAGGTTCAAGCTGATTCTGCTGATTGCCCTGCTGATGGCCGGCACCCTTTCGGTGCAGGCGGTCATTCGCAATCACAGCATTCAGGTGATCCTGGATGGCACGGAAGAGGTGGCTGCAGGGATCGCCAATGAGGCGGCCCAGAAGATGCTGATCGCCACCTCAACCAGCGACCCTGCGGAGTGGGAGAAGGGAGCGGCGGAGGCCGGTTCCGATTTCTTTGAGAACTCCAGTCAGGGACCGAATGTGCTGGCCTTCAATACCGAGCGAATCATTCAGCTTTCCAATGACTTGAGAGCCGGATTGATGGCTCGCAGGGCTTTGGAGTCCGATGTTCCTTCGCAAAAGGGTGAATACGTTCAAGCCGTCAATATGAATGAGTTGCTTCTCGACCTGCTCGTGGCCTTTCAGCCCGACCTCAACAGCGAGGTTCTGGAGGGAGTCAGGAAAAGTCTGCCTTACTACGACAGTTCTTCAGCACTTGTTTCCTATCGAGAAGAGCTCAAGGCAAAAGATGTTCCTGCGTCAGTGAAATTGCCTGGCGGAGCTTATCTGGCAGAGTTTTCCGTGAGTTTTGCACCCCCTGAAAGCCAGGCAAAACCTCACTCTCCAAACTCATCTCCTCAGCGAGTGTCAGGCTTCTTTGAAATCTCTGACAGCAAGGAGCCAGCCTCTGAGGATTCAACTGATCCTGGGGATCTTCCAGTGATCGGTACTCAGTTCCGTGGAGATCCGGATTCTCTTTCCATCGATCTTGCGGCTCCTCTGGAAGAGTTGGCAGAGTTGGTAAGGGAAACCAATGAACGGGATCTTCTCGCCACTTTGTCCATCTTCATGATCGGATTGGCATTGGCGTGGATCCTCGGCAGCCGTCTCGTCCAACCGGTGACAGAGGTGGTGGAGGGAATGCAAAAGGTTGCGGCAGGGGACATGAGCGTTCGGCTTTCCGGAGAGCGCGATGCGGAGTTCGCCCTGATCAATGGTCAGTTTAATGAAATGGTTCAGCAGTTGGATAATGCCCGTTCTCTGGAACGGGGTCTGGAGCACCGCGAGCGTCTGCAGACGATGGGAGATCTCGCTGCAGGGGTTGCCCACGACATTCGTAACCCCCTGAGTGCCATCTCGATGATCGTCGGCCGCCTCGGATTTGACTATGCCCCCACCGACGCCAAAGAGCGTGAGGAGTTCCTCGGCTATACCAAAGACATCAAGGATGAGATTGAGCGACTGAACAACCTCGTCTCGGACTTCTTGCAACTGGCGCAGCCCAATTCCCAGGAGGCGGTGCCCTGTCAGGTGGGAGAACTCCTCGAGGAACTTCAGCGACTTCTCGACAAGGAAGCCGCAGATCAGGGCGTCTCCATCGAACTGGACGTGCAGGAGGATCTTGCGGAAACACTCTGGAATCCGGTGGAGGGGAAAAGTGCATTCCTCAATGTGGCCATGAATGCCATTCAGGCGATGCAATCCAGCGGAGGTTCCCTGGCGATTCAGGCGCGCAGTGACGATCACTGGATTGTCGTGTCCTTCAAGGACAATGGTCCGGGCATCGCCCGGGAAGACTGTGAGCAAGTGATGTTGCCCTACGTCACCCGCAGGCCTGGGGGAACCGGACTCGGTCTCGCCATCGCCCGTCGGGTTGCTGAGCGTTACGGGGGGCGCCTTGAACTGACTTCCCAAATTGCTGTCGGAACCGAAGTCCGTTTCATGTTGCCGGTGAGCACTGAAGAAGGGCGGGCGTGATGCGCAAGTCCGGACGAATTCTCGTCGCCGACGATGAAAAGCCACAGCGTGAGATTCTGGTTTCCTCACTTGAGAAGCGGGGATACGAGGTGTGTGGTGCAGGAGACCTTGCCACAGCCCTGAAACTCTTCGAGCAAGGGCTTCAGGGGCAGAATCCCTTTAACACTGTGGTCACCGACCTGCGCATGCCGACCGACAAGGAAGGCCTGGAACTGCTGATGCAGGTTCGTGACAGGGATCCCCTTTGCGAAGTCATCCTCGTCACCGCTTACGCTTCCAGCGAAGTCGCTTTCCAGTCGGGAGAGGCTCGGGCCTTTTCTTTCCTGGAGAAGCCCCTCGATTTCGAGAAGACGATTTTCACCATCGATTCTGCAGTGGAAAAATCCAAATTGGCTCACGAGAACGCCAGCCTGCGGCAGATGATTCACGGACAGAACAGTTTTTGTGGACTGGTCGGCCGCGATGCTCGCATGCAACAACTGTATCAGTTGATCGACCGCGTCTCGGCGACGGATGCGGTATGTCTGATTCGTGGTGAAAGTGGCACCGGTAAAGAACTGGTGGCAAGGGCGATCCACGAATGCAGCAATCGGAACAGTAAACCTTTCGTGCCCATCAATTGCGCAGCGATTCCCCCCAACCTGATCGAAAGCGAATTGTTTGGTCATGAGAAGGGGGCTTTTACCGGTGCAGCCGGTCGTCGTTCCGGACGCTTTGAAGATGTGGGGGAGGGGAGCCTTTTCCTCGATGAAATCGGTGCGATGGCACTTGATCTGCAACCGAAGCTTCTGCGTGCGCTTCAAGAGATGGAATTTTCAAGAGTGGGATCCGTCGAAATGATTCCTTTCCGCGGAAGAATCATTTCAGCGACCGCCCGTGATCTGGAAGAAGCGGTTCAACAGGACGAGTTCCGTGAAGACCTTTTCTTCAGGCTCAATGTTGTTGCCCTGGAAATTCCGCCATTGCGTGAACGATTGAGTGATCTTTCGTTACTGGTGGATCACTTCCTCGCCCGCGGAAGTGTGCGCCATGAGCGCCACTTCGAAGGGGTGACTGCAGAAGTAATGGAAGCCTTTGAAGCCCATTCATGGCCCGGTAATGTTCGCGAATTGGAAAATTGCCTGGAGCGAATGATGGTTCTCAGTGAGACCTCTCAGCTGAATGCAGATCTGCTGCCTCCGGGTTTGAGGAACTCTTCCGGGTCCACAGCAGTTGTCACCGATACTCTTTTGCCGCTGCCCAATGACGGTCTCATTCTTGAGGATTTGGAGAAAGACCTGATTCTGCAGGCTCTCCTGCGCTCGGATGGGAAGTTGGAGCCGGCAGCAAAGATGCTGGGCATCACCTACAAGACCCTGCAATACCGGATCAAGAAGTACCGCCTGCGGGAAACTTCTGAAGGAGCGGGTCAGGAAAATGAATAAATTTCAGAGTTCAGATCTTCGGGTGAGCCGGAATCTGAAACGTGAATCGAGTATAAGTATCCAAAGCATGACCGCGATAAACGGTGGTCATGAAACATGGCAGTTCACCACCCCGGAAGGGTGGTCCTGCAAAGGAGATTCAGAATGAATACGGCAACCAAAGCGGGAGTAATCACACTTCTGATTGCGGGTCTGTGCATCCTCGTCATCCAGATCATGGGTCCCTCGGACCCCACGATGGATCCGAGTGTTGTTTCCGAGGTGACAGAGACGGTCAGGGAGGAGGTTCGAACCGAAACGAAACTTCCCGAAAGACCGAAGACTCTGGTCTCGGTACAGGGCATCGTTCGTGATTCCAATGGCACTCCTCTTCCCAAGGCTCGCGTCATGGTCTCCCGGTATCAGGGAGGGGATGGAGTGGGACTTTCCCGGGTCGATGAAACGGTTGCCGGAAACGATGGCCGCTTTGGATTCGATGGCCTGATCCCCGGTATGTACCGTTTTCAGGCGGAGTTGAGAGGGTTCCAGGGTGGTCGTCAGGAAACGACCCTCGTAGGTGATGCGAACGTTGCCCAGGAAGAGATCGTTCTGGTCATGGCTTCCGGCATGAGTATCAGCGGTCGAATTCTTGACCCGACCGGGGCCCCTGTTGCCGGTGCACAGGTTGCCGCTTTTCAGGAGCGGGTTGAGCAGGATGCTCCCCTGCAAACGCGTCTTCAGGTTCTCTTGAATCTTGAAGAGATGCAGCAGGAGAATGGAATCGTAGCCATTTCCGATGACAACGGACGCTACGAAATTGTCGGACTTGAAAACATCTCCTACCGTTTGCAAACCGTCGCCAGTGGATTTTCCCCTGCAGAGAAGCGCTACATTGCTGCCGGCAGTGTCGATGTGGATTTCAATCTTGAGTTGGGCGGCATTCTTTCAGGGGTTGTCTCCGATCCCGGTGGGGCTGCGGTTTCTGAAGCACTGGTGGAGATATACCGCCAGACCGGAACCCTCGACATCATCGAGATCATTCAGGAGCGTGCGTTCCCTCCTCTGGCAAGTCGTGTAACGGATGCTTCCGGTCAGTTTGAGTTCAACGAGTTGGGTGGATCTTCCGAATTCCGCCTGGTGGTTCAGGCGGATGGTTATCAGCCACGCCAGTTTGAGAAGCTGACTGTTCTTCCCGGTGCTGCCGAGAGAGTGGATGTCATTCTCGAGCAGGGTCTGGTCATCGAAGGAACGGTTTATGATCCGGATGGCAATGCCCTCGCCGGTGCCCGTTGCAAAATCAATCCGATGGGAACCCGGACAGAAGGTCCGCCCATCGAGTTGACTGACGATGGGCTGGAGACGGATGAGAGCGGTTACTTCCGTTTTGACACCCTCGACGAGTTGGATTACCGACTGGTCATCAGTTTCCCAGACTACGCCACCCATCAACAGCTGCGAATCCGTCCCGGTGGTGAGCCTCTCAACATCCAGTTGACGGAAGGAGCGGCCATCAGCGGTGGCGTCTTCGATGCAGAGACCTCTGCTCCGATCGCGGGTGCGATGATCATGGTCAATGACGTTGCAGATGTGAAAAAGAGTGCGGTCACAGATGCATCAGGACTTTATTACGTGCGCGGAGTCACCGAACAGCGTCGCCCCATCGCTTTCATGAACGTGGATGCCAAGGGTTACATGCGCTCCGGCAATGTGGAAGCCAGTGTGACCGAGGGTACCGAGACCACAGGGCAGGATTTCTACCTGCAAAGAAACGGCGTGGTCCGTGGAGTTTGCCTCGATGCCAGTGGCAGACCGCTCCAGGGAGTTTCAGTCAGTGCCCGCAAGATGCACTCCGAACAGAACCCCGTCGTCGTCAATGCAGCTCCTCCGGTGACCAGTGGTGCGGATGGCACCTTTGAAGTGGTGGAAGTGTCACCGGGTACCGGCATGTTTGTTGAGGGAACTCATTCCCAATATCTGACCTCCCAATCAGACACTTTTGATCTCGTTGCAGGTGGATCTGTCGAGAACCTGGTGTTGACGATGAAGATCGGTGGTGCCATCAGCGGTATCGTCATGGACGAATCGGGCGTTCCGCTCGAGGGTGCCGTGGTTGCCGTTCGGGATGAGTGGTTGGGTGATGTGAACCCTGAATCCCTTCCCAACAAATCGACGACAGATGGTGCAGGCCAATTCACGCTGCGAAGTCTGCCGGCCGGATACCACAATTTGATCTGCTCCAATGAGGGTTACCTGACCGTCGAGATGAGTGAGATCGCGGTTGAAGAAGGCATGAACACCGCCAATCTTGAGTTGAGATTGACCCGGGGTGCTCTCCTTGAGGGAATCGTTACCGATCTGACCGGTGAGCCTGTTGAGGGCGCACGGGTGGTGGCGATCGACACCAGTGATGGTTTGCGAAAGATTTCCAAGAACTCGGATCTCACCGGAAAATTTGTTTTCGATAATCTGGGTCGATTCCCGGTGGACATTGCCGTTGAGAAGAATGGATTCGCCGACGTTCGCCTTTTTGAGGTGCCGGTGAATGGCCAGCCGATCAACATCCAGTTGGAAGCTCTCGGTGGCATGAGAGGAACGGTCCTGCAGGAGGACGGCTCTCCCTTGAGGGCATTCAGTGTTTCTCCGCGCATCATTGAAGGTGACCGTGAGCTGACCAAGGTCCCTGCCAGGACCTTCCAGTCCGAAGATGGCTTCTTCCAGTTTGATGGACTTGAGCCTGGTCTTTACAACGTGATCATCGGAGCTCCGGGTTTCGCCCAGGCAGTGATTGAGGGTGTTGCAGTCAACTCCAACCAGTGGGTGGATATGCAAACAGTGCGTCTGGGTCAGGGCGGAAGGGTTCTGGGCCAGATCATCGATGCCAACACCAATCAACCTGTTGCAGGTGCCAAGGTGACGGTCGTCGGCGGCAGCCGCAATTTCCTCACCAGCACCATTCAGGCCAGGGGTGGGGGACGAAAGGGTCAGGTGATGACCGGCCCCGACGGCTACTTCGAATTCATCGGCTTGTCCGTGCCGCAGGTGGATTTGAAGGTCGAGCACCGGGCATACATCACGGAAGTGGTCGATGACGTTCTCAGCGGTACTGCCGATCTGGTGGTCGCCATTGGAACCGGGGGCATCATCGAGGGCCGGGTGGTCGATTCGAATGGTGAGTTTGTCGCCGGTGTTCAGGTCTTGCTTTCCGGCGGAGTCAAAGGCACCGACTCCAGAACGCAGACGGACCGGAAAGGCTTCTTCACCTTCCCGGGTTTGCCGACCGGTGAGTACACGGTACGGGTGACCAACTTTGGTACTGCCACCCAGAAGATTCCTCTGAGCAATGCCCCGACCTTTGAGGTGCGGTTGCAGGCGGGATCCACGGAGTTCATCGAATTCGAGCTGTAGCCGATCCGCTATTTCCCCATTTGGGGTAAGCAAGGGAGCATTCGGGGCAGAATCCCCGAATGCTCCCTTTTTTCTTCTCGATCCGAACCTCTGACCAATTCTCTAAAGTTCAACATTCCAACGAGTTACGACATTTTGAGAAGTCGCTTCTGGTTCGTGCGAATTGGTCCACTGTTTGCAATAATCGAAGTGGAAAGAAATTTTGAAATCGGGGCGAGGGATTCCTCCTGACCATTGCGTCTGAATTAGATGTTCACCTTGGCGGTTCTTTTGAATCAGCAAGGAGCAGGAAAGAGTCCTTTTCAGGATTCAGCGGAATGAATCAGCCCTACTTGACGATCTACGGAATGGTGAGCCGTTTTCCCATGAACGAAGAATCAAAATTGAGTGCCCGGAATCCTGGTCCCCCTCCTCAGAGCCCCAGCGGGAAAAGATCCGCCCCAGCCCTCCTTCCTGGAGGTGTTGTGGCTGTGGTCGCCATTTTTCTGCTTTCCGGGGTTCCGGCACTTTCTCTCCATGCCCTCCAGGATCCGCCAGTGGTGGAAAAGCCGGTGCTGCCAAAACCAGTGCAATCTCCCAAAGAGGATTCGGACAGGAACGGGGACGTAACCCCTGAGAAACAGATCTCCGCAAAAGCCGATCGCTGGATAGAGCAGTTGGGGTCTTCCGATTGGGAAAAGCGTGAAGAAGCCGCTGCCGAGCTGAAAAAACTGGGGGGAGCAGCGAAATCCGCTCTGCAGAAAGCCCTCAAGAATGCCGATCCAGAAGTGGCCTCCAAGGCGGAAGAGCTGCTGGAAACTCTGGAAAGCCCCGTGATTCGTGAAGTCGGTCGACGTGGATCAGAACCCGGTGGACGTCGCAGAATCATCTCCGGTCCAGGAGGGATCGTCACTCTCGAATTGGGTGGGGATTCCGGTAGCCGCAGAAAAGTGGAGATCGGCTCTGCCCCCGGCGAAGTGGAAGGGGCACAGGACGAGATTCTCAAGGAGATCCGCGCAATCGAAAAGCAGATGGAGCGAGAGTTCAATCGGGGGTTTACTCGTGGTTTTCCCCGAGGTTTTCCTGGGCGAATCCCCTTCCCCGATATGGAAGATCTGTTCGATATTCCCAATGGTGGAGGCATCCGCTGGCAAGGCAGCACCACTCTGGGTGGCCAATCGAGTCGCAATGAATATCGAAACGGGAAGTTGTCCCTGAGCATCGAAACCCGAGAGGGGCAGATCACCATCGAGCCGCTGGGTCTGGTACTTGAAACGGTTCACCCGGTTCTCAAGGTTCATCTGCCGCAAGCCGCCGAAGCAGGCTATCTGATCAAAAACGTACGCCCCGGCAGCCCCGCCGAAGCGGCAGGGTTGCGTCAGTGGGACCTTCTTCTCCGTGATGGAGACCTGAAACTTCGCAATGAAAATGAATTGGCTGCAGCCTTTCGCATGCCTCGACCTGATCGCCCTGTCGAAGTGATTCGTCAGGGGCAGAAAATCCTTCTCCCGAAAACTGAAAAAGTTCCTGTTAAACAGGATAAGAAATGATTGAGAGAGCCCGCATGAAGATCACCAACGACCGCAAATTGCTTTTGCTGCTGGCAGCATTGCTGTTGCCCGCCTGTATCCATATCCACCCCTCGGGGGTGGCCCTCGCCGAAAATCCGGGTGAAGGGGTCTCAACACCGACTTCCTTCGAATTGTCCGAAGGGGATGATTCGGATGATCGTCGTCAAATGCGCGGAATGCCTCCGGTTGAAGAAATCCGTCGACTTCAGGGCGAGATCGCACAACTGAAAGAGCAGATCGCCCAGCTGCAGTCGATGCTCGCAGAGAGGGGCGGCATGCGTGCACGTCCCGGTGGAGCTGCCATCAGGGTCGAAGAAGTGCCGATGCTGGGTGGGCTGTTTATGTCCGAACCGAGACACATGGGGGATGACGGACATGGCCATCATGAGCACGGACATGAGCACGGACATGAGCACGGACATGAGCAC
>JAAXJX010000027.1:144450-165547 GCA_012269595.1 Planctomycetia bacterium | reverse complement strand
AAGTGGAATCACTTTCAAAGGGAATGAGGCAGCGAATGTGCCTCGCTCAGACATTGCTTCATGAACCCGATCTTTTGATCCTGGATGAGCCTGCCAGTGGTCTGGATCCACGAGCACGCATCGAATTCCGGGATTTGATACTGGAACTTCGTCGCCTGGGAAAAACGGTCTTTCTGTCGAGTCACATTTTGTCAGAGTTATCTCCGATCTGTGACTCTGTCAGCATCATCGAAAAGGGCAGAGTTGTCGCTCATGGTTCTATTGACGAAATCCAGACTCTCATGAGTCAGGGGAAAACTTCCTTCGACGTCACTCTGCTCAAGGATCCTGGAAATGAACTGGAGCCTCTGCTCAGTCAGCTTCCCGGTTTCATGCTGGTCATGATACAGGGGAAAAAGTTTCGGTTTGAATGGACCGGAGATGTTGAAGAGGTGTCAAAAGTTTGGGAACTGCTCTCAACCAATGGGTTTGTCATATCCGGAATCAGTAAAAAAGAAGACAATTTGGAGAACATTTTCATGTCTCTGACGACTGGAGAAGTCCAGTGAACCAATCAATGCTCTTCAGATTTTTGGGTTTACCCATGATCCAGAAAGATCTTTTTCTGGCGATGAAAAGGACTTCATGGATGGTGATTCAGATCATCTATCTGGTCATCGTCGGGTTTGTTCTTTCCTTGAATATCCTTGATTGGAAGGCGACTAATTCCCTTCCGGATGCATTATGGAGTACTGTCAGCACGACCGAATTGGTCTATGTCTATCTGTTCATGCAAACAATGGCTCTCTGTGTGATTTTTCCATTTCTCGCCGGAAGTACCATCTCCCGGGAGCGGTCGGAAAAAACCTGGGCTCTTTTGCGAACGACTTCGATGACACCCGGAGAGTTGATCCGGGGAAAATTTTTCGCCCTTTTGAGTCAAGGGGTCTTCATTCTTCTGATCAGTGCGCCGCTACTCGTGATGATGACACTGCTGGGTGGAGTCGCCCTGGAGAATCTCCTTCTGGAGTATCTGGTTCATGTTGTCGTGATTGCCTGGATCAGTGCGGTGGGAGTGCTGAGCTCAGCGATTACGAAAAAAGGTGCTGCCTCGTATATTTCTACGCCCCTCTTCTTTTTCTTCCCCATGCTTGCCGCTTTGATTGGCGCAGGATCTATATATCTCAGTGAAAAGCAAACCATCACTAGCCAATTGATCATTTTTCATGCTTCTGATACCGAGGCTTTTTATCTGACGATTTCTGTCATCTTTATCAGTGGTCTTGGTTCATTGTTGGGGGCGATTCACCTGACTTCACCGAAGAATTCGGTACGTAGCCTGCCGACCAGAATCGGCATTTTTATGTTGTATGGTTACGCTGCGATCTGGTTCTTTGTATACGCCCCTTCTTTGCTGAACATGGGTGGAGACAGGGATTTTCTGATTCTGGCGTTTTTTGCAGGGATATTGCTGGTTCCGCTTTTGAGAATTGCGGGAGCGGGTCCCGAGGTTCCACTGGGTATTCGACAGTTGGGTAGAGACAAACCCATTGCGTCCAGATTGCTGGTGTTGTTTACGCCAGGAGGAATTCGAAACCTGTTGTTTTGCGTGTTGATCATTCTGTTGTTCATACCAGCGGGGATGGTTGAGGTCGGGGGGACTCTCAATGACCCAAATATAGATCTTGTCACTGCAACAGCGGGAGTTGATTTTCTTCGCGATCTCTACTTCTCAGTACTCTTCTGGCTTGCTTCCTTGATGGCATTGGCCTGGTTTTTGGGACAGTGCGGTTGCGGCAGCATCTTGAGTGCTTCCCTGGCGTTTACGACTCACTTGGTTGCCGTCCTTGTTTTGACGGTTCTCACGATGCGTTGGGGAATCCAGGGCTGGCCCGCGTATGAGCCTGGTCTGGGGATGATATCAACACCCTTCAATCTGATTCAAACAACCGGATCATACAGGGCAATCAACTTCCAGCGGGGGTTCCCGTCATATTTTGAGGCAGGAGCCGTGCGTGTGGATACGATTTTCAATATCGCAACATTCGTACTTTTCACAGTTCTCGGCTGTGGTGTTTCTCTTGTCAAAAAGATGCCCTTGATTGCTGTTTATTCAGGCGATGATGGGAAGTTATTGCTGGATCTTCCTGATACCGCTCCGGGGCTGGATGATAGCGGAATTGAAATCGATCCCAGCGGTGCTGACGATTCTGAATCTGGGTCCGATAGTCAAGTTGAAACAAGCAAGGACGAGGCATGATGCAGTTTTCCCGGTTGAGCTTCTTAAGTGGTTTCTTCGTGATCCTCCTTTTTGTTTCGGGGTCTGTTTTTGCTGCCGATATCATCGTTCTCAAGAGTGGTCGTACGATTACGGGCAAAATTCTCAGCCGATCTGACAAGACATTGGAAGTTGAAATGACAGTGGGCAAGTCCACTGCAACGATCACCATTCAGGTTTCAGATATCGAAAGAATCGAAAAGGGTGAGAACAAGGATGTTGAGTTTCGCAAGCGTTGGAGTGCGCTCAAGCCCAATGATCTCCCCGGTCATGAATCGCTTCTGAAATGGTGTGAGGACAACAGCCTTTCCATTCAGGCTGCCCAAGTGCGTAAAAAGATCGATTCTGTCAAATTGTTGTTGCTGAAGGAAAAGTACCCAGATCTGTGGTGCAGGCCATGTGAAGCCAGCGGCAAGCTTTCGTGTCAAGGCTGTGAGGGCAAGGGAGTCAAAGTCGATCCCTGTCAACGTTGCGCGGGTAGTGGCGAAATCGGCTGCAGGGCCTGTTCCAGAAAAAAGCAGGGAAGTCTGGATTGCCGTCGGTGTGGTGGAGCCGGGGTTTATGAACGATTCGACCCTTCCAAGGGGCGAAAAGTGAAAACCCGGTGCAGCACCTGCAGTGGTAAGGGAAAAATTGAATGCCCGACCTGTTCAGGAAAACAGAAATCCAAATGCGACGACTGTAAGGGTGAGGGCGGAAAAAAGGTGTCGTGTGGGACCTGCGACGGGCAGCGACACAGTTACTGCAAACTGTGCGAAGGGTCCGGGGTGAAAGGCAATCCGGAGAAAAAAGTGTTGCCGAAACCGGGTGAGACCAAGGGGAAATCCGGCGATGACGGTAAGACTGGCGAGAAGCCGAAAAAGAAGCCGGTCATCAAGAAGAACCCATTCGGATAATCAAGGCTTCCTGCCGGCAATACAGTGTGGATTCAGTCTTCTTTTTGGATCTGAACAAGGAGTGAACCCGCAGCAACAGTTTCGCCTGCTTCGACCTTCACCAGTGAAATGACCCCTGAATCCGGGGCTGAAATTTCATTTTCCATCTTCATGGCTTCAAGAAGCAGGAGTGGCTGTCCTGTTTCAACAGTATCGCCCTCATTGACGAGCACTTTTCGAACGATTCCTGGCATGACGCTCTCAACAGAGATCAAACCGCTTCCTGCACCGGAGCCTGAAACCTCCCGTGTAATCAAGTCCACAGGATCGAGTACTCCCAACTCCATCGGTTCATGATCGAGCAGGAACCTCAAAGGAGATCCAATCTGGTTTCCGGGCAGCAGGGTGATGGTTCGGGTTTCTCCATGGGAAATCATGCGAAGAACTGTTCCTTCTTCGATGACGTCCACTCTTGCCTTGAGCTCTGAACCGTCCGGGAGTGCAAAGGTCCATTCCCTGCCGGTAGGATCGCAATGTGCCTCAAGGTTTGCCTGCTGGTCAGCCCATTCGATTTGGTACTTCATCGGTTTGTAATTCCTGTTCCGTCTCTTCTGGCTGCTGCTCCCCAGGCTCCACCCGAATGGTCGACAGGGGTGGACTGACTGAAAGAAGAGGCCAGTGCGTGTCGAGCAATGATGGCGGCGACCATTTGAATCGCATCCGGGTCAGTGGCCTCGTCACGCTTCTTCTGAAGCCAGGTCTCAAGAGTCGTGGTGTCGAAATCTCCGTTGAGAAACCAATCCTGATCGCAGAGTTCGATACCAAGGGGAACGTTGGTATGTATTCCCCCGATTCGAAGTCTCGAAAGCAGTGAAGACAGCCTTTGGGAGGCCATATCTCTGGACTCTGCCCAGACGATGGCCTTGGCCAGCATCGGGTCATAGAAGGGGGTGACCTCGAGTCCTTCCCGAAGTGCTCCGTCGATTCTGCAGAATGGAGCATGAGGGATCCTCAAGCCGAGAATCTGCCCAGTGGATGGGATGAAATCCCGATAGGGATCTTCCGCGCAGACCCTGAATTCCAGCGACCAGCCACGCATCGGAATGTCGGGGTCATGATCCAGTTTTCTTCCTGCAGCAACATCCAGCTGCATGCCAACAAGGTCAATTCCTGTGACCATTTCTGTCACCGGATGTTCCACTTGCAGGCGGGTGTTCATCTCGAGGAAGTAAAACTCTCCCCGGTCTTCTTCATAGAGAAATTCCATGGTTCCAGCACCGCGGTAATTCAGGGCTGCAGCACCTGAAACGGCTGCTGCACGAAACTTCTTGCGCATCTCCTCGTCGATGGCAGGGGAAGGGCTTTCCTCGAGAATCTTTTGATGATTCCTCTGGAGGGAGCATTCCCTCTCTCCCAGGAACCAGACTGAACCATGGCCATCTCCCACGACTTGCGCCTCGATATGTTTGGCGTTTTGTACGAGGCGTTCGATGTAAACACGGTCATCACCAAATGAAGCTTTCGCTTCAGAGCGGGTTCTCTCCCAGAAAGGAATCAGATCTTTGTCAGAATCGACTCGGCGAATCCCCTTGCCGCCGCCGCCTCCGGCTGCCTTCAAGAGAAGTGGGTAGCCAATTTCTGCAGCAGCTGCCTTGAGATCCTTTTCATTGTCGATGGGGTTTTCGGTTCCAGGGATCACGGGAACCGAGGCTGCTTTCATCAGTTCTCTCGCTCGGACTTTGTCGCCCATCGATTCGATTTGTTCAGGAGTTGGCCCAATGAAGGTTAATCCAGCGGCTTCAACTGCTCTGGCAAAATCCGCATTTTCAGCCAGGAATCCATAACCTGGGTGAATCGCATCTGCTCCGGTATGTTTTGCGGCTTCCAGCAACCGGTCTACCCTAAGGTAGGATTCGGTTGGGGCCGCGGGTCCGAGGAGGAAGGATTCGTCCGCCGCAAAGCGATGGGGAGCAGTCCTGTCTGCCTCTGAGTGGACTGCCACCGTTTCGATCCCGCGCTCTCTGCAACCTTGAAAAACCCGGATGGCAATTTCACCGCGATTGGCGACGAGAACTTTTTTGATGGGGCGTGGAGAATCTGTGCTCACAGCGGCTCATTCCCGTGTTTTTTGGGAGGATTGCTGTCCCGTTTTCCTGCCAGAAGTCTCAAGCCTTCAATCAGGCGGTGACGTGTTTCCGGCTCTTCAATCACAGCGTCAACATAACCACGTTCAGCGGCAGTAAATGGGTTGGCGAAGAGATCTTCGTATTCCTGGGTCCGATCCTCTGCAACCTGTGTGGGATTGTCGGATGCAGAAATCTCTTTGCGGAATAAAATCTCTACAGCGCCCTTGGCACCCATCACCGCGATTTCAGCGGAAGGCCAGGCGAAGTTCAGGTCTCCGCGAATGTGCTTGGAAGACATGACGTCGTAAGCGCCACCGTAGGCTTTACGGGTGATGACGGTCAGTTTCGGGACAGTTGCTTCACAGTATGCGTAGAGCAATTTGGCACCATGAGTGATGATGCCATTCCACTCCTGATCGGTTCCTGGCATGAATCCGGGAACGTCGACAAAGGTCAGGATCGGAATATTGAAGCAGTCGAGGAAGCGAACAAATCTGGCGGCCTTGACACTTGCCTGAATATCGAGGCAACCGGCAAGGACTGAAGGCTGGTTGGCAACAATGCCGACAGTCTGTCCATCCATTCTTGCGAACGCGGTAATGATGTTTCGTGCATATTCCGGCTGAACTTCAAAGAGAGAGTCTCTGTCGACCACCTTTCGAAGGATTTCGTGCATGTCATAGGGCTTTTCCCGATTATCAGGAATGATGTCACTGAGAGCAGGGTCAGCCCGATCGATGGGGTCGCTATTCTCGACGACTGGAGCGGATTCCAGATTATTTGCTGGCAGGTAGGAAAGCAGTTTACGGATTTCCTCAAGCGTATGGCGGTCATCGCGACAGCGGAAATGAGCGACACCGCTTTTCGCTGCATGAGTTTGGGCTCCACCCAGTTCTTCCTGTGAAACTTCTTCATGGGTTACGGTTTTGACCACATTGGGACCTGTCACAAACATGTACGAGGTTCCATCGGCCATGAAGATGAAATCGGTGAGAGCGGGTGAATAGACTGCACCACCTGCACAGGGGCCGAGAATCGCACTGATTTGGGGAACCACACCTGAAGCCATCGTGTTTCTCAAAAAGATATCGGCATATCCACCCAGGCTGGCAACGCCTTCCTGGATTCGGGCCCCTCCCGAATCGTTGAGACCGATCAGGGGAGCTCCGGCCTTGATGGCCATTTCCATGATCTTGCAGATCTTGGCAGCATTGGTGGCAGAGAGACTGCCGCCCTCGACGGTGAAATCCTGACTGTAGAGGAAGACCCTGCGGCCATTGACCTCTCCCCAGCCAGTGACGACTCCGTCGCCCGGAGTTTTGCGATCCTGCATTCCAAAGTCGGTGCAACGGTGGGTCACCATGGCATCCAGTTCCTGGAAAGTACCGGAATCGAGAAAGACCTCGATTCTCTCACGTGCGGTCAACTTTCCGGAATTGTGCTGTTTTTCTATTCGGGCCTCGCCGCCTCCATTTCTGGAAGCTTCCAGTCTATTGCGAGTTTCGATCCGGTTTTTCTCCTTCATCAGGAGAGCTCCTCTCGTGTGGGATACTCCACGAGTTCAATGAGCACACCTCCAGCACTGCCGGGGTGAACGAAGTTGATTTGGGTACCATGGCTTCCCGGTTGGGGGGTGTCATAAATCAGTCTTGCGCCATTCTTTTTCAACCTTGCCATCGTGTCCTCAAGGTGGGGGGTGCGATAGGCAATGTGGTGAATTCCCTCCCCCTTTTTCTCGATGAATTTGGCGATGGGAGAGTCTGCTTCAGTGGGTTCCAGCAGTTCTGTTTTGCCTTCACCGGTCTCCAGAAAGGCCACAGTGACTTTTTGTGATTCGACCAACTCCCTGTGTCCAGTTTTCGCACCCAGCCCGTCATTCCATAGCTGGAGTGCCTTCTCGATCGATTTGACCGCAATTCCCACGTGATCAATGACGAGACCTTCAAGCATTGTCATTCTCCATTTCACCCGGTCTGAGCTGTTGGTGGAGATCGGCGACGATCTGCTCGAGGGGGGTCCCGGGTGGATAAAGGTGGTCAAATCCCGCTTCCTTGAGGGAATCAATATCCTGCTGCGGAATGATGCCTCCGCCAAAGAGCAGAATATCTTCTGCATTCTCTTCCTTGAGGATCCTTGAGACCTCGACGAAGTGAGTCTCATGCGCGCCAGAGAGACTGGACAATCCAATCGCTTCGACGTCTTCCTCGATGGCAGCCTTGACGATCTGTTCCGCTGTCGTTCGCAGGCCGGTATAGATCACTTCCATTCCTGCGTCGCGGAGCGCACGAAGAACCAGGCGGATTCCCCGGTCGTGTCCATCGAGACCCGGTTTGGCCAACAGGATGCGAATCGGTCCACTTCTAGCCATGGTCCTGAAACTCCCCAAAAACCCTGCTGAGGGTGGTGCAAATTTCTCCCAGAGTGCAACCGGCTTCCAGAGCGTCCACCATGACAGGGATCATGTTGGATTCACCGGAAGCGGCGGCCTCAATGTGATTCAAATGGCTCTCGACTTCAGCCTGGTCCCTCTTTTCCCGATGGGTTGAGAGAGCATCCTTGCGTTGCGCTTCCACGGCTGGATCGACACTGAATGGTGCCTCCGGAATCTCTCCATCACGGGTCACGCCGATGGGCGTGGTTTTTCCAGAATCCTGATCGAGTTGAGATTTGTAAGCGCTGTCTTCGATGGCTCTTCTGACATAGCCATCCCGGATCGCCTTGAGCATTCCGCCGCGTTCGTCAATTTCGTGGATGAGGCTCAGGGCTTCTTGCTCGATGGAATCAGTCATATTCTCAATGAAAGGAGCGCCTCCGAGCGGGTCGACACAATCTGCGACCCCGGATTCACTGGCGATGATTTGTTGGGTTCGAAGTGCCAACCTCGCTGCTTCCTCACTGGGAAGTGACAACGCCTCGTCCCAGCCATTGGTGTGGAGGGATTGTGTACCTCCCAGAACCGCAGCAAGCGCCTGAATGGTGACTCGGACAACGTTGTTGGAGGGCTCCATCGCTTGCAACGTCGATCCACCGGTTTGGCTGTGAAATCTCAGCTGGCAGGCCCGATCGTCATCCAGTCCGAATCGGTCCCGACAAATTCTGGCCCACATTCTTCGAGCCGCCCTGAACTTTGCGACCTCTTCAAAGAGCTGATTGTGCGAGTTGAAGAAAAAGGAGAGTCTTCGACCCACGGAAACCAGATCGAGTCCCCGATCGCGACACGCTTCCATGTAGGCGATTCCGTCAGCCAGAGTGAAAGCAATCTCCTGGGCAGCAGTGGAGCCTGCCTCACGGATGTGATAGCCGCTGATGCTGATCGGATAAAAGGCAGGAACTTCCTTCTGGCAGTATTCGATGACGTCGACGACCAATCTCATGGATGGTTCGACCGGGAATCGTTGAGTCCCTCTGGCGATGAATTCCTTGAGAATATCGTTTTGGAAGGTCCCTCGCAGTTTTGAAGCGGGAACACCACGGCGTCTGGCAAGAGCCACGAGGAGTGAAAGCAGGATTGAGGCCGTGGAGTTGATCGTCATCGAGATGCTGACGCTGTCGATAGGAATCTCAGCCAAAAGGGCATCGAGATCGTCGACGGTATTGATCGGGACGCCGACTCGACCGACTTCGCCCATCGCTTCTGCAGCATCGCTGTCGTAACCGATCTGGGTCGGCAAATCGAAGGCTACGGAAAGGCCGGTCTGACCCTTTTCCAGAAGGTACCGGAAGCGGGCATTGGTTTCTGCGGGAGAGGAATATCCGGCGTATTGGCGCATCGTCCACAGGCGCCCGCGATACATGCTGGGGTGGATTCCCCGGGTAAAGGGATACTCTCCCGCACCCTCAGAAGCCGGGTCAGTGGAGTACATCGGCTCTACCGGGATTCCCCCGGAGGTCAGAAACTCTTGGGCCCGTTCCGGGTGCCCCTCGACGAAAGGACGCCAGGTACGATCCTTCCACTCTGTTGGGGGCGGGCTCTCGGCACTCATCTCTTCACTCCTCTGCAAAATCACCCTCGTCACGGATATCCCGGACGTGATGAATTTCAGCGGACCTCAGTTCAATCCTGTTGTTTTCGGCTGATGGGCCGGTTTCGACGACCAAAGCGCCATCCTCGGTAAGGGAGACCGCTTCCCCCTGTCGTGAATTCCCCTCGAGGTCAAACCAGGAAATTCTGCGACCGATGGTATCGAGAATGGACGCAACCCTGAGTTGACTGTGGGATCTCCCTCCGGGAGCACAATCTTCCTCAATCGTCTTGTCGAACTCGTTCAGGATACTTTCCAGGGCTTCTTCTGGGGAGGGACTCTGGCCAAATTCTGCAAGGATCGACGTGGCATTTTGTGGAATTTGGGCGTGTTTCTGCAGTTCTTCCGCAGAAATCTGCAGATTGAGGCCCACGCCCATCAGGACCTCTGGTTCCCTGGAGGTCAGAATGACTTCGGACAGGATCCCACCCCATTTTTTGTCATGGATCATCAGGTCATTGGGCCACTTCAAAGAGATCGCCGGAGCAGGGGGAAGGTGCTGACTGATTCCCTTTTGGACAGCCAGTCCCATGATCAGATTCAGGAACGGATCGGGAGTCGAGCTGATGGGGTAGGTCAAGGTGCACCACAATCCACCGGATGGACTTTCCCAAATGTTTCCTCTGCGTCCTCGTCCGGCAACCTGTCGCTCTGCGATAAAGACCCTCCTGTGGCCGGGATCCTTTTCGACGATTCGACGGGCTTCCTCTTGGGTGCTGGTTGTTTCGGTCAGGCGAACCCATTCCCAATTCATGTGATAAATCCTCCTGAAGACATTCTAGCCCACGTTTCATGGGATGGGAGTCCGTGATAATCTGGAGACATGAGTAATGAACCCAAAAAACTCAAGCCCAAGGACCTGATGGAGCTGACGGGGATCTCCCGGCAACTCCTCCAGACCCTGGTGACGATGCGCCTGCTCGAGCCGGCTGAAGTGACGGATTCGGGTCGATACCTCTATGACGATTCGAGTGTCACCGTGGTCAAGGCATATCTGCGCTGGCGCGATCTCGGATACCCCAAGGCTGAAATACGCCGTATGTTTCAGCACCGTTTTCGTCGAAGAAGTGGGCAACAGCCATCGGTGAGTGATCAATCTTCGGGGAGTGAGCAATGAGTGACGGGGATTCTCTCAGCCCTGTCGGAGTGACCCGATTGCGTCCCCGATATGAAGAAACCGATCAGGGTGGAATCATCCATCATTCACGGTATGTGGTCTGGTTCGAAACGGCTCGGACAGAATGGTTGCGGGAACAGGGGCTTCCCTACCGGTCCCTTGAAGAGCGGGGAATCCGGCTTCTGGTTTCTGAGGTCCAGACCCGATACCTCCGCCCCGCCTATTACGATGACCTGATCACGATTGAGACCCGTGTGAAATCATGCGAGGGAGCCCGGATTCGTCTTCAATACAGGGTTCTCGGCCCTGATTCTGATTTGTTGTGCACGGGGGAGACCGTTCTCGCCTGTGTTGACATCGAGAGAGGTCGGCCGACCCGACTCCCTGAAGAGTTGGTTCGCCTGTCATTGACCGACCCGGCCGCACCGGAGCAGGCATGAAGCTGGGAATCTCGACACCGACTGATCTGCGGTGGATCGACCTCGATCAGGGGACATTGATTCTGGGCAGATCCGGATCCTGTTCTGTCTCTCTTTCAGATCCTGTCCTCAGCCGGCAGCACTGTGCCATTACCCGGGACGTCAACAGGGTTACCTGCTCTGATCTCGGAAGTTCCAATGGGACTTACCATAGGGGGGAGCTAATTGAGAGGGTCGATCTGCAACACGGATCGATCGTTGAATTCGGCGAATCAGCACTGCTTTTGATCACTGAAAATGGGGAACCCGGGGAAGAAGAAACATCGTTTCGATTTCCGGAGAGGGTGACTGCTCTCCGAGCCTCGATCCCTGCAATAGAAGACGATTCTGGCAGGACGACTGCCAATCTTTTTGACCTCGGATCACCAGGGGCTCATCTGTTGGATGAAGTTCTGGTAGATCACGTCATCAGCGAGATGCTGAAGATGTTGACCCATACCGATGAGCAATTCCGATCCCGATTGACCAGCACGATCGATCGCGCCCTCAGTGAAAACCTGTTGAATACAACGACCGACCTGAACCAACTGAGATCCAGAATCCGTGAGATTCTTGAAGAGGATCGACCATGACCCTGATATGTGCATTGCTGTTTCACTTCCACGTGACGGCCTTGATCTCTCTGGATGACAGTGCCAAAGCCGCCAATGATTTTTTGGGGGCCCTGAAGAAAAACGATGAATCGTTGATCTGCGACGCCATGGAGCGCCTGGGTGAGCACGACAACGGAACTGTTGCGGGATTGTTGATAGAGAAGGGAATGACTCATTCTTCCCTGATGGTTCATGAGGAAGCCCTGAGATTGGCCAGAGAACTGAAAAGCGAAGACGCCATGGACAGGATTGTTCAAATCGTGCGTCGGTCCCGGAGATTCGAGACACGAATGGATGCGATGCGGGTTCTCAAGTCATGGCCCCACAACGATTCGAGGCCAGAGTTCATCGGTCGTTTACAGGACAAGACGGATTGGGTTGTTTCTCTGGCGATCCAATTTTTGCGTGACCATCCCCATCCGGAGACGATTTCTGCATTGATTGAAAAGCTGTCAAAAACCAATGGCAGGCAATCAGAAGAAATCGTCGAACTGCTCAAATCGATGACCGGTGAAAATTATCCTGCCGATACGGGTGGGTGGAGAATCTGGTGGGAGCAAAACAGCGAGGGTTGGTCTCCCGTAGAAAATTCTGGGGGAGAAGAGAACGGCGAAAAGAAAGATGTCTCTACCGCTGTTCGCGATGGTCTTTATGGAGAGATCGCCAGTGAACGTGTGGTATTCCTTCTGGATGTATCAGGGAGCATGCTCGCGAGTACGGCTGTGGATGACTCCCGAATTGAGATCGCAAAAAATCAGCTCAAGCGTGTTCTTCAGGGTGGATTGACCACCAAGAGCAAGTTCACCATCGTGGCATTTTCCGATGAGTTGACGGTTCTTTCTCCCAAATTGGTCAAGGCCAAGGGGGGCAGCCTGCGGAAGGCCATCGATTTTGTCGATCGTCTGGAGGCGGGGGGGGAAACCAACAGTTATGGAGCTCTCCAGAAAGCATTTGCTGACCGGGAAGTGGATACCATCTATCTGCTCTCCGATGGATCTCCGACCGCGGGTGAGGAGACGTCTCTCAAAATGATTTCGGACGCGGTTTCCCAGTGGAACAGGTACCGGGGGGTCAGGATTCATTGCATCGGTTTCTTTGCCGGGACGGCCCCAAATCAGGATGAGGCCAGAGCGAGTGAGTTTTTGAAGACCCTTTCCAGGCTGAACTTCGGCAAATATGTGGAGATTCGCTGAAGCCGGGAGTGCTTGACCCCTGCGACATGTCAGGGTTTCATCCAAGTGATCCAGATATAAGGAGAGTTTTGGCAACCGATCCTCAAGATCCGAACATCGGCGACCTTATCGGCCATGCGGGAGGCTCTGACAGAGTGGACCCGGTGGGTGAGGAGTCAGCGGATCTCTCGAGTGAACAGTTGATTCAGAACATTCTCAACAAGCTTCCCGAGGAACAACGGCGAGAAGCTCAACAGGAACTGACCCGTTCGGTACCGGATCGCGGCCCCGGAATCCTGGTGATTGCCGGAGCTGAAGACTCCTATAAATTGACGGGCCATTTTGGTCATTTGGCCACCCTGGTTCCCAAGGATCACCTGGACGATCCCTATTGTGATTCGATGGAAGAATATGCAGGGGTCATTCTCGTGGATAACGGATCGCTCCCAGACGCGGCTGATTTGCTGAACAGGGCAAAGGGGAAGCCGGTGGCGCTGCTCAGTCCTGAGGGAAAAGATCTGAGTCATGCCGGACTATGGTGCATGAATCTTCCTCTGGATTCGGAGCATAATCGCGAAGTGGTTCAGAGATTGGCAGCTGGAGATCATCCTCCCGCTGTGAACTTCGTGGATTCAGACAACACGAAAAGCAGACTGCGTTCGGATGAATGGCCATCCCCTCGTGAACGGCTGGATCCGGAAGAATTGGACGTCTTGACCCAACCCTATGAACCCTCGGTCCATGCAGGGGTGACCTCAACACCGGAAGGTCATTTGGCCACCCTGGTTCCCAAGGATCACCTGGACGATCCCTATTGTGATTCGATGGAAGAATATGCAGGGGTCATTCTCGTGGATAACGGATCGCTCCCAGACGCGGCTGATTTGCTGAACAGGGCAAAGGGGAAGCCGGTGGCGCTGCTCAGTCCTGAGGGAAAAGATCTGAGTCATGCCGGACTATGGTGCATGAATCTTCCTCTGGATTCGGAGCATAATCGCGAAGTGGTTCAGAGATTGGCAGCTGGAGATCATCCTCCCGCTGTGAACTTCGTGGATTCAGACAACACGAAAAGCAGACTGCGTTCGGATGAATGGCCATCCCCTCGTGAACGGCTGGATCCGGAAGAATTGGACGTCTTGACCCAACCCTATGAACCCTCGGTCCATGCAGGGGTGACCTCAACACCGGAAGTTACTGAAACTGGTATGAAAGTCGATCCGCTCAGTCTGATCCGCCTTCTTCTCGAGGCTCGCAGTACGGGGGAATCCTCTGCTGAAACCATCAAGAAATGGGTCGAAGGTGAATCTGCTTTACAAGGTTGGGTGGAAGTGACTCCCGGCATTGGAGAGACACCTCAGGTCAGGGCCGGAGGACGATCTCCCGGAGATGTCTATCGGGAATTGGGCAGTGTCATGGATCAACGGACGCCGATTCCTGCTGCTGCCGGTGAGTGGGGGGCCTTTATTGGATTCCGTGTTGAGAATCACTGGATGGGGATTTTGCCGGGCAAGTCCCCGGAATCTCGCCGTGCTTTCTGGGACATTCTGGATTTGATTCCCGGAATCGAAAATCTGATACCGATTCATGAGGCAGATGGGACTCCCCGAGTAGAAGACCCTGAGAGTCGATTTGAACGGTTGCTTCACTCCAGAATCCGCTCTTCGGAAAGAAGGGGATTATTACCCGGTGTGTTGCTGCTGGAGTTCCCCGGGAGCGCCAAAAAAGAGCTTTCAAGGCTTCAAAGGGTGATTCGGGCGACTGATTGGTGCGAAGTTTCCGATAACCGCATTTGGGTCCTGGTTGATCAACCGGACTTCGGAGCCGCCCAGCGACTCTCCTCGAGAATATTGGAAGCGCTTCCCGGAGTCAGGGGAGGGGGTACGATCGGGGCATGCACCGGGTACGTTGCCCGACAGTGCATGGATCGCGTCATTGAGTTGTTGAGAAACAGCGATCAAGAGACGCTGAACATTGAAGAAGAGATCTCCCGGGATCGGTGATCTCTTTCCGGGCCTCTCGCCCGATCGAGCCCGAAAGACCTGCGGTACGAAGATGAATGAATCCAGGGGATCCAGAAGTCAACGGTCCGGTCGCAAGCGAGCTCCCAAACGAAATCACAAGAAAGACAGCAACAGGCAGTCCGTCCTCAGTTCGGCGATGCGCAGACTGGAGTTGGATCAAGTCCTCCAACTGCTTTCTCTCCACGCCACGACCAGTACCGGACGTCAACGGCTCCTGTCTCTTTCCCCTCAGGACTCTGCAGAACAGATGCAACACGGTCTTGCTGTCGTCGGTGAGATCAACACGCTCCTCGATAATGGGTTTGACCCGGGTTTACGAGGAATCGGAAACCTTGGATCCATCCTCCAGCGTGCGGGAGAAGGGACCTCTCTTCTCGATGGTCCGCAGTTGGCCAATGTCTCAAAAGTATTGGATCGGTCCAGAGCCCTGCGGGGAGTGTTGGCCGAATCCGCCCTGCCACATTTGGTAGAGAGATCTCAGCGATTGACGGATCTCCCCGCCTTGAGGGAAAAGCTGGAAAGGGCTGTGGATTTCTCGGGAGAGATTCTGGACGAAGCCACGGAAGCCTTGCTCGAACTGAGAATGAAAGCCGGAGAACTGGAGCAGGAGATCCGCGAGTGGCTGGAATCTCACAGGGACCTGAGCCCCTGGAAAAAGTTTCTTCAGGGGTCTGTGATCACTCCACGGAATGGCCGCCTCTGTTGGGCTGTCAGGGTGGAGTGCCGGCATCAGGTCAGAGGGGTGATCCATGGAGAATCCGCCTCAGGGCAGACCCTGTTTGTTGAACCAGAGCCTGTCGTTCGCAAGGGGCATCAGTTGCAGAGGATTCAGGATCGAATCCTTCAGGAGAAACGCAGGATCATTGCCGATTTGTCTCGGGAAGTCTGGCTCAAATCGACTCAGGTCGTTCAACTCTGGGATCAGCTGATCGAGTTGGACATGATTCAGGCGAAAGCGCGTTTCGCCAAAAATCTGGGCTGCAGGATTCCGGAAATCAGTGAAGACCGGGTTCTCAGGTTTGTTCAGGCCCGGCATCCCCTGTTGATTTGGCGTCACCTTCAGGAGCAGGGGAATCCCGTATCACTTCCCGAACTCGTTCCAACGGAAAAGTTGCAATCTGCCGTAGACGAAATTGTTCCGCTCGACCTCGAATTGAATGCTGGACAATTTCAACTGGTGGTGACAGGACCCAATACGGGGGGCAAGACCGTGGTTTTGAAAACCGCGGGTTTGTTGTCGCTGATGGCTTCCTGCTCAATTCCTGTTCCTGCCGGGGAAGGAACTACGATTCCCTGTTTCGACGCGGTTCATGTAGACATTGGAGATGAACAAAGCCTGGAGCAGGACCTTTCAACCTTTTCTTCCCACATCGCCATCATTTCTGAAATTCTCGAGTTTTCGACGAGCAAGAGTCTCGTGTTGCTCGATGAACTGGGCTCCGGAACTGATCCTCTGGAGGGGGCCGCTCTGGCGGAATCAGTGTTGGATCGGCTCTATGAAAGGGGCTCATTTACGGTGGTCACCACCCACATCGGTCGTTTGAAGGAATACGCCTACCGACGGAAGAAATGCGAAAATGCAGCGATGGAGTTTGATCCTGAAAAATTGGCTCCTACCTATCGACTCAAAATCGGCTTGCCAGGCAAATCGAATGCTCTGGTGATCGCAGAAAAATTGGGGCTTCCCGATGAGGTGATCAGCAAGGCCCGCGAACTCAGTCAAAAGGAAACCGGAATTGACCCTGAGGTATTGGAGGGCTTGCGTCGTTCGCAGAGCGATTTGGAAAGAAAGGTTCAGGAGGCGGAAGCACAGGGCGAAAAAGCCCGTCTCATGGCAGAGGAAGTTGCGGCGACCGGTCAAGAACAGCAGAAGCTGAGATCTGCTCTGGAGTATGAGTTGGAGCGCATCGAGGAGACCCGTGTCCGTGAGGTGATCGACCAGGTTCAGGAACAACTGACGCTACTGGGCGAGCTTCAAGGGGAAAAAGGTGAAGCGGTCAGGGAGTTGAAGAAGAGATTGGAGCGCTCAAGGGCTGATACCCGTCTGCAGCAAAGGCGGCTTGAGACGGCGCGCAGTCTTCGGAAAGGGGATGCGGTCTTTGTCCCCAGATTGCAAAAAGTGTGTGAGATCAAAAAGATCAACAAGGAAAAGCAGAAACTGGTCGTCGTCCTGAATGGAATCGATACCGAGGTGCAGTTTCAGGAGATTTCCTGGGTTCTTCCTCCACCAGGTTTTGATTTGTGGTGGTACTGCGACGAATAAATCGACGATTCCGTCTATCTCAGTATGTACCCGAGATCGAACGAGAACTCCCGTGTTCTGTCACCCGGTTCCTTCAGCAATGCTTCAGTCCAGGTCACGGCGACCGGCATTTTTTGTCCGAACAGCGGGATATAGAGAATGATTCCGCCACCCACGCCTACCCGGTAATCATCCAAACTGAAGTTGTCGATATCGTCTGCCAAATTACCGAAGTCAGCGAAAAAGGTTCCCCGAATATTGCTGCCCACCAATGGCCAACTGTACTCCAGGGTACCAAAGTGTCGAACGGCTCCACCGGTTTCAAATCCGTTTTCGGTAGGGCCAGCTCCCCGGTAGTCAAATCCACGCAGACTGCGTGGTCCACCCAGATAGTAACGCTCAAAGATGGGGACGAAGGAGCTGTCTCCATACGAGTCGACGACACCAAAGTTGTTTTTGAAAGCAAGGACATGTCGGAGGTTATCGGTTTCCTCGAAAATGGTTTCGAAGATTCCGAAGCTGAGCTCAACTTTGTTGATATCCAGATCTCCACCCAAGGCTCCACCCATACGGGTGTAGGTGGCCTCGGTATTCCAGCCATCAACAGCACCCACATCAGGGCGAAAGACTCTCTGGTCCCAATCAAAGCGGAAGTCGAGGGCGTTGAGAGGGGTCTTTCCTTCACTGTCAAAGATGACAGCAGGTGCGCCAGCGGAGATGTTTTCAATCGTCACGGCGTCGCTGCGGAATCCCACTTCACCACGGATCTTCAACTCCCGGTCAAAGAGGCGTCCGAGAGTCAATCCCGCGCTGTTCCGGTCTTCTGTGTAGTTTTGTCTCAGAAGGACGGAGCGGAACGCTGAGACCCTCAGAGAGTTGGAAGTTCCTCTCAGATACGGTTCAAAGAACTGCAGGCGGTAGCGTGAGTACTCGGTGCCCGGTTGGGCTTCCAGAACCAGTTTCTGTCCGGCACCGGTGAATGAACCCGGGAAATCTGACAGGGAAGAAGGCCAATCGGAAATGTCAAAATTACGCTTCTCGATGGCGATATTTCCGAGGATTCCGGTACTGGTGGAGTAACCGAAGCCAAAGAGGGCTCGACCTGTAGAGCCCTCAGCCAATTCGAAGACGACAGGGCGGTCTCCGGCAGCCTCACTGGAATCAAAGTAGGGCCGTATGCTGTTGAAATATTGAAGTCTGTAGAGATTGCTCAGGCTGTCCTGAATCTGGGAGGGACTGAACTCCTCACCCGGATAAACTTCCAGCTGGCGGCGAATCACCTCGTCTTTGGTGGAACGGTTACCCCGAATCTGGATTTCGCCGACCCTGGCTTTGGTGCCCTGTGTGATCAGGTATTTGAGTGTGACATCTTCACCTTCCAGTGGATAGATCACTGTGGGATCAATGGAGGCATCGATGAAGGCCTGTTCGTTGAACAGTTTTCTCATCTCTTCAGCATCCTGTTTGATCAGGGTGCCGTCCCATTCGCTCCCCTCCTGTATGGAACAAACGTCCCTGAGGTCAGAATCGGTCAGGGTATGTTCACCCGTAAACTCGAATTCAACCTTGCCAACCCTGTAGCGGGGACCTTCGTCGATATCGATCACGAGGCGGAGATCCTGAAGCCCTTCAGTAAACTCTTGTCGGTTCAGGGACACCTGCGCATCAAAATAGCCATTCAGGAAGTAATACTCGCGGATCTGATTGAGGTCTCCTTCGAGGAGTCGGGGGTCAAACTTGCCCGATTTCCCGATACCCAGGAAGGTTCGGGGATTCAGCTGCATGATTTTGAGAATCTCTTCTGAAGAGATGCTGCCTGTTCCGACAAATCCCACGGACCGAATCAGGACCTGCGGGCCTTCGTCGATCTCGAAGACGACGGTGAGATTGTTGAGATCTCCCTCTAGGCGGCTACCCACCTCGGAGAAGGGGTAACCATCCTTGAGCAAAAGACCGCGAATGACATCGGAGTCCTCACGAATGACCAGTGGATCGTAAAGTTCGTCTTCCTTGGTCTGGATCTCTCTCTGGAGTACTTTTTCAGAGAGGGCGTCATTTCCCTCAAAGACCACCGAGCGAACGGGTTTGCGCTCCTCCAGGCTGATCGTGATGATGACTCCCTCGGGGACGCTCTGGATGACGGGTGGTGCGATGGAGACAAAATCTCCGCTTCCCCAGAGACGCCGGTACTCTTCGTCGAGAGCAGCTGCCGTGTAGGTCGAGCCGACCCGAAGTTTCATTCGAGTGAGAACCTCTGCTGCACCCAAACGATCCAGGCCCAAAATGCGGAGTTCGGCGATACGGGAATCCTCGAGATTCTCTGCGGAATCAGCCGGCTGGGCTTTGACGAGACCCTGTGAGGGGGAGAGAAGCGGTGACAGGGAGCACACAGTGACGAGAACGATCCTGCAGAGGAATTGGCAGGAGCGCAGAACCGCAGGGGCCTGTCGGATGATCTCGAGGCTGCGCGAACGCACTCCACTTTCGATGAGCACAGGATTCTCCAATTCGGGTGGGGAATCGGTCATCAAAACAGGTTGAATACCGGAATACTCGCTGAACATTTCCCCTGAGATTGGTTATCGAGGGCACAGGAGGGCCTGTCAACCTGTGAGAGCGTCCAATCCGTGGACAGATCGTGTTCCGCAAGGTCCCAAATCGGAACACCTGTCGGCGAGACCCCCGAAATGGGGCGATTTCGGACGGGCACAGCCTTTGCCATTGTTCTCCCGAATCGAACCCGTTTTAGTTGGGAGATCCGACATGAGACCCGTCAGTAACACCCAAAATCAGAGCCGATTGGTGACCATCGATGAGGCCAACAAGATGTTGCCCCTGATTCAGAATGTGGTGGAAGACATCGTCCGTATTTGGGATTGCATCATTCAAAAACGGACAGAATTGGAATGTCTCGAGAAGAACGCGACCCGCGAGGAGGTGTCCGTCCTTCAGTTGACCGCCCAAGATCTCAAGCAGGAATTGAACGGGTTCATCGATCGAATCAATGGCTACATTCGTGAGATCGAGGAATTGGGCTGCTTCGTACAGGAGTTCAAGAGGGGAGTGATCAACTTCCCGACACTGTACGTGGGAAGAAAAGTCTTTCTCTGCTGGCGCCCGGGTGACGAAGAGGTGAGGTACTGGCACGAGCTGGACGAATCCTTCACCGAGCGCACCCCGATCCGGGACTTCAGGGATTTCTTCTTCCAGAGAGTGGATGACTCGCTGGGTGATCAGAACTAACCGGAGAGTTTTTCGAGCATTTCCGGTGAGATGTCCAGGTTGGTGTGAACATTCTGAACGTCATCGTTGTCCTCAACTTCTGCAATGAAGTTTAGGACTTTGGTCGCTGTTTTTTCATCCTCGATAGTGACGGTACTGGTGGGGATTCGGGTCACTTCCGCATAACTCGGTTCCAGATTTGCACCAGCAATGGCCTGACGTACCTCCGTGAATTGGGCAGGGGTGGTCAAAACCTGAAGGTGACCCTCCTCGACTTTCACGTCGTCTGCTCCCGCCTCCAGAGCCAATTCCAACAGATCGTCTTCAGAGATGGAATCGGTGGGAAGTTCGATCACGCCCCTCGTTTCAAACATCCAGGAGACGGAGCCAGGGCTTCCCAGCTGCCCTCCTTTTTTATCAAAGATCTTTCGAAGTTCACTCGCGGTACGATTCTTGTTGTCGGTGAGTATATCGATCATCAGCGCAACCTGGCCTGGTGAGTATCCTTCGTAGACCAACTCGGATATGGCGTCCGAGGCCAGTTCTCCAGTGCCCTTCTTAATGGCACGGTCGATGTTGTCGTTGGGCATATTGGCGGCTTTGGCCTTGTCGACCACCAACTTCAGGTGAGGGTTTCCATTCACGTCTCCGCCGCCATCTCTCGCGGCAACGGTGATCAACTTGGCAAGTTTGCTGAAAATCTTGCCGCGCTTGGCGTCATTGGCGGCTTTTTTGTGCTTGATCCCAGCCCATTTGGAATGTCCTGCCACGATCGAATCCCTTCTTCACCCGGGGAGGGCTGCGCCTTGTCATGGGCGCGATCCTGTCTAGCGAGTCTTCTTCTTGCCAGCTTTTTTCTTCGCTGCTTTTTTGGCGGTCTTCTTGGCGGCTTTTTTCGACACCTTCTTCTTGGCGGTCTTTTTGGCGGCTTTTTTCGTGCCCACCTTCTTCGCGGTGTTTTTGGCGCATTT
>JAAXJX010000027.1:56235-144440 GCA_012269595.1 Planctomycetia bacterium | reverse complement strand
CAGCTTTCTTCTTCTCGGCGGCGGCCTTCTTCTTTTCTTCGGCAGCTTTCTTTTTCTCGGCCGCAGCTTTCTTTTTGGCTGCTTCGGCCGCTTTCTTTGCGGCAGCAGCAGCCTTCTTCTCGGCAGCAGCTTTCTTCTTCGCCTCAGCAGCAGCTTTTTTCTCGGCAGCAGCGATCCTTGCCGCTTCCTTGCGCGCAGCCTCAGCCGCTTTTTTCGCCGCCAGCTTTTCCGCTTCCAGCTTTTTCTTTTTCGCCAACTCAATGGCAGGATCGGGATGGCGGAAAGCCTCGTCGTGAAGTGCCATCACTGCATGGATCAGAGGAACTTCTCCCAGCTCGTCGTAGAGATCCTTCTGCCTTTGTGTCGATGTCTTTGACTCAGAAAGCAATCCAGCCCGAATCAATCCCCCTTGAGCCCAGTTCTCCATGGGGATGACCGGCTGTTCCTTGATCGCCGCCAGCACGAGAAGTTTGCAAAGATCGGGAAGCTCTGGAGAGCGTTTGAAAAACTCGCGAGTTTCCGGAAGTGTGTTTTCACGAATAAACTCGAGGCTGACCTGATGTCGACGTTCGTAAAGAGTAGAGAGCATTTCCTTGATCTGGACGGCAAGCTCCAGGGGGGCTTCCGCTTTGGGGAAGTTTTCAGCGACCTCCGAGGCTGAGGAAATTCGAATCTCGTTCCAGTCAACAAACTGGGTCCTGAGAAGGTCCCAGGACTTGAGGACTTCCTTGAGAGGCATTTTAGAGGTCAGGGCACCCAGCATCAGGGTGTCGAGGGCATCCAGATCCGTGATCTCTTTCAGAGTCGGATTCTTGGAGTAGGCATCCTTGACGATGGAAGCGAGGGAGATCTTCCCTTTACCGGAACCTCGTGCAGAGGCCTTCTTTTTGTCAGTGGCTGCGGTCTTGGCCGCCATTGGCTTTCCTTCCTCGTGGGAGGGCTTTCCAGCGCTTGTCAGCGTTTATGAAGGGCCTCATAGGAGCCAGCCTGAGCCAAAATCGCTCAAGGAGCCCTTCCGACAGGATTCTAAAGGGGCCAATGCTTCCGGGCAATGGACGCTGATCATTCGACCTGCTGGGAGTCCAATTTTTTTTGCTTTTCGGCCCTCTTGGCTGGCTCTCCGAGGAAACCTCTGTGATGGGCGATCAATTCTGCAGAAATGGAAATGGCGATCTCTTCGGGCGATCTTGACCCTATAGGAAGGCCAACGGGAGAGCGCACTCTGGACAGGTCTTCTTCGGCGATTCCCTGTTCTCTCAAGTGTTTGAGAATTGCTCCAGCCTTGCCGCGGCTGCCGATGAGGCCGACATAACCAGCGGGGGTGGCGAGGGCTCGAGCGAGCGCCAGTTCGTCATGCTGGTGGCCTCGGGTGACGACCACGACAGCGCAGTTGGCGCTGATCTCGAAATCATCGAGGCACTTCTCAAAGGGGGAGCAGTGAACTTCGGTGGATGAGGCAAAATGCTGGGGTGAAGCAAAGTCATCGCGATCGTCGATCACGGTGATGCGCCACTGCAGGGTCTGAAGGACGTTTTCGAGAGCTCTGGCAACATGGCCCGCTCCGAGAATAAGGACCCAGGGAGTCCCGACAGGTTCGATGTACACCTCGAATTCTCCTCCACACAGAAGGCCGGTTTCTGCAACCGTGGCGGCAGTCAGCCGATGCTTCTCACGTCGTGGAAGCCCTGTGGCCATCACCTCCATGGCGCTTCGCCATACGTCGGACTCACTGCAGCCTCCACCGACGGTTCCCACGGTGCTGCCATCGTCGCGAATGAGCATCCGTGCCCCATCTTTGCCAGGGGTCGAGCCCACGGTCGAAATAATGGTGGCCAGCGCTCCCCTGCGCCCCGTCTCCAGCAGTCTGATCGTCTCCTGAAATACGTCCAGCACCGTTTATTCGCCTTTCTCGACTTGCAGATCACCCTCCGAAAATAGCAGTGGAGAGAGCAGAGTGCCACCTGAGCGGCCCGAATTGGGATTCCGTGATATCTTTATTTGCGGGTGATGTGGCCCGTTGGACCTGATTTGGAAAGACGGAGCCCGATGTCCCGTTCAGCAACACCCAGCCGATTCAGCGAGTGGCCATTGCCACCCGATCCCGGTGAATCCCGATTGTTGCTGGATCTGTTTCCTGATCCGCTCATCGTCGCCAGGGGGCCGGCCCGCAAACTGCTGTCGGTCAATCGTGCCTTTATGGAATTGATCGGCGTCGATGACCACGGTGAGTTAAGGGATGTTCCACTGACTCACTGGATCCACGAAGACGATCGTCATCGACTTTTGTCGCTGGGCGGAGATGGGGAATCAGACCCGGTTCCCATCATGGTCCAATTGCGAGATGGCGATTCTTGGCAATCGGTGGCGCTGATGGGCGGAAGAAGAATGAGCCCTCGAGGCGAAGAGCGCTGGGTGTATCGTCTCAAAATTCTCGAGGAGAGTGGAATCGGCCTTGAGAAACAGATGCGTGAGCAACGCAAAAGGGCCTCAGAGGCTGTGCGTACTTCCTTGCGCATCTTTCATCTGACAGAAAAAATTCGCATGGCTCCACGTCTCTCGGCGATGCTGATTGGCGTCAAGGATGAAGCAGAGTTCTATGAGAGAGCAGGGCGATTGCTCAGCTCCGAGGGACTCGGTTACCGGGGGGTCAGTTTCTGGCGAATGACCGGCGATCAGAAGAAGTTGATCTGGTCCGAGAATGAAACTGGTGAAATCGACCTGGAAGCAGGTGAATCCTCGAGATCTCTTCCGTTGGTCACCGGAAGTGGTCGTGTGGATCGTGTTTTGGAGCTGCAGATTGACAGCCGTGAGCTCCAGTTATTGCGAGAGGCTCCATTATTGATGGAGTGGCATGAGGAAGTGCTTGGAACCATTGCTGAAGTCCTTGCCCTGACACTGGAAAACCTCAAGTTGCATGCCCAACTGGAAGCACAGGCTCTGCTGGACCCACTGACCGGAGTTTCAAACCGATTGTACCTGACAGGGCAGTTGGAAAAGGAAGTGGTGCGTTCACGCCGCGATCAACAGCCTCTGGGTTTGCTCTTTACCGATCTGGATGGCTTCAAGCAGGTGAATGATGTCCTTGGGCACATGAAGGGTGACGATCTGCTGATTGAGGTCAGCCATTTCCTTCAGCACCATTTCCGTGAGAGTGACCACCTTTGCCGCTATGGCGGTGATGAGTTCGTCGTGATCATGCCAGGTTCCAATCTCGAAGACATTCGGGCTAAAGCGGAAGACCTGCTGGAAGCGTTTCGAACCCATTCATTCTTGAATGGGGAGACGAGTCAGGCGGGGAAGCTGTCCCTCTCATTGGGAATCACTCAACTGAGGGATGGAATGAGCGGGGCAGAGCTGTTGGATGAAGCAGACAAGGCTCTTTATGAGGCCAAGCGCAATGGCAAGGATCAACTGGTGGTTGTCCAACCGCAAGGATCAACACCCGGCGAATAAAAGGTCAGGACTGATCTTCCGAATCTGCGGGCTCTGATTTATCCCGTGATTCTCTCTCTCGAGCCGCCGCTTCATCTGCTTCGCGAGCGATGCGGATCTTCTCTTCGATATCCTGGGTTTTCTGGAAACTCTCATCGAGCGTGAATCTCAGTATGGGGGTCTCGCGAAGACGCACCCTGTTGCGCAGAAGAGACTGGATTTTTCCACGCGCCGCTTCGAGACCCCTCAGGGAGGTTCGTTGCTCGCCTTCGCTTCCCAGAATGGAAACGAAGACTTTGCACTCCTTCAGGTCCTCAGTCGGTTCCGCTGCCAGAACAGAAACGAAACCGATCCTGGGGTCCTTGAGCTCTCCCTGAAGAATCAGGGAGATCTCTTCCTTGATGAGGCTGGCGAGTCTTGCCTTGCGGATCGGTCTCATCGATTATCCTGAACTCTTATTGGTCTCTCCCAGTTTTCGTGAAGTTTCGATGACCTTGTAACTTTCAATGAAGTCACCAACTTTGATGTCGTTGTAGCCTTTGACAACCAGGCCACACTCGAAACCTTCACGCACTTCCTTGGCGTCATCCTTGACCCTCTTGAGAGAGGCAAGTTTGCCTTCGTGGACCATGACTCCATCGCGAATCAGGCGGATTTTGTCGTCCCTTGTGATGATTCCACTACGGACCATACAACCTGCGATATTGCCAAGCTTCGATGATTTGAACAGGTGGAGAATCTCTGCGGATCCCTGCAGCTCTTCAGAAATATCGGGACTGAGCATGCCCTCGAGAGCCTGCTTCATGTCCTCCAGGATTTCGTAGATGACTGTGTAGGTACGGATTTCAACGCCATGACTCTCGGCTTCAGATCGTGCCTTGTCAGAAGCTGAAACGTGGAAACCGATCACAATGGCATTGGAAGCGTCGGCAAGAAGGATATCGGATTCTGATATTTCACCGACTCCACCCCTCAGCACACGAACGGCAACCTCCTCGGTGTGCATGCTCGAAAGTTCGCTTTTGAGCACATCGAGGGTTCCCTTGACGTCGGTTTTGACGATGACGTTGATTTCCTTGGTCTTGGCTTTGTCGATGGTGTCGAACAGGCCTTCGAGAGTCACCTTCTGACGTTCGGCCCGATCCGCCTTCGCTTTCGCTTCCTGACGCTCTTCGGCAATCTGTCGTGCCTTTGAAGCAGAGTCGAGTGAGTAAAGCTTGTCTCCCGCTTCGGGCAAGTCATTGAGACCGGTGATTTCCACAGGTGTTGCCGGCGGAGCGGTCTCAAGGTGATGTCCGCTGGTAGACTTGAGAGTTCTGATCTTGCCGTGAGCAGGGCCACAGACAACATTGTCGCCCTGGTGAAGGGTACCGTCCTGAACGAGGACGGTGATGACGTTTCCTTCACCGGTAGAGGCTCTTGAATCGAGAACGGTGCCGATCGCCTTCTTTTCAGGGTTGGCTTTCAACTCGAGGATTTCTGACTCGAGTGAAAGGTGCTCGAGCAGGCCGTCAACTCCTTCGCCGGTCATGGCTGAAACCGGAATCATCTCGGTATCGCCTCCCCAGTCGCTGGGGGTCAGTCCCAGTTCAGCCAGCTTGGCCTTGACCATGTCAACATTGGCTCCCGGCCGATCCATCTTGTTGATGGCAACCACGATGGGCACTTCTGCGGCCTTGGCATGTTCGATGGCTTCTTCTGTCTGTGGCATGGGGCCGTCGTCGGCTGCAACCACCAGAACCACCACGTCAGTGACGTTGGCACCCCGGGCGCGCATGCTGGTGAAAGCTCGGTGACCGGGAGTATCGACGAACACCACATGGGCATTGCCCTTGTCGACGCGGTATGCACTCAAGTGCTGTGTGATACCACCCGACTCAGATTTGGTGATGGAACTCTCCCGGATCTTGTCGAGGAGAGTGGTCTTTCCATGGTCGACGTGGCCCATCATGGTGACCACAGGGGCACGCAAGATGAGGTCCGACTCGGCGTCTTCGAAACTTTCGATCTCATCGAGAGTGGTTTCGAAGGCCTTCGGAGCTTCGAGAATGATCTCGCAATTGATTTCAACGGAAAGGGTGTCGACGATCTCCTGTGAAAGGGGAGAGTTGACGTTCGCAAGCATTCCGTGATTCATCAATTTTTTCAGCAGTGCCGTCTGTTTGACCCCGAGGGCGAGGCTCAGATCCTTGATGCTGGCCGGCTCTTCAAGGGTGATCTGATCCGGAAGGTCTTCCGGAATCAGGTCCTGCTGAAGTCTGCGTCGGGTGAAGTCTGATTCCTGATTACGCGGACGACTCTGTTGACGTCCACGACCCTTGCCTCCTGGTCCACCTCGACCCGGTCCACCTCCGCGCTTGGCTCCGGGTGGCCCACCTGCTTCGGCTCCCGGGAAGACCATGACTTTCTTGGCACCATGTGCCGAGGAGGGAGCGGCTGGACGGCTGGTCCCACCAGTGCGTGGAGCGCCTCGCCCGGGACCTCCTCCAGGTCGATCTCTTCTCGGACCGGAGTCGGTTCTGCCCGCAGGGCGGGCGGGGGCCTTTGAACGGATGATCAGCGGACGCCCCTTGCTCTTTCGAGGAGTGGGGGCCTTCGGATCAAGCGGTCGGGCGACGGGCATGACCGGAGTCTTCTGGTCTCCGCTATCACCACCGAAGCCAGGGGCCATGACGATTTTTCGTGGTTTCTTTTTGGGAGGCTCTGGCGCTGCTTCAACTGCCGGTTCGACCGGAGATTCGGCGACAGTTTCTGCCGGAGATTCCGGCGTTTCGACCGACTCTGTTTGCTCAGGAGCAACACGTTCTGAAACGGACTCTGCGACAACCTCTGGTGCCGGTTCTTCCGCAACAGCAGGTTCTTCCTCAGGAGGGGATTCGACAGCAGGCTCCGCGACAGGATCTTCTTCCGCTACCGGGAGATCTTCTGCGATCGCGGCGACTTCTTCGACCGGAACCTCTTCGGCCTGAGCTGCCTCGACGACAGGTTCAGGTTCGGCGACTTCAGCGGGTGGTTCGGAAATCTCCGCCGGCTCCTCAACTGCAGGAACTTCTTCCGCAACTGCGACCGCTTCTTCTTCGATGGCAGCGGATTCCTCCACGGCCTCCTCTTGAGGTTCTGGTTCCGGTTCCGGTTCGGGTTCCGGCTCAGGATCTGGGGCGAGGAAGATTCTGACGAGTTCGGCTTCGTCATCCTTGATGGATGACATATGACCTTTGACGCGAACTCCCCGTCCTTCGAGGAATTCCATCACCATCTTGCTCTCGAGACCAAGCTCCTTGGCCAGTGCGTGGATTCTCACGCCCAACTTGGCGCCTCCCGGTTCTGTGGGCCAGACGAGTCCGACCCGAGCTGCCTACAAGGTGTCTACTCCTCCTCGGAGTCGACACTTTCCATGATTTCCTGGATCTTTTCGATGATCAGACGTGCCGACAGTTCATCGAGTCCCTCGATGGCTGCCAATCCTTCCACACCCGCTTCCAGGAGTGCTTCGGTGGAATCAATCTGCGCCTCAATCAGTCGATCAGCGATCTCCTCGGTTACTCCGGGGAGGTCCTCAAGGCCCATCACAACCGTACCTTCTTCGTATTCTTCAACCTCGGCAACTTCTGCCACAGGTTGTTCAAAGAGTTGGTCGAGGGGGTTCTCGGAAGTTGTGCTTCCGGATTCTCCTTCAGACACTTTTGCCAGACGGTCACCGAACATTTCGTCTGCACGCTGATCGGCACCCTGTTCGCGAAGAGTCTGCAGTTCTTCGTTGGTAATGGGACAAATGTTGAGTTCCCAGCCCGTCAACTTCGAGGCCAGACGGACATTTTGTCCACGACGGCCAATGGCCAGGGATTGTTGGTCTTCAGTGACGTAGACATTTGCGGTCATCTCGTCGTAGTCGAGTTCGAGGGAGGCGATCTCGGCAGGTTTCAATGCCTCTTGAATCAGAACGTCGATGGATTCGTTCCAACGAACCACGTCAATTTTTTCGCCATTGAGCTCGTCGGTCACGTTTCGAATTCGCGATCCTTTGACGCCGATGCAGGCACCGACGCAATCGACATTGGCATCCAGTGTTGCCACGGCGATCTTGGTACGGTTTCCTGCCTCTCTGGCCACTGCCTTGATTTCAACCACGAAATCGGAGACTTCCGGGATTTCCTGTTCGAAGAGGCGCCGGACGAGAGCTTCGTCTCCTCGGCTGACGAGGAGTTGTACGCGAGTGGCCTGAAGGTTGACCTCTTTGAGGACGACTTTGATCCGATCACCTTCATTCCAGTTTTCGAGGCTGGATTGCTCACTGCGGGGCATGAACCCTTCTGCACGGGTTCCGAGGGTGATGATCATTCCACCGCCTTTGCGACTGGCGACGGTTCCATTGAAGATTTCTCCAACACGATCGATGTATTCGCGGTAGATCACTTCGCGTTCTGCTTCGCGGATTTTCTGGAACAGGACCTGTTTTCCGGTGCCTGCTGCAATGCGACCCAGAGCTTCACGGGGGTCGAAATCAACACCGTCCTTGTGGGCCCGGATTCCTCCGGACTCACGGTCGATGATGACCTCGATGCCTTCTTCCTGATCGAATCTTTTTTGGGCAGCCGAGACGAGTGCCATCTCGATTCCCGTGAAGATCACTTCCTTGTCGACTTGTCGATCACGATGAATCGTGTCGACAAAGCGCAGGATCTCTTCGCTCACGTTCGTCTCCCATTCTTGCGGGTTGACTCATGCAAACCCGCATTGCCGGACTGACCGGCTTGCGTTCAAACAAAAGTGGGCGGTGAAGCCAGTCCAGACCATTTCTCACCGCTGTAACACAGCTCCGAAGCACCAACCTGTCGGGGAGGGGGATCGGTGGGCAGATCATCAGGTCTGGTACCCGATTCCCTGCAGGGGGGCCAGGAGCCCTCCGCGATCCCCGTCCGGCCAGGATAGGCCGTATGAATCGGACTCAAATCCGATCCTGAACCGTTGGACCCACGGTTCCGGAGACGTCATCCTTGCACGGATCTCCGTTTCTTCATGACGGCGATGGCCCGCGGGCCTCCATCTGGGAAAACGGTTTGCGATCCGGAAAGTACGACTCCCTGCCCCGTTCCCGGAGCAGGAACCTGAATCCTAGGACAGTCCACGGGGGCTGTCAATGAAACCGGACCCCGTTAAAGGCGCTGAAACGAGGCCATAAGTTCAATATGGGAAAGTCTTTGGATCCAACGATCGCGCTCTTCGCCAAATTGCCGGTCCCGGGCGGGGTCAAAACCCGCCTGCAACCTACGGTGGGCATGGCAGGAGCAGCCCGTCTCGCGGCTTCGATGCTCGTGGATCGACTGAAAATTGTCGACGAACTGAAGGATGACACCGGGCATAACAAACTTCTCTGCGGAGATCGGCACGAGGTCACCCCCTTCCTTCCCTATCTCGCTCAGGCTTGGGGACAGCCCCTTTGGAGGGGGCGTATCAAATACGGACAGGCCGAGATTTCGGAGAGCGTCTGGAGTTATCGGAGCCAGGGTGTGGGAGGATTGGGACAGCGTATTTTTCGTGTTCTCCGGGATTATCGTCAGGGAGGCTGCATCGTCATCGGCACCGATGCGGTGGCCCAGAATCCCGAAGCCCTGAAGAATGCCCTGAAGATTCTGGGGGAGGGGCGGTCGGTGATTCAACCCGCAAAGGACGGGGGCTTCACGCTGTTGGGACTGCCCGCAGGCAATCCGGCGCAGGGTTGGGATCCTCTCGAGGCGCTTCTGAGTGCTGACGGGACCGGAAGATTGTCCTCGTCGGCGATCTATTGGGATGCTGTCTCAGCGGCCCTGACAAAATCGGGCTGGCCACCGCAGGTTCTCGTACCGGAGGACGACGTCGATGAGTGGTCGGATGTCGAATCCCTGATCGAAAGTTCCGCTGAATCGCCGGGCAGTGGGGCTTTCATGACCCAATTCTTGCAAGAACTGTCATTTATCCCCAAAGATGTCTGGAGAGTTTCTGTCGAAATGCCGATATTGAGAGCAGGGGAGGCTGCGCCCACAGCTCCCGCCGAAAAGGAGTGAGACAGCACCATGTTGTGCGAGAAGTGCCAGCAAAATGAGGTCACTGTCCACCTCACCGATATCGTCAACAATACCAAGCGCGAGTATCACCTCTGCAGGGATTGTGCCCGGTCCCATGGGGTCTCCATCAAGGCGACTCTGGAGAACTTCAAGAATCTGACGATTCCGGAGTTCTATTCCCCTCCCGATGCAACGGAGGAGGAGTCGACCGTTTCCGCTACCTCACAGGATTGTCCTGATTGCGGAATGACCTATGCCCGCTTTCGCAAAGAGGGCAAGTTCGGTTGCCCCCGGGATTACGATCTTTTTTCCGACTCCCTCGATGACCTTTTTGGAAAGATCCAGCCCTCATGCCAGCACAAGGGAAGGGTTCCCGCCCGTTTTCATGGTGCCATGGCACAGACTCTCGAGGTCGAGCGGCTTCGTCAGGAGATGGAGCAGGCAGCCATCGATGAAGATTACGAAAAAGCGGCGGCCCTCAAGAGCCAGCTGAAATCTCTGGAGCAAGGCTCATGATCTTTGAAGACTTCAAAAGTGAAGTGGGAGAATGGCTTCAGGGGACTGGCCCCGATTCGGACCTGGTGATCTCCAGCAGGGTTCGCTTGGCCCGGAATCTCGCCAACTCACCTTTCACCTCCGTTGCGAATGAAGAACAGTCACGGAAGGTGGCCGATCGAATCGGTGTCGCACTCGACCGACTGGGAAGTGGCCTGCCATTGCAGGTGCACCCCCTGGAAAATCGTCCGGTCGTCGAGCGGCAGGTTCTGGTCGAACGTCATCTGGTCAGTCACGAGTTGGCCACGGGCGAGGGCCCACGACTTGTCGGTTTTGATGAAACCGAATCATTTTCAGTCATGGGAAATGAAGAAGATCATCTCCGTCTGCAGGTGATGAAGTCCGGGAACCAGTTGGATCAGGCATGGGAGCAAATGTGCCCGCTCGAGCGAGCCCTGGAGGAGGAACTCCAGTTTGCTTTCCACAACAAGTATGGCTATCTGACCGCTTGCCCGACCAATGTGGGAACCGGCTTGCGAGCATCTGTCATGTTGCACCTTCCTGCTCTGGTGATCACCGGCCAGATCGAACAGGTCACCAGTGCGGCGACCAAGATTCATCTGGCAGTCAGGGGCCTTTTTGGTGAAGGCACTGAAGCCCAGGGTGATTTCTTTCAAATCTCAAACCAGAGGACTCTGGGCCTGACCGAAGAACAGATCCTCGACAACATCGCATCAGTCTTGCCCAGAATTATTGAATACGAGCGCAAGCTTCGGGAAGAGTTGCTCGAGCGCAGGCGCGAACGCATCGAGGATCGAATTGGCAGGGCCTATGGGATCCTGTCGCACGCCCATGTGATGACGAGCAAAGAGGCTCTCGAGCATCTTTCTCTGGTTCGCCTCGGGGTGACCATGGGACTTCTTGAGGGAGTCAGCATGACTCAGGTCAATCGCATGTTCCTGCACAGTCAACCCGGTCACCTTCAGTGCCTGCAGGGTGAGCCACTGTCCTCGGACGACAGGGATCGCAAAAGGGCTGATCTCCTGCGTGGTATTCTGGGCGATTCCGCCGGATAAGGATTCTCGTCTTCTTCAACATTTTACCGATTCTTCGGTTATCATGTCCCCGGGATGGTATTTCATGGGGGAAGGGTGACGAATCGATCGGTCACGGGAACCGATTGACCCACATGATCGTCATCCCTCAGGACAATCCACTACAGGACACTTCACCCAAAAGCAGCCTGATGTGGATACATGGCTTTGTCAGTTTTTCGTGGCTAAAGCGTAAAGACGAATGAGGCTTGCTACCTGATTGGCCGGATTCCCCCGGGGGAAGCCGAACTCCGAAACGGTGAGGAAAGAAACATGTTTGACCGATTTACTGATCGCGCCCGCAAGGTAATGGCTTTGGCCCGCAAAGAGGCCCAAAGGTTCAGCCATGACTTCATCGGCACCGAACACATTCTTCTGGGGCTCGTTCAGGAAGGCAGCGGAGTCGCCGCAAATGTCTTTAAAAACCTGGACGTGGACTCCGGCAAAATCCGTGCAGAAATTGAGCGTCAGGTTCAGACTGGCCATGCCATGGTGCAGATGGGCCAGTTGCCCTTCACTCCGCGGGCCAAGCGGGTTCTTGAGCTTTGCCAGGAGGCGGCGAAGGAACTGCGCCACAACTACATTGGAACCGAGCATCTGCTTCTTGGATTGATTCGTGAAGAGCAGGGCGTTGCCGCTACTGTACTCAAGGATCTGGGTCTTGTTCTGGAAGACGTCAGGGCTGAAGTTCTCGAGATTCTCGGGGCGGATGTCAACGACGGAGACATGGAAGATATCGAGCCCGAATCGAAACCGATCGGACAGAAGTCGAGGAACTCCAAGACTCCTGCCCTTGACTCCTTTGGTCGGGACTTGACCGAAATGGCACGTTCTTCCTCCCTCGATCCGGTGATCGGCCGTGCGGATGAGATTGAGCGGGTGATGCAGGTCCTCGCCCGCAGAACAAAAAACAATCCGGTGCTTCTGGGTGAGCCCGGCGTCGGAAAAAGTGCCATCGTCGAGGGGCTGGCCCAGGAGATCATCTCCGGAGACGTGCCAGAGATTTTGCGGAGCCGCAGAATCGTGGTTCTCGATCTGGCCCTCATGGTCGCCGGCACCAAGTACCGCGGTCAGTTTGAAGAACGCATCAAGGCTGTGATGACGGAAGTCAGCCGTGTCAAGAATGTGATCCTCTTTATCGACGAGTTGCACACACTGGTTGGTGCCGGTGGTGCGGAGGGGGCAATCGATGCCTCCAATGTGCTCAAGCCCGCACTTTCCCGTGGAGAGATCCAGTGCATCGGCGCAACCACCCTCGACGAATATCGCAAGCACATCGAAAAGGATGGTGCTCTGGAGCGAAGATTCCAAAGCGTGATCGTCAATCCTCCGACCCGGGATGAGTCGGTTGAGATTCTCAAGGGGTTGAGGGACAAGTACGAAGCCCATCACCGGGTGGAGTACACCGATGAGGCTCTGGAGTCTGCAGTCGACATGGCCGTTCGCTACATCAATGGCCGTTTCCTTCCCGACAAGGCTATCGATGTGATCGATGAAGCTGGATCCAGGGTACGACTCAAGCAGTCGACCCGTCCGCCCGATCTGAAGGAACTCGAAGAAGAGATCAGGGAGTTGGACCGGGAGAAAGAAGCTGCTGTCGCTCAGCAGGATTTCGAGCATGCGGCCAATCTCCGTGACAAGGCCAGCCGACTGAAAAAGCAGAAGGAAGAAGAGCTCGCCAGCTGGAAGCAGAAGGCGGATGAAACCTGTGGAATCGTCGACGATGACATCATCGCCGATACCGTCGCCAAAATGACCGGTATTCCGCTGACCCGCATCGACAGTGGTGAGGCCACACGATTGCTGCAAATGGAAGACGAACTTCACGACTCGGTGATCTCCCAGCATGCTGCCATCGAACGCATCAGTCGTGCCGTGCGCCGCAGCCGCAGTGGTTTGAAGGATCCCCGCAGGCCGGTGGGTTCATTCCTCTTCCTGGGACCGACCGGGGTTGGAAAAACGCTGTTGGCCAAGAGTCTGGCCAAGTTCCTGTTCGGTGAAGAGGACGCCCTGATTCAGGTCGATATGTCCGAGTTCATGGAGAAGCACAATGTTTCCCGACTGGTGGGAGCACCTCCAGGTTACGTCGGTTATGAAGAGGGTGGACAGTTGACGGAGAAGATTCGTCGCCGTCCATACTCGGTGGTTCTTCTCGATGAGGTTGAGAAGGCCCACTCCGATGTCTTCAACATGCTGTTGCAGGTGATGGAAGAGGGCCATGTCACGGACTCATTCGGTCGTGTGATCGATTTCCGGAATGTGGTTCTGATCATGACCTCAAACATCGGTGCGGACCTGATCAAGAACCAGAGTTCCCTCGGCTTCCGCAACACTGAGGGTGGCCGCAATGCCGAACAGATGAGCAAGGAAGTGATGGGGGAAGTTGAAAAGTTCTTCCGCCCGGAGTTCCTGAACCGCCTCGACGACACCGTCTTCTTCGAGCCGCTGACGCGGGATGACCTCGACGAGATCATCGATATCGAAATGAAGCAGGTGAAAGAGCGACTTCGTGAACAGGGAATCGAATTGCACCTTCCTGAGGCAGCGAAGGATTTCCTGATCGACGAGGGCTACAACCCCGATTTCGGTGCTCGACCCTTGCGTCGTTCTATTCAGAAGTACGTCGAGGATCCTCTCTCCGAGGAGTTGTTGAGAGGTGAGGTCAAGCAGGGCACGGTGCTCGAAGCGGAGGTGTTTGAAAACATGCTTCGATTCAAGGCTGTTCCTTCTGACACTCCCAGGGAAGCGGACGCTCCGACCGCAGCTCCCTGAAGAGCTTCAGGCCTGTGATGTCGGCAACCACGCTTGCCGAACCATGCCTGCCAGATACATCGATCCAGTGGCCGCAATCGGTTCGCCGGTTGCGGCCATTTTTCTGAGCCAATCGAACCCATCTTCGGGAGATCCGGCGATCACTGGTGTGACTCCCGAACCGGCGGTGACGGGAACCAGAGCTTCCGTGATGGCACTTCCATCCATCCCCCTGGGGACCGGAATACCCAAAGTGCAAATTTTTGGCAGGGGGGAAAGTCGTTTCAGTTTGGCAAGAGTATCTTCCGGGTTTTTGTCCCGGAGCATTCCCAGTAACAGGGCCCCGGGTTTACGGGCTGGACCGGTGTGGCCCTGTTGAAGATTGAATCGATCCCGATACCGGGAAAACTCATCGACAAATGCTCTGATTGAGGCAGGAGTATGGGCTCCATCGAGGAGCAGTTCCGGTGGTCCCGGAATCACTTCAAGACGCCCTTGCAGTTCCAATTGATTCCAGGCGAGAGCTGTTTCTTCGGAAGTCATGGGAGACCCGGGCCAGAAATGATCCAGAGCACGAAGCGCAAGGGAAGCATTCACCGACTGAATCGCGGACACCTCTTCCGGAACCCGAGGATCTCTTTCGCAGATCACGGGGCTGGCACCTCTGGCAGTTGCGATTTCAGCGGAGACGGCGGAGGTCTCACCCGAAGCGATCACGAGGGGTTTGCCGTCGCGGGCGATCTTCGATTTCTCCGCGGCGATCTCTTCACAGGTATCGCCGAGGAGAGCGGTATGTTCGAGATCGATGGTGGTCAAAATTCCCACGTCGTGCGGGATGGCAGTGGTCGAATCGAGGGGGCCTCCGAGGCCGACTTCCAGGAGGAGGTGGGGAACCTCTTCTGTCAGGGCAAGTTCGATGAAGAGAGCTGTCCAGAGATCGAAAAAAGTGGGCAGGGGGTCAGCCGCAGCCTGACCTGCCATCAATGCGGGATAGAGCCGACGAAGACCCGCCAACAACTTCTCAAACGGGACCGGGTGTCTGCAAATGCGGATTCGTTCCTCAAGGGAGATCAGGTGTGGAGAGGTCAGGGCAGCTGTTTTGTAGCCCCTGACTGACAGCAGTGCTTCCAGCCAGAGAACGGTTGAGCCCTTGCCCTTCGATCCTGCGACCTGAATGACCTTGCAGGAATCAGTCGAGAGCCCAGCCCGGTCAAGCAACTTCCTGCAACGAAGCGGACCCCATTCCCTTCGTCCACGATCCAAAGGGAGCTGCTTCTCCCAGTTGGTGAAGGAGGCCAGCCAGTCGGGGAGGCCTTCGGGAGAGTCGGGGGGCGGAGAAATATTGACCATGATGGTGACCCTTTCTTCCCGCAGGAGATCCCCGAAGCTCATTGACCTTTGGCAAACGATGACACAGCATCACCCGTGAGCGAACCAAACCCAAGGAGCTGTCCAGTGCCAGAGACCAATTATTCAGCCCCCTCTTCAGGATCTGCAGCCGCTGATCCTGAAAAGCCGAAAATCGGTCTCAATGTGGATGTGGCAGTGGAGGATTCAGGCCGCATCGTCACCCGAATGAATATCCGCTATTCCGATCTGGTGCTCCAGCATGGCGGCTTGCCCGTGATCTTCCCACCCGGAGTCAAGCCCGAAGAGGTGGGTACGGATCTCGATGGGTTTCTGCTGATCGGGGGAGACGATTACCGTTGCAGCATGAAAAAACCGGATTCGCCTCCACCCCGATTTGTGGGTGTTCTTCCGCGCAGGGAAGAGGCTGATCTGGCATGGGCTCGCTGGCTCCTTGAATCGGAGTTGCCTGTCCTTGGAATCTGCGGGGGACTTCAGGCACTGGTGCTCGCCGCCGGAGGAGATCTGGTCGAGGATATTGAAAGTGAGCTGGAGTCGAATGTGGGTCACCGGGTGATCGAGGCGGGGGAGATCCCCCGCCATGACGTCGAATGGAACGGGCAGCTTTCAGGCTGTCCTGACCCGGGAGTCTTCACCATCAATTCCAGTCACCATCAGGCCGTTGGAAGGATTCCCGAAAACTGGCAGGTGTTGGCCCAGTCTACGGATGGTGTCATCGAAGCCTGTTCCGATGCAGGGGGACGATGTGTCGGAGTGCAGTGGCATCCGGAGTTGATGCCCGAAGATCAACTGGGTCATTCGATTGTGGGGCGCCTGGTGGAAGCGGCCCGGGTTCGAAGGGGGATCCGCCTTGCCTAGATTGATGGTCTGTGCCGGCGAGCCTTCCGGAGACCTGCACGGTGCCAGGCTGGTGAAGGAGTGTCTCCAGCTTTGCCCTGGTCTGGAAGTTGACGCCATAGGCGGTTCGCATCTGGCCCAATCAGGCGCCCGACTGAGGGCGGATCGCACCGACAAGGCCGTGATGGGTTGGCTGCCGGTGTTGGCACAATTGGGGTCGATCATCGATCACTCAGCATCCTTCGTCGAAGAGATGCTGGAATCACCTCCGGATCATCTCGTCGTGATTGATTACCCCGGTTTGCACAGCAATCTGGCTTTGATGGCGCGGCGATTGGGAATCCCTGTGACCTACTACATCTGCCCTCAGGTTTGGGCATGGGCACCGTGGAGGATGAAGCGGATTGCCCAGTGTGCAGATCAGTTACTGGTCGTGATCCCTTTCGAGGAGCAGTTGTACTCTCCCTACCATCCCCGTGTGATTCATGTTGGCAATCCGGTCTTTGATCATCTTTCTGATGTGGGGCCGGCTCCTGAAATCCCCGGTGCCTCCGGGGATCCCATCCTGGCCCTGCTTCCCGGAAGTCGTCGTCAGGAGTTGATTCATGGGTTGCCGGCATTGGTTGCTGCGGCCAGTGAACTCAAGGCCGAGAGGCCTGAAATGGAGATATGGGTTTCCTGTCAACGGGAAGAACTGAGACCGATCGTCCTCGATATCATCGGCAACCGAAAAGGCTTTCACATTCATGCTGGAGAGGCTCGGGCCCTGCAATCGAGAGCCCGGCTGGCCATCGTTTGCTCCGGTACAGCAACTCTGGAGACAGCATGGCATGGTGTTCCGATGGTCGTGGCCTATCCTGCAAACGACTTGCAGAAATCCCTGTATTCTCTTTTGGGAGTGGCACCCTTCTTCTCTCTGGTGAACCTGTTTGCCGGTGAGGAGATCGTACCGGAAAGACTGGTCGATCCCGGAGATGGAGCTGCTGTGGCCCGATTGGCAAGGCCACTTCTCGACGACAGTGTTGCGAGCCTTCAGGTGAGCCGTTTGGAGCAGCTCAAGCGGGACAAGTTTCACCCGGGTGCCAGCCTGCGTGCCGCCAGATCTGTTCTTCAGCAGATACCGGACAGCGGTGTTTCGCTGATCTGAATCAACGAACCTGTTATGATCATGGCATGGTTTACTTTGGTCCCAAACGATACCGCCCCCAACGGGTAGGCCCGACGACTCGGGAGCGAGCGAAGATTCTCGGTTCCCTGGCTCTGTTGCTGGTCCTCATTTTGACGGTTTGGTCGATGCAAAGACCTGAACCCGAGCCGTCATTGACGATTCCGGTGATGAGTTCGGGTCGCAACGACGATGGTGCTGTTTCCGCCGACAATACCGACTCTTTGGGCGGATCATCCTCTGAGGGCGAGGTTCCGGAGCCGGTTTCACTTCCTTCTCCAGATCAGGGGCCTCCAGCAGAACCCTTTCAGGAGAACCCCGCGGTCCTTTATGCGGTCAGGGATAGTGATGCGAAAGTCGAAGGTCCTGCGGAGTTGGCGGGTCTTCATTACCTTTTGCACCGGTGGAGGAGCGATTGGCAGCCGGAAGAGATCACCGAGCCCCCTGAAGTTTCCGAGATTGCAAGTCAGGCCGCCTTTATGCGGGGGCGGAGGTGCCTCTTTGTGATCACACTGATCGAGAACCCGCGCCTCAGAATTCTGGAAGACAATCCCTCGGGCCTGACTTCCATATGGGAGGCCTTTGGTTCAGATCGCTCGAACCGGCTTCACAGAATCAACTTCATCAGCAAACCGAAAAACCTTCCCCGAAGCAGTGAGGTCCTGGTGACCGGAGATTTTCTCAGGTTGTACCGTTATGAAACGGTCACGGGGATGGATGGAATGGTTCCAGAATGGGTCTGCGGAAAATTGGAGCCTTACGAAAGCCCCTTCGCAGGTCGATCATATTGGGCTCAGGAAATGTTCTGGGCGCTTTCGGGGATCGGGGTTTTAACGCTATTGGTCGGAGTCTTTTTCTACAGTCGATCTGCCGTAAGCGGCCCAAAAACGGGTTCCTCAAAGAGGAGCTCCACAAGGCCAACCGGGAAAGCCAGAAAACGGACCGAAGATGAGTCCTGAACCGCTGGCCTTTTACCCACAATCTGCCGCCAGTACCCTTCGGTTTGTGGCTGACAGCCTCGTCCCGGACAACTTTGATTTTTCGATCTACAGCAGTGTTGCGGTCTTTGTCGACGAAAAGGTGCCCAGCAAATTTTATGAGCCGATCCTCAATCGTTGCTCCGCAGATGGGGTGCCCTGCAAGCACACCGCTTTGACTGCAGGAGAATCTCTCAAGGAATTAGAAGGCTGTTCACGGATTCTCGACGAGATGGCGGAGGCGGGACTGGATCGCAGCAGTCTGATTGTCGCCATCGGGGGAGGCAGTCTGGGAGACGCTGTCGGTTTTGCTGCTTCGATCTGGAATCGTGGGATTCCCTGGATTGCAGTTCCGACAACACTTCTGGCGATGGTCGACGCCCATTTGGGGGGCAAGACCGCTCTTCACCACGGCCGCATCAAGAATCGGATCGGCTCCTTTCACCTGCCCCGAGAGGTGTGGGTCAATCCCGACGTTCTCCTGACCCTTCCGGTTCGGGAGCTTCGACAGGGGTGGGCAGAAATGATCAAGGCGGCCCTGATTGGTGGGGAACCCTTCTTCAGCAGTCTTGAAAACGGGATTCCTGAGAACCTGCTGCCCCCGGAAGACCTGATCCGGAGAGCGATGGAGGTCAAGGTCTCCATCGTGAACAGCGATCTGAAGGAGTCGGGCAGGAGAAAGGTCCTGAATCTTGGTCACACTTTGGCCCACGCCCTTGAGATGGAGCGGACCAATCAGGACCCCCGCTGGGCCCATGGTGAGGCGGTTTCCATGGGGCTGGTTTTCGCCTGTTCCATGGCTGAGAACCTGGGGTTTGCTGAGGTCCCGCTCTCTGAAAAAGTATCGACTCTGCTGGAGTCGTCGGGTTTGCCCGTTCGAATCGAGGACCCTCCCGAGGCGGATGTACTTCTCGATCGTATTGAACAAGACAAGAAAAGTCGTGGCGGCCGTGTTTCATGGATTCTCCCTGAAAGACCGGGATCGATGCTGATCAGGGAGCTGTCGAGAGAAGAGGTCAGGGAGCATCTGACAGACTGGATCCAGAAAGGATGAGTCTGAATCATCCCCATGGCGACCTGATCCAATCAGGTTTGCCGGGACGCTCCATGGACCGGGAAATTCTGCGACTGGCCATTCCTGCGATTCTTCAATATCTCCTGCACACGGTTCAGTTTCTCATCGATACCCGAATGGTTTCGGACGCGTCCGGGGGCGGTGATGCATCGCTGGCTTCCCTGAATCTGGTTTCTCCCCTCTGCTGGTCGCTGACAACGATCTTCACGGTGACCGCGATCGGAGCCGGTGCTGTGGTCGCCCGAAGAACCGGTGAAGGGTCAGCGCTTCGGGTCAGTCAGGCATTGTGGACCTCCCTTGGTTTGGCACTGGTATTGGGATTGATGGTCACAGGACTGTGCGTTGCATTCAGGGATGTCGGCATCGCATGGCTTGGCCAGGAAATGTTTGAACAGGATCCGCAGTCGAGGGCCCAGATTCTTGGTGAAGCGAGTGGTTACCTCACATGGTTCCTGTTGCTGTTTCCTTTGCGAGCGGTCGTGGTCACTCTGGAGTCAACGGTCAGGGGGGCTGGGGAATCACTCCTCCCGGTCGCCGGAGGAATTCTCGCCAATCTGGTCAATATCGTTGGCAATGCAGTCCTTCTTTACGGTCTCTGGGGCTTCCCGAAAATGGGAGTCGAAGGGGTTGGGCTGGCGACCGGTTTGGCCCCGCTGGTGGAAGTGATCCTGATTCTGGGCGTTCTTTTCTTTCGCAAGAAGGGCCGGGTCACACTCAAGATTCCGGGGGCGTTGAAGTTTGATCTTCATGAAGCGCGACAAATCCTGAAACTGAGTCTCCCTGCATTGGGAGCAGCATTTCTTTTTCACTCCGGGTTCGTGGTCTACCAGTTTGCGATCTTCAAACTGGACGCCATGTCGATGGCCGCTCACAGGGCAGCGATTGCAATTCAGTCACTTGCCTTTTTGCCCGCTCACGGTTTTCAGGCAGCCGCAGCGAGTGTTGCTGGTCGACTGTTGGGGGCGGGTCAAACTGAGCCTGCCATGAGAAGTGCCATTCGCAGCAGTTTTCTTGCGCTCGTGTCGATCATTCCAGTCTTTCTGCTGCTCTTTTTCATTCCGGATAAGTTGATGTCGGTGTTCAAGTTGGAGGACTCGACCGCTCAATTGGCAGCCATCTGTCTTGTGATCGGAGCCTGTGAAGTTCCCTTCCTGATGTTGACCGAGACTCTCACCGGTTCCCTGCGTGGTGCGGGGGCGAACATTCCGGTGATGTGGATCACGGCTGCAGGATCCTGGTGTTTCCGGGTTCCCTTTGCATGGATACTGGCATACGGCTGGTGGGGGCTTCCGCAACTGGGTTTGCAGGGGGTCTGGGTCGCCACGGTTCTCGACTGGATCGTTCGGTCACTCCTCTGTGTCTGGGTGATTCGTCGCCGGAACTGGTTACAGATCAAACTATAGGTTCTGAACTCTTCCTCGATCTGCCTTCATAAAAACAAAAAAAAAGAGCGTGCGGGCTGAAAGCCCGCACGCTCTTTTTCGTTGGCAACCAGACCTAGGGGCAGGCCGGGAAGCTGATGCAGTCGAGTGCATCTGCGGTGGGGTCACCACCACAGCTGTTCGGTGCAGGAGGCGGGCTTCCATTGCTGAAGAGGAATGCCAGCAGGTATACCCCGTCAGCCACGTTGGCGGCACCATCGTCATTGGTATCGACAGAGTCGACACAGCTGACAGCTGCTCCATTGAAGAGGTAGTTCAACCCGGTAACAGCGTCAGCAATGTTGATGTTTCCATCGCCATTGATGTCTGCACGGACGAACACCGGTCCACCGGCGGTCAAGGTGACCATTCCGTTGTCGAAGGTGGGCGGCATCGGTGTGCTGTTGACGACGATCAGGTTGTCCACGGGAAGAGATCCACTGGTGACGCCGTTTTGGAAAGTTACTTCCGTCATGACGGGAGCGGTGGATCCTGCGAAGGATCCGGCGACGGTGTCGAAGTTGACCTCTGCGAGCGGTGAATCACTCTGAAGTGACAGTGAGTTGGTTCCCAAGAAGCTGACAACGCAGCCGACGGTCACCGATCCGATGCCCAGTTGGCCGTCGAAGAAATCAACCGGAGTGCCGATCACGCCATCGCTGATGGACGATCCTGCCAGAAGGTTGGAATCAAAGGTCAGCGCGAGGGAGTAACCGGAAACCGAGTTGGGGTAACCCGTGTTACCGGTGGACTCGATACCGCTGATGACCATGCTGGCAGACCCGATTCCGGAACCGGTTTCGTAGGTGCCGGAAGCGTCATTGGCGGTCACGGTGAATCCCAGAGGGGGAGGTGCCAGAACGGTGACGGTGCACTCGTTGATGCCGGCGGAAACTCCTGAAACAGTTCCCTCGACGGTGTAGGTGTGCTCGCCAAGGCTGACTCCCGCATCGGTGATCATCATCATGCCGCCATTGAGAACCGCAATTTCAGAGCCGTCGCGAGTGACTCGAATCGAGTCGTACATCATTCCGTTGGTCCATGACAGAGAGACATCCTGGAAATCAGGATCGGCCTGAACACAGGAGAGGTTGCTCTGGGGCATCGGAGTAATGGTGCTTTCACATGGAACAGCAGCAGTGTTGACGCCTGCCTGAACAGCCTGAACGGTGTAGGTCGAAGTTCCAAAGACAGAGTTGTCAGTGAAGCTGGTTTCGTTACCACCGATAGTGGCAACAAAGACGCCATCACGATAGATGCTAATGCTGTCGTAAACGTCACCATTAGTCCAGTTGAGGTTGATCACCGGGTTCATCATGCTGCCGGAGTTGCAGGTCAGATTCTGAACTGAGGGAATGAAGTTTCCGGAAGGCGCAGCAGCGTTGAAGTCCATGGAGTTGGGGTCACCCACGTTGCCTGGTTTGAAGAGTCCCAGAGACAGGGTGTTGTCAGCGGGAGGCGCATCACAGGTGAAGTGGAAGTTGAAGAGCATTGACCAGCGAATCGCATTGGCATTCGGGTCCGTGACAAAATCGTCGGTGCTCCATGTGATTCCGACTCCACTCTGGGTGTTGACGTCCCAGTCGACCTGAGAGTAAGGCTCCTGACTGTGCCAGGGGATGTCCTTGAAGCCGACATTGGTCAGCGTTGCTCCGGCAGGGACCGGCACAAAGAAGCTGTTGGCGGAACGATCGGAGTACATGTTGTAAACGGCGTACTCGTAGTTCCAGGTGCCGTTGCCGTTGTCGATCACGTCATAGCCGACGATGAAGAGACCCTCATTGGGGACCTGAAGATCAACGAGGGTGACGGACGGCTGGTAATCCTGCCAGGCCTGAATCGGCGGTGACATCATTTCAGTGGGACCGGAGAAGTTGAGGCTTCTGTTTCCAGTCTGGGAAACGGTGACAGGGCGGTAGGAAGCGTTGTTCGCCTGGTTGCCTGCAAGAGAGTCGTCCAGTGCGACGTACTGTCCACTGACGAAGTACTGTGCCCCCGGGAAGAGGTTCGCGGTCAGATCATCGACATGAACCTGAAGCCTTCTGCAGATGTTGCCCTCACTCGGGGGGCAGTTGGGTGCAGAGTAGGGGAACGGGAAGAACCCTGTGAAAGCGTTCACCTGAGAGCGGGGACCCAGATTGCTCTGCGAACCATTCAGGCTTGCAGAGTAGGGATCTGAGCAACCGGGGGTCAGGTTATCCAGGCAGCCACCTCCGCCACCGCAACCGGTGCAAAGGCCGGAAATCTGCAGTGCACAGAATCCGTGCTTGAGCCAGGAAGAACCGATCTGGGAGAAACGCCCGTTGTGCAAGCGGAACATATCCTGCGCAATAACCGGATGTCGGTTGTTGTTGGCGAACCAGTCAAGGTTGGCATCCCCGATGTTGCAGGAAGTGGTCGCTACAGAATAGGCATAAATGTTTGTGCCTGCATTGGTGCCGTATGCGTTGGTCGCCGGCAATGAACCGACGATCACGTCAGGGTTCTGTGCCGTAAGCACTCCTGTGGTGAGGCAAAGAATCGCCACCAGTAAACAAGTATGAAACTTCAAAACATGTTCCTTCCCTGGAACCTGCATGGGCTCTCCCGTGATGTATGCTGATCGAAGCGGGGTCGAATCAGATTCTTGAAAGACTCTCGGGCTATTCAAAAACGTGCAAAAAAGAATGTTCTCAGCACCTGTATGCAACCGGGTTTTGTGATTCCAATCCGGTTGAATAGAAGGCATGGGGAAACTATCTCCCTATTTGAACTATTCTCTCATGTCCGTCCCCTCTATTGAAGTGCCCAAGACGATGATTTGTTAAGGGTGCTTTTTCTTGCCCCAGACCGCAAACCCTCCTTAGATAAGATTGGGCAAGCAAGACAGGAATCCCGGCCAGTGAGGTCTGGAAATTGTGCCCCCAGAGACGTTTCCTGTGGGATTTGGAGGGTTTTATGGGGATTGCCGCAGACTCTGGATTGTCGTCCAAAGAGTCCATGGGGGTCTTTGGGAGTTCTTTTCCCGTGGGAGTTCTGGTCGCAGTGGCCATGTGGACTTCGGGATATATTGCCAGATTGCCGTTTGTCGACGCTCACCCCGCCCTCCTGTTTGTGGTTTTGGCGGTTCTGGTGCTCCTCGGAGGGCGATTTGCGGCCCTCGCCCATCCCCGACGCTGGTCGGCTGCCCTGACCGCTACCGGCACCGCTGCCACCTTCGATTTGCTGGTTCTCGGTTCCTATCTGGCCGAGGACTTCACAGATACGGGGCATGCCATCCTCGCAGTTTCGGGATTTTTCGGGGTGATGATGTTTCTGGGGTTGTTGGGTGCTGCGACCGTTTCTCCGGTCAAGCAATCCTGGAGTCGTGCACAAGGCCAGTGCGGGATGTGCCTTTCGACCTTCATTGCGACGCTGGTCATGATTGCCATCGGCGGGTTGGTGACCAGTGAGGAAGCGGGTATGGCCGTCCCTGATTGGCCTGCCTCCTTTGGCGAAAACATGTTTCTGCTGCCGCTTTCCCGCATGACAGGCGGGATTTACTACGAACATGCCCATCGCTTGTATGGAACCCTCGTGGGGCTGGTGACCCTTTCAACCATGGTCTACCTGTTTCGTCAGGGAGCGGGCCGGGGATTGCGCTGGGGAGCTGTTCTGGCTTCGATTCAGGTCATCTTTCAGGGAATTCTCGGTGGAATCCGGGTGACGGAAGTCAACTCTGTCACAGAAGTGGGTGGTCAGGTTGTCGACTGGCAGGAATCGACCTGGAGTCTGGCTCTGAGAGTGATCCATGGTGTCGATGGCCAACTGTTCCTCGCATTGACGGCAGTTCTGTTGTTGCTGAGTTCCGCGAGTTGGAACCGCCCGGCAGCGGGGGAGGTGCCGAAGGCGGATCGCTTCTGGACGCTCGCCATGGCCATGGGACTGCTGTGTCAGCTGATTCTGGGCGCTCTTTCCCGCCATGTTTCACGGGACTGGATGATTCCCCACATCGTCGGTGCCTTTTTGGTACTGGGGCTCATCATGGTGGTCGGTGCCCGATGTACGATGCCGAAGATGCCTGTTTCCAGAGCACGTACAGGGCTTTTATTGGGTGTTTTGGCAACGATTCAGGTCACTCTGGGCTTCTACGCCCTTGCTGTGACCGGAGCCGAGGTGCGAACCGCTTCCAGTGGCGTGCATGAGACCCTTGTGGCCACCTTTCATCAGAGCCTTGGAGCACTGATTCTGAGTGTGGCCGCGGTCCTTCTGTGCTGGACATTCCGGGATGGATATTCCGGTGAATTCGGGCATTCTGGGGCCGATTCTCCCAAAGAAAAAACTTTATGAAACTGGGCGGGATCGTTTGCCTGTAATCCTCTTGTTGCTAGCCTAAATAAAGCATGCGACGGCGTATCAGCACTCCCGTATGCACGGGGGCAATTTGGGAAATGGTTTTTCCATTGTTGGGTCTGATACCGGGAACCTGATCGTCGCAATTTGCAAACCGGGGGATGTCGGAAATGGCGTCCGATCCCCGAACTTAGGAGGCAAAGCGTGACTTCGACGCGAACCCCCATCTTCCCTCCATGGGTGGATACTCTGATCAAGCTGCTGGGTGCAGGCGCGGCGGTCTCGGGACTCTATGTGGTCCTCATGATTAACTTCGGTGCTTCACCCAAAACCATCAACGCTGGCTACATGCCCGAGCAACCCGTTCCCTACAGTCATGCACTTCACGTGGGTGAGTTGGGGATGGATTGCAGGTACTGCCATAACACGGTTGAGGAGGCCGGCTTCGCAGCGGTTCCTCCCACTGAGACCTGCATGAACTGCCACCAGAATGTTGCTCCTGACAGCAACAAGCTGGCACCCATTCGTGAATCATATGAAACCGGTTTGCCTGTTGAGTGGGTAAAGATTCATGACCTCCCGGATCACGTTTATTTCAATCACAGTGCCCATGTCACTCGCGGTGTTTCCTGCGTTGAGTGCCACGGCCGGGTGGATCGAATGGTAGAGGTTTGGCAGCACGCTCCCCTGAGTATGGGTTGGTGTCTCGACTGTCACCGCGACCCTGCACCGCATGTGCGTCCGGTCGACAAGGTCACCGATCTTGAGTGGGGGCTGGACCGGACTCCAGAGGAGAAACGTGCAGAAGGAATCGAACTCTTGAAGGGCCTGGGGTTGTACGACGCGGAAGGAAATCCGACCGTGCGCATGACTCTCCTGACGAATTGTTCCACATGTCATCGATAAATCAAAACATTCAAAATGGCTCGGGGAAGGCACTCTGGCGCAGTCTTGAGGACTACGCAGACACCCCCGAATTCCAGGAGTTGGTTCACAAGGAATTTCCCAATCACGCTCCAGAACTTTTTCACTCCACTTCCCGTCGTCACTTCCTGAAAGTGATGGGGGCTTCCGTCGCATTGGCGGGAGGTCTTGCCGGTTGTCGCTGGCCGAAGGAAACCATCCTTCCGCACACCAGTCGACCGGAGGGAAGAATTCCGGGAGTGCCGGTGACTTATGCTTCCTGCTGGGAGCAGCAGGAGGTTGCCGATGGGGTTCTTGTTACCAGCTTTGATGGTCGTCCGATTCGTGTTGACGGAAATGGTGATCATCCATCCCACAGCGGCAGTGCCACTTCGCAAATGCAGGCGAGTGTCCTGAACCTTTACGATCCGGGACGCAGTCACGCGCCGATGCGCAAGGTCAACGGGGAAGACCAGGAGTCCGATTGGGCTGCTGCCACTGCTGCGTTGCAGGGCATCAAGGGAGCGAGCAAGGTTTCGGTTCTTGCCGCACCCAGCTCCAGTCTTCCCCTCGATGCGATGCGCAAGAAGTTCCAGCGCACCTTCAAGGAAGGTTCATGGCACGAGTGGGCACCGCTGAATCGCGATTCAGAGCGCCTCGGTACTGCCATGTGTTTCGGCGCGCCAGCAAGACCGGTTGCCGATCTTTCCAAGGCGAGAGTCCTGATTTGCTTCGACGCCGATCCTTTGATGAACCACCCGGCAAGTCTTCATCACAGTGCCGGTTGGGCCTCGATGAGACAGTCTGCCGATGACGACGAAGCGGCTTTCAGCCGTGTCTATTCCATCGAAAGTTCCTACTCGGTAACCGGCGGGGCGGCCGACGTGCATATCACTGCACGTTCCGGAGAGATCTCCCGCATGGTGGCGCAGTTGGCAAAGGCCCTGAACGTCAACACGGACTGGTTGCCTGCGGATGTCGCGGAGGCGGTCGCCAACTCCGGCGAGCCCGATTCCAGAATCCAGCAAATGGTGGCAGACCTGAAGGCCTATCCGGGGCAGTCGCTCCTGATGGCCGGGGATCGTCAGGCTCCAGAGGTTCATGCTCTGGTTCATGCCATCAACGTGAATGCCATCGGCGCGGCGGGTTCCACCGTCTCCTATGCAGAAGTGCATTACCCCTCCCGTCCTTCTCACATGGATGACCTGGAGGCCCTTGCAGCACGGATCCAGAGTGGGCAGGTCGAGCACCTGATCATTCTGGGCGCCAACCCCGTCTACGACGCCCCCGCCGTGGGAGGCCAAAGTTGGGGAGACCTGATCGGCAAGATTGCTTCCACTGTTCACCTCGGTGATTACCGTGACGAGACCGGCAAGGCGTGTGCGTGGCACCTGAATGCTTCCCATTACCTCGAGCAGTGGGGGGCGGCAAGAACTTGGGACGGCACGATCACTTTGGGGCAACCCCTGATCGAGCCGATCTTCTCCGGTCGCAGTCCGATTGAACTGTTGAGCATTCTTCTCGACGACTCGCCGAGATCCGGATACGAGATCACTCGCGAAGCCCTCGAAGGGTTTGCTTCCAGCGACCTGGAAGAATCCTGGAGAGAGTGGCTTCATAACGGATTCATCGCCGGAACATCCAACACTGTTGGCAAGGCACCGGCCGCTCTTCAGGGTGGCTGGGGTGCTGGCCTGAAGAGTGCCATGGAAGCCCACGATTCCTGGCCGGATAACATTGACGAAATCGTCTTCTTGCAAGACCACTCCCTCTTCGACGGTCGATATGCCAACAACGGTTGGTTGCAGGAACTTCCGGACCCGATGACCAAGGTGACCTGGGACAACTGCGCCATCATTTCACCGGCGAAAGCAGTCAAATTGGGAGTCAAAGACGGCGACATGTTGATGCTCAAGGTCGAGGGAGAAGAGCTGCAAATGCCGGCCTTCGTCCTTCCCGGACAAAATGAGGGCACCATCGCTGTCAGTCTGGGTTATGGACGCCTGCTCTCCGAGAGAGCCGCCGGAAGACTTTCGCGAAAGCCTGCGATCTACCAGATTGCGGATGGAGTCGGTTTTGATACCTATGGCCTGCGCAATACGGCTGCGGTGCGCAACGGTCATGCTCCTGTCGCAGTGAACCGTGGTGAGGGTGAGTACGCACTGGCGACGACCCAGGATCACAATCCGATTCGCCCGGAAGCTTTCATGGGCGATCTTCAGAGGGTTGCCGAAAAGCGCCGAGTGGGTGAGTTCGCCCGTACTGTCGATGTCGACTTTACCCCGGATGCAAAAATGGTCGGCAAGGCGGTCAAGGACGCCGGTCCGCACCATCCTCCTCTGGAAAGTCTCTTTGGCGATCATGAATACAAATCGCACAAGTGGGCGATGTCCATAGACCTCAACGTTTGCACTGGCTGCAGTGCATGCGTGATCGCCTGCCAGGCGGAGAACAATATTGCGGTGGTCGGCAAGGACGAAGTGGCGACCGGCCGGGAAATGCACTGGATGCGAATCGATCGCTACTTCAGGGGTGAAGACGTCGAGAATCCAGAGATGGTTCACCAGCCGATGACTTGTAACCAGTGTGAAAATGCCCCTTGTGAACAGGTGTGCCCGGTGGCGGCAACGGTTCACAACGAAGAGGGCCTCAACGACATGGTCTACAACCGTTGCATCGGTACCCGTTACTGCAGCAACAACTGTCCTTACAAGGTCAGACGCTTCAACTACTACAACAACGCCGCAGAGCCGAGCAAGACAGAGCAGATGGGGTACAACCCGAATGTCACTGTTCGTGCCCGTGGTGTCATGGAGAAGTGCACCTACTGTGTGCAGCGAATCAACAAAGCGAAGATCGAGGCGCATAACGAGCGCCGGGATCTGCGCGACGGTGATATCGTTCCGGCATGTGCGCAAACCTGTCCGACCAGTGCGATCACTTTCGGAGATCTTTCCGATCCGGACAGCCGCGTCACCGAAACGCAAAAATCGAAGCGTTCTTACAAGATGCTGGCGGAGCTGAATGTCCGACCGCGGACCAGTTATCTGGCACAGTTGAAGAACCCCGTTGACAAGCAGGAGGGCTGATCGATGAAGCATCTTCTCGAAAAAATCCCCTTCGTGAGACCCGAGATTCTCGGCAATGCCGAAAGTCGGGAGATCGACAACACCGCTTACTCTCCCTCCGAGAGACAGCCGTGGATCACGGGGGACAACACCAACACGACGATCACGGATCGTGTGTGTGGCATCCTTGAGGAGAAGCCCACCTTTGGCTGGGTGATGTTCTTCCTTCTCTCCCTATCGGTCCTCGGACTGCTGGGAGTGTTTGTTCCCTTCCTCATCTTCTGGGGAGTCGGGGTTTGGGGAGTCAACAACCCGGTGGGTTGGGGATACGCCATCGTCAACTTCGTCTTCTGGGTGGGTATCGGACACGCCGGAACGCTGATCTCGGCGATCCTTTTCCTCTTCCGCCAAAAATGGAGAACCTCCATTAACCGTGCGGCAGAAGCGATGACGATTTTTGCCGTCATGTGTGCAGGCCTCTTCCCCGGTATTCACGTCGGGCGAGCCTGGTTTGCCTACTGGATGTTCCCATTGCCGAACCAGATGGAGCTGTGGCCCAACTTCCGCAGTCCGCTTCTTTGGGACGTCTTCGCGGTGGGAACCTACTTCACGGTTTCCCTGCTCTTCTGGTACATGGGAATGGTGCCCGATCTGGCAACGGTGAGGGATCGTGCCAAAAATGGCATCCGCAAACTTGCGTATGGGGCACTTTCACTGGGTTGGACCGGTTCCAACCGCCAGTGGCATGTTTACGAGCGTTCCTACCTTTTGCTGGCGTCATTGGCGACTCCGCTGGTGCTTTCGGTGCACTCGGTCGTGTCCTTTGACTTCGCGGTTTCCCAGGTGGCCGGATGGCACACGACGATCTTCCCGCCGTACTTCGTTGCCGGGGCGATCTTCAGTGGTTTCGCCATGGTGGTGACACTGCTGGTTCCGGCACGACAGTTGTTCGGACTCAAGGAAATCATCACCCTGCGTCACCTCGAGAACATGAACAAGATCATCATGCTGACCGGCATGCTCGTGGGTTACGCCTATGCACAGGAGTTCTTCATCGCCTGGTACGGTGGTGTGAAGGTCGAAAAGTTCGCCTTCATGAACCGTGCCTTTGGTCAGTATGCATGGGCGTATTGGATCATGGTGAGCTGCAACGTGATTTCACCGCAGATCTTCTGGTTCAAGAAAGCCCGAACCAACCTTTGGATCATGTTCATCGTCAGCATCTTCGTCAACATCGGCATGTGGTTCGAAAGATTCGTGATTACGGTCACCAGTCTTGCTAACGACTACACCCCGGCGGCGTGGGATTACTACTCTCCCAAGTTGGCGGACGTTGGAATCATGATCGGGGCATTCGGCCTCTTCTTTACCCTGTTTGCTCTTTTCTGTCGTTTCCTTCCCTTCATCGCCATGAGCGAGGTCAAGGGAGTCATGGCGGATCAGGCTCATGCGGTCGCAGAACCCAAGCCAGCCGAGGACGAAGGAGCAGATCCTGCACCTTCTCCGGCGGCAGGATCCTAGGAGGCGATGATGAGTGATTCAAACCACACCGAATCGGAATTCGAGACCATCACCGCTGAGGGATCTGAGAACCCTCAACCGGTTTTGATTCTTGCTGAATTCGAGACTGCAGACGAGTTGATGTCTGCTGCTGAAAAGGTGCGCGACGAAGGCTTCAAGCGCTGGGATTGCCACACGCCCTATCCGGTTCACGGACTGGATGGTGCCATGGGGATTCGGCCGACGATTTTGCCCTGGCTGGTTCTGGGTGGAGGCATGACCGGATTTGTCGGTGGCCTCGTCATGCAGGGCTGGATGAACGGCGTCGATTACAAATTCCTGATCAGTGGCAAACCCTTCTTCAGTATTCCGGCCAGTATTCCAGTGGCCTTTGAGTTGACGATTCTTCTGAGTGCCTTCGGCGCCTTCGGGGGCATGCTGGCTCTCAACGGATTGCCGAAGATGTTCAATCCACTTTTTAGAAGTGATCGATTCCGCCGAGCGACTGCCGACCGATTCTTCATCAGTATCGAGGCTCGTGATCGCCGTTTTGACGCACCTGCGAACGCCCGATTCCTCAGGGACATCGGTGCCAACGCCATCGAAGTGATCGAGGAGTAGCCAAATGACTCTTCCAAACAAAGACACTCAGGTTCCGGGTTGGATCATTGGAGCGATCATACTGATCAATATGTTCCTGTTGATTCCGCCGGTTCTCGTGGCGAAGGCACGTTTCAGTACCTCGCGTTCCCCACGGATCCATGTCTTCTACGACATGGACAACCAGCTGAAATTCAAGGCCCAGTCAGCCAATGATCTTTTCCGCGATGGGCGCGCTGCTCGCTTGCCAGTTCCCGGAACGGTGGCAAGGGGCGAACTGAACAAGGATTCGCACTTCCACTGGGGGACGGTCGATGGCGAGTGGGCCAACAGTTTCCCTCCGCAGGTGGATGTGAATGCGGCACTCCTCGCAAGGGGTGAGGCCCGTTACGGAATCTACTGCGCACCCTGTCATGGGATCTCCGGTCATGGAGACGGCATGGTCGCGCGCAGAACAGCTGTTTCCGATTACGGAGCGTGGACGGTGACCGACCTTTCATCAGAGAAAGGGCTGGCCCACCCGATTGGTGAACTCTTCAACATCATTGGCTACGGCATCAACACCATGCCGGGCTACAAATCGCAGATCCCGGTGGAGGATCGCTGGGCCATCGTGGCTCATGTGAAGGCGATCCAGTTCAGCCAGTCGGTAGACGTTGCAGAAATCCCTGCAAATGAGCAGCAGCGACTGGAAGCGATGGAGAAGCCTGCAGGCAGTGAAGAATCCGGCTCCGATCCCCAACAGGGGAGTGGAACCCAGCCCAGGCAGGGGAGGTGAGCGAGATGGGACACAAGCACACCATTGATCTCAGTACTGAAAATCGCAGCCTGGGTGGTCTTTCGGGACAACTGATCGGTTTCGGTGCCGTACTCGCTGTGATTGGTCTGGTCGGCACCTTGCTGATGGGCAATCTCGAGGGAGCATTCGACCACCATGCGGATGATCACTCTGCTGCTGGACATGCTGCTGCTGGGCATGCTGGCGATGATCACGCTGGCGGGCACCACGAAGTTCATGGCTACAATTCCACGTGGACGATCTGGCATCCCTACCTGGTTGCCGCAACGTGGCTTCTGGCCATTTGTCTGGGTGCGATCTTCTTTGTCTTGATCCACCACGCGACGATGGCGGCATGGAGTACCGTGGTTCGCAGAATCGCCGAGGCGGTTTCACGCAACTTCATCCTGCTGGCCTTGCTGTTTGTACCACTGGTTTTGCCTTCGCAGATGGACCAGTTGTACAAGTGGATCCATCCCGATCCCGGTGACAGCATCATTGCCGTCAAGGCTGCCTACCTGGATTACGATTTCTTTCTGATCCGCATGGCTGTCTATTTCCTGATCTGGATCGGTCTTTCCTGGTGGTACCACAAGAACTCGGTTCAGCAGGATCATGACGGTGACCTCAAGCGCACCAGCCGCATGGCACACTTCAGCCCGATGGGCCTGATCCTGTTTGCCCTGAGCATCACTTTCGCGGCATACGACATGCTCATGAGTCTGGACGCTCACTGGTTCAGTACCATTTTTGGAATCTACCTCTTCGGAGGCAGCGTGTTGTCCTTCCATGCCTTCCTGGCACTGGTTGTGATCTGGCTGCAGGCGAATGGAAGATTGACGAGAGCCGTCAGCGATGAGCACATGCAGGATATCGGCAAGATGATGTTCGCTTTCACGGTTTTCTGGGCCTACATCGCATTCAGTCAGTACATGCTTTACTGGTACGCCAACATTCCGGAAGAGACCGCTTGGTTCCTTCGCCGTCAGGAGAACTTCATCTGGGGGTCCTGGGGCTGGTTGCTGATCATCGGTCGTTTCTTCGTGCCCTTCCTCTTCATCATGTCGAAACACATTAAGAGAAATCGTGCGACCCTTGCCTTGGCAGCGGTCTGGATGCTCATCATGCAGTGGGCGGACATGTACTACCTGGTCATGCCCCAAATCAACGGCGGTGAAGAGTTCCCGTTCACTCTGCTGGACGTGACGATTCCTGTTGGTTTCCTCGGTTTGTTCCTGATCGGATTGGCGCTGTCCTTGAGAGGGCATTCGCTGATCGCCGAGAAGGACCCAAGAATGCCGGAATCCCTGGCATTCGAGAATGCCTAGAAGGGAGTTCCCAATGAGTGATTCACAGAATCAGAATGCGGAACTTGAAAACCTCGAAGGGGCAGGGGATGACCCCAGTGCAATTCCCACCTGGTACGGAGGAATTGTCTTCACGATTCTCTTTGTGGTTTCCGCCTACTTGCTGGTTTTCCTCACAGGGATTGAGGAAGAGTCGGTGATTGAAGAGAGAAATCGCTACAAAAGTCGGGAATTGGAAGAGGTTCAAGGTATCCAAAACTCCCAATTAAACGGCTACACCTGGACCGATCGTGACAACAATCGGGTCTCAGTTCCCCTTGATCAGGGTAAAAATGAGGTACTGAGACGTTACGGGAAACAGGGGAACTGACGCGAATGGAATCGATGATCCTCAGTCCACGATCAGAAAAGGCTGACATGCTTCATGGCCTGCTCTCACGAGTGAGCCAGCAGCGTGCCTTGATGACTTGTGTTCTGTCATGGGGAATCTTGCTGACGTCCGTCATTCTTCTTGCGGTACCTTTGCCTGCTCAATCGCCGGCAGTGGGTCCCGGCCAGCTCAACAAACAGGAGCATGATCCTGTTCTGAAGTCCATCGATGGAATCACCATTCATGATCGCCTTGGAAGTTCTGTTCCACTGGCAGGGAAGATTCGTCGCTCGGATGGAGAGTGGGTCAGTCTGGGGTCGATCCTCGATTCCGGATTGCCGGTGATCTTCAATCCGATCTATTTCAGTTGTCCCATGCTTTGCAACATGGTTGTTGAGAATCTCCTCAAGTCGATGGCGGAGTGTGATCTGGTGTTGGGTAGGGATTACGAAATCGTGACGATGAGTATCGACCCCAGAGACAAGCCGCTCGACGCACGAAACAGAAAACGTGCCTTGTTGGATGTGTTCCTTGAAGAAGCACAGTTGACGGGCGTTTCCACTGAGACCGCTGAGAAGGGCTGGCACTTTCTCACCGGTGAAGAGGAAAACCTTCGTCCCATCGCTGACAGCGTGGGATTTGATTACGAGTGGAATACCTACAATCAGGAGTACGCTCACGGTGCTGGGGCTTTCATTCTCTCACCGGAAGGTGTTCTGACGCGAACGCTGCAGGGGATCGAGTTTGATCCGCAAACGCTGCGCCTCGCACTGGTCGAAGCCTCCGACGGCAAAGTTGGATCCTGGGCTGATCAGATGATCTTGACCTGTTTTGTTTACGACCCTGAAAAGGCCCGGTACGGACCGGAGGCACTGTTGGTGATGAGACTCGGTGGTCTCGTCACGGTCTTGGGATTGGGGGGCTTCTTAATGGTTCTCCGTCGAAGAGATCGATTGAATTCCGTTTCTGAAAATGATGACTCCATGGACTCTCAGAGAGAGCAGGAAAAATGATGCACTTTTTCAACCCGCTTCTTTCGCATTGGGCGACTCAGACCGGCCCCAGTTTCTGGCTTCCGGCACCTGTTTCCAACTTTGCGGATACCGTCGACGGAGACTTCTACTTCGTTTACTGGGTTTCCATTTTCTTCCTGGTTTTGATCACTGCACTGTTGGTGATCTTCATGATGAAATTCAAGGCTCCGGAGGGGCAGAAAGCCACCAGCCAGAATGATCACAACCTGATCCTTGAGGTGGCCTGGACCGGCATCCCCGTGATCCTGTCCTTCATGATGTTCTGGTACGGATACAAGGGTTACGTGGCGATGGCCACCGCTCCTTCCAATGCCATGACCGTCACTGCCGAAGCTTCCCGTTGGCTGTGGAACTTCACCTATCCGACCAATGGTGCGGTGGTTCCCGGTGCTTCCGAGGATTTCAATGAGATCCGCATGGGAGTTCGGGATGGATCCCTGACTCCGGAAGCTGCAGCTGAGAGAGAAGCCAAGGTTCTGGAGAAAGCCGGATTACATGTTCCCGTGAACACTCCGGTGAAGATCAAGGTCATGGCTTCCGACGTGTTGCACTCCCTTTTCATTCCCGCGTTCCGCGTCAAAAAGGACTGCGTACCAGGCCGTATTGGTGAGCTCTGGTTTGAGGCGACGGAGCCTGGAGTCTACGACCTGCTCTGTACCGAGTATTGTGGACAGGGCCACTCGCTGATGCACAGCAAGGTGGTGGTTCACGAGAGCCAGGAAAGTTTCGAGAAGTGGCTCGAAGTGGCGGCCTCCTACGATGAAACCCTGCCCTTTGAGCAGTTGGGGGAGATCGTCTGGAAACGCAAGGGCTGTGTTTCCTGTCACAGTCTGGACGGTTCCAACAAGGTGGGACCGACCTGGCAGGGAGCATTTGGATCCCTGCGTCAATACACCGAGAACGGTGTTGCAGGATCGACGACTGTAGACGAAGCCTACATCGAAGAATCGATCCGATACCCGATGAAAAAGATTGCCGATGGATACCCCGGTCAGATGCCGGTGGTGAAGTTGACCGACAAGGAGATCCTTTGGGTCACCGAGTTCATCAAGAGCCTCGGCAAGTAAGGAGCAGAGAATATGAATCCCAACGACCAAGCCCCTTCCGGCTCCGAAGTTTCCTCGCAGGAGACCGCCAAGGTCGCTCCGGAGACAACCGAGTCTGGTCCCAGTTACCTGACTGTGACCAAGACCTTCGCCTCCTGGGCCCTGACCCTGGATCACAAGCGCATTGGCCTGATGTATCTGGTCGGTGTGCTGGGGATGTTTTTCCTCGGGGGAGTCTTCGCGCTGCTGGTGAGAACCGAGCTGTTCTCTCCGATGCCGTTGATCACTCCGCTCTTTGCAGCTGATCCGGGGGCACAGGCTGATCTTTACAACCAGTGGTTCACGACCCATGGTGCGATCATGGTGTTTCTGGTGATTATCCCGGGGGTTCCAGCGGCGTTGGGCAACTTTGTCCTGCCTCTGCTTCTGGGGGCAAAAGATGTGGCATTCCCAAGGCTGAACCTGAGTTCGTTCTACCTGTGGATCTGTGGTGCTGCATTCTTCATTTACGTCCTTTTCAGTGGCGGAGTGGATACCGGGTGGACCTTCTACACTCCTTACTCCACGGATACTTCCACTGCGGTGATTCCTGCAGTGGTGGGCGTCTTCATTCTGGGATTCTCCAGTATCTTTACCGGTCTGAACTTCATCGTGACGATCCACAAGATGCGGCCCAAGGGAATGACCTGGTTCAACATGCCGCTGTTCCTCTGGGGAACCTACTCCACGGCGGTCATCCAGGTTCTGGCGACCCCGGTTCTGGGAATCACCCTGTTGCTGCTGATTCTTGAACGAACTTTGGGTATCGGTATTTTCGACCCCCAAAACGGGGGAGACCCGGTGCTCTATCAGCACTTCTTCTGGTTCTACAGTCACCCTGCGGTGTACATCATGATCATTCCCGCCATGGGTGTGATCAGTGAGATCATCTCTGTCCACAGCCACAAGAGAATCTTTGGTTACCGCTACATTGGTTATTCCTCTGTCGCGATCGCCATCTTCTCGTTCATCGTCTGGGGACACCACATGTTCACCAGTGGCCAGTCGACGGTCATGAACATCATCTTCAGTGGAATCACCTTCTCTGTGGGAATTCCCTCGGCGATCAAGGTCTTCAACTGGATTGCAACGATGTACAAGGGATCACTGACCCTCAACACGACGATGCTGTACGGGATTGCATTCATCTTCCTGTTCACCATCGGTGGATTGACGGGCCTTTTCCTCGGTGTGTTGAGCATCGACACCCACCTTCATGACACGTATTTCGTGGTCGCCCACTTCCACTACGTCATGATGGGAAGTGCACTGATTGCCTTCATCGGTGGTCTTCACCACTGGTGGCCGAAGATGACCGGAAAGATGTTCAGCGAGTTTTGGGGCAAGATTGCCTGCACTCTCGTTTTCATCGGTTTCAACCTGACCTTCATTCCGCAGTTTGTCATGGGATCTCTCGGCATGCCTCGCAGGTACTACACCTACCAGGACAAGTTTGAGATTTACCACCAGCTTTCCACCGTGGGAGCCTACGTGATGGCTGTTGGCTTCTTCATGACAGCGTTCTACCTGTTGCAGTCACTCGCCTCGGGTAAAAAAGCACCGAGCAACCCGTGGGGTGGCAACAGTCTGGAATGGCACACTCCGTCACCTCCGCCGCTGGAAAACTTCCATGGCGTGCCTTCGGCGACGGATCCATACGAGCTTGATCACTTTGACTACGACCCGGTCACCGGGAACTACTCGAGTCGAACCACTGCCGGTTCGGCCTGAAGATGGGAGATGGGATGAGCGGCGACGCGCATCAGGACAACAGCGAAGGGGCTGCCGAAACCCACCACGGTGGGCACGGAGAAGGGCATGACCATGGACATGGTCACTCTCCGCATCTGGCACACCACTTCGACAGTCTCGATCAGCAGTTCGAAGCAGGAAAGCTGGGAATGTGGCTTTTCCTGGCAACCGAAGTGCTGCTTTTCGGAGGCCTGTTTGTTTTTTACACAGTCTATAAAGCGAACCACCCTGACCTGTTTGAATGGGGAAGCCAATTCCTCGACAAGCGGTGGGGGGCCACCAACACGATGGTGCTGCTGTTTTCTTCCCTGACGATGGCGATGGCTGTCAGGGAGGCCCAGTTGGGCAGAAAGAACAGAATCCTGTTCTATCTGGCAGTCACCTTCATCTGTGGTTTGGGCTTCATGGGAATCAAGTACCTTGAGTACTCCAAGAAGTTCCATGAGGGGTTGTTCCCGGGGAATAGTTTTTCCTACGCCACAGTGGATGCCGCAGAACAGGAGCGTGCGAGGATCGAAAGAGAATCCCTCGATTCCCTGATTCCGCCAAAGGCTCCCGAAGCAAACCCCAAAGAGATCGAGCCGATTGCCAAGACTCAGGCTAAAGGTCCGGCTCTCCCACCAACAGGGTTGGCTGTCAACATGGGCAAGGATGAGATGAAAGCCAAACTCAAAGAGGAATCGAAGTACCCTTCGAATCCTGATGAGTTGTACATCGCTCCCTACCATGTTCCTACGGTACCCCGGCCGGAGAATGCCCATGTGTTCTTCAGCATTTACTTCTGCCTCACCGGCCTTCACGGTATTCACGTGCTGATCGGAATGGCCGTCATGGTGTGGCTGATGTGGTTGGTGATGAAGGACAAGATCGGCAAGGAGTTCTTCACTCCGGTTGATCTGGGTGGACTCTACTGGCACCTGGTGGATCTGATCTGGATCTACCTCTTCCCACTGCTTTATCTGGTTGAATAGGAGGATCCATGGAAGCTCTTTTGAATAATGTGGATCTTCTGATTCTGTCGGCGTTTTTCTTGTGTCTGATCGTGACCCTGATCGTGACCAAGGCGAACAAGGACAATAAGGATCCCCATCCGGTGGTCGGTCACATGACTTCGACCCCTCTGTTGTTGACGATTTTGACAGCGTTGCTCTTCCTCACCTGGCTGACGGTGGGTGTCTCCTATGTTGACATGGGAGATCTCAATATCGTTGTGGCCATGGGTGTGGCAACTATCAAGGCGTCCCTTGTTGGGCTTTACTTCATGCACCTGCGCTGGGATCGCCCGTTCAACGCCATCATTCTGGTCGGATCTCTGCTCTTTCTGGGCATCTTTTTGGGCTTCGCCCTTCTTGATACCGGGGCATATCAGGAGAATTTGTACACCGACAGTGCAACACTAGAAGCTCAGGGGTTGGCAGACTGATTCGAGAGGTGGGGGAAGAACAGGAGCGATCGTGCCCGGAGCGGTGGAACATCAGGAAAAGTTTGTGGGGGAGATTCCTTCCCCTCCCAATCCTGCCGTACTGCAAATGGGTATGTGGCTCTTTTTGGCCTCACTGGGGATCTTTTTTGTCGCCAGTGTGATCGGAATCGTTCTCGTGAGGAATTCTTCCCCCAACTGGGGGCAAGGGAGTCCTTCTCTCCCGGACACTGCATGGGTCAGCACCGGCATCATCTTGCTGTTGAGTGTTTTCTCCCAACTGGGAGTCCATTTTATTGGAAAAGACGCCCTTCGCAGGTTCAAGGCCTGCATGCTTACTGTTTTCTTTCTGGGTTTCGCATTCCTTTATGTCCAGGAAAATGTCTGGCAGCAGTTACTCGCATCTGGCAATGGCCAGTTCAATGCCTCGTCATCTCTTTTGGGATGGTGCATTTATTCCCTGGGATTGATTCATGCCCTCCACCTGGCGGGTGGATTGATTTTTCAGTCCCTTGTCACCGTCCGGTCCCTGACCGGAGGTTACTGGAGTCTTCACCATGATCTGGTGAAACAGGTCAATCTTTATTGGCACTTTCTGGGAGCGGTCTGGTTCGGACTTTTCGCGTTCCTGCTGTGGTTGGTCTAGGGACCTTCGACAGGAATCTTGCGAGCATGGGTTGCGAACCACGAGCTGATCAGGAAGGGGCTTTCGGAAGAATAGGTCTTCTGAAGATCGTCCGTCAGGACTCCCCGTCTTTCTGATCCGCTTCCGGAAACCACCACCCGATCCAGATTTTTTGGCCCTGCAGGGGCTTTGGGTGAGTAGGGGTACTTGGGCAAGTCTCTCTGGCGGTAGGGGAGATAGGGTTCTTTCTTGTAATAGTTTCGGTGGCTTTCGAGCATGGCCATGACATCCGTATCGGGAGCGGTTTCAAGCCAGTCCTCCCATGTGGTCAGGGTGAAGGGCAGAAACTTGAGTGCTTCACCCTTTCTCGGGCCAGTGAGTGCGCTGCCGTCGAGGGGGCTCCACAAGCTTTCCTGACTTCTCATTCCCTGTCCGAGTCGATCATTGATCAATAAACAACAATCGAGAACCAGACCCGAGTTTCCAAAGAGGGGCGGCGTTTCACCGGGGGCGTTGACGGTTCGCTCGAATACGGCAATCGTCTCGGAAAGCGGGTGATAAACCACGCAAATCGGTTTGCCTCCGACGACGTCATTGACGACTTCATGCCATTGCAACAGGCGCAGTGGATATGCACGCGATTGATCGCCGAAGGTGATTCCGACCACTTCACTGGAAGAGACGAGAAAGCGTTTGCGGAAGTTTTTCGACAGTTCTTCGACTTTGTCCTGTCCCCAGGTTTCGGGGAGATCGACAGCAATGATTTGGCCGGGTGCGCCCCAGCGCAAAAAGTCCGGATCATTGAGAAACTCTTCAGGAAGTGCGAAACCGTTTGTTTTGAAAGCCTCTGGTCCCAACTGGTCGACTTCTTCAATTGCTCGCATCAAATGCGGGAGGCGCCATGCCACCACAGCGAGGATCAGCAGGAGCAATCCTCCAAGAAGCAGTCCGAGACCATTCCCTGAGTTTTCGGTAGAAGGAGTTTCCGGATTCATCATGACCCCGAACTGATCACCAGAGCCGAAAGAACTGGTGGAAGGTAAATCAGGCTGGCAAAAAAGAGTTTTCGAGCCGCAGGTTTGTCCCTGTGCAGGGCCAGTTGGTAAGAGCGCAGGGTCATCAGGAATCCGCCCAGATTGGCTACCGCAAGATAGAGAAGCCCAGCATGACCGGTCAGCGTGGGAGAGAGACTGACCCCCCAGAGGAGCAGTGACCAGATCACCGAAATCCTCGCTGTCCGGTGACCTTCAGGGTCGACACTCGGCAGCATTTTGAATCCGGCTTTTTCGTACTCCTCCCGATGCATCCATGCGATGGCGAGGAAGTGCGGAATTTGCCAGATGAAAAGAATTCCGAAGAGTGCAAGACCCACCGGGTGCCACGGACTTCCTCCGGCCCCGCACCAACCGATCAGGGGAGGCAAGGCTCCCGGTATCGCACCGAGAATGGTATTGAGCGGAGTCCGTTTTTTCAGGGGGGTGTAGACGAGGACGTAGAGGATCAGACTGACAAATCCGAGAGCCGCGGTGAGAGGGTTGCCCTGCCACCACAAGAGCGCAGTGCCACTGGAAGCCAACAGGGTGGCGTAGGGAAGAACGACTGCGGCTCCGATTCTCCCCTTTGCAGTGGCACGAACTGCGGTCCGCCGCATCAACTGATCCTGTTTTCGTTCCCAGAGCATGTTCAGGGAATTTGCAGCGGCGGCGAGGAGAGCAGTACCCAGGCTCAGGGCGATCAGAACGGTCCATCGTTCCAGCCATGCAGTGGTGGTGCCCGTGAATCGAGAACTCCAGGTTTCCGGGAATGCCCAGGATGTCGCCACGCCGAGGCTGGCGGTCAACACCACCAGCATCGTCAATCGGGGCTTGGCAAGCTGGAGGAGGTCTGACAGCAGTGTTGGCTGCTGAACCTCACCCATGCCTGTATCCCCAGATTCGGCCTCCGGATTGGACAATGTGATCTCCCGTCTGAGGTGAGTTTAGGGTCTGGAAGACAATTCGACCACCGGACCCAAGAGGCCCATCGGGATTGCTTGACCGATACGGCTGGAGTGGGAGAATCAAATCAGGACCAAAGTAGTCCCCTTTTTGAAAGTGACAGGAGTGGCCTCTATTTGCGGATTTGCCATAATTGGCGGCCCGGATGTGAGTGCAACGACACAGAGCGAACTGACAGGCGACTGAATGCTGAGACTCAACCGTCAGACTGACTATGGGATCATGATCCTGACCTGCCTGGTCCGGGAAGATGACAAGGCGATGCCTCCCCGGTTGCTGTCTGCGCCGGAAATTGCCACGGCTTCCGGTCTGGCACTCCCCAATGTCAGCAAGATTCTCAAGGCCCTCGTTCGTGGAGGAATTCTCCAGTCCAGGCGGGGGGTTCAGGGTGGGTATCAACTTTCACGACTTCCCGCCGAGATCTCGATTCAGCAAATCATTACTGCGCTGGACGGGCCGATTTCGATGACAGATTGCGCCGGTGAAGGACCGGAGCAGTGTGACGTCAGCTCGCTGTGCCCCATGAGCGCCAATTGGAAATACATCAACGACAAGATCGTGGAGACCCTGGAAAGTATCACCCTCGAACAGATGGCGATTCCGGGGGGCGTGCTGGCAGCCGCCACCAACGATTCAGATTCCACCAGAAACCCAGAAGGGGAATGATGTCGGAAGCAGAAGAGTTACAGAAACTCGCAGACAAGGAATACGAATTCGGTTTCGTCACAGACGTCGAATCAGACTCCTTGCCACCAGGTCTTGATGAAGACACGATCCGGGAAATCGTCCGCAGAAAGGGCGAGCCGGATTGGCTTCTCGAATATCGTCTCAAGGCTTTCCGCCATTGGCAGACGATGGAGGATCCGGCATGGGCGAAGGTCAATAAAAATGTCGTCAACTATCAGGACCTGATTTACTACAGTGCTCCCAAACCGAAAAAGCAGTTGGAGAGTCTGGACGAAGTCGATCCGGAGTTGTTGGAGACCTTCGAAAAGCTGGGGATCTCCCTGGAGGAACAAAAGCGCCTCAGCAATGTCGCCGTGGATGCGGTTTTCGACAGTGTCTCCGTGGCGACGACCTTCAGTGACAAGTTGGCAGAACTGGGGATCATCTTCTGTTCCTTCAGTGAAGCGGTCAAAGAGCATCCCGAGCTGGTTCGCAAGTATCTGGGATCGGTCGTTCCCTACACCGACAATTTTTACTCGGCACTGAATTCAGCAGTCTTTTCGGATGGTTCTTTCTGCTACATCCCCAAAGGTGTCGCATGTCCGATGGAGCTGTCGACCTATTTCCGAATCAATGCTGCGGGAACGGGCCAGTTTGAGCGGACTCTGATCGTTGCCGACGAAGGCTCGACGGTGTCTTACCTCGAGGGCTGTACGGCTCCCATGCGTGATGAAAACCAGCTTCACGCGGCGGTGGTCGAGCTCGTTGCGCTCGAAGAGGCCACCATCAAATACTCGACTGTTCAGAACTGGTATCCCGGCGACGCCGACGGCGTTGGTGGAATCTACAACTTCGTGACCAAGCGAGGTCTCTGTAAAGGGGACCGCTCAAAGATCTCCTGGACTCAGGTGGAGACGGGCAGTGCCATCACCTGGAAGTATCCCTCCTGCATTCTTCAGGGAGATGATTCCATCGGTGAGTTTTACTCGGTGGCCCTGACCAACAATTTCCAGCAAGCCGATACCGGTACAAAGATGGTCCACCTCGGCAAGCGCACCAAGTCGACGATCATCTCGAAGGGTATCAGTGCCGGTAAAGGGCAAAATACCTACCGTGGCCTGGTCGACATCAAAAAGGGTGCGGAAGACGCACGAAACTTTTCACAGTGTGATTCGATGCTTCTGGGTGACCGCTGTGGCGCACACACCTTCCCCTACGTGGAGGTGCGTAATCCGAGTGCCAAGGTTGAGCACGAAGCCACCACCTCAAAGATCGGTGAGGACCAGATCTTTTATTGCAATCAGAGGGGCATTTCGACAGAGGATGCCGTCTCGATGATCGTCAACGGATTCTGCAAGGAGGTCTTCAGCGAGCTGCCGATGGAGTTTGCTGTGGAAGCCCAGAAGTTGTTGGCGGTGAGTCTCGAGGGGAGCGTCGGTTGATGTCTGCCCATGAAAATGAGGGAAAAATGATTCTCGATGTAAACAATCTTCATGCGTCCGTGGAAGGCAGCCCGATTCTGAAAGGTCTGAACCTTTCTGTGAAGCCGGGTGAGGTTCACGCCATCATGGGACCGAATGGCTCAGGCAAGAGTACTTTTGCCAATGTGCTTGCCGGTCGTGAGGATTACACGGTGGACAGTGGTTCTGTGAGCTACAGTGGACTCGACCTCCTCGATCTCGATCCTGAGGAGCGTGCATGTGAGGGCATTTTCCTCGCATTCCAGTACCCCGTCTCGATTCCTGGAATCTCGAATGCCTACTTCCTGCGCTCGGCCCTCAATGCAGTACGTCGCTATCGTGAAGAGTCTGAGGTTGACGCCGTCGACTTCCTTCAACTCGTCCGAGAGAAGATGAAGTTGGTGGGTATGGACGAAAAGCTGTTGCAGCGTTCCGTCAACGATGGCTTCAGCGGTGGTGAAAAGAAGCGTAATGAGATCCTGCAAATGGCGGTTCTCGATCCGAAGCTGGCGATCCTCGACGAGACAGACTCCGGGCTCGACATCGATGCCCTGAGAATTGTCGCAGAAGGTGTTAACGCCCTTCGTGGAGGTGACCGTGCGTTTATCGTCGTGACCCACTATCAGCGACTTCTCGATTACATCGTTCCTGATCACGTTCATGTGCTCTCGGAGGGGCAGATCGTCCGTTCCGGCGACAAGACTCTGGCTCATGAACTGGAGCGTGAAGGATATTCATGGCTTGAATCCGGACACGCCCGTGAGAAAACCCAGGAGGCTTCGTGAGCACCGAAACCGTCGATCCCTGGCATGCAATGCTGTCTCAGCAAGTTGCTGATTCTGCCGGTGCCCATTCCTCTCTGGATCAGCGGCGCCAGTCCGCCAGTGAGATGTTTCAGCAAAGCGGGTTTCCTACCCGGAAACATGAAGAGTGGAGATACACGCCGCTGAAATCGGTGGCTCAAGGTGAATACTCTGCCCTGCTTCCGGCGGACGGAGTGCTGCCCGGAGATGACGAATTGGCGACCACTTCTGATATTCGCATCGTGCTGATCAATGGTCGCTTCCGGGATGATCTTTCCGATCTGACCGCATTGCCGGATGAGGTTTCCATTCGTGGACTCGCAGGCATGTTGGCCGAGAATCCTGATTTTGTCAGTGAATCCATCGACCGTCTGATTCCCAGCGACGACCATCCATTCCAGAATCTTGCCGATGTTTTTCTCTGTGACGGTCTGGTGATCGAGGCGCAAGGAAAGACAGACGCCAGAATCCATATTGTTCACGCACAGGATGGATCCACTTCATCCGGCTCCAGCCATGTCTCCGGACTGGTTCGACTCAGCGGTGGGGCCAAGATCGAAATCCTTGAAGAGTTCCGTTCCCGAGGAACGACTTTGGCAAATATCCGTTGGGGTATGGAGATCGGATCCGGTTGTGAATTCTCCCGTCAACGGGTGGTTCGGCCTGGTTGCGATGTCCTTTACCACGGAACCCGGGTTCAAGTGGAGGGCAATGCGGTCTTCCGCGATCTGATCGCAGGAAGCGGATCACGACTGGTCCGGAATGAGATTCATGCGATTCTCTCGGGGCCGGAAGGGCATGTCGATTTACTGGGTGGTTATGTCAGCAATGGCGATGAAATCGTCGACCACCATACGGTCATCGAGCATGCGGTCGAGGACTGCACCAGCAGAGAGATTTACAGGGGGGTTCTCGGTGGGGAGTCTCGTGGTGCATTTACCGGGATGATCCATGTTCACCAGGATGCCCAGAGAACGGATGCTGAGCAGTCCAACGACGCCATCCTGTTGTCGCGATCTGCTGAGATGAACACCCGTCCCCGTCTTGAGATCTATGCGGATGATGTCAAGTGCACTCATGGTGCGACTGTCGGTGAGCTGGATGATGAATCACTCTTTTACCTGAGAAGTCGTGGTGTGGGCCTAGAGGAGGCTCGCCGAATGCTTGTCAGGGCCTTTACTGCAGAAGTCTTTGAGGATCTCGAAAATGAGGCCTTGAAGGAGCAGTTCATTGAGCAGTTACAGGAAGCGATGCCAGCCGCTGGTGAATCGAAATCCTGAAGACGGGAGTGGTTTGAACGCGGGTGAACCCATGTCTCTGAATGTGCACGAGATTCAGAAGCACTTTCCTGGTCTGAATCAACAGGTACACGGGAACCGTCTCGTTTATCTGGACAGCGCTGCGACCACCCAAAAGCCCGTGGCTGTGATGGATGCGGTAGACTCTGTTTATCGTCAGGATTGCGCCAATGTCCACAGGGGGGTTCATACCCTCAGTGAAAGAGCCACCGCCCGATTTGAGGGTGTCCGCAAGGTCGTGGCCGGATTCCTCGGTATCAGTGACAGCCGTGAAGTGATCTTCACGCGGGGCGTGACCGAATCGATGAATCTGTTGGCCAATACACTGTGTCATCTGGATTCCGGATTTCAGCCCGGTGACGAAATCCTGATCTCTTCTCTCGACCACCACGCGAATATTGTGCCCTGGCAGTTGATCAGCGAAAAAATGGGGACGGTTCTGAAGGTGATTCCCTGCGACGATGCAGGAGAGTTGATTCTCTCTGATCTGGATCAGTGGATCAGCGAAAAAACCCGGGTCGTCTCAGTTGGCCATGTTTCCAATGCGATTGGAACGGTCAATGACATCGACACCATCTTTGCGGAGGCTCGCAAAGTCGGGGCCATCACGATTCTTGATGCTGCCCAGTCTGCACCTCATATGTCGATCAGTCCCAAGAACATCGATTGCGATTTCCTGACCTTCAGCGGCCACAAAACATACGGCCCCACGGGTGCCGGTGTTCTTTGGGGGAAGAGGGAAATTCTCGACCGGATGCCTCCCTGGCAAGGTGGGGGGGACATGATCCGGACCGTCTCATTTGAAGAGAGCAGTTTCGCCGAGACTCCGTGGAAGTTTGAAGCTGGAACTCCGGATATTGCCGCTGTTATCGGATTGGGGGCAGCCCTTGAATTTCTCGACTCCATTGGTCGAGACAAGGTGTGTTCCCACGAGACCCGACTTTTGCAGAAGATCGAATCCGCATTGAAGTCCATGGATGGAGTCAATGTGGTGGGAGAGCCCTCACTCAGGGCGTGTTGTGTTTCCTTCACCCTCGACGGGGTTCACCCCCATGATGCAGCGACCATCATGGATCAAAATGGGGTGGCAATCAGGGCTGGCCATCATTGTGCAATGCCTTTGATGAAGCGACTGGGATTACCCGCAACGATCCGGGCCTCAGTGGGAATGCACAACGATGAGGCTGACGTCGAGGCATTACTGCAGTCGGTCGAAGCCGTAAGGGAGATCTTCGCATGAGTTCGATGAGGGAACTTTATCAGGAGATGATCATCGATCACTCCCGCTCTCCACGAAATCACAAGAAGCTGGATAATCCGGATCTCTCTGCACGTGGACACAATCCTCTCTGTGGGGATGAAATCGATATGGAAGTGAAGCGTGGTGAGGGCGGGGTATTGTCAGAGATCGGCTTTGAAGCGACCGCCTGTGCTATTTGCACGGCCAGTGCTTCGATCCTGACCGAAACCCTCAAAGGCAAGTCTGAAGAGGATGCGAGAGCGATCTTCCACCGCTTTCACTCCACCGTGACCGGTGAAGTTGAGGATCCCTATCCTTCAGATCTGATGAAGCTGGAAGTTTTCACGGGCGTGAAAGATTATCCTTCCCGCGTCAAATGCGCGACCCTGGCCTGGCATACACTGATTCAGGCTCTGGATGAAAACAACGGAGAGGCCTCCACCGAATGAATGACACTCCTGACCCACAAACATCTGATTCTGTGAATGAAGAAGATCTCCGTCCGGCAGGTCTTCAGGCGAGCGAAGAGGGGAGCCTGGAAGATCTGATCGTCAAGGCCATTGAAACTTGCCATGACCCCGAGATCCCCGTGAACATCTATGAACTGGGCCTTATCTATCACATCCGTATCGAAGAAGATGCGAAAGTGGATATAGAGATGACCCTGACTTCCCCGGCATGCCCTGTTGCGGGAACGTTGCCGGTGGAGGTTGAGCAGAAGGTCAGTGCTGTGGATGGGGTTGCAGAGTGCATCGTGGGTGTGGTCTGGGATCCGCCATGGACCAAGGATCGCATGACTGAGGGTGCCAAGCTTCAGTTGGGGATGTTCTGATCCTGCACGGGTTTTGCTTCTTGGTCCGATTTTTCTTTACGCGGTTGGAGTGCACTGAGAAGGTGTCTCGCCCGCTCTCCCTCCGGCAAACCAGCCATCATTTTGGCGACCCTGGTCAACAATCTCGCTCCCAGTAATCGGTCCGTCTTTAGTGCGTGCTTTGCCTTTCGGATCATCTGAATTCCCCGACCCCGGTAGGGAGCATAGGCTTGATCCCAGAGACCCGTCATCTCTTGACCGAAGAGTGACAGATATCGCTTCGCTGCAACCAACTCCTGGCAGCCCTTTTCAAAGTCTTCATACCCACTGTATTCCCGAGCCCTGTCGAGGTGCTTGAGAAGGAAGCGGTATTCCCGTCGAGTGGGCGGAGTGGTTTCAGTGCGACCAGCAAGGTAGCTGTCCAAAGCTTTTGCACCTCTGAAGGGCAAGTCCTCCGGGATCGCACGTGCCTCACCGGTGGCCGGATCGATGGAGAAAATTCGCGGAAGCAGTTTTGGGATGGTCAGATTTTCCAGAAGTGGAGTGCTGCCCTGATGCGCTTTGCAGTTACCGCAACCATCCAGTGGACAAGAGTCGCTTTGTTCTTCCAGGCTGGAATGGATTTTTCCTGAGGGCCCCGGGACACATGCGAGAGCGGGGACTCCATGTTTTTCAAGCGCAGTCAGAAATGCGGAATCGTTGAGGTGTTGTCGTGACCAGGAGGAGGAGACTGGATCATTATCCCTGACGATCAGCAGCAGAATCGGGACCTTACGCTGGAGGGCTTCTGTTTTGGCTTTTTCCATATCCGAACCCGCCCAGTATCCGGTATCGGCTGAGAGGTTGTTCGCTGTGGACTCAATGCTTTGTGTTTCTTTGCTCTGTGTTTCCTTGCCGGGAAGGGACCCATCCGTAACCGAATCGGTGATTCCGTCCGGTAGGGAAAAACAAAGGACCAGTGTGAGAAACAAGGGGCTGATCATGGGGGGGGACTCCAGTTTTCAATCCCCTGATTTTATCACTCATGGGTAATGGAATAGCCCCAACACTTTGTAAGAGTGCCATTCAGGCAAATTTTACAGGATTGATCCGTTTCGGGCTGATCAGGTCAGCGGTTTGTTCTGTAGCGCCTTCAAGAGAGCTCTTGGGTACTTTTGACCGCTCAGGAGTTTGCCGATGACTGTTGAGCGGACGATCAGATCATAGGTGATCAGGCCGATCACAGTGGTGGCCGTGAGAGTGATTCCAAATTTTGCGAAGCTGCTCCAATCCCTGTTGGCCAGATAACCGGGGATCCAAATGGTGAAGGGAAGGTGGATCAGATAGATCCAGTAGGAGGCATCGACGAAATAGCGGACCCCGGGAATCTCTTTTGATGTCAATTTCGCGAAGAGACCGATGAATCCCCAGATCGCTTGCCACATCACCATTCCCGCGACGCAGGAAGTCAGAAATTTCCACATTTCAGAAGTGAGGATCTCCGGGTTTTCAAGATTTTGCAGCATGAATCCCCAGACGAAGAAGAGAACTGTTGCCAGACCCAGGCTGAAGAAGATTCGCGGCCATGTTGCAACACGGGTTAGCAGGTCTCTTCGACTCCACAGTGCCCATCCACAGAGATAGAGAAATGCGTAAGCCAAAAAGCTGGCTTTTTCAGGGATCAAATCCACTCCCGGAATCAACAGGCCCGGGAGAATTGAATCGACGAGAGCCCAACCAAGAGGGATCGACATGAGCAGGCTGGATCCGGGGATACCGATCAACCTGGCAATCAAAGTTGAGGGTTGGAACTTCTCCGGAAGCATTTGTGAGAGGGGGCTCAGAAGATAGGCGAGAACAGAGTAGATCACCAGATAGTAGAGAAACCACAGGTGAATCGTGATGAAAGGAGAATAGAAATTGGCCCAATCCGATTCCTGGATGATCTTCCAGGCGGCTTCCACTCCGATCTGCTGGCCGATGTTGGCAAACTGAAAGCCGGAAATGGTCAGTGGAAGCATGAGCGGCAGAAACAAAATCAGCGGTAATCCCAATCGGGAGAGACGATGGCGATAAAATTGGGAGAGTCCACGCTTTTCCACCAGCAGTGCGCCAAAAAACCCTGCGATAAACATGAAGATGGGCATTCTCCAGGCGTGGATGAAACCGACCAGCAGTGTGAAAACGGGAGAGGTTTGTGAATCCCTGAATCTCCATGCGTCATCGACCGGGGTATTCATGTAATTGCATGCGCTGTGAAGAACGAGCCCCAACAGCATCATCATCGCCCTCAGACCATCGAGGGAGTGGAGGCGAACCTGCGGGGTGGGTTCCTCAGAGTGGGTTTCGGCGGACATACTTCGATCCAATCGGAGTGCTACTTGATCAGTGTCTAAAGAAGATGGCGCGCATCAGCAGTTCGAAGTTGCCATGGGGCCAAGAGCGGTAATGGGGTCTGAATCCAAACAGGTGAAGGCGGCCATCGCCGACCCTGGAAGTGACCCAGGTACTTGCTCCAGCGATGGTTGCCGTATTCTTGGCATATCCGGAGAGGAGGATTTCACTCCGGGGGTATTCCAGGAGCGAAATCACCTCCGGTTGGTGTTCTTCAGCGGTATCGGCGACGTGCCAGGCCCGGGATCCGGAATGGAAGATGGAAACCATTTCAGGAAGCAGGTGGGTCCATGGACCGACTTCCTGTTCGACAGGGAGGGTTCGCAGGATCGACCCGGGACAACTCAGTGCAGGTAACTCCTCGGTTCCCTGAGTGGCCTCTACCAGTGGCAGGTTGAACTGATCGATTGCGAAGTCGGTGGATCGCCCACAGCAGATCAATCGGCCGCCGCGCTGCACAAAACTTTCCAGGTGAATCACACCCTCGGGAGAGAGCCCTCCAGCCAGTTCCGGGAAAACACTCCCCGGCTTGCGGCCGTCACGGATCACCCGTTCGCTGATGTCGGGAATGATCAGCACGTCGATGAAGTCTTCAAGTCGACCGGCACGGATCTGTTCATTTCGGATTCTTTTGAAGGGAATCTCGTAGTGATCGAGAACCCAGCGCAGCCAGCCTTCATCCTTGCTGGCGACGTAGGGGGCATACACACCCACCCGGGGTGGGGCCGCATAGACGTATTTTGCAGAAAATCGGGCCACCGAATCCTTCTCAGACTCTGTTTTTTCAGAGCCGACCGTCAGGACTGTAGGTTTTTTACTTACTCCCTGGAGATTGCGTCCTCCGTGGAGAATGACCCGTTGATCTTTACCCCAGGCCTTCATGATCTCTCTCACCCATTGGGTACCATGAAGATCGAGCTGTGTGGCCTTGAAATGGTCTTCACCCAACTGGGCAATGACCTCGGGGTTCTCAGGTGTCCTTGAAAGAGTGGTTGTCAGGACATTCAGATCATCCGGTTTCTTCATCGCAACATTCATAGACTGAAGAATCTCCACCCGTTCGATGCCAAAGAGCAGGGGAAGGGTCCAGCCGGCCACATCATAAGGAGCCGGTCCATCCGGATAACGCTGAACCTCGAACAGATCCTTGAGGAATGAGCCGTAGGGTTGTTCTCGCGGAAGAATCAGGGTCCCTGCGGAATAGGGTCGACCGTCTCCCTCAAAATCTTCCTGTGCGACAAACATCTCGACGCCCTGTGAATCGAGAATCGTCAAAATCCGGCTGACAGCATTGGCATCTCGCTGGCCCGGTTGAATCAGCCAGTAACGGGGGGCTTCGTCGCGCCCTTTCTGAACCACGTCACGGGCAACACGCAGGGAATTTCTGACCCAGGTTTCTGGTTCCCGGGCGACGCTCCCCAGAAGGGATTCACCGAGAGAGGTGGTGTAACGGTGAATGTCGCCGACCCGCCACCAGCCTCCGGGCCAGGGTGCGGGAAAGCGATTGGAGGGCGCGTATCCCGTTTCGATGCCTCGCGGTGCGACCAGGTCAGAAGGATCGATCCAGATAGGACTGGCCAGATTGGCGGAGGCCGCTTCCGAGAGGATACCGATGATGTTGTGGCGAACGGGAACGTTACGGTTACCACCATTCCACCACATGTCGTAACTGACGCCGCTGGAGATTCCGGTGAAACCGGCTGCGGTCATGTCGAGCATGGCACGGGATCCCAATGCACCGATTCCGGAGATGGTCAGCGGGTGCAGATTGGGATTCAGGGGGTCTCGGAATGGGGGAACAAACATTCGTTCCCGAAGGGAGCCCTGTTGGTGCACATCCCAGTAGATGGTTGGGAACCACTCCTTGTAGAGCATTCGTGTGACGATTTTGGTTTCTTCGAGAGACAGGGCAAACCAGTCACGGTTGTTGTCATGGCCTGCGTACAACTGGTACAGCTCAGGAAGATAGGCGTCTTCGTAAGGAGTTCCCACGATACGTCGGTACCAGTTGACGACCCGGTCGAGGCCATCGGGGTTGACCGTGGGAATGATGACGGTCACAACTTCATCGCGAACCTGTTCCCACACTTCAGCGTCGGAGGTTCCCAGATCCCATGCGAGAGTCATCGACCACTCTGCGGCGGCAATTTCTGTCGAGTGCATGTTGCAGGAGACGAAGACGACAGGGACTGCTTCGGCAACCAGTGATTCCGCCATGGCCGGGGACAGTTCGCGGGGGTCGGCCATCGCTTTGCTGATCTCCTTGATACGATCCAGGTTGGCCAAATTTTCCTTGGACGAGATCACACAGATTCTGACAGGACGACCTTCGGTGGAGGTTCCGACATTGAGAGTCATCGCTGTCGGAGTGCTTTCCCCAAACTGGTCAAACCAACCGCCGATGGTTTCCCATCCTGCCAACTCGAAATCGGTTCCGGGTGCACGTCCCATGAATTCGGTAGGGGACTTTGCCTGACCCGGCAGGTTCAGGGGAGCGAGTACAAGCAACAGTAACCAGAAAATCAGTGAATCACGCATATGGCTCATCATGGAGGCCCCTCCAAAGAAGTTCTCGAACCGGTTTTGGCCTCAGGATGGCACCCAGAAATGCGAATGCAACAGGGCGGCTGACTGTGACAAGGGGGTGGCTCGATGTATGCTGTAGCCATGGAGAATTCCCTGAAGACCCACGATTCCTGGCAGGCCCCTGACAACGCCCGATTGACAGGGCAGGTCTCGGTTCAGGGTTCCAAATCTGTTGCCCAACGGGTCCTTTTCAATGCTTTCTTTGCTGCAGGAGAAAGTCGCATCGTCGGTGCTCCCGAATGCGGCGACTTGAGGGTCTTTTGTGGGGCACTGCAAAAGTTGGGGGCGGATCTCAGTCAGGATAAAAACGGGGACTGGATTCTCAAGGGCAATCCTTCTCCATGGTCCGCTGATCAGTCGGTAGAGGAAATCGAGCTTGATCTGGAGTCGAATGGAACGGCGATGCGTTTCCTGACGGCTCTTTCTGCCCTGAGGCCCGGACAGACTGTAATCAAGGGTGAAACCCATCGTCCCGTGGGACCTCTGGTGGATGCCCTGAAGAAGTTGGGAGCGGACATCCAATACCTCGGTGAACCGGGGTATATGCCAGTGAAGGTCAAGGGAGGGGCAATAGATGGAGGGCGAGTGGTCCTTCAATCTGCCCTGTCGAGTCAGTTCGCAAGCGCACTTTTGCTGCTCGCTCCCCATACACAATCCGGACTTCAGGTTCGCTTGGTGGGACCGATCTCCTCTCGACCCTACATCGATCTGACTGCGACTGTGCTGAAAGCCTTTGGTGTCCAAACGGAGGTGGGGGCGCGGGATCTGAAGGTCTCGTCGTGTCCCCAACTCAAGAGTGGGAAAATCGTCATAGAAGCGGATGCTTCTGCAGCCGCTTTTCCCCTGTGTGGGGCTGCGATCACCGGAGGTGAAGTCACGGTGGTCGGGGTTGGCAACAAGACGTTGCAGGGAGACAAGAGAATCGCTTCTCTCCTCAAGGATATGGGTTGTCAGGTCGAGATCAGTGATACCTCGATCAGTATTCAGGGTGAACCACGCAGGCCACTATCCTGTGCCATGGAAGAGGTTCCTGATTTGGTTCCCCCCCTTGCGGTTGTTGCTGCCTTCAGTCGCGGGGAATCGATTTTTTCCGGAGTGACCCATCTCAAGGTGAAGGAGAGTGATCGCCTGGAAGTCCTCTGTGAAGGCATGCGAGCTTTGGGAATCCGCGCCGAGTGCCAGGGGGACCTTTTGCGAGTTGTGGGGAGTGATGGGGCACATTTGAGTCCTGCAGACCTTGATCCCGCAGGAGATCATCGAATGGCGATGGCCTTTTCCCTCCTGGCCCTCAAAGTTCCCGGGACCCGGGTGTTGCAACCGGATTGCATCAGCAAATCCGATCCCCTCTTTTTCCAAAGACTGGAGAGCCTGATCGAGGCCGGGGATCCACAGCCGGGAGAATCAGACTTTGAGTGATCATGATTTTGACGTCATCGTCGTCGGTGGAGGACATGCCGGTTGCGAGGCCGCTTTCGCCTGTGCCCGAATGGGCTTTGAGACCGCACTGGTCACCCTCAGCGAAAAAACCATCGGCGCCCTTTCCTGCAACCCTGCGATCGGCGGGGTCGGGAAAGGCCAGTTGACCCGTGAGGTGGATGCACTGGGGGGAGTCCAGGCGTATGTCACTGATCTCGCTGGCCTTCACTATCGCATGCTCAATACATCCAAGGGAGAAGCGGTGCGCTCTCTGCGAGCGCAGGTCGACAAGGATTTGTACTCCCAAGAGATGCGCCGGTTGATGGCAAAGCAGGAGCGTTTGCAAGTGGTCGAGGGATCCGTGGAGGATATTCATCTCGACGGCAACAGGATCGGCGGTGTGCGACTAGAAGACGATTCAGTGATTCGCAGCCGCAAGGTGATCATGACCAACGGTACTTTCCTCAGGGCGGTCATGCACATCGGTGAAGAGGTGACATCCGGGGGGCGCGTCGGTGAGGGAGCTGTCGCCGGCCTGACGGGGGCTCTGGGAACACTTGGCCTTGAAACCGGGCGTCTGAAAACGGGTACTCCGCCCCGTCTCGATCGCAAATCCATCGACTGGAGCCTTCTGACTCCGCAGGTCCCTGATCAGGAACCCGATGGATTCTGTCACTGGACTCCGCCACCCCGTCGCGAATGGATGGATTGCCATGTCACCAAAACAGATGAGTCTGTTCATGAGGTGATTCGTGAACATTTGCACCGGAGTCCGATGTACTCCGGGCAAATTGAAGGGGTGGGGCCACGCTACTGCCCTTCCATCGAAGACAAGATTGTCCGTTTTCCAGAGCGTCAGGGGCACACCCTGCATTTGGAGCGGGAAGGTCTCAATACCGACTCCATCTACGTCAACGGGATTTCCACCAGTTTGCCCGCCGATGCACAGGAGCAATTGGTGGCGAGAATTCCAGGTCTCGGGTCTGCCCGTTTCCTGAGGCATGGTTATGCGGTCGAGTATGACTTCTTTCCGCCCCATCAGATTCGCAGAACCTTTGAGTGCCGCGCCTTGGATGGGCTCTATCTTGCAGGGCAAATCTGTGGAACCAGTGGTTACGAAGAGGCTGCCGCCCAGGGATTTCTTGCAGGAATCAACGCGGCTCTCTCCCTGAAAGGCGAGGCTCCGTTGATTCTCGGCAGGGAAGAAGCCTACATGGGCGTTCTTGCGGATGATCTGGTGCGTTGTGACCCCCGGGAGCCGTATCGAATGTTCACTTCGAGAGCGGAATTCCGCCTTCAGCTTCGTCATGACAACGCTGATTTCCGACTGGCCCGCAGGGGCGCAGATCTGGGATTGATCAGTCAGGAGCAGGCGGAAGCGGTGGAAGCGGAATCCTGTATGGTCGAGGAGACGGTTCAGCGCTTGCACAAAACTTCGGTTGAGACCAAGAGCCTTCATGAGATTCTCCGTGCCCCCGGAGCAACCTGGGAAGACGTTGAATCGGTCCGACCGGAAACGAGTGATTGGTCATTGAGTGATTCCCTGAAAGAACGGGTACGAATCGCAGTCAGGTACGAGCATTACATCGAGCGACAGCAGGACGAAGTCGAGAGGATGCGCCGACAGGAGCAGTGGCTGATCCCCGATGATTTTGACTACGAAGCGATTTCCGGATTGCGGTCCGAGGCGCGTGAGAAGCTGCAAAGATTGCGTCCCGACTCGATTGGCTCAGCACAACGGATCGCAGGAGTCAGTCCGGCGGATATCTCCTGCCTTTTAGTCGTCTTGCGGACGGGACCCAAGCAGGGAGCGATCGATTGATCGGCCCCGAAACTTCAGCATCGAGAATGCGGTTTCTGCTCAACCTTTATCCCCCTTTTCTCTTTCAGGGGATTCGGGTTCTTTCCATCGAAGATGATTTCCGCGGGGCACGCGTTCGTGTGGCCAAAAGTCTTTTGACCCGAAATGTCATGGGAACCACCTTCGGGGGCGCTTTGATGTCTGCCGCAGATCCTCTCTTTCCTCTGCTCTATTGGAAAAGCCTGGTCAAGAAGGGGGAATATCTGTCGGTATGGCTGAAAAGCCTGGATTCCTCCTTTCTGATCCCTGCCACCGAGTCCGTCTTTTTCGATTTTCACCTCGATCCGGACAGGCTCGAGACCGCAAGGAAAGATCTGGATCAGACTGGACGCGCCGACCTCTCCGACGAAATTCATGCCTGTTTTGCCGCTGGGCAAAAGGTCGCACGATTCCGTATGGTGAGCGCTTTACGCCTGCTGGAGCCGGGATCGCCTGCAAATCCATCCTGAAATGGATAGACTGCACCCTGTGGATCGCCTCATTGTGAAGAATCGCTGGAAAGGGGAGACATGATTTCACGCATTGCCATCGTCGGTCGCCCCAATGTCGGTAAATCGACGCTGTTGAATCGGCTCGCCAAAAGGCGGATCAGTATTGTTCACGATAAACCGGGCGTGACCCGCGACCGAGTGACGGTCGAAGTGGAAATCGGAGACCGGGTTGTCGAAGTGATCGATACCGGTGGTCTGGGTATCACCGATGAAGCGGAGCTGGATCAGGATATTCATCACCAGATCGATACTGCGATTGCGAGTGCCGATCTGGTTCTGATGATCGTTGACGCAAAAGATGGACTTCAGGCCCTCGACCATGAAGTGGCCAAGAGACTTCGTCCGCTCAAGAAACCAACCTTGCTGGTTGTCAACAAGTGTGAAGCAGACCGGGATGAAGACATGGTTTCGGAGTTTTGGGCTCTGGGACTGGAAGAGCCGATTCCCATCTCTGCAGCCCATGGAATGGGAGTCGTGGAACTCCTCGAGCGCTGTGTGGATCTGTTGCCTCTGGGTGGTGAGCACAGTGAGCGACCGGCTCTGCGGATCGCCATCGTCGGTCGTCGCAATGCGGGCAAGTCCACTTTCGTCAATGCCTTGATCGGTGAAGACCGTGTCATCGTCAGTGATGTAGCGGGGACCACCCGGGATGCCATCGACATCCGATTTGAGAAAGATGGAATCCCGTTCGTGGTCATCGATACGGCGGGGTTGTTGAGGAACTCCAAGCTCAAGGGATCCGTGGAGTTCTACTCCCAGAATCGAGCACTGCACTCCATAGGCCGCTCTGACGTGGTCGTGCTGGTGATTGATTCGATGCACGGAACTTCCCAGCTGGACATGCGCATCGCCAGGGAAGTGGTGGATCGACACAAGCCGTGTGTGATTGCCGTGAACAAGTGGGACCTCGCCAAAGACAAGACCACAACGGAAGAATACGAAGAGTACCTGACTCGCAATCTTCCTTCCCTGTCCTACGCACCGGTGTTGTTCATGACGGCGCAGAAGGCAAAAAATGTCACCCGTTGCATTTCACTGGTTCAAAGTATGGCCAAGCAGGCGAACAAGCGGGTCAGTACCGGAGTCTTGAACCGTGCTGTGGATGAGATTCGCAATGGTCCCCGCCCCCGAGTCAAGCATGGCCGGGAGCCGAAAATCTACTACGCAACTCAGGTTGCAGTCATGCCGCCGACGATTGCACTTTTTGTGAATCAACCTTCCTACTTCACACCCCAATTGAAGCGCATGATCGAAAACAGATTCCGGGATCTTCTCGAGGTCCCAGAGGTTCCTGTCAAAATTCTCTACAGGGAGAAGGGCAAGAAGGATGAATGATCCTGTGAAAGGACGCATCCTGGGAATCGATCCGGGCCTGGCGAAGATGGGTTGGGGGGTCGTGGACGTCGACGGTCCCGGCTTTCGACTGGTGGAATACGGATCCCTGAAAACCGGTGGAGACCAATCCCATGCAGAGAGACTGCTTGCCATCGATGAGGAAATCTCTGCGGTGATTCGCCGGTTTTTACCCGAAGTTTCGGCGGTGGAAGAGGTCTTCCAGGGCAAGAATGCACGCAGTGCTCTCGTCGCCGGTGAAGCCCGTGGAGTCGCGATCGTGGCATGCGGGAGAGCGGGGCTTCCTGTGCGGGAGATTTCCGCTTCTGAAGTCAAACTCGGTGTTACCGGAAATGGTCGGGCCAGCAAAGAGCAGGTTCAGGCCATGGTTCAAAGGATTCTGGGACTGGAAAAGCCGCCTAAACCGGCGGATGCCGCAGACGCCCTGGCGGTTGCCATCGTCCGTGGGCAGCGCGACAGGCGCTCCATTTCAGTCGTATCACCCAGGAGCGGTGGCAGTTAGAGCCCAGTGTCGCTAGACTTTCCCCAGCAGATTGCCAATGTTGCTCCTTCAGTGGGCGACAAAAGAGAGGACTCACATGGCCAAGGAAGAGCCCATCGAGGTGACAGCGGTCGTCAAGGAAGCTTTGCCGAATACGACATTCCGTTGTGAACTCGAGAACGGCCACACCGTACTCGCTCACATCAGCGGGAAGATGCGCAAGCACTACATTCGCATCAATCCCGGTGACAGTGTCACCTTGCAGATCTCACCCTACGATCTGACCAAAGGCCGGATCGTTTATCGGGAACGATAGGATTTCATGGCGTTGATTCCTTCCCTTTTGCGTTCCAGGAGCATCGTCCTCCTGTTTCTGATTCTTTTCACTTCCCTCCCTCTCTCCGCTCAGCGGCCTCTGGGAGAACGTGCCGTCAAATCGAAAATCGATCATGAGGTCAAGCATGCCTCCCAGTCGGTGACGGGACGGGAATGTCGTGATCATGTGGCGTGGCTGGCGGACGACGCACGTGGGGGACGCCTTGCAGGAACCCTTGGAGCCATCGATTCCGCCAACTACATCGAGAGATTTTTCATGAATCAATCCCTCAAGCCGGGTGGATTGAACGGTGAGTGGCGCCAGAGTTTCATCATCCCAGGAAGAACCGGGCAGCGAGGCCCGCTGGAAACTTCCAATCTTCTGCGTCTGAAAGTTTCGGAAGAAGCCTTGAGGTCCGTGGATCTGAAGTACGCCTCCGAATTTTTGCCTCATGCCGATTCACCCGATTCTGTCTTGAGTGGTGATTGTGTCTTTACCTTTGGTGAGTTGGTCGCGAGTGATCCCCGAGGGAAAGATCCCCTCAAAGATCGAATCGTTGTGCTTCCCGTTCCCGAAGCACTCTCACGCAAGGATCTCGGTGACTTCTGTCAGCAGATTGCCAGCCGCGGGAGCACCGGGCTGATTCTGGTTGGTGTGGGAGCCGTCCCGGCAGACCTCCAACAGCCCGATTCATGGGCCCTTGGATCGGGCGAGCGCCTGCCGATTCCGGTGGTACGCGTTTTCTCCACAGGCTGTGACAAGTTGTGGAAGATTTCGGGCCGTCCCGAGCGTTCATGGATTTTCCAATCGACAGACGATGGCCCCTTGCTGATGGGGCGCCCGCGGATTGAGTTGGAAATTCGTCGTGCTGGCAGGGATTTGAGCCTGGGCAGCAATGTCCTTGCCCGGTTCATGGGTTCTGACCCACAGCTTCGATCCGAGTTTGTGGTCATTGGTGCCCACTATGATCATGTGGGTCGCGGAATGATCGAAGGCCTTTCCAGAGGTGGAAAAGGTGAAATCCACAATGGGGCCGACGATAACGCTTCAGGTGTCGCAGCGATGCTGGAGATTGCTGAGGCCTACGCCCTGCTCAGTAAAAAACCGAAGCGGTCGATTCTGTTTGTCGCATTTGATGCTGAGGAGTTGGGCTTGCATGGATCCAGTGCGTTCGTTGCCAGTTCGGGCTACGACCATGAGCAACTCCATGGAATGATCAACCTCGATATGATTGGCCGTAATGATCTTCAGTCGGTCATGGTCGGAAAACGATCTAGCGACGTGTCTCTTGGCATGCACCTCGCCCGAAGTGCAAAGGCGTTGGGAATGACCCTTGATGAAGAGGGGATGGAAGAGTTCCTGGATCGATCGGATCAGGCACCCTTCCTGAGGGCAGGAATCCCATCCGTCTTCTTCTTTGGTGGGCTCCACGACGATTACCACATGCCCCAGGATGATCTGGAGTCAGTCAGTCCGGAGAAGATCTCCAACGTGGCCCGACTCGCTTTCCTGACCAGCTGGTTCCTGGCCAACGAAGCCGAGTCTGTCAGTTCAGAGACGACTTCCAACTGATCTGATCGAGGAAAACGGTTTCCGGTTTCAGTCTTCCGAACTCTGGGCTGCTCCGTCGCGAATCGCCTCGACGATATCGGAGTTGGCAAGAGTGGTGACATCCCCGAGTTGCCTTTTCTCCGAGATATCCCGCAAGAGACGTCTCATGATTTTGCCGGATCGGGTCTTCGGCAAATCCGGAGTGAAGACGATACTGGCAGGCTTGGCGATGGGGCCGATTTTGGCTGCGACATGCTGTCGCAACTCCTGAATCAACTCTTCGCTTCCCTCTGAACCACCCTTGAGAACGACAAAGGCGGCGATGGCTTGGCCCGTGGTGTCGTCTTTTCTGCCGACGACCGCAGATTCTGCCACTCCATGGTGATCGACCAGGGCGCTCTCGACTTCGGTGGTGGAGATGTTGTGGCCGGAAACGAGCATGACGTCATCCACCCGGCCGAGTAGCCAGAGGTATCCTTCTTCGTCGAGTTTGCAGCCGTCTCCGGGGAAGTACAGACCATCGAATCGGCTCCAGTAGACTTCCTTGTAACGCTGTGGATCCCCGTGAATCCCGCGCAGCATCGATGGCCAGGGGGAACGCACGACCAAAAGTCCGCCGTGTCCGGGTTCCACTTCATTGCCTTCGTCGTCGACGACGACCGCATCGATGCCCGGGTAGGGTGTGGCGGCGGATCCGGGTTTGGTCGTTGTCACTCCCGGAAGGGGTGTGATCATGATGGATCCGGTTTCGGTTTGCCACCATGTATCGACGATGGGGCAACGTTCTCCACCGATAAACTCGTGGTACCACATCCATGCTTCCGGATTGATCGGTTCACCGACAGAGCCGAGAAGGCGAAGACTGGAAAGGTCCTTCGATTTGGGAATCTTTTCTCCCCACTTCATGAAGGTCCGTATCGCAGTGGGCGCTGTGTAAAAGATGGTGACGGCGTACTTTTCAACCAGATCCCACCAGCGTCCCTGATCCGGGAAATCAGGAGTTCCCTCGTAGATCAGGCTGGTCGCTCCGTTGGCCAGTGGGCCGTAGACGATGTAGGAGTGACCGGTGACCCAGCCACAGTCTGCTGTGCACCAGTACAGGTCCGATTCCTTGATATCGAAGACATTTCGGAAGGTGCTGCTGACTCCAGTCAGGTAGCCACCGCATGTGTGGACGATTCCCTTGGGTTTGCCGGTGCTGCCAGAGGTGTAGAGGATGAAGAGCAAATCCTCGGAATCCATCTCCTCCGCCTCAAGAAACTCGTCTTGTGCGGGGACGACGTCATGCCACCAATGGTCCCGGCCTTCAGACCAGGTGACTTCATTTTTACAGCGTTCCAGAACGAGAACGGAAGTCACGGTTTCCTGTCCTTCGAGTGCCAGATCGACATTCTCTTTCAAGGGGACGACCTTTCCCCGTCTCCAGGCACCATCCTGGGTAATGACGCCCTTGCAGGACGCATCGTCAAGACGTTCACGAAGGCTGTCGGAACTGAATCCTCCAAAGACCACCGAGTGGGCGGCACCGATGCGGGCGCACGCGAGCATGGCGATGGTGATTTCGGGGACCATGCCCATGTAAATGGCGACGGTATCCCCTTTGCCGATTCCCAATTGCTTCAGGGCAGCAGCGCATTGACACACTTTGGCAAGGAGCTCCGAGTAAGTGAGGCTCAGGGAATCACCGGGCTCCCCTTCCCAATGGAAGGCGACCCGGTCGGGGTGGGTCTCGACATGGCGATCGAGACAGGATTCGGTCACGTTCAGACGTCCACCTTCAAACCACCGGTAAACAGGAGCATCCGAGGAATCGAGGAGGCGATCCCATGGCTTTCGCCAATGAATCTTTTCGGCCTCGCTGGACCAGAAGGCCAGCGGATCCCGGGCTGCTTCCTCGTGTATCCCTGACTGGGCATTGGCCTCGGCGGAGAACTTGCCAGGGGGGTCAAAACGACGTTCTTCATGAAACAGGTTTTCAATGGCGTCAGACATGGAGCTCCCTCTTTCCTCAACGATTCACGAATATAACGACCAGATCCACCGGGATCGAGGGAACAGGTCTGGATCCGCCATTCGGTGGTTTTCATGGGGATAATCACCGTTAAACTGACGGTTTGCCCACAGACTTTTCACGGGGACCCGCACTCATGAATTTGCCAAAGGCACAGCCCATGATCTCTCTCAGGACAGCGACTCCCGCTTTCTTGCTGTTCTGCGGAATCACCTTCTGCATGTTCAATCCATTCTTGGCTGGCCACGTTCATGGTGAAGCAGCGGGTTCAGAGACTCTCCCTGAGCATTCCCCCCCGAAGGCGCGGCAGTTTGTTGACGGGGCAGACATGTCCGGTTGCTTCAATCCGGCCGGTGGTTGGAGAGTGGTGGACGGAGTGGTCACCGGGAAAGGTCGAAAGAGTTTCCTGATTGCGGATCATGAGATCGGCAAGGGAAGTTTTGACATCGAGTTGAATCTCACCCTGTCCATCCTTGGGGAAAACTATTCGTCCCTGGATTTTGGACCGGCCAGAGTGATTTTGGGTGGGGATGAGGGAAAGTTGATCTTCCGTGGACTGCCCAAATCTGATACCCGCCAGGTGATATGCGACATTGGCAGTCTGGTTGAGGCAGGAAAACCTTTCACTCTGGTGGTGCGTCGCCGTAATCAAAAACTGCAGGTGTTTGTCGAAAACAAGCGTGTCCATCAAGTCGATGGAATTCGTCAGGATATCGGCGAAATCGGTGTGATTGCCGGCGATGGGGATGTCCAGATTCATCGCTTTCGTGCTTCTGGCAGTTTGCGGGAAGGGCGCAGGAGTATCCGCCTCAATCACGAGGCGATGGCCGCTCTGAGGGAAGATGACCGAATCACCCTCAGCCTTGAAGCGGGCATCGATTATCTGCTCACCGAATCTCAGGCAGATCCGGAGGGGATCCTTGAAGGGTCCCATTCGGAGGCGATTCCCGGCTCCCGGGCTCTGGAGTGTTACGCCCTGATTACTGCCGGGGTCGATCGCGATCACCCCGTACTGCGCCAACACTTCAATGGGATCGAGAAATCCATCCCTGCCGCGGAGCGGATGTACGACGTCTCCTGTTGGGTCTTCGCTCTGGACGCTGCCATTACTCAGGCCGAGCAGGATGCATTGATGGAAGCGGGGGTCGACTCCCTGCCACCCTCGGTTCTGAGTCGCCTCGTAAGGAATCATCGAAAGAACCTGAAGGTTGCCGCTGAGATCCTCCTCAAGGGACAGAATGAAACCGGCGGCTGGCGTTACACCTCCACCAGTGTCGATGCGGATACCTCTGTGACCCAATTTGCGGTTCTGGCTCTGGCGGTTCTGGCGAGGCGAAATTTCGAGATTGAGCCCAAGGTCTGGGAGGGGGTCTGTCGCTACATCCTCTCCACTCAGGATAAAGAAGGACCGGTGGTCAAGCCGCAGATCACTCTCGCCCCAAGGGTCAGTGAGCCCCTGAATGAGGAAGAGGGTCGCGGAAGGCGCCGGGATGGAACAGGGGTCAAAAAGAAGCCTAAAATCATTCCTCCGCTGACGGGTGAGGAAATGGTGGAGGCTCAGGAAAGAGCGTTCCGTTACGAGACCACCAAAGAGAGTGGTAACTGGAACATGACCTGTGCAGGGGTGTCTTCACTCCTGGTTGCCTACGATTTTGGTGGAGAAGGTTTCACTCCAGATTTTCGAAAAACAGTGCGTGATTCGATCCGCGATGGCCTCGCATGGATGGCGAAAACATGGGAAGCCACCGACAACTGTTACGGAATGTACAGTCTTGAAAAAGTCGGGGATTTGGGCGGAATCAAAAAGATCGGCGACCATGACTGGTATCAGGTCATCAGCGAACACCTGCTGTCCAATCAGAACTCTGAAGGCTCGTGGATCAACATGGGCTGGTATGCCGGCAATGCCACTCGCGTCGATACGGCTTTTGCTTTGCTGATTCTGAAGAGGGCCAGCGCAATGTTGACCCGCTCTGCCACGACCTTTGTCATCTTTTCCGGGGGAGGATCTTCCTCGGAAAAAGAGCAATCGGATGAATGGGCCTTGTTGGCCGATTCAGGCCGTTCTGTCCATTTGCCGACTTTGGTTCGGCAACTCCGATTGCGACCGAAGGCCAAGCTGCTGAAGATTTTTGAAGAAGTCATCCTGACGATGCCGAACTACGAGCGACCAAAGATGCTTCGGTATCTGGCCTTGATCGAGGAACGGGTTACTTCCCGGGGAGTGGTGAAACGTCTCGAGCAGATTGCAGAGTTGATCAAGCCCGGTGGATTCGATTCGCCGGAGGAAATGGAAGAGTGGACCCAATCATGGGCGATGGTTCAGGAGATTCTTCGACGGGAAAAATCGGGCTCTGAATTGTCAGCCGACGACCCTCCTGCTCCTGAGCTTTATGAGGCAGGGAAGCATGAACAGGCCCTGATCGATCTCGCCCAAAAATCGGCAGAAAAATCGGATGTGACCATGAGAGAGATCTCTCTCAGGGCTGCGATTCAGCTGGGTTGCGAATCGGCTGTGGAACTGCTGATCGAAGATTTGTCTTCCCGCTCGGAGTCGTTGCGCGTTCTCGCGTATGGAGGGATTCGTGCCATCCTCGCTGACTCTCCTCCGGAATTCGATCCGCAGGAAAAACCGCAGCAGAGTGAGGCGGATGCCGTTCGGGTCGCCGCATGGGCACGGGCACGATTGCGTTAGCGGATTCCGGTGCTCTCCCGGAGTCTCGCCCCAGGGTACCTTTCTGGTGGGATATTCAGCCCTGCACATCCGGAAGAGTGCCGATCGAAATCGGTCGATTTTCCCAATTCCCGTATTGAACTCCTGTTCCGCATGTTGTCATTCGCTCGGGGAATCAGGTCACAGAAGGGGAGAATCCCGCCGGAGTTACTCGATTCACCCATGGGAGTTCGTTACCATCCAAATGACTGGACTGTTCGCAGGTGGTGACCCCTCCAGGGGTACGGCCCGTCGAACAGTGAAGTGAAACCAATGAGATGAAAGGGGCCGTGGAATGCCCGTTCAGGAAACCCGACAGGGGATCGAATACAGAGTCAAGGATCTTCAGCTGGCCAACTTCGGCCGCCAGGAGATTCGTCTTGCAGAAGAAGAAATGCCGGGGCTGATGGCCCTCAGGGATGAGTTTGGTGATTCGCAGCCATTGGCTGGAGCCCGTGTCACCGGATCCCTTCACATGACGGTTCAGACCGCGGTTCTGATCGAAACCCTGGTCCATCTGGGAGCGGAAGTCCGTTGGGCTTCCTGCAACATTTTCTCGACTCAGGATCATGCGGCAGCGGCCGTGGTCGTGGGACCCGAGGGAACCATCGATGAGCCGAAGGGAGTCCCCGTATTCGCATGGATGGGTGAGACCCTTCAGGAGTACTGGGAGTGCACCGAGTCTGCATTGACCTGGCCTGACGGCACCCTGCCCAACATGATTCTCGACGACGGTGGCGATGCCACCATGCTCGTTCTCAAGGGACGAGAGTTCGAAGCGGCCGGGCAGGTTCCGGAGTACGACCAAAAGGATCCGGAAGAGTGGATGTACGTCCTTGAGACCCTTCGCAACAGCCTTGCCAACGAGCCGGGCAAATGGACCGCCATCGCCGATTCCATCAAGGGTGTCACCGAAGAGACCACGACCGGAGTCCACCGCCTTTACCAGCTGCAGGAATCTGGCCAGCTGATCTTCCCGGCTATGAACGTCAATGACTCTGTGACCAAGAGCAAGTTCGACAACCTCTACGGCTGTCGTCACTCCCTTGTTGACGGCCTTTGTCGCGCGACGGATGTCATGCTCAGCGGCAAAGTCTGCGTCGTTCTTGGATATGGTGACGTCGGCAAAGGTTGCGCTCAGGCCCTCCGTGGCCAGGGAGCCCGTGTTGTGATCACCGAAATCGATCCGATCTGCGCACTGCAGGCCGCCATGGAGGGGTATGAGGTGACCCACCTCGACGATGTCGTCGCAACTGCGGACATCTTTGTGACCACCACCGGTAACCGTGACATCATCAAGGTCACCGACATGGCCCGCATGAAGCACAACGCCATCGTTTCCAACATCGGCCACTTCGATAACGAGATCGACATGGCTGGCCTTTCGATGGTCGACGGCATCAGCTGTGAGAACCTGAAGAATCCGCAGGAGCACGAGAATCAGGTCGACCTGTGGACCTTCCCGGACGGCCACTCCATCATCGTTCTGGCAGAAGGCCGCCTGATGAATCTGGGCTGTGCAACCGGTCACCCGTCCTTCGTGATGAGTGCTTCCTTCACCAACCAGGTCATGGCGCAGATCGAGTTGTTCAAGAACGCCGAAAACTACGCCAATGAGGTTTACGTGCTGCCGAAGATTCTCGACGAGAAAGTGGCCCGTCTTCACCTCGCCAAACTCGGCGTGAAGCTGACCGAAATGAATGACACTCAGGCGAATTACCTGGGTATTCCCAAAGAGGGACCCTACAAGCCGAACCACTACCGTTACTAAAGGTTGTCATCCAGGAAATGAAAAAGGGCCGGATCCACAAGGATCCGGCCCTTTTTTTATTTCTTGATCAAAGCTTCCAGGGGGGAGTGGAGCCCGGCTCCCTGCCATGGCGTTGTTGGACATCTGCGACCACCTGAGGATCGAGATCACCCTTGCGGGCCAGCAGAGACAGGGCCGCGATTTCGATGCTGGCTTCATCCGTTTCGAAGTGGCGACGCAATTCTTCGCGGGTATCTGAGCGGCCATAACCGTCAGTTCCCAGGCTGGCCCAGGGAGCACTGACCCAGGGACGAACCAGATCAGGCAAAGCCTTCATGTATTCGGTCACGGCGACCACTGGTGCATCACCGGCCAGATTGCGGGTGACGGTCGCTTCCAGAGGAGGTTGACCCGGTTGTTGTAGATTCTGGCGGTCGATCTCGATGGCCTGGCGCTGGAGTTCCGGGAAGGAGGTGACGGACCAGACTTCCGCATGGACTCCATGGTCGTTGAACAGGGCCTTGGCCACTTCCCGGACACGGGGCAGGGCACTGCCGGAGCCGAGGAGTCGAATCTTTGGTCCGTCCCCTTCGGGAGCACCATCGAGAAGGTACATTCCTTCAAGGATGCCCTGCTTCGATCCTTCCGGCATCGCCGGCATTTCCAAGTTCTCGTTGTAGAGGGTCAGGTAGTAGTGAATGTCTTCCTGCTCCTGAACCATTCGGCGCAGGCCCTCCTCGATGATCACCGCTACCTCGTAGGCGTATGCGGGATCGTAGGAGAGGCAGGAAGGGAACGCCGCAGCCATCAGGGGGCTGTGGCCATCCTGGTGCTGCAAGCCTTCTCCATTGAGCGTCGTGCGGCCAGCGGTGGCTCCCAGAAGGAATCCGCGGCCACGGGCGTCTCCCATGGCCCAGATCTGGTCTCCGACACGCTGGAAGCCGAACATGGAGTAGAAGATGTAGAAGGGGACGGTCACCTCACCCAGTGTTGAATAGCTGGTTGAGGCGGCAATCGTGCTGGCAAGGGAACCACATTCGGTGATGCCTTCCTGCAGAATCTGGCCGTCCTTGCGCTCGGTGTAGGAAAAGAGCAGGTCGTGATCAACGGGCTCGTAGGCCTGTCCACCCGGGGCGTAGATTCCCACCTGCTTGAACAGGGCCTCCATACCGAAGGTGCGGGCCTCGTCAGCCAGAATGGGGACGATGCGCTTGCCCAGATCCCCGGCCTTGAGAAGGTCACGGAAGAGGCGGGCGAATGCCATCGTCGTCGAAGCGGGTACAGAGCCCTCGGTTCCTCCATGGAGTTGTGCAAAAGTTTTCTCGGGAGGCAACTCGGGAACCGCAGCGATGGCCCTGCGTCGAGGAATCGAGCCGCCCAGTTGTTGGCGACGCTCGAGCATGTACTGGACCTCCGGTGAGTTTTCCCCGGGGTGATAGAAGGGGGCGGATTCCACTTCGCTGTCCGCCACAGGGATCTCGAGGAGATCGCGCACAGCACGGACTTCGGAACCCTTCAATTTTTTCAGCTGGTGCGTCACGTTTCGCGAGGCGGCGGTGGGACCGAGTGCATGCCCCTTGACCGTCTTGGCGAGGATCACGGTCGGTCTGCCATCCCCCTGACAGGCTTCCCTGTAGGCATTGGCAACCTTGATGCGGTCGTGACCTCCCCGGCCAAGTGATTTGATCTGGTCGTCGCTCCATGAGGCGAGGTAGTTCGCGAGGACAGGGTCGTCGCCAATCAGTTGAGCTCGGGTCCAGGCCCCATCTTCTGCGTCCGATCTTTGCCAGACTCCGTCAACGATGGTTCCCAGTCTTCTCAGAAGTCGACCTTCGGGATCGCTGGCGAGGAGAGGATCCCAGTTACGGTCCCACACATTCTTGATCACCCGCCACCCGGCTCCGCTGAATGCACCCTCCAGATCCTGAATGATCTTGGAGTTGCCGGTTACAGGCCCGTCGAGGCGTTGCAGATTGCAGTTGACCACAAACACCAGATTGTCGAGGCCTTCTCTGGAGGCGATCCGCAGGGCTCCGAGGCTTTCCGGTTCGTCGCACTCCCCGTCTCCGAGGAATGCAAAGACCCTTTGGTCAGAAGTATCCTTGAAGCCTCTCGCCTGTGCATAGCGCAAAAATCTGGCCTGGTAGATGGCATTGATGGGGCCCAGTCCCATGGAGACTGTCGGGAACTGCCAGAAATCGGGCATCAATCGCGGGTGGGGGTAACTGGAGACCCCTCGACCTTCCACTTCCCTGCGGAAGTGATCGAGTTGATCGACGGTCAGGCGGCCTTCAAGGAAAGCGCGTGCGTACATGCCCGGACTGGCGTGACCCTGAAAAAAGATCAGGTCTCCGCCACCAGGGTGGTCGATTCCGCGGAAGAAGTGTTGCTGTCCCACTTCGTAGAGGGTGGCTGCGGAGGCGAAGGTGGACATGTGTCCACCGAGACCATCAAACTGGCTGTTGGCCCTGACGACCATTGCCATCGCATTCCAGCGGACGAGATTCTCGATCCGTTGTTCCATCTCTTCATCGCCTGGATAGGCCGTTTCCTGATCGGGAGCGATGCTGTTCTGGTAGGGAGTAATGGCATGGTTTGCTGCAGGAACCCTCAGGGAACGGGAGTGCCAGACCAGGCGATCCATCAGATCTCCTGTGCGCTCTCTTCCGGCTACAGAGTGGGTGCTCTCCAGAGATTCGATCCACTCGGCTGTTTCCTGTGGATCATTGTCCGATGCTGGGGGCTGATGTGAGTTCAAGGCAACTCCTGCTCTTCGCTGAATCAGGATTCCGAATCGGAATCGGGGAGGATGTGGGGAATCCCTTCCACCAGTGGGAAGACCTTGTCGCATTGATCGCAACGCAGTCCCCCTGAGTCCTCTGACAGGGAGGACCGAACGTCACAAGGACAGGTCAACTGCTTCAGCAGGTCGGGGTGGACGCCCTTTGAATCATCCGGCATCGCGCTTCCATTTCCCAAAAATGGTGAATCCGGCAACGAACCGCCCAATCAGGGCTGGCCTTCCATGCCGGGGGAAACTACATTTCCTTGATTCTCCGAGAACGGTTTCAAAGGGCAACCGAATCGGGTGGCCCACGCAGAGAGGAGCCCCGGAATGGCGAACAAATTCTGGGCATTTATCCCCTTCGTCCTGATTTTCTGGTCTTCAGCGGATCTGAGGGCGAATCCCGGCAATTCACCGGAGAAGGACGATCTCCGCCGTTTGACCTATTCCGACGTAGACCGGGGGAGAGCACGGTTTTTCCCCTCCCTGGAGCGCTGGAGTTTTGTCGGGCCCGATCACGCCATACGACAAGGGCGAAACGGAGATCCCCTGGATCCCCTGACCCTCGAGAAGGTGGGCTTGCGCAAGCTGGAATCGGAACCGGCCGGATGGCAGGGACCTGATCCGGCAGTGGGCTTCAATGCGGCTTTCAAGGCCGGAATCGCAGATCGTGATCCCGCCAAAGGGCGTCCGGAGTTGCTTCTCGCCAGTGATCAGGGAATTCGGGTGACCGTCTATGAAAATTATGTAGCGGCTCGCAAGGGTGACGGAGAGGTCATGATCACCGAGATCCCGGGGGCGATGGAGATGGTTCGGCTCGCTCCCGGAGGCGAGTCGATCAGTGGAATTCGCCAGTCAAATCTCTTCGTCGTTGATTTGTTTGAACAAGGTCTCCAGCAGATCACCGAAGATGGATCGGAAGATCTCCTGAATGGCAAGCTCGATTGGGTTTACCAGGAAGAGGTCTACGGCCGCGGGAATTTCAATGCCCAGTGGTGGAGTCCGGATGGTCGCTATCTGGCTTTCCTCAAACTGATGGAGGAAGGGGTTCCAGAGTTCCAGATTGTCCGTCATCTCCCCTTTGCCCAAAAGGTGATCACCCAGCACTATCCCAAAGCAGGGCAAACCAATCCCCGTGTGGAGCTCTGGGTTCATGATACTGAAACCGGGTCAACCCGACCGATGCAGATCACCTCTTTTGATGAGGAACGCCTGATCGTCAGTGTCGATTGGACTCCCGATTCCACCCGATTGCTGGCTCAGGTTCAGGACAGGATCCAGTCATCCCTGTCCCTTCTTTCATGCGACCCTGTGAGCGGCAATGTCGGTCTGCTCATTGAGGAAAAGTCCGACAGTTGGGTCAATGTTCTCGGGGCTCCGAAGTGGCTCTCGGACGGAACCTTTCTGTGGAAGAGTGAGCGCACCGGCTTTGCGCACCTGTATCACTACCAACCCAATGGTGAGTTGATTCGCCAAATCACCCGTGGGGAATGGGAAGTGGAATCGATTGCCCGAATCGACGAAGAGCGTCGGGAATTGTGGGTCACGGGAAGTCTCGGAAGAGCCATCGAATCGCATCTTTACCGGATCGATTTTGATGGAGACCTTCTGGTGCAGCTGACCCATGAACCCGGAAGCCACCGTACTTCCATCTCTCCAGACGGAGAGTTCGTTCTCGATCGATTCTCCAGTGTGGAGACCCCGGGTGAGTATCGCCTGATCTCCAGAGACGGGCAGATGATCCGGGTTCTTTCTGAAGGCAATATTCCTGCACTCAACACTTTTGAGGATGTGGATGCGACCCTCCACGAAGTACCTGCAAGAGACGGCTACAGCATGGACGTCATGGTGATGAAGCCTGTCAATCATGACCCGGAGATTCCGCTTCCCGTCTTTATCAGCACCTACTCCGGTCCCAATGCTCCGACTGTTCGTCAGGGATATCCGGGTTCTGGTTGGCTGAGGTTTCTGGTTCACCAGGGAATGGTTGTCTTGCAGGTCAACGTTCGCAGCTCCAGCAGCCGAGGCCAGGTCGATACTGCAACCTGTTACCGCCAGTTGGGGGTGCAGGAGTTGATGGATCTGGAAGATGCCATCGATTGGCTTTGCGCAAATCCCTGGGCAGATGCGGACAGGGTTGGAATCTCCGGCTGGTCCTATGGCGGATTCATAGCAGCCTACGCCTTGACCCATTCAGATAAATTCGTCCTCGGAATCGCGGGGGGTGGAGTTTACGACTGGCGTGACTACGACACCATTTATACCGAACGGTACATGGATACTCCGCAGCTGAACCCGGAGGGTTATTCCGCTTCGAGTGTGATCGAGTCCGCTGCGGATCTGCAGGGACACTTGCTGATTCTTCATGGTGGTGTTGATGACAATGTTCATGTTCAAAATGCCATGCAGTTGGCACACCGGCTTCAGGAGAATCGCAAGTCTTTCGAAATGATGATCTACCCCGAATCGGGTCACGGGGTTCGGGGCAGACCTGCAAGGCATATGCGAGATCTCGAGTGGAAATCGATACAGGAGCATCTGTTGGCACCAGTGAAGGCCATCCCTTGAGCTCCCATCCCGGAAGCGACCTCGTCGAGGGGCGATTGATCAAACGCTACAAGAGATTTCTTGCGGACTGTGAGGTTCCTGAGGTGGGCGAGGTGACCGCACACTGTCCAAACTCAGGTTCGATGAAAACCCTCGTGGATGGTGAACCGAAGGCGTGGTTGCGCCATGTCCCTGACCCCAAACGCAAGTTGAAATGGACCCTGACTCTTCTGGGTGTGAGGCGCCGCGGAAAAGCTCTCGTCGACACGGGGCTGCCCAATCAGTTGGTCGCCGATGCCATCGAAGCGGGAAAGATACCCAAGTTGCTGCTCAAGCGGGGGCAAAAGGTCCATCGGGAGATCAAGGTCGGTGAAAAGAGTCGCCTGGATATCGTCATCGCAGGGGAAGATCGTCCTGATGAGACGAATGGTGATGTTTATGTCGAAGTGAAGAATGTCACCATGCTTTCGCCTGTGGATTCTGAAAGAGCCGACTTCCCGGATGCGGTTACGGAGAGAGGTCGCAAGCACCTGAAAGAGTTGATCCGCCTGAAGCAGCTGGGACACCGTGCGGTACTCTTTCTGTTACTGGGAAGAAGTGATTGTTCAAAAGTGGGATTTGCCAGTGACATCGATCCCGCCTACTCAGAAGCGATTTTGGAAGCCGTGGGTGAGGGGGTGGAGATTCTTTCCCACCGTCTGGGTTTCCGTGGCAGTCGCATTCACATGGGTGACGAAGTCCCCATCGAGTTGCCCTGATTCCAATTTGAAATCTGTCCCTCGATTGTGGATTCGCTTATCCTTTCTGGTCTGATTGAGAGGTCTCACCATGTCCGAGTCGTCCCTTTCCTTGCTCAAAGATCTTGCTCTTGCGTGTGGCCCACCCGGTGCTGAGGGGGAAGTCCGCAAAATCGTTCATCGGGAAATCGGTGGGCATGGGAGTGTCCAGCACGATGGGCTTGGCAGTGTGATCGTCGAGGCTGAGGGAAAAGGTCCCCGGGTTGTTCTCGATGCTCACATGGATGAAGTGGGATTCTGCGTCCAGTCCATCGATGAAGAGGGACGGATTTGGTTTGTGCCTCTTGGCGGCTGGTGGGGGCATGTCCTGCTGGCCCAAAGAGTGGATATTCTGGCCAGCAGTGGCAGAAAGATTCCCGGCTCCATCGGTTGCAAGCCTCCCCACTTTCTTTCTGCAGCTGAGCGCGACAAGGTGCTTTCACTCGATCAGATGTACATCGATGTGGGAGCCAGGGATCTCGAAGAGGTTCTCTCATGGGGGATCAAGGTGGGAGACCCCATCGCACCCAGGGGCCACTTTGAGGAGATGGCCTCTCCCGGACGGTATTGTTGCAAGGCTTTCGACGACCGCGTCGGAGTCGGTGTGATGATTGAGGCTTTCAGGGCTGCGTTGACAGGAGGATCCTCCTTGTCATGTCAGCCGATTGCAGTCGCCGCCGTGCAGGAAGAGGTGGGTTGTCGGGGGGCAAAAACTGCGAGTCATCTGAGTCAGCCAGATCTGGGAATCATCCTCGAGGGAACGCCTGCGGATGACCTGCCGGGGATGCCACGCAGGCAAGCGGTGCTTGGGCAGGGTCCCCAGATCCGATTCATGGATCCGACCGCACTCTCCAATCGGAAATTGGTTCGCTGGACAGAGTCTCTGGCCGAGAAAAAAGGTATTCCAGTGCAGGTTGCAGTACGCAAAAGCGGCGGAACCGACGCCAGTACCACTCATCTTCATGGCATTGGAGTTCCCACTGTTGTCATCGGAGTCCCGGCAAGGTCGATTCATACCCATTCGAGCATGATCGATTTCGAGGATTACCTGAATGCCATTGAGTTGGTGAAATCGATGGTCGAGGAGTTGGACTCTGCGACCGTAGAGAGTTTTACCCGCTACGATGAAGAATAATCCCGAACCTCATTCATTTGTTTGATCTGAAAGTTGGGGATCGATTCCCGCATCCCTGCAGATACTTTCAATGTTGCTCCGACGATATTGTTGCATAGTTGGCAATTCATCACCGATCTCGTCCAACTCGAGGAGAATCTTGCGCGCCTCTTCCCATTGGGAAGACAGGCTGAGAAGTCTCGCTTTGGCTTCCAGGGCATCAAACTCATGTTCCGGTCGAACCTCCATGAGATCGAGACTGGTTCCCGCTTCCGCCAACAGTTTTTCAGCAACATCACTTTGTCCCGACCTCAGGAGAATCGATGCGAGGCGGGCAAATGACCTTGCACAAAGAGGGTGCTGAATCACGTGGGTTTGCCGGACAGAGACGAGCGCCTCCCGTGCTATCTGCTCCGCTTCCTTGACCTGACCCAGCCTTTGCAAGCAGCAAGCGAGAGCCCTTTGATAGCGGGCCGTGATGCTCGACTTTTCTCCACTCACTTCAATCTGAATCCGGATGGCCTCCTCGAGGTGAGTTTTGGCCAGCTCCAGTTGCTCATCCTCTACTTCTTCACGTTCACATTCGAGATGAAGGCCTGCCATTTGGAAGAGGCACTCCGCTCTTTCTACGGAACGAAGATCCCGGCTGGTCTCTTCTGCTTTCGCGAGGGTTTTTTCCGCCTCTTTCCAGTCTCCCTGATAAGAGAAGCTCCGGGCCAGACCCAACAGTCCCGTCAATGCACGGGTGCCTGATGACTTCTTCAGATTGAGCAGAAGGTCGCTGTGGAATTCTTCCGCCCGAAACCAGTCGCCACGGAGATTGAGAAGCAGTGCCAATTCCAATTGGACTGAGGTGAACAAGTCGATGTCACTTTGCAGAACAGGCTGGTCCAGGGCTTCTTGCAATGTTTCCTCGGCCTGACTCAGTCGGCGAACCTGTATCTGCGCAAAGGACAATTGGCGGAGGGTTCGGACATAGTCCTCGCCGGGCCAATGCGGGTGTTTCTGACGGATCTCTTTTTCATTCTCCAGGAGAAGTGCTGCTCTTTCGGGGCTTCCGGTTTGTAGCAGGACCGAAGCCATCGTGGCCAGGAGTGTTACCCGTATCTCTGGCTGTTCCGGGCCTCCGTCGACGAGTTGATTGGCACCCCGATCGAGAAGGTCATGGGCGTCGATGCGATGAAGAGAGGTTCTTTCCTGACCCGGTTCGATGAAGAGGTCAGTCAGGAATTGGGTGACGGCTCTGGAGCGCTTGGCGATCTCAAGAGCCTCTCGTGTCGCTTTTGCATCCCTGGCACGTGAGTTTTGAATCTCCCTGATCAGGGCAGAGACCTTGCCTGCACTGGGAGGCCGCTGTTCCCAGTCCCGACTCATCGCCTGACGGCAAATCTCTGCCAGATCTTCCGGAGTGTCGGGAGCCAATTCGAGAATGTCTGCAGGGGGACCTTCCTTGAGTTTTCTCAAGACCCTGTGTGCTGGCATTGGGCCAGAGTTGGCGGACCGGTAGGGGGCATAGCCGGTAAGGATTTCATAGAGAAGAGATCCGAGGGCGTAGACATCAGTCCAGGGTCCAATCTTCCCCGTATCCGGAAGGGCTTGCTCGGGAGACATGTAGGAAGGGGTGCCTACCACGGCACCATCGCGAGTGACGATGGTAGACCCATCAGGGCTGGTGTCCCCGCGGTCTTCGATCTTGCCATGAATGGGGTCGTCTTCCTGATCGTCAACTTTTCGAGCCAGCCCCCAGTCCATGACATAGGTTTCTCCGAACTTTCCGACCATGATGTTGGATGGTTTGAGATCCCTGTGAACCACTCCACGGTCGTGGGCGAATTCCATCGTGTCGCAAATTTTAAGGTAGGTTTCCAGCAGGCGGTTCAGATCCCAGTCAGGATCTCCATCCCGATATGCAATCATGACATCCCGGAGCTCTTGCCCCTCGATTCGATCCATCGTGAAAAAGAAACGACCGTCTTCTGCACATGACAAGTCGTGGACAGCGACAATTCCGGGGTGGGTCAATTGAGCGGTGATTTTGGCTTCGCGAATAAATCTCTGGGTCCTCTGGGAGGGGGCCACGCCATCATTGTTGCCAAGGATGACCTTCATCGCCACTTGTCGTTGAAGGACCGGGTCCAGTGCCTGCAAGATCACACCCATGCCGCCACGGGCAATCTCTTCCTGGATCCGGTAACGTCCCTGCTCTGGAATCAGTGGGGTGGAGGAGTCTCCGCCGTAGGAGGGGGTGATGGAGAGGTGATCGCTATAGCGATCGAGAAGCATTTCAGCCAGACCTTCAGGGTTTTGGCCGGTCTCCTTTCCCTTTCCTGTTTTCCCGAGGCGTTTCTTTCGACGTTCCATGTAACGGGCCAACTGTTCCATCAATTCGGCCTCGAGTTCGGGTTGTGCCTTGCAAGCACGCTCCACGGCCTCGTCGATGGAGGTGTTCCCGGCGAGAAGCCTGGCAAACACCAACTCTGCCTCAGACAGTTCATCTTCCAGATTCTCGTCGTCGTATTCGTTGCTCACCCGGTTTGCTTCCCATTCTGGGGCTGATCCCCACTCCCTTTTTCGTTATCATGCCCTTCAGGAGGCCGCCATGACAGATCCTGATAAAGGGGAAAATGCAGAACAGCCCCAGGAAGAGTCTCACTCTGCGGAGGAGAATCCTTCCGATGATTTCCCCAATGACCACGACAAAAGTGCAGAAGAGTGGCTTCCGGATTTCGTTGCTGGAGATGAAGAGGCATACGGGAGATTGATCCATCAGGAGTTGCCCCGTTTGAGAAGGCCTGTGGAAAATCGCCTGGGGCCCGATCTTCGCCGTCGAATCGACCCCAGTGACGTCCTCCAGCAGGCCGCTCTGGACGTCTATAAGCTGCGCGACAAGTTTGAGGATCGTGGTCTTCCCGCTTTCAGGGCATGGCTCAAGCAAGTCACCATGAACAACCTCAATCGTCTCATCGAAAAAGAGTTGGCCCAGAAACGGGATCCGCGCAAGGAAAAGAGACGGGCTAAGGATTCGGGGAAGAGTCGTTCACTTGATCCATTGGGACATCTTGCCGCTTCCATTTCGTCTCCATCGGCGGGAGTCCAGCGGGAGGAAGCCCTCGACCTCCTTGAGCGTTGCCTGGACATGCTTGGCGATGATGACCGGGAGTTGCTGGCGTGGATCGACCAGGAGGGGATCTCCTACGAGGAAGCGGCACGTCGGTTGTCCATCAACATCGAGGCAACACGCCGGAGACACAGTCGTGCGATAGCCCGATTGAGGAAGTTCGCGGACACCATCCGCTCCGCTGGGCCGGGAGATGGAGTCTGATCCTCCTTATTTTTGCAGATATCTCCCGGGTTCTCCTCCGGTCTTCTTGACGCTGAAAACCTGAGTCCTAGCATCTCATTGGGGCCGGAATCCTGCTCCTGTCGGTCGTTGGACCGGCAATCGCCTCTTTCCTGTTCATGGGAGGTCTCGTGGATCGTTTTGGATCAAACTCGGGATATGTGGATGCTCTTTATGAGCAGTTCAGGCGTGACCCTGCCAGTGTCAGTGCCGCCTGGAGAGAGTTTTTTGATGGATATGAAGCCTCCGCTTCAGACTCTTTGAGCAAAGGGTCTGAAACTCGCTCTCAGGATCCTCTTCCGCAACCTTCACAGGTGATTCGTTCTGCCGGGGGAGGTTCGACAGCCACCCGGGAATCAGCGCCGCAAAAGCCGGTCGCCTCGGAGCCAGCTGTCTCCGAATCTGCGGATCCGGTTCTCGAACCCCTCAAGGGTGTCGCTGGCAAGATCGCCGAGAACATGCAGGAGAGTACGGACGTTCCCACAGCCACGACGGTTCGCAGTGTTCCCGTTCGTCTGCTGGAGGAAAATCGCAAGATCATCAATGAACACCAATTGGCATGGGCCCGTCCGAAGGTGTCCTTCACCCATATCATCGCTTTTGCTCTGGTCAGGGGTTTGGCAAAGCACCCCGGCATGAATCACGGATTCAAGTATGTGGATGGTGTTCCCCATCAGATCACACGGGAGCATACCCATATCGGAATCGCTGTCGACGTCGAACGAAGAGGCCAGCGGTCTCTGGTGGTTCCAAATATCAAGGCCGCAGAAACGATGGGGTTCCGCAAGTTTCTTGCGTCCTACAATGATCTCGTTTCGCGCGCTCGCCGCAGCAAGCTGACGATGGATGACTTTGCCGGGACTTCTGTTTCAATCACGAATCCGGGGATGCTGGGAACGACGATGTCTGTCCCCAGATTGATGGCCGAACAGGGTGCCATCTTTGGCATCGGATCCATTGAATACCCCCCGTCCTGCGCAGGGATGTCGCCGAATCAGGTAGGGGCATTGGGGCTTTCCAAGGTCATGACTCTGACCAGCACTTATGACCACCGGGTGATTCAGGGGGCTGCTTCAGGCGCATTCCTTGCAACGGTGGAGAAGTACCTCCTGGGTGAAGATCGCTTTTACGAGCAGATTTTCGAAGAGTTGGATGTTCCTCACGAACCCTACCAGTGGTCTCAGGAAGAAGTTTCTTCGGGCAGTGCAGAGGATACGAACTCGCTTGCCTATCGACAGGCCAAGGTTTTGCAACTGGTCGAAGCCTACCGCACACGGGGGCACCGCGTTGCGCACCTCGATCCTCTGGGGGGAAGTCCCGCACCTGATCCGGATCTTGAACTGAGCAGTTACGGGCTCAGCATTTGGGACCTGGATCGTTCATTCCTTTGTGGAGGAGTGGCAGGACAGGAGAGACCCCGTCAACTGAGAGAAATCATCGACATCCTGCGTCGTACCTACACGGGATACGTGGGAGTTGAGTTTGCCCATATTTCTGATTCAGAAGAACGCAACTGGCTTCAGGATCGGATGGAGCAGACCGAAAACCATGAAGATCTGACCATCGATGAAAAGCTTCACATTCTGAAAAAACTCAACGAGGCGGAAGCGTTTGAAAAGTTCCTTCACTCCAGTTACGTGGGGGCGAAACGATTCAGCCTTGAGGGCACTGAAGCCCTGATTCCTGCACTGGATGCCATTCTTTCCTGTTGCTCTTCTCATGGAGTTCAGGACGTTTTCCTGGGGATGGCTCACAGGGGCAGATTGAATGTCCTCGTCAACATTCTGGGCAAATCTCTGCAGCAGGTCTTTGAGGAGTTTGAGGACTTTGATTCCGAAACTCCCGAAGGCTCCGGCGATGTGAAGTATCACCTCGGAGCCAGTGGTGAGTATCACGGCAACGGTGGCGGTCCGGTTCGTGTAACCCTCGCCAGCAATCCCAGTCATTTGGAATCGGTTTGCCCTGTAGTGACCGGTATGGCCAGAGCGCTTCAGGATCGGAATACCGAGCAACGAAACGTGTTGCCCCTGTTGATTCATGGAGATGCCGCTCTTGCTGGTCAGGGAGTGACCTACGAGACCCTCAACATGTCTCAGTTGGACGGTTACGCCACCGGCGGATCGGTGCATCTGGTGATCAACAACCAGATCGGATTTACCACCTCGCCCGGCGAGGGGCGCTCCAGTCGCTATTGCACTGATTTGGCCAAATCCATCGAGGCACCTGTTTTCCACGTCAATGCGGATCACCCGCAAATGGTCGTGCGCATGATTCGCCTCGCTTTTGAATACCGCCACAAGTTTGGCAAGGATGTCTTCATCGATTTGGTGGGCTATCGTCGCTGGGGTCACAATGAAGGTGACGAGCCAGGTTACACCCAGCCTCTGATGACAGCCAAAATCGAAAGTCACCGCTCGGTGCGAAAACTGGCTACTGAACGACTGTTGGCGCGGGAGGAAATCGATCTTGAAACCGCTGAGCAGATGCTTTCCGAGTTCCAGACGATTCTGAATGACTCCCTCAAGTCTGTAAAAGAGACGGTTGCCGCAGAAAGAACGGTCACTACTCGCCCGGACAATGAAGAAACTGAGGGAGTGGCTTCACCTTCGATTTCGACGGCGGTCACCGCTGAGGAACTGGAACTGCTACTGGCAGAGGTCACGAGGACCCCGGATCGATTCCAGTTGCATCCGAAGTTGCTGAACCAGTTCCAGCGTCGTCTGGAGTTGGCGCGATCCGGTGCCATCGATTGGGGACTTGCTGAGTTGTGTGCCTTCGGCTCCCTGGTTCGCGAGGGATCGCCGGTGAGACTTTCCGGAGAGGACAGTGGGCGTGGAACATTCAGTCAACGTCACGCTGAACTAACCGATGTGGACACGGGACTCCGACACGTTCCCCTGGCTCACATCACTGGCGCCAAGGCTCCCTTCCAGGTTTACAATTCACTGCTTTCCGAGTTTGGAGTGCTGGGATTCGATTACGGATACAGCGTACAGGCTCCGGAGTCCCTGACCCTTTGGGAGGCACAGTTTGGTGACTTCTCCAATGGTGCACAGGTCATCATCGATCAATACATTTCCAGTGCGGAAGAAAAGTGGCGCCAGACCTCCAATCTGACCCTGCTATTGCCACACGGATACGAGGGACAGGGACCGGAACATTCCAGCGCCAGACTGGAGCGATTCCTTCAGCTGTGTGCAGAGGGCAATTTGCGTGTGGTGCAGCCGAGTAATGCTGCGCAATACTTCCACACTCTCCGCAGGCAGGTTCATGAAACCGTCAAGAAGCCCCTGATCGTCTTGACTCCGAAAGGTCTCTTGAGACTCCCGGCAGCGCGCAGCACTGCTCCGGAGTTTACGGATCGTGGTTTCCAGGAAGTCCTTGTCGACGGTCAGCCAGGTGCCCACATTCGCAAGGTACTGATCGCTTCAGGTCGGGTGATTTACGACCTGTTGCAGGAGCGGGCCTCCCGCGAAGCCAATGACGTCCTGATCGTCAGGCTCGAACAGTTCTACCCATTCCCGCGCACCGCATTGCAGGCTGTGATGCAGTCGCTTCCTGAGGATTGCGATGTCCGTTGGGTGCAGGATGAACCCCGAAACATGGGAGCATGGTCCTTCCTTCGGGATCGTGATGGCGGTTTCCTCGCTGGCGGACGCAGAGTGACATACATCGGTCGAGCCTGGAGTGCGAGCCCGGCCAGCGGATCCAAATCGGTCCATGATCGAGAACAGGAAGATCTGATTCGCCGGGCATTCGCGGACTCTTGAGAAATGGGTGAAACACGTGGGTGATTCCACAGATTTCTATCTCCGATCGACTGCGGCCCTGAACGACTTCATGTCTCAGGCCCGCAGTGACGGCCGTTATGGAATCGACCTGGAATTCATTCGGGAAAAATCCTACTTCCCCAAACTCGCATTGATTCAAATCTCTGTTGGTGAAGAACTGCGTTTGATCGATCCTCTCACCGAGATTTCCCTTGATCCCATCCTGGAAACGGTTTGCGACGAGAACATCGTCAAGATCGTTCATGCCGGTGGGCAGGACATGGAAATCATGGAGCTGGAATCGGGTGAAACCCCGGCCAACGTCTTTGACACCCAGATCGCCGCAGCCTTTCTCGGGCTGGGATTGCAGCCGGCCTACTCTGTTACCTGTGAGCGTATTCTGGGAAAATTTGTCGAGAAGGGGGAGTCGTGGACCGATTGGCTCAAGCGGCCCCTGACCTCGAATCAGGAATCCTACGCCATCGATGACGTTCGCCATTTGATCCCCTTGCACGATGCCTTGACTGAGAAGCTGGGATCGGAAAATCGTCTGAACTGGGCTTTGGCGGAGATGGAAAAGTACGATCGCAGGGAAACCTACCACCCGCCGGTAGAAGCGAGTCTGAAGAAGGTCAAAAGGTCCGGAAGCCTCGATGCGAGGGGCTTGTCCCAACTCGGATTTCTCTACGAGTGGCGTGAATCCGAGGCGAGTCGCCAGGATCGTCCCCGTCGCAGGATTCTTCCCGACGAAATTCTCGTCGAGTTGGCACGCAGGGCTCCTGCCAATTCCGAATCCCTGAGATCCCTTCGGGGACTGGATTCCCGGGATGCCCGTCGGTATGGCGATGGCATCCTGAAAGCGATTTCGAGAGGCCGATCGATTCCCGCCGCTGATATTCCGGAGATCAAGCGCAGACGTCGATTGGATCCGGAAGAGGAAGCCGCCCTGGAGTTGGCAACGTCTGCTCTACGAGCCTTGTGCAGGGCAGAGCGGATTGCACCGCCCCTGGTCGGAAACAATGCTGATGTGGAAGACCTGATCCGGGCAAAGGCCGCGGGAGAGACCCAGTCCGAATCACTGAAACTTCTCAGTGGCTGGCGAGGAGAACTCTTCGGTGAGCGGATTGTTGCATTCCTGTCGGGCCAATCTGTCCTGAGGATCGATGCCCAAACGGGCTACCCCGTTCTGGAAGATCGCTAGTTCCCGTCCGTCTCCACGTCGATGACATCCATGAAACTGGAAACGCTGAAGATGGCGTTACCCGCACCGGGAGGTCCGTATCCGGGAGGTACCGGCAGGCCGTGTTCCTTGTGGCAATCCCTCCAGGCAACCAGCAGTCTCGCGTGATATTCAAGAGGAGCCGGCGGCTGGAGCTCACCTGCATTTTTGCGGTCGACCACCAACGGTGACAGAGGCTCCGGACACCACACCGTGAATCTCGGGCAAACACCCTGGCTCATGAAGAACTGCAAGCCTTCGCGGGTGGATTCAACCGCCTGTTCCGGGTCGGTGTATCCATGGGGACGGGACATCTCGATTCCGGCTACAAAGTTGGGAATCACGTTCTCGGCACCAAAGATATCGGTGGCGGCAATGATGCGCCGGTGCCATTCGTCCCGGCCGACGTAGGCGGTTTTTCCAGGACACAGAATTGGGAAGAGCTCTTCATCCCAGATCTCGTAGTTGGGGTGGTAAATCTGAATCCCGGCGTCCTTCAGAATCTGTTGCTCATCTTCTGGCAGAGCCTGTGTTACCGCTTTGGGGATCCAGCGACCGGGGAATTTTTCTTCGATGGCACGGGCGTAGTTGGCGTAGAACTCTGCTTCACCCTGCCCCTTGAGGCTGCGGGTGACCGACCCTCCTGTCAGGGTGTAAGCCTTTGAAGGAGAGTTGACCCGATCGAGGATGCTGAGAGCCTCGAGGACTTCGTCCATGGGCTTCACGGTTCGATAGGGGCGACCCGCTTTGACCTGCTGTCGGTAGTTTTCGTTGATGTCACAAAAACGGCATTCTTCCTTGAAGCCGAAGTACTGACATTTGCGGTAGACGGTGAGGTACACCAGGTAGCCCCATTCGATGGTGGGGGCGACCTCATGAACCGGCTGTCCATTTTCCAGAGTTTCCAGGTAGTACTCCGGGACCGGTTGCAAATCGATGTGCGAGATGGCCTGGTCTCCACAACTCAGTGTGAGCTGGTCGCCAGCCATATCGGCGCGCCATGGCGAGTAGGGATTCACCCTCACCGAGACTGTCGTCCTGCGAAGGTCCCATGCTCCGCCATTCAGCTGGATCTCTTCGGGGGCACTGAGGTTTTCCTCTTGGGCCATCTCATCGATGGGGACCATGTCGAAGCTGAAGATGAAATAGGATTTCCTTTTGAAATCGGCGCAATATTTCAGGGCTTCTGGGCTGAAGGAGATCCCGAGTCGGAGCAGGTCCTCTTTGACGAGGGCCTCGACCGGGAGGTCGGGGAACATGCCTCGCAGGCGTGAGACGTCTTCCAGTCTTTCTTCCCCCTGTGTGAGAAACAGATCCTGGCTTGCACCGGCATGGGATTCTGGGGGGACGCTCATGGTTTCACCTCACCGTGAAGGAGTTTGAAGTCTGACACTGCGTCTATTGTCTCGCCGGATCCCCTTGCGGCAAGGGGATCCGTGCTCCTGGGCAGTTCTTCAGAACGATTTTGAGTATCCGACTCCGAGCAGAAATTCGAGGTCATTCTCACGGATCCCTGCAGGTGGACTGCTGTCGTGACGGGCATTGATCTGGGCATTCAATGAAAAGCCGCCGACCACCCGGGTTCTCAAACCGAGTCGTGACTGTGCGAGAATGTCGTCAGGGTCGTCGAGAGAGACAAAAAGAGTGTGATCGTGGAAAACGGTCAGATCTCCTTCTCTCAGAGTCCACTCGGCATTGCCCGCGACTCGCAGGGTGCTGGCAGAATCATCCTCTGCGACCTTGAAGTCTTCATTCAGTGCGGAGATTCCCGCTTCCTCTGACCATGTCAGATCCTCCCGGTCGATGACTTGTATTCCGGCACCGATACCGGCAGTGGTTCTCAGGGAAAGGTCGGCAAATCCGTCATTCCTTGCCCCGAAGCTGGTGTAGAGGAACCATTCCTCCTCGGGAAAGAAGTCGTATTTCAACTCGGCTCCGGTGGAGCGCTTGCTGACCACCTGATTGTCTTCGGCGTAGGTCCAGTCAATCTTGGAAACGAAACGGTGGGTCAGGTATCGAAACTTGTAATCGAGATTCATGACCGCTGAGGTGGTCTCCGTATTTCCGGAGGTTCTCGAACCATTCAGGGTAATGGTTGCCTTCTGGGTCGAGGTTGGCGGGGTTTCCGGAGTGGGGTTGATGGCGACCAGGTTTTGCCCCGGTACCCGAGTCTCGAGCAGATCGTTGGTCACTCGCCACTCACCATTTTCATCCATGGAGAGCAGGCCCTCGATGGACATGCCATTGTCGGTGACCAAAGTGGCCTTCTTGCCGAATCGAAGACCTTTGACTTTTTCGGCGGCGATCTCGATCTCGCCGACTCCAGTGATGTTCATGCGATAGACGCCGTCTTCGAACTGGAGAATGGAACCCACCAGTGAGGAACCGTCGACCAGTTCCAGAATATCTGCATCCGAAGTCGTCGGGTTTGTCGCAACCTGCAGTGTCAGCACCAAAATCAGTGTGGAAATCATCTTCGAAGTTTCCTTTCGGGATGGTATTGGGCGGGGGGACGGGGAGTTTACACTGTCCACAGAACGCATGGGACTGGATTTTCACGACAATGAATGAGGAATCTGGGGGGCGAGTGACGGAGTCTTCGGGTCAACCCCGGCATTCTCAAAAGTTTGGTCCCGCGTCACTGATGGGGGCACTCTGTTCACTGTTGATTGCTCTGCCTTTGGCAATCCTGCCGGCAAGGTGGGCCTGCTGGTTGGCAAGCCGCCTGGTATTGCCGGGCTGGTGGCTCGCAGGTCGGCGTCGACGCGTCACCCTCAGTAACCTGCGTCATGTTTATGGCCATGTCTGGAGTGATGACCAGATTCGCAGGGTTGCCCGGGAATCCTGGCGGCGAGTCGCATTGTCGGCGGTGGAAGCTTTGCAGATTCGTCGCTGGCTGGCAGATCCGACTTTCCATGGGCGCATCGATTGGGTGGGGCCGTGGGAAGAGATTGAGCGTCGGCACCGGGCCGGTGAGCCCTTTTTGCTCGTCAGCGGACATCTGGGTCCCTTTGAAGTCGTGCTGCCAACTCTGGTTCATCGGGGTTGGAGGATCGATCTCCTGTCCAGGCATATCAAAAATGGATACGTCCACAAAATGATGCACTGGCTGAGATCGGGAACAGTCCCGGGGATCCTCGACCCATCCGGAGCCCTTCCCGAAATGGGCCGCTCCCTTCGCGCTGGACGCTGTCTGGCGATGCTGGTCGATCAAAACACCCGGGCTGGTCTGCATGTCCCCTTCCTTGGTCGGGAGGCCGGAACTCTTCCTGTGGTGGGGGTCCTTCAGCGTCGATACCGGGTTCCCGTGGTGTACCTCCATGCCCGCAGACTCGAGGAAGGGGTCCGCTATCGCATGCACTGTGAAATCGCCGACCTGCCAGAGGGGGAGGATCTCCGCCAACATATCGACGGGGCCACACGGGCTGTCAGTGCAAAAATTGAACACTGGGTTCGGGAAAACCCCGCCGACTGGCTGTGGATGCATCAACGCTGGAAGCACCGGGAGGACGGCAGTCGAGAGCGGTTGCTCCCGGAGCAATGATCCCGCCGGATTCCGTGTCGTCAGGGGTGGAAGTCGTCCCCGAGAGGGGTACTCTGTGGCTTGGGTCAGGCGGGACCGGTTCCCCCGATCCCGGCTCTCTTTGAATCATCAGAAAGGATCCACGTGCATCCAACTGCTATACGGGAGATTAGCGTTCCCGGACATGAACCGATCCTGCGCGGAAAGGTTCGCGACATTTTTGATTTGGGTGACCATCTTCTGTTGGTGACCAGTGATCGCGTCAGTGCTTACGACGTAGTTTTGCCCCAGGGCATTCCCGAAAAAGGAGCCATTCTGACCCAGCTCACTCGCTGGTGGCTGGAGCGTCTCCCTTCGGAGATTCGTCATCATCTGGTTTCGACCAATCCGGCAGACTTCCCCGAACCTTTCCGCAGTGCGGCAGAGGAGTGGGGACCCCGGGCAATGCTGGTCAAGAAACTGGACATGATCCCTGTGGAATGTGTGGTCCGCGGATTCGTGGTGGGAAGTGGTTGGAAAGACTACCAGGCCACCGGTTCCATCTGCGGTATTCCCTTGCCGGAAGGTCTTCAGCAAGCGGATCGGATCGACGATCCCATCTTCACCCCGGCAGCCAAGAATCACGACGGTCACGATGAGAATATTTCCATCGAGAAGGCCGGCGAGATGGTGGGTCATGACCTGATGGCACACCTGAAGCAATTGTCGGTCGATATCTTCTCCCATGGTCGTGAACATGCTGCGACCCGGGGATTGATCCTCGCCGATACCAAATTCGAATTCGGCATGGACGCCGAAGGTCCGGTTCTCGCAGACGAAGTGTTGACTGCGGATTCCTCCCGCTATTGGCCCGCTGATGAGTACCGTGTGGGCACCAGCCCACCCTCTTTCGACAAGCAGTATGTCAGGGACTATCTCGCTTCGGTGGGTTGGACCGGTGACGGAACTCCGCCCGACCTGCCTTCTGAAGTCGTGGAGGGAACCACTGCCCGTTATCAGGAATTGTTTGAGAGGGTCACCGGGGTAGCCTGGGAGACCTGGAAGGAACAGATGTCATGAGTCACAAGGTTCTTGTCGTCATGGGAAGTGACAGCGATTGGTCCGTAATGGAGACCTGTGCTGATCAGCTGGCCAAATTTGGAATTGAAGCGGAAGTCCGTGTGTGTTCTGCCCACAGGACTCCTGAGGTGGCTCACCATCTCAGCAGCACTGCCGCTGATGAAGGATATGCTGCCGTGATCGCAGCCGCTGGACACGCTGCTCACCTCGCCGGTGTGATGGCTGCCAGTACCACGTTGCCTGTCATCGGTGTTCCCATCGATTCGAGTGCTCTCGACGGGCTTGACGCCCTGTTGGCTACGGTTCAGATGCCTCCGGGTGTTCCGGTCGCCACGGTTGCCATAGGTAAACCGGGTGCCACGAATGCAGCCATCTTTGCCGCTCAGATCATCGGCAGCTCCGATGCCGAAATGCGTGCTCGTCTCGATGAGTACAAGGCCTCGATGGCCAGCAAGGTCGCGGCCAAGGATGAGGCTCTTCGCGGCAAGGTTGCCGGAGCCTGAGACTGAAAAGCCTGTTCTAGAATCCGAGATTCAAGAGCAGCGGTTGAGTGCCGGTCCAAAGGGTCGCACCGCCCAGGGTCACTGCAAGTGTGGCAGTGAGTTGGGCGGTGAGGCCCTTTTTTCCATCCTGCAGGCCGAGCCAGATCCAATATTTTTGAATCATGATGGCAGAGATGACCACCTGAATCATGCACACCACGATCAGTGGGACCTCGGTGATCCAACTGGCCAGAGCGAGCAGGGCTCCACTTGCCAACAGGGTCGTGATCAGGACAAATGACTGAACAGCGATGAGATCGTTGAATCTGTGAAATCCCAGGAGCCGGGCCAGCAAGGCGTTGCTGATGATCAGCACTGTGACAAACAGGAAGGGCGGGGCCTCTCCACCCACAGGTATGAGGGATTCGAATCCATTGCCGATACCCATTTTCTGATGAAGCAGTGTGACCCATACAGGTGCCAGAAGCAGGAATGCTGCTGACACTGTTGCCCGAAAGGCCGCAACCCAACCCGGTTCCGGGAAGAGGGGGTCCGGTGTCGCGAGGGGGGGTAAAACGATGCGCCTCCATGAGGCGATCAACCTGTAACCGAGGGTCATGACCAGGTAGATGGGGAGAAAGTTGAGAGTACGGGTCAAAAACCCGGGGAAGCGTCGTTGGAGTATCCAGCGAAATGCTGCCGCCCCTGTCAGTGCTTCGCTGCGATTGTTTTTCAGCAGGACGATTTCACCGGCACGACGGTGGCGATCGAGAAACTCACGATCGGTTCCCGTGACGAGGGTCGCTGCGCAAGTCTCCAGCTCTCCGAGCAGACCCCATTTTTCCAGCCCCTGAATACTTCCGACACAAAGCCTGCAGTCGCCGTCAAAGGCGAGAAGCGGTGATTTTGTTTCCGGTTTCTCGGGAGCGGATTCGTTCAAGGTTTCTCCTTGTTGCTCTTTCTGATTGTGGGTCTCCCAGACCTGATCAACCCCGAATCTCTGA
>JAAXJX010000027.1:47399-56135 GCA_012269595.1 Planctomycetia bacterium | reverse complement strand
TTGTTGCTCTTTCTGATTGTGGGTCTCCCAGACCTGATCAACCCCGAATCTCTGAAAATGGGGGCTGCAGGATTCCTTCCTCGGTGATCCAGCCCTTGATCAGGGAGGCTGGAGTTACATCGAAAGCAGGGTTTCCGTAGCGGATCTTTCCATCAGGTCGATTCTCTCCCAAAGGATACCAGATTTCCTTTTCATCCCGCTCTTCAATGGGGATGAGCTGACCATTTTCCGTCTGAAAATCGAAGGTGCTGGAAGGAGCTGCGATATAGAAGGGAACATCATGTGCTGCAGCGAGGGTTGCCAGCATGTATGTCCCGATCTTGTTGGCCGCATCGCCATTGGCGGCGATTCGATCGGATCCGGTGATGACCATGTCGATCTTGCCCCTTTGGAAGTAACTGCCGGCAGCCCCGTCGCAAATCACCTCCACCGGGATCCCCTTCTTTTGCAGTTCCCATGCGGTGATACGGGATCCCTGAAGCAGCGGCCGGGTTTCATCGGCGAGAACGCTGAATCTTCGTCCGGATTCCCAGGCGGCATAAAGCACAGAAAGCGCGGTTCCCGAACCGGCAGTAGCCAGAGCCCCGGCATTGCAATGGGTGATGACCGTTCCGCCTTCCGGAACGACATCTGCTCCCGACCGTCCAATTCGATCACAAAAGTCCTGATCTTCCTGATCGATGGTCTGTGCCAAATCGAGTAGGTGGTTGCGAAGGTCGAGTCCGCTGACTGAGTCCAATTCAGTGGCGTCGAGAGAATGCATCATCCGCTCGACCATCGTTTTCAGATTGACGGCAGTGGGGCGGCAATCCCTGACAAGTGGAGCGACGGCGTGCAAGCGTTCGAGAATCTGTTCCCGATTCGTCATACCGCGGGTGGCGAGGCAGAGGGCGTAGGCACCTGCAACTCCGATTGCGGGAGCACCACGGACCGCAAGGCGAATGATGCAGTCGATGACCTCTTCCGGAGAATGAAGATCGAGAATCGTTTCTTCATGGGGGAGTCGGGTTTGATCGAGCAGAAGAAGGGAGCCGTCGACATCCCCTTGCCAGCTCAGGGTGAAAAAATTGCGGTCGGTCGTTGAGTGAGACGGGGGCTCGGGATGCGGATCGCTCAATGGAGTCCTTTCACCGGGAACAGCGACATGATTGAGGGAAGCACCCAAGGGGGCAAGTTGAGAAAGGGGCAAGTCATTAAAAGTGGACCCTTTGGCCTTTTATTGTGAGGTGAATCGGCTTCTTTGAACGATTTGAACGATTTTATTCGTCCAGATCCGGAGTAGAAGAGGTATATCTCCAACACGGAAGGAAAAACCATGAGTAAGTCGTTGCTGATTTTGACCCTTTGCGGCTTTTTGGGCCTGTTTTCCGGCTCAAAGGCCGAGGCCGGTGACACCATCGTCGACCTCGCTGTCGGGGCTGACAACTTCAAGACCCTCGTGGCAGCCGTTCAGGCCGCCGGTCTCGTCGACGCTCTGGCGGGCGAAGGCCCTTTGACCGTCTTCGCGCCGACCGATGAGGCATTTGCCAAAGTGGATGCGGACACCCTGAAGTTTCTTCTGACCGATCGCGGGCGTCCCCAACTTCAGCGAATCCTCCTGCACCATGTTGTCGCCGGAAAGGTGACAGCAGATCAGGTTGTCAATGTCGATGAGGTCGAGACCCTCGCAGGAACCACCCTTGACGTCAGTGTCATTCGCGGTCGTGTGATCATCGGTGACGCTGCTGTCGATGCGGTCGACCTTCTGGCCAGCAATGGCGTGATTCACGTCATCGACCGGGTGCTGTTGCCGCCTGTTCAGGAAAACCCCCTCGAGACTTACCTGATGAGTGCCATCAGCCGTGGGGTTCCGCTCTTCAATGACGGCGATCCCGCTGCCTGCTGTGCAGTCTATGCCACTGCTTTGGAAGCACTGGTTCTCGGTGGAGGCTTCGGCTTGACCGAGGAAGAGCGTCAGGTGATCAAGGGTCGCAAGATGGAAGCGGACAAGATGTCTGACAGTCATGAACTGGCCTGGGAACTCCGGGGCATCATCGACGCCGTCCTGCGCGGTGACATGGCCATCTCTTCATCTGAAAAGGTCTCTGGGAACAGCGAAACTGCCAGAGAGCAGGCCAGTGATCTGGAAGTGGGCAACATGATCTTCAGTTTCCAGGATTCGAACGAGGTTCGCGGCTGGAGAACAGTGCTCGACGGTGTCATGGGCGGCCTTTCTACCGGAAAGATCAGCCATGGTGGCAAGGGAGCGACTCTGGTTTTCGAGGGTGAGACTTCCCTGAGAAACAACGGTGGCTTCTCTTCGATGCGTTGTGCTCTTCCCCGTGGTGCCATGGACGGTGCCGATTCGATCCAGTTCCGGGTCAAAGGGGATGGTCGCACCTACATCTTTGGGACCCGTGGCTCCAGTGGCTCCGGAGGAGACTCCTTCTGGACCCGCTTTGACACCATTGCCGGTGAATGGCAGACCGTCTCGATCAAGATCGATGAAATGGAGCGCCACTTCTTCGGACAGAAGTTGCCGGGAACGATCACTCCCGATCAGGTGCGCGGCATCGACTTCTACATTTACGACAAGAAGGCCGGTCCCTTCCGCCTCGAGATCGACAACATCCAGGCGGTTTCCACCGACGGAAGAAATTTGGCGCAGGCCGAGACTTCCAACTGATTTCCTACTGACACACCTCCTCACGGAATTTGTCCGTGTCATGCGAGGGCTCCTCTCCCGAGGGGTCCTCGCTTCTTTTAATTTCAGGGTGACTTCTTCGCTTTCCTGAATGCGCTGGAAGGCTTTTGAAAAATCACGAACTGGCGGGTGTTAATGAACTGGATGTCCTTCTCTGTCGGGAATCCGCTGCTTTCTTTCCAGACCGCTCCATGAAAGAGAATCTGATAGCCGGAGTATTGATTCAGTTGAACGTCTGTTTGGCGTGGGATCGGTTTTTTGCGAGCGACCCAAAGGTGGCTTGGTTGCAGAGTTCCCAACCATGAAGCGACTCCTTCAGTGGGGGCACCATGGTGAGGGAGCAGGGTGTGACCCAACGGGCCCAGTATGGGAGTTGAAGCGAGAACAGGAGCGGTAGCATCTCCGGTGGTGAGGATGGCGGTCCCTGCCCTTTCAACCAGCAACAAGGGAGACAGATCGTTGGCCGTCGGCCCCAAATGCTGGGGGATCCCATCTGAAATTACGGTGATTCGGAAATCTTCCACTTTCCATATCTGGCCACGTTGCAGGCGTGTCACCGGGATCTGGTATCTGTGTGCGAGCTCAAGCATGCTGCGACCGGTGGCAAAGGAATCATAGGAGTTGGTAACCACAATATTGTTGAGCACGCCCTGCTGAATTAGTCCGGGAACTGCACCTTGATGGTCGAGATGAGGGTGGGAAAGGAAGAGTACGTCGATCTTTCTGACTCCCATCCTCCACAATCTTTGGCGGATTCGTGAGTAACCACCGTCGTGGGTCGAGGTGTCACCTGCGTCAAAGAGGAGACGGGTCTTTCCGTCAGCGATGTAAAGCGCCTGACCCCGCCCTCTGGAGAACAACTCAACTTGTAGACGTTTTTCCTGGAGTGATAGGGGAATCCACAGAGAACTGATCAGGGCAAACGAGATCGCGGGCATGGCAAATGGAACCGAGCGGATTCTGGATGTCAAAAACAGGAGTGTCACAGTGAAAATCAATGTCCAGCTGAAGGGGCTCAGGGGGGGCAGAATAAAGGGGGTGCCAGGAAGTCGGTCAAACGCTTCGGGGAGATGGATCAATCCGGCTTCGAGGAATTTCCAGAATGGACTCCAGGCTTCCAGGGGGATCCATGGAAACAGTATGAGCGATCCGATGGCGACGCAGAGGACTCCGCTGACCCAGGGTAAAATCAGCAGTGTCAGCAATGGACCCCAAAAGCAGATCAGTGGTGACCACCATATCAACGTCGCATGAGCACCGAAAAACGCCACATAACCGCTTCGAATTGGTGTGGTCCATCTCGATTCTGTCGACTTACTGGTCAGCCCCATTTCATCCAGGGGATGGTTGGGTTTTTTTTGCATCAACAACGCCAGAATGGCTGAGAGTGAGATTGTTGCCCCCGGATCAGGAGGAGCTTTTCCCGTCATGCACCAGACCGCCAGGCAGATGGAAAGAGTGTGAATCGGAGACAGGACCCTGCCAGCATGGAATCCCCAGACGATCAAAATGGCTGTGGTTGTCGCACGGATTGCGGGTGCGTCTGCTCCGGAGAGAAGTGTTTGCACAGTCAGTATCACAGGGATGGTGAGGCTCCATGCTTTACGGATTCTTCCCGGCAATCTGCGGCCCAGGCTATTGAGGATTCCCAGGAGGATTCCCACGTGCAAACCGCTGATGGCAAGCAGGTGGGCGAGACCTGTCTCCCGGTAAGTGTCGATGATTTCTGCAGGAAGCAGTTTTCGTTCTCCCAGAACCAGCGCCGAAGCCCAGCCTTTGGCAATCGGTTGCCAGCGACGGGAGAGGTCCTGTCGCAGGAGGTCAAAGATCCCAAGCAGATTTTCATTGGCGTCAGATTGAGCCCCACCCCAACGGGACACTTTGCGAACTGCTCCTTCTCCTTCATTCAATTGAATCTTTACCCGTGCTCCCCGGCCGACGCGCAACAGATCCGCAGGGGATTCGATGATCAATTGTCCCTGAAGCGGGCCATCCGCCCCGATCAGGTGATCCAGCTTGATTCGTAACTGTGCGGATTTTTGGGAGTCGGATCGGGTGCGAACAAATCTGGGAGGTGAAATCACTTCACCACTGAGGCGGACAGGTGCTGAGGTGAGGTCGGCTGGTTGCCAAAGTGGTGGTGTGACGTGAATCCCGAGAAAGAAAGGAACGAGGACCAACAGGACGAAACCGGAGAGATCCCGATGAACAAGACCGATTGCAGAAAAACTGCACGCAATCCAGAGAGCGAAGAGAGACTGATCTGGAAGCCATTGATTCCAGATCGCCGATGACAGGGTTCCCAGCCAGAGAAAGAGGGCAGGCCACAGGACCGGCGAAAAATGAAAGCAGCTTTTATCAGGTTGACTGCTTTCAGGGTGACCGCCATCTGGAATCACCAATGAATCCTCCACGTTGAGCTCGAGGGGCTTGAAGAAGGGTCGCAATCGAAGTTCCGAACTTTTACGATGATGTTCACTTGAGGAGGGGGGTGGAACTGCACCTCCTGATCATTCGTCCTTCAGTGGACATTGACTTTTCCGTGACAGAGACTCTTCAGGGACAGTCGGGAGTGAAAGAGTGCAACCTCGTGTCTTGCTGACAGCCCTGGCATTGGTGGTCTTCCTGATCGTCGGTGCGCTCATGATTTTGGGCGACCCGGAATCCCCGGTCTTTCCTGACGCTCCAACAGTACTGCCGGAGACTCCGGTGAACGTGGAAGTGCTGCCGGAGATCACTGTGGATCGGGTGAGGGACCCTGAACTTCCCGAAATCTCCGCAGCAGGCCGGGGAGTCATCACTGGCAGTGTTTTCTCCGGGGCGGATTCAACCCTCCCCGCTGATCTGATGGTGAAACTGGTTCGATTCGATTGGCCCGGTCGCTTTGCTGATCAGGCCCGCATCGATGCCACACAACTGGTGACTCTCGAAGGAGGCTTTGGGTTACAGGATGATCTCCCCTTGATCCGGGAATTGCGGGGGATCATCTCCGAGATCGATCGAAGACCCTGTGAGAGTGATGGCTCCTTTCGCTTCGATGGATTGGCTGCAGGTTCCTATCTGGTTTGTGCCGCCGGACCTGATTCGATCTGGAGCCCTGCTACAGAACGATCAGTCCTGGGAGATCGGACCGGTTGGGAATCTGAATGTGAAATTCCTCTTCAACCGACCCGATCGGTGACGGTTCAGGTACTGAGTGACGGCCGTGCGGTGGCGGATGCCTGGGTGGGTCTTCGCGGTGAAATCGTCGATCGGGCTGCTCTTCCAGACAGTCTGAATCTTCCAGTGGAAGAGGTCTGGCTCTATTTGCTCAATGACCCCTTTGTGTCTGCCAGGACCGACGCCAAGGGGCTCGTCGCGTTCCCGGTTCTGCCCGCAATTCCCTATCTGATCTTTGCCCGCAAGGATGGAGTGGGAACCGGTGAATCCCATACCTCTCGGGAGGAATCCCGCCTTCAAAGGGTCGAGTTGATCCAGGGGGGAACCGTCTCGGGAATCGTCATGGGGTACGATGATCAGGTCGTTGCCGGTGCCGAAATCGAGTTGTCCTACGATGGAAATATCAATACCGAATACTTTGTTCCCGGTGTGGAGGGTGTTTCCGCAGAAGATGGCACCTTTACCTTTACCGATCTGAAACCGGGAACCTACGAAATGAAGGTAGGGCTGTCTGGCTATCAGACCCGCCGCCTTGACGACCTGATCGTCAATCCTGCACAGGAACTTTTTGAGGAGGTGCTGCTCCTGAAAGGCCACCGGATTTCGGGAACGGTTGTGGACCCTCTCGGTGATCCTGTTGTAGGGGTGGACGTTCGGTTGAGACCCGATCGTGGGCCCGCTGTCCCCACCGACCCGGAGGGGCGATTCGAGTTCGACACACTCGATCCCCGCACCTATCGTGTCCTCGTGGAAAGCCCATGTGTTCTTCGTTCATCAACTGAAACACCCGTCGATGCGGAACCCCTCGTCATCGTGGTCGAGGATGGGGGAGTGGTTTCCGGTCGATTTGTCGATTCCCAGGGTACCCCTGTCCCCGGTGTGAAAGTGCAAGTCTCCGACAGGGCCCGATCCGAGGTTCGGGACCAGTACTCGAGCGCTGTCTCGGGGCTCGACGGGACCTTTTCCGTTTGCTCTGAGGTGGCCTCCGATTCGGAAACCCCTCTGGTGCTCTTCGCATTCCCTCCTGTACACGAAAAGCTGATCCTCGATCTTCAGCAGGGACTGGGGGATGTGGGAGATCTGATGTTGTCCCCGGCTTCTCGAATTTTCGGAATCACTCGGGCACCGGATGGCACACCTCTGGCAGGCGTGGCTTTGGAATTCACTTCGGGAGAACGCCCCGAGTGGGATCCCACAGGCAATATGAAGCGACAGAGTTTCTCTGACAGTGAGGGCTTTTATGAGTTCCACCTGCCCGTCTCCAGTCGAAGCTGGACTTTGGCGGCAGATCATCCGGATTTCACTGCTTCCGAGCCGATAGAAATCCCTGCCGGTGAAGCGGGACGCAGTATCCCGGTCGATGTCGTATTGACGAAGGGGGCCAGCCTTGAGGTGGTGGTCACCACTTCGGGGGAACCGGTTCAGGGAGCGACCGTTGAACTGTCCCGAAATCGTGGCTGGAATTTTGTCCGCAAGGTGGGGGTGACCGATGAGCGCGGAGAATGCCGCTTTTCCGGACTCGGGGATTCTGACCTTTCAATCAAAGTCACCAAGACCGGATTTGGATCTGCTTTGACCGGGGTAGAGCTCCTGAAGGATGGTGAGCACCGGGTCGAGGTGTCCCTGGATTCGCCGATTTCCTTTTCCGGATGGGTTTTGTGCGAGGGGATTCCGGTTGCCGGAGCGGTCGTTTCTATCCGCGACGTTTCCAGAACGGAACGTCAGGGTGTGACCGATTCCCGTGGAGAGTTTCGGGTAGAGTCCCTGGCTGCTGGTGCGCTCAGGGTGGATGTTCGTGCGGATGGTTATCAGTTTCGGCGAGTCGAAGGCGTCGATCCCCGTGAGAGCCCCCTGACGATCACGGTCGAAAAAACCCATGACCTGACGGGATACCTCTTTGATGGGGCTTCCCGTGAACCGGTCTCCAATGCTTTGGTCCGGGTGACTGCCGTCAATGAATCCGGACAATCGATTCGTGGAGGACGACGCATTCGTTCCCGAAGGTCGGATGAAGAAGGCGTTTTCGTTTCACCCGATTTGCGTCCAGGATTTTACAAGGTCCAGATTACTTCCCCAGATCACCTTCCATTGGAACAGATCTTGTCCGTTCCTACCGTTCCGGAAGTGGTGGAATTCCCTCTTCAAAGAGGGGAGCGGATCTATCTTCAGGTCACCAATGAAAACGGCCTTCCTCTCGATGGAGTTCGGGTGAGACCGGATGTTCGCAAGGATCGACAACGAAATCGGGGGGAGTGGGTCAGCCTTCCGACATCGAGGAGGTTGGAGACCGATTCCAATGGGGAGTTGTCCATCGGTGGTCTGCAAGAGGGGCCTCACCGATTGCGTCTCTCGAAATATGGGTACCTGCCAAAGCGTGAAGTGGTGGATGTGGGGATCTCAACGAGATCTGAAGTGCAGCGATATGTGTTGATTCGGGGCGGATACATTCGCGGAACGGTTTACCTGACCGATGGAGAAGTCGCCACCCGTCAGAAAATGATCTGTACCGGTATCGATGAAACGGGCAAGGAGTACGAGGAGACACTGTCGACGAATCGGGAGGGATTTTTCCGTTTTGGACCCTTCCCGACCGGGGAATTCGCGATTGGTATTCCTGCTGGTGACGGGGGCACGTCACCCGGTTTGGGGATTCGACTCCTGTCGAATGGAGCACCCGTATCGGTCCAACTCATGGCCCCTGAGGATGTCGAGGTCGATCTTCAGGTGTTTCCCCAGTAGGCAAACCCTCTCCTGTACTGCTTATGGTCCGGGAATATTCCTTCCGAACAGGTCACCCTTGCCGGTACTGGGAGGGTGATTGGCACTTTTTTTCAAATCTGGATATTCTCCTATTGGGGCTCATGAGAGGTTTTTGGACCTTTGACGCCCTTCGA
>JAAXJX010000027.1:19497-47299 GCA_012269595.1 Planctomycetia bacterium | reverse complement strand
TTTGACGCCCTTCGAACCGTTTCGCCGATCATGACCAGAGAGGTTGCCGAACCGATGAGCCATCGATCCTGGGAGAGCCACCAGAGCCGCACCCGATTTTTTCTGCGAACCCTTCTGGGTCTTTTCCTGTTTATGGGAACTGCGGGTATCCATCTCTACATCGGTCAACAGGGTGCAGCCGCACTGGGTTGGAATGCCAGTCAGGATGGATCGGACGTCAAGGATGAATTGACGCGTCGACTTCAGGAAGAAAAGGAATCTCAGTGGATTCTCGATGCGGTCTCGCGCATGCCCGAAGACGTGCGGGAACCCAAGGGAATGACGATTGGCGAAATCCAGAAACTCACCGATGAAATTCTGTTACGGGGTGAAAACTACTTCCGCAATTACCCTTCGGGAAAAAGTATTTCCAAGGTGACTCCTGCGGTGTGTCGTATCTACCTGATGAACTGCAATCGTCACTTCATCGACAGCGGCAGGCTCTACAAGGAACGAAATGGTCAGGATGCTCCGGCTGCATGGACCGCAGCCCTGAAGCAGGGTTACTTCGATCGGATCCACGAGCTCCTCGATGGTGAACTGGCCAAGGTTCAGGCTGAGGACGGTCCGCCCTGTGAGTTGATTCGCCTGAAAGCGGATGCCTATTGGCATGGCCAGCAGTACCCCCGTTGCATCAATGAGTACAAGCGGATTCTCGATGGTTGTCCGGACGCTGAGGATCTCGATGTGGTCTTGACTGCATTGCTGAATGCCCAGATCCGAGATCGTGATCACAAGGGTGCCGCTGCGACTGCAGATAAATTTCTGGAGAAGCACACCGATTCCGACCTTCTTCCCCACGTCTTGCGATTGAAAGCGAAAGCACTGCAGGAGGCGGGGCGCCTCGTCGACTGTCTGCGCTGGTGGAAGTCCATCGAAGGCATCATCGAGAACGCCCACAGGGGAGACCCTCTGGTGTTCGGTGACAAGACGGTCGAGATCAGCGACCGTTGTCGCAAGGATTTCCAGCGTTATTACGAAGAGGTGAACTTCGCCATCGGTTTCCTGGAGTTTGCTCTGGGGAACTACAAATCCGCGTCCGCCAGTTTTACCCGTGAGATGGAAATCCTCACAGAGTTGATCAATGCACAGACCGCTTCCCAGGTCGGACAGATTTATGCCAAGAGAACCGAAAGGGTTCTCGAAAGTCTGCTTCGATTCGCAGGAAAACCGACTCCGCCAATTTCACTGGGAGAAAACTGGATGGGTGGTGTCAATTTTGATCCGGCCCAGGAGCAAGGGAACGTCTTGCTGATGCTTTTTGCTCCTTACGAAAACCCTCGCTACTTCGAAACTCTGGAGAACCTGCAGAAACTGTACATGACCCACGGGAATGACGGACTGCGGGTGGCCTGGATCGCTTCGAGCAAGGGCAAGGCTCCTGCGCAGGAGCAGTTGGACAAGCTGACGGGGCAGTGTGCTCGCATGGGGCTGGCGTTCCCCGCCGGTCTCGATCTGGAGGACGGATCACCCAACTTTGGACAGTACAACTGTCCTGTGGGTGGAGCGACGATGGTTGCAGTGGATCGCAACGGAAACCTGGCCTGGTACAAGCTCGATCCGACATTCAGGGATGATTCCATCATTTCACAGGTAGCCCTGAGACTACTCGCTGAAAGTCCCTGATCCCATAAACAGCGTCTTGTCTTGACCCGTTCAGTGGCTCGCCCGAGTTGCCGACTAGGTACTGCCGTATCCGATTTCATTCGCTAGAATGGGGGCGTCCTACGGAAGAGTGCGCAAGTGAGTACATTGTGGATCATCCCGTCCCATTCTGACCCTTTCTTCCAGGACCTTCTCGACAATCGCGGACGCTGCTCAGGCAGTGTCGATAGAAATGGAATGAAGAAGATGTCCTTCTCTTCACGAAGTTTTTTCACTGCATCGATTTTTCTTGGCCTGTGGTTTTTTGTGGGCGCTGTTTGCGCGCCTTTGGATGCCCAGCAGAGTTTTACACAAAGCCTGCAGTTCGAACCGAGAGAAACGACACCACTTTTCATCCATGCGTTGGAAGATGGGGATGAGAAGGAAGGGCCGTCCGCCAAAGAACTGCGCAAGCTGGTTCAGCAAGCGGCGATGTCAGGAGACGCATCCGCTCTGGCCGAGGTCTTGCGCACCATGGGTCGCATGCCGGGCAGAAACGCCACCGCCGCAGTTCTCAGTACGGCCAACAGTCTCTCCCGCAGTACCGCCGATGACATTTACTGGTTTCTTCTCCAGGGTGTTGCCGGATTCAAGGGGGCGGACGCCTTTACAGAGATGGGTGAGTTTGTTGTTCGGTACAAGTCCAAGCCGATAGCCAGGGATCTCCTGAATGCCTTGCGGAAGACCCGCAGCAAGTACGCCAACCGGGTGATTCGCCGGGTGATGGAATACTGTCCCATCGACATGCAAATGATGGCTGTCGATATCGCTGCAGAGATTCCGGTTCGCCGTACGGTGGATGTGCTGATGCCGATTCTTGCCCGTGAATGTGCCAAGGAAAAAGACGGCAAGCGGCCACCGACGGAGTTGAAGAGATCGCTGATCTCTGCCATGGAAGCGTTGACGATGCAGCAGCTGGGAAACAGTCTGATCAACTGGCAAGGCTGGTGGGAAAGGGAGCGCAGTCGCGGTCTCAAGGTGATCCGCGAGGAGGCTGAAAACCACGAGTCCACCACTGGTTTGGCAAGACCCCTCGACCCGGTTCGTGCCCGACAGTTTCTGGGGCTCGAAGATCTGCCCCCTGGCAAGGTCTTGGTCATCAAGGGACCCACCGCCAAAAACGGTTTCGATACCAACTATGATCACATTGAGCATGTCCTCGAAAGAATCTCCATCCCGCATACCGTCATCGAGAAAGGGGAGGTTGAAAAATCCTCCTTCAGTTTCAAGGGCGTGGCGGCAGTCTTTATCAACTGCAGCCACATCCATAAATTTTGCCAGAACCCCAATCACAAGGCGGGAGAGTACACCGGCAACCGCATGCATAGGTGTGTTGGAGAAGGTGCCCATGACGAGGTTCAATTCAAAATGAACAAGGACGCCATCGACAAGATTGTGAGTTTTGTCGAAAAGGGCGGTTACCTCTTTACCGAGGACTGGTGTCTGATCGAGGTGCTGGAAGTGGGATTCAACAAATATCTCCGCTCCGGTACTGCTCTGGAGGGAGGGAACTTTGGTATTTCTCCCGAAAAGGGAATGACTTCCCACCCATTGCTGAGGGGTGTGTTCGTTCCTCCCGTCGATATGGATGCCTTGCGCAGGAGAGCCTACGGACTCGACGATGAAGACGACGACGAGGATGCGGAGTATGACCCCACCTCGGAAGACGATCCTGGAGATGTCGATGGAGACCGGGGGAAAACCGGAGTCGGCAACAGCGATCTGGACGCCCCCGGAGAGATCGAAGATCCCGATATCCGACTGGTCAAGCACCAGTGGAAGATAGACAAGGAGAGTCCTTCGCTGGATATCCGTTCGAAGAAGGTGCAAGTCCTGATCGACAGTGAGGATCTGCGGAAAGAGTGCGGAGAAGGAGCGGTCGCCGTGACTTTCACCGTCAAGAAGGGGCGGGTCATTCATGTCCTGTCCCATTTTGGTGAGCAGAGCAGTTCCGACAACGAGGCGACCATCGAAAATCTGCTGATCAACTTCCTGTTGCAGGTGCGGATTCGGGCGGGCAACTGAGGTCCGCCTCCGATCAGGCCTGATGGAAGTTGTGGATGGCCCTGCGGGGACAGACTACCGTGTCTCGTATTGAGGGGTTTCATGAATCTCAGGGCAGCAGTCATGAGGTCATGACCGGCAGGGGAAGCCGGAACCTCTCCGGTTTGACTCGGGAGATGGGGGATGATTCCGGTGCAATTCTCTGAGACATCTGTGAATCAAATTGAAGGTTTCGGGTTTGTCCGGCTTTCGGCTCTGTTCCCCCGGTTTGCCCTGATCCTTTTGCTGCTGACAGCCTTCGCTCCAGCCATCTCTGCCCAGACCACTTTGGGTTTGCTGGGGACAGACGAAGATCTCCGAATTTTTTATGACCGACTGGAAGCCGATATCTCCACTGATGGTGGAGGTCGTTCCCTGGTGGTTTTGGGAAATGTCTTGCTCGAGGGGCGCGGCTTTTCACTGAGAGCGGATGCGGTAGGCGTCTACGTCGATGGAGTCGACCCTGAGAATGGACCGATTCGCCCGAGGGTTCTGGCATTGGGTGGAGTCTTGCTCGACCGTGCGGGGCAGACCTTTCAGGCTGAAACCGTTTTCTATGAAGTCGATGCCCGACGCATGGTTTTGACGGACGCCCGAATTCGCATCACTTCCGAGCTTGTGGAGATGTTGCGCACCCTTCCGAAAGACGACCCCCGCCGAGCTCGCAGTATGGCCGAATCATGGGTGGGTGGAGTCTCAGAGCTGAACTCATCAGAGGCGGCTCTTTCCTCCATGGGAATCGCAGCTCGTTTGTTGGAGGTCGATGATTTCAGTGGAGTGAGTGGGACGGACATCGTCTTCACAACGGATTTGTTTGATGATCCGGAATGGGCGTTGGTCGCGAATGCAGGCTCTGCAATCCCGAGGGAAGAAGTGGATCAACGCGCCAATGAGTCTGGCCCCGGAGGACATCTGGTGTCGATGAAGGGAGCCCGTCTCGAGTTGGGGGGGTGGCCGGTGGCCTATTTCCCCTCGACCCAATGGGACAGTCGTTGGGGACGTTCCTTTCCCCTGCGCGACCTGAGAATTTCTGACTCTTCCCGCTTCGGCTCCCGTATTGATACCCGTTGGAACGGTGATTTCCTTTTGCCCGAAAGATTCGAGGACGAGATCGATCTGTCCCCGCGCATCGATACTCTCTCCAAAAGGGGAACCGGGTATGGTCTCGACTTTGAATGGGGGCGTGACCCCCTGCGCTGGTCTGCAGACCCGGATGGTCGCCTTGATCTCTATGGATATGGTTCTTTTTGGCAGATCAGTGACGAGGCGTCTGAAGACAGCAACGGCGACCCTGTCACCGAAGAGGATCGCTACCGTGGCCGTGCCTTCGTGCAAGCCAGGGTGACTTCCAGTACCTGGCTGGATGCAGAGTGGTCGTCGGCCAGTGATGCGGGATTCGTCGATGAGTTTTTCCGCACAGAAGCGAGAAGTGTAAAGCGGCCCGAGAACTTTTTCTCCGTGCGTCAGGAATTGAGTGAGAGCCTCGTCGGCAGCCTTCGTTTTGACGGGGGCTATGAAAACTTTGAAGATCAGATCGAGCAGTCTCCGGAATTGGCATTCCGTGCTCTCGACATGGAGTTGCCCGCGGGCTTGCGTGTCGATTCGGATCTGGTCTTTGCCGATCTGGAGCTGGTCCCGGGAGAATCCTCGGCGACGGTGGGCGGGGAGACCCGTCGACTGGACGTGCGAAGTGAGATCCGGCGTCCATTGGTTGCCAGTCGCTGGCTGAATGTGATTCCTTCCGCGGGAGTCCGCTGGACACGTTGGACCTCTTCCAATCTTGACGAGGAGGATCGATCGATCCTGTCCGCCGGGATTGAAGCGGCGACACGCTTTTCGCGTGTGTTTGACGTCAAGAGTGATGCATTTGCCATCGATGGATTGCGTCATGTGGTGGATTTGAGGGGGGATTACTCGGGGCTCTTTGACTCCTCCCTCGATCCGGCGGATGTCCCGCTGTCCCTGGACGCGATTGATGGATTGGGTGATCGGGAAGTGGTGACCCTGTCCATGGGCCATCGTCTGCAGACCCGTCAATCCTCGAATGATCGTGAGCGCCTCTATCGATTGGGTGCACGGACGGTCGCGGAAATGCGCCTTGATGCCCTCTATTATCCGGAGGCAGCAAGGGACAATTCCGGAGATGAGTGGGGGGACCTCTATTCGGAGTTGGTTCTCCATGCTTCGGGAGGTTGGAGCGTCTTTGGTGAGAGTCGGCACCACCTCGGGTTGGGCGTCAATCGGGGGAAAAACTTTGGCCTGCGCTGGCTCGAGGCGGATCAGGGACTCTTTGAGGTGTCTTGGAGAAACCGGCCTGAATATCAGGAAACTCTTTTGGCAGGCGGGCGTTTTGTTGCCTCGCCTCGCTGGGACCTGGGCCTCTTCGTGGAATATGATCTCGACGGAGAAGAAGTTCTCGGTCAGTGGTGGGAGATGGGCCGAAACTTCCGGACTTTCCGCCTCGGCTTTGCCCTCGACGTCGATGCCGGTTTGAATGACGACACCACCTTCCGCGTCGATATCGGCCTGCGGGAATGGCTGGGTGCCATCGATCAACGCGGTTTCAGGGGGCGCAGGTCCGGCTGGTAATTACCATTCTTGCGACCTGATCTTCAGGGGCTTGGCCTTCAATTTTGTTATCTTTGTTCCGTTGCCAGGGGTTTCGGCCGGGATCTCCGCAGGTCATCATGGTGTCAGGCGTCCCGACCCCGGTTCCTGAAAGGGAATGCAACCGATGAGCAAAGCGGTTTACCCCGGTACTTTTGATCCTCCCCACAAGGGGCATCTGGATCTGATCCAGCGCGGATCCCGCATGTTTGATGAGCTGATCGTTGCCGTCGCCGTCAATCGCCAGAAGTCCGCGCTCTTTACCCCGAAAGAACGGGTGGAATGGCTCAAAGCCTGTACCGAGGGGATGCCGGGGGTTCAGGTTCAGGCGTTTGATGGTCTGGTCGTTGAGCTGCTGCAAAAAGAATCCTGTCGGATTCTTTTGCGTGGAATTCGCACCTTCGCCGATTTTGAGGCGGAATACACGATGGCCCTGACCAACCGATCGATTTCCGCGGATGTTGAAGCGGAAACGGTCTTTGTTCTCCCGAGTCTGGAGTTTTCCCATCTTTCCAGTCGCCATATCAAGGAGATCGCCGCTTTTGGAGGGGATGTCCGCGATTCCCTTCCCGAGCCCATCGCAGGATACGTGGTTGAGGAACTGAACCAGCGCCTGAGGCCCGGGTCGCTGGAAAACTGACCCCCCCAAAGGTAGACTCTTCCGCTGGAATCGATCCCGGAAGGAACCCCCATGTCCGATTCACTGCGAAAAGCGATCCACACTGACCAGGCTCCGAAAGCCATCGGGCCCTATTCGCAGGCGATGGAGGTGGATGGATGGGTTTATTGCTCAGGTCAGATTCCCATCGTTCCTGAGGATGGATCCATCGCCCATGGGATTGAGAACCAGGCCCATCAGGCACTGAAAAATCTTGGAGAGGTGCTGAAAGCCGCAGGTTGTGGCTTTGAGGATGTGGTCAAGACTCAGGTATACCTTTCCGACATGGCCGACTTTGAGGCGGTGAACAGGGTGTATGCCGAGTTTTTCACTGATCCGTTTCCGGCCCGAGCCTGTATTCAGGCAGCGGCATTGCCGAAGGGGGTCGATGTGGAAGTCGACGCTGTTGCCCGGAAGAGAGAGAATCGTTGAGTTCTGAAAAACCGCTACTCTCCATCGAAGACCTGAAGACCTGGTTCTATACCGATGATGGCATCGCCCGCGCGGTCGACGGCGTCAGTTACTCGATCCAACCCGGGGAAACTCTGGGCGTCGTCGGGGAATCGGGTTGTGGCAAATCTGTCACCGCCATGAGTGTCCTCCAACTTGTCCCGACTCCACCCGGAAAATACGTGGGGGGGGAGATTCTTTTCAAAGGAGAGAACCTCCTCGAAAAGTCCGAAGCGGAGATGCGCAAAATACGGGGCAAGGAGATCTCTGTCATCTTCCAGGAACCGATGACCAGCCTGAATCCGGTATTCAGGGTGGGAGATCAGATCGGAGAATCCCTGCGTTTGCATGAGGGGATGACCAAAGCGGAAGCCCGAGAGCGAAGTATTGAGCTTTTGAAGCAGGTGGGAATTCCTTCTCCGGAGCAACGGATCGATGAATATCCCCATCAACTTTCGGGAGGAATGAAGCAGCGGGTCATGATCGCCATCGCCCTCGCTTGCAATCCCTCCTTGCTGATCGCAGACGAACCGACCACTGCACTGGACGTCACCATTCAGGCGCAGATACTGGAGTTGCTCAGGGATCTTCAAAGAGAAAAGGGAATGGCGATCCTGATGATTACCCACGACCTCGGGGTCGTCGCTGAAAATGCGGATCATGTGGTGGTCATGTACGCCGGCAAAGTGGTGGAGAGCGCTCCAGTGGAAGAGCTGTTCGAAAACCCCAAGCATCCCTACACCGTTGGGCTCTTCCGCTCCCTGCCCCGATTGGAACAGGAAAGCGAGCGCCTCGAGGTGATCGAGGGCAATGTTCCCAACCCGCTCCAGTTCCCCAGCGGCTGCAAGTTTCGACCCCGTTGTCCCCATGCGTCTGAAACGTGCGCTGCGACAGAACCGGATCTGGATCAGATTGACCAGCAGCATCAGGTGGCATGTCACCACTGGGAAGAAGTCTTCAAGGCTTCTGGGAATGGAGCCGTTTGATGTCAGAAAAAGAAACTCCATTACTGGAGGTCGAAGGTCTGCGGACCTGGTTTCCCATTCGTTCCGGTGTTTTTTCGAAAGTCACGGGAAACGTCAAGGCAGTCGACGGAGTGAGCTTCACCCTCGGACGCAAGCAGACCCTGGGTTTGGTGGGAGAATCCGGTTGTGGCAAGACCACGGTGGGCCGTTCAATCCTGAGGCTGGTCGAGCCCACTGAGGGGTCTGTTCGGTTTGACGGCATCGATGTGCGAAACACTCAGGGAGATGCTCTTCGGGCTCTGCGCAAGAGAATGCAGATCATCTTCCAGGATCCGTATGGATCGCTCAATCCGCGAATGACAGTGGGGGCCATCCTCAGTGAAGGCCCGCATATTCACGGTATGGGCTCTGAGTCCGAGATCCGCGAAAAAGTCCAGCATCTGATGGATCGTTGTGGTCTCGATCCGATCAATCACATCAATCGCTATCCCCATGAGTTCTCTGGAGGGCAAAGACAGCGTGTCGGTATTGCCCGGGCTCTCTCTGTGGAGCCGGAGTTCATCGTTTGCGATGAGGCGGTGAGTGCTCTCGACGTTTCGATTCAGGCACAGATCATTAACCTTCTTCTCGACCTTCAGGATGAGTTTGATCTCTCTTATCTCTTCATCGCTCATGATCTTGCTGTGGTCGAGCACATCAGTGACCGCGTGGCTGTGATGTATCTTGGCAAGATTGTTGAGGAAGCGGATTCGAAAGATCTGTATTCCAATCCCCGTCACCCATATACCCGAGCTCTCTTGTCGGCGGTTCCGGAGCCGGATCCGAAGCGCAAGAAGAACCGCATTCTTCTCGCCGGTGATGTTCCTTCTCCCATCAACCCACCTCCCGGTTGTCCATTCCATACACGGTGTCCCGAGGCGGGACCCCGTTGTTCTGTCGAGGTTCCCGCTGGAATCACGGTGGCTGATGGGCATCAGAGTTATTGTTGGCTCGACAGTCCTGTTGGAATCGGAGACAAATCCGCCTGAATGCGGATTTGTAGAGAGTCAGAGATCATGCCCGAGTGCGCCTTCATCACCTTTGGTTGCAAGATCAACCAATACGATACCCAGGCGATCCGGGAAGAGATTCTCGACTTGGGATATCAGGAAGTTGCCAAGGCGGAGGGGGTCGACCTGGTCGTCGTCAACTCCTGCACAGTCACCGAGCGGGCGGGCCTCAAAGTTGAAGAACGAATCAAATCCCTGACCCGGAAAAATCCATCTGCGGATGTCATCGTCACCGGTTGTATCTCTGAAGACGATCGCGAGAGATTGGCAGAGATTCCGGGAGTGACCCATCTGGTCGGGAATGAAGAAAAGCATCGGATTGCTGAAATCGTTACCGGTGCAGAATTGTCGACAGGCCCGATCAAAAGAAAGTCCCGGGAAATCTTTGGTTTGAAGATTTCCGGTTTTGAGGGGCGCACGAGAGCATTCCTGAAGATTCAGGATGGTTGCGATTCTTTCTGCAGTTACTGCATCATCCCCTACATGCGAGGGGGGTCACGCAGCAGGGATCATCAACCGGTACTGGATGAAGCGAAGAGGCTGGCAGAGGCCGGTTTTTCAGAGCTGGTGCTGACGGGGATTCACCTGCGTCAATGGGGACGGGATCTGGGCATTGAAGATGGTCTGGGGCGATTGCTGACGGAGCTGCGACAAATCTCCGGTATTGACCGAATCCGCCTTTCGTCCATCGGCGAGGGCGCCTTTACCGATCGATTTCTTCAGGCTTTTGAAAATGACGAAGGATTGTGCCGCTTCTTTCATGTGCCTTTGCAAAGTGGCAGCGCACGGATTCTTCAAGCCATGGGCAGGGATTACTCGCTGAAAGATTTCACGGAAGCGATGGATCGAACCCGAAAGCGTTTGCCGGATGCCACCCTTGCGACCGATCTGATCATCGGTTTTCCCGGTGAGACAGAAGAAGACTTTCAGGAGTCGATGCGAAGAGTGGAAGAGATCGGCTTCGCAAAGGTTCACCTCTTTCCCTACAGTCCCCGTCCACGTACCCGGGCCGCACGGTTGCCCGATCACGTTTCACCGGAGGTGCGACACGATCGCATGGTTCGTGCCCGGGAATTTTGTGAAAGAGTCCAGTTGCAGGTTGCGGAAAAGAGATTGGGTCAGATCGCACATGTCCTGATCGAAAAAATAGATCCCGACGGAGGTGGCGAGGGGATGTCTCGAGAGGGGCTGCGAGTCAGGGTCCGCGAAGGGGAAGCGGTTCGGGGTCAGGAAATCCCCTTGTTGCTGGAATCTGTTGAGGGGGACAAGTTCCTGGCTCGACATCCGGTCCGGGAGGCTCGTCATGCCTGATCTCCCGCAACCCGGAAATCTGCACTTCCCGGCTGAAATTCATGATCGCGCTCTGGCCGGTTGGGGTGTTCGTCGACGGCGGGGGGACCTGGTCGCCGATTCTCCCGCAACGGAAAGCAATCCACCGGATGATCCTCCGGTCGAAACCGGCTCCAGGGTGGAGGAGAGCCCGAGCAGTGTTGTTGAGCGCCCGGTAGAGGATGCTGTAAGTGCAGTAGAGGTTAGGAGTTCTGACCTCCCCGCTGACCTCGTAGGGCTCGCCCGGAAGGTCTCCGGTTGTGAAGAATGCACTCTGAGTCAAACCCGTACCCAAACGGTCTTTGGCTGCGGTGATCCCGGGGCAAGGCTGATGTTTGTCGGCGAGGCCCCCGGGGCAGAAGAGGATCGGCGCGGTGAGCCCTTCGTTGGCCGGGCAGGTCAACTTCTGGACCGGATCATTACTCAGGGCCTGAAGTTAACCCGTGACCAGGTTTACATTGCCAATGTACTGAAGTGTCGTCCTCCCGAGAACCGGGACCCCCGTCCTCAGGAGGTCCAATCGTGCAAAGGCTTCCTTGAGAAGCAGATAGAGCTGGTGAACCCCGAGATGATCGTTGCTCTCGGCAAACCCGCAGCCGCCTTTTTGACAGGGGAGGAAACCTCTCTGAAGCGTCTCAGGGGGCAATCTCACCTTTACAAAGGCATTCCTGTGGTGGTGACCTACCACCCTGCATTTCTGCTTCGTCAGCCCCAGTTCAAGGCGGAGTGCTGGCGAGATCTCCAGCAGGTCATCACCGCTTTGGACCTGCCCCGCTGAGGGCCGATTCCGATTCCCGTCAAATCCTCAGGACGATCGAATTTTGGCAAATGAGACGGTTTCGGGGCGTTGACTCCGGTTATCAGGCATCTATACTTCCCTCTTCCCCAAGAGGGATTTTTCATCTCGGGCCCACAGGTCCGGGAGGGCAGATCCTGCACATGGGGAAGGAAAGAATGAACCGAAGAGACCGTTTCTGACTTGTCTGCGCCTCCTTTGCGTGAGTAAAGATTGCGTCAACGTTCTGATGAGCTCTTCGGATTTTGAGTGGATACAAGTTTGTGGGTTTCGGTGGGAAACGGAGACGTCGACCACCGGAATGGTGTGCAGTGCAGACCGGCGAACCGTCTGTATTCGGTGATCGATTTTCGATGAACCGAATGCATCCGGTAGCAAGTTGCAGGCCGATTCATGCTTCGGTCATCGGGGAGTTACGGAAGTCCGGAATCTGCGAATGATTCCAAAGTCTCTTCTCCTCTATGGATAGCGAAGTGGTCTGTAACGAAAGCCGGTTTGGCCTTCGACAGAGAGCACGATTGCGTCGGGGATTTTCACCAGGTGCGGTCGCGTTTTCAGTCACGCTTCCCTGAGGCGGTTCCGCAAGGTTCCAGCTTCTTTGTGAAGTGGGGTCGGAAGGTGAAGAGCACTCATTCCATTTAAGTGATCCCCGAGTTTGTATTGACGAGAGAAGTGTGAAGCAGAATAGCGGTGATATTCGGTCTTCAGCCGAAGTGTGAATGCTGAAGTGCGTGAATGTTGCAATGTTCGTTACGGTGTTCGTTACGGCGTTCATTGCAGTGGAAGTGTTGTGCAAGAGTCTGGAATGAAGAACGCCCTCAGGGCTGGAATCGTTCCCGTCTTTTTTGGCGGATTTGTTTCGCCAGATTCTTTCGCTCGCTGCTGTGCTGATTTGAAACTGTTGAAGTGATGATTTGTACCATTCGATCTGCCCGCAGAGAGCAGATCCCTGACGGCTCCCCTGGAGGGGTCAGATGGTGGAGAGAGGTAGCATGGCTGACTTCGACGAAGTCTGGTGTATCGACGGGGGAAAGAGTTCCCTCAAGGCGATCAAAATCCAGCGATCCGGCAATGGTGCTGAAATCGTTGCCGCTGAAAAAATAGAGCATCCAACGGGGGCTGGCCCAGAGGCCAATGCCGCTGCGATTTCGACTTTGGCTTCGCAGCATTCTGTGTCCGGTCCTCTGGCGATCGCTCTTCCCAGTCGCTCTGCTCTGACCAGTTTCATCACGGTTCCTCCCGTGGATGGAAAAAAGCTGGAAGAGCTGATCGGTTACGAAGCTCAACAGAATATTCCCCTGCCGATGGAAGACGTCATTTGGGATAGCCATGTCTGTGGCGATACCGATGATGGCGAAAAGGAAATTGGAATCTTTGCGGTTCGCCAGGAAGAGGTTTCCGACCTTCTGGAGGATCTTGATTCCGACAACCTCGGCGTCGACGTCCTGACACTGGGCAATGTGGGGCTGTTGAATCTGATCCGGTTCGACCTTCGTCCGAAGCGTCCCATGGTCGCCCTCGAGATCGGTGCTCATCACACCGACCTTGTGATCGTCAATGAGTCCCGTTACTGGTTCCGTTCGATCCCTGTCTCGGGCAAGGATTTCACGAATGCCCTTCAGGAGCGTTTCAACTGCTCTGAAGAAGAGGCTGAGAATCTCAAGGTGACCGCTGCCAAATCGGACCACGCCGCCAAGATCTTTGAAGTGTTGCAGCCAATGCTTCGCGATCTTGTCAGTGAGATCAATCGTTCGATTGGTTACTACAAGTCACGGGCCGGGGAACTCAAGATTGAAGACCTCTTCCTCTTTGGTGGCAGTGGCAAGGTTGTCGGACTTCGCAAGTTCCTTGAGGACAACCTTCGCATACGTGTGCAGATCTTCAAATCTCTTCAGAGAGTCCGGATTCGCCCCGAAGCAAACGTGGTGCAACAGGATCTCCAGTCCTTTACCTCGTGTATCGGTGCGGGATTGCAGGCTCTCGGCCTCGGTGATGTTCAACTGAACCTGTTGCCGCAGGAGCAGCAAGAGGCGGCAGAGTTCAAGAAGAAGCAAAAAGTGGTGTTGGGGGCGACCGCTTCCCTCTACTTGCTGATAGTTTTCTTCATCCTGATTTTCGGGGGCAAGATTGACGACGCCAATGGGGTTCTCCAGGAGGCGAAGCTTGTCAACGAACTGAAAGCAAATGAAAAGAAACTGACAGAGCTTCAGGACGATGGTCGATCCAGTCTCGAAGCCAGACAGAGCCTTCTTCTGGCTCACGGTGCCGGACGCTTGGCTCCCACCGAAGTTTTGGCATTGATCGCCACGATTCCCAATTCGGAACAGGTTTCTGAATCGGTGCGAATCGAAGTGGAAGATGGCCCCGACAAGGACGGCACTCGTGGGTCCGTGGAGACGGAACAGGAGTCGCTGAACACGCGCAAGACCTGGCTCTCAGGTTTCGAAATCCGCAAGGTTCGTGTACGCGAAGACGGAACGATTCTCGACAAGGGTGCCAAGGCCGATTCCGAAGACGTCGTTTACAACGATCGTTATCAGGTGACCGTTCGTGGCTTCCGTTACGATCAGGGAGACGCCACCACCAATAACAATCAGCTCAAGGCAATGGTTGCGGATCCGATTGAGGCGTCGTTAAAGGCTTCATTTGGCGAAGCGGATTATGGTCGTGAGAGGGTGTCCCGCGAAGTTGGCATGGAAACGATGCTGATGTGGGCACCGGACGACAATTTCAAAATGGGACGTACCCGCGGAGGCAGTGAAGACGCTGCCAAGGATCACGGCACTCCGCTTTACCCTTGGACCATCCGTTGGATTTACCCGCCCTTGCCGGGGGAATCCACAGGCGAAGAAGAATAGGGGGGCGCCATGAGTGACAAAGTATTCTGGAGTCTTCTTGGAGCGGAAGTGGTCGTCTGGATCGTGCTCTTCGTACTCTTGGTCATGCCCAAGATGTCCGAGTACGACTCGGTGACCGACAAACTGAGAAAGCAGCAGAAAAGCCTGCGGGAATATTCCAAGCGGGTGGATCGTGACCTGCCAACGAAGGATCTTCTGGAGGCTGAAGAGAAGTTCAACGCCAGTTGGGAAAAGCAGTTGGATCGGGCAGAGGAGTTTTACACCAGCAGGGTCAGCCGCTTTGAAGAAGGAGCGAGCAGTGACCTGAGCGGGTGGACTGCCGGTTACCGGGATGGCTTTGATCTCCTTGCCAAGCGTTACCGCTCGAGCACCGGTCTTGCCGCCGAAGCCGAACTGCCCTTCTCGATTCAGGATGACCTGGCTGACGTGACCAAGATCGTCGACTACGAGCGCCGCTGGAAAGTGCAGAGTCATCTGGTCAATCTGGCCCTCGACAATCGCGGCTCTGAAATTCTTGAGCTGGTGATCGATCGCAAAACCACCCGCGGAAGTCGCAATGCCGATGAAGGTCCGAGCCGCTTCCCCGTTTCGCTCAAAATGGCCATTCCGGGAAATCGGGTCGCTGGATTTTTGGGGCAAATCATGAAGCACCCCTTCATCGACTATTCCGTTGAAAAGGTGGCGGTCAGCAAGGATCGTCAAAACCTCCTCTACGACGTCGTCAATGAGGTGTCACCGGAAGATGGGGACATGGGTGAGCCCAATGTGCTCCTGCTTCTGGAAATGCAGGTCCACGAAGGAGCTGTTCTTGCTTCTTCTGAATCGGAAAGGGGCTAATCGATGCAAAATATCGACAAGATCACCATCGCAGTCGTTGCTCTGCTTCTGGTTGTCGGATTCGGCTACCCTTTCCTGATCAGTGATCCTGGAAGTGAATATTCCAGCAAAATCAGTGAGGCCAACGACAAGATCGAAGAGAACATGGCTTCTCAGGATTTGGGTGACCAGAGTGTTCCCGAAGTTCTGGAAAGTGTGCGTCTGGCCTACGAAGTCGGAACGGACAAGGCGATCCCGGAGTGGGCTTTCTACCGCAAGCCGGCAAGACTGGACGTCAAGGAGCGCATCGTTCTGGTCGCACCGACTCTGGACGCTCCCTACATCGCTGCCGTCAAAGTGGTTCGCGATTCTTCCGATCAGAGTACCTATCACGAGATCTCCGGGCGTCATGCGCTCTTTTCCAATGCGGAGATTACCTCCTGTGTCATCGAGATGCAGGAGGGGGATGGTGACTGGACCAAGCTCCAGCAGGTCAGTGGATTTGCTTCCGGTCAGGCCTTCTCCATCCAATCCGGTCCCCTTGAAGCCGGTCGCAGTTACCGCTACAGGATTGCGGCCAGCGCTGCGGGACTTCCCGGAAGCATGCAGTTCCCGCGAGATGGTTCAAACTCTGTGGTATCCGGCGAGTCCGGAGCGGTGCTGATGCCGGCAGATGACGCCTGGAAAGTCAGCGGTGCACAGGTTGGAAGGCTCGACAGTTCCGGCAACTTCATGCCGGGCAGGGCGACCATTCAGTACTCCCGCTGGGACTGGGATTCCGACTCTGCCAAGAAGTCAGCCAAAGTTGTGACGGAACCGAAAGCGGGAGCCCAGGCTTCCGAGTTGTTCGGAACCGGATTCCGACTTGAGCGCATTCAGGATACGGCTGACGGTCGAGTGGTCGTCTTGAAAAACGACACCGGAAAAAGAGCATACCTTAAAAACAACGACGATCCCCTGTCGCTGACTCCCAGCGGTTGGGACAACTTTGACAGTGATCCCGCCGAATCAGGTGGGGATGACGAAGAGACCGATTCCTCTGACAACGAAGTCGCGGATGAAGTCGAAGTGGAAAAGCCCAAGAGAACCCGACCCTCAGGTGGGGGGCTCTTTGGCGGTGACGACTAGACTGTTAGGGCCACTGCGCCACGGGGCGATTTGGCCAGCACCCCAAGAGAGCGAAGGCTCTTTGGTGCGAATTGAAACTGCAAAAAATGACCAACAGTGTTGGTCCGGAAAAGTTGCAAGCGAATGTGGATTCGCAAGCAAGTACTTCAAAGCAAGGAGAGATCGATGTCGATAAGCCTCCGGGAGCCCAACTTCAGAATTGCTGCGGCGAGAAGCGTTTTCTCAGTGATCGCCCTGGCCCTGTTGCTCCTCAGCTTCGCTGCTCAACCGGTCATGGCCCAGGATGGGGGCGTGGACGGACTGATTCGCGATGTCAACCTGGAGAATCAGGCCCGTACCGGTGCTGCCATTCAGGCGGTAAACGCAGCAGAGAAGTTGATCAACGAACTGCGCTACATCGAAGCCGAAGAGAAGTTGCAGGAGGCGGTTCGCCTCGATCCGGGCAATCAGAATGCCCGTGAACTTCTCGATACAGTCTTGATGCTGCTGAGTGACCGAAGCGGAGACATCCGTGATCTTCAGCGTCGCATGGTCGACGAGAAGAAGGTCCGCCTTCAGCAGGACGTTTTTGAGCTGGAGCGCCTCTATCTCGATGGACGCAGAGCCATGGACGAAGGCAGTTACGACAAGGCGATCACCGTCTTCGATCAGATCCTTGAGCGTATCCGCTGGTTCCCCTTTGATTTCGATCTGAGCGATCAGCAGAATCGTGCCCGTCAGTCGAAAGAGGAGTCGATCCGTCTTCAGAATGAGTTCGCGGCAACTGAGAAGCGTGAACGTGAGATGCGTATCCTTGCTGAAGCGGAGTCCGAGATGGCCCGCTCCGTCTCCTTCATTCAAAATCGTATCGACGAGATCCTTCGTCAGGCACGCAGGCTTTTCTCCGAGCGTGATTACGAGCGCGTGATTACCCTTTGCGACGAAGTGCTGTTGCTCGATCCTTCCAGAAAGGATGTCCGCGCACTGCGTCGTGAGGCGGCCGAGCTTCGTCATCTTTATGAAGTTCTGGATACCAGCCTTCAGACCCAGCTGGAGTGGGACCGTACCTTCCTGAGCCAGTTGGAATCAGAGATTCCCTACACGGATATCTTCAACTTCCCGACTCGCGAAGAGTGGCTGCGCATCAGCCGTCAGGAGCAGTCCCTCGAAGATCGTCTTCAGGCAGTCGAGAGCCAGCAGGTCAAAACCATCCGTTCGCGCCTGAAGGTTCGTGTTGCCAGTGTTGAGTTCGAGGATGAGCCTTTTGAGCAGGTGATTCAGTTCCTGAGAGAGCTCTCCGGCATCAACTTTGTGCTGACGAAAGAGGCCTCCGAGGCTCTAGAGGGTGGAGATGGAACCGTCCGTCTGGCGGAAGTGACAGATTTGCCGCTGGAAAACGTGCTCAACCTGGTCCTTCAGGGGAACGATCCTCCTTTCACTTACGTCATCCGTTCGGGAGCAGTCCTGATCGGACCCTCCGACTCGGTCCGCAACGATGTGTTCCTGGAGTTCTACGAAGTTTCCGATATCACCAAAGACAAGCCCGATTTCCGTGCTCCCCGACTCGCCCTCGAGTCGAGTCAGGACGGTGATGATGGCGGTGCCGGTGGACTCTTCGACATCGGTGGTGAAGAGGACTCACAGGAGACGACTCTTGATTCCGACATTCTTGTCGAGCTCGTCATCAATGCTCTCTTCGGCGACGAAGGTGAGCCGGATGGTGAATCGGTCAAGATTCAGAACGGTCGTCTCGTGGCCAATACCACCCTTGCCAATCACCGCAAACTGGTGCAGTTGCTCAAGGCACTGCGCAAGTCCACAGGTGTGATGGTGACAGTGGAAAGCCGCTTCATCGATCTTCAGGATAACTTCCTGGAGTCGATTGGTGTCGATTACGGTAACCCGTTCAACTCGAACCTTCCGAACCCGATCAATGATATCGACGGTGCAGGAACGCAGATTGCTTCCGGTTTCGAGATCGTCGACGCCCAGGGAGAGATTGACGTCCGCGCAGCGGTCTACAACGCTTTCTCACTGCCGCTGGGTTCTTCGGTATCTCCCTTCAATCTTTCTGATACCGGTGGATTTGCACTGCAGTACAACGTTCTCGACAGTTACGCCCTCGAGGCGATCCTGGAAGCGAACCAGAAAATCCAGCGCACCAAGAAACTGGATGCACCGCGTGTGACGGCCTTCAACACCCAGATCTCTCACTCTCTGGTTGTGGATCAGAGCGCCTACATTGAGGACGCCGAGGTCAACCAGACCGGTGTGGTTCCTGTGATCAACCCGGTGATCGGAATCCTCAACAGTGGATCGATCCTTCAGGTGCGTCCGACAGTGAGTCATGACCGCAAATACGTGATCCTCGAGATCGAGCCGACTCTGGCGGTGCAGTTGCCCTCCAGATTCAAGACCCTGACTCTGGGTCTGACGAACCTGAACGTGGAATTCCCGGTTCTCTCGGTGACCAACATCAAGACCACGGTGACGATTCCCGACGGTGGAACGGTTCTGGTCGGTGGCCTGAAGAGAACGATTACCCAGGAGTCTCGCTCCGGTATTCCGGTCTTCTCACGTCTGCCGATTCTGGACCTGTTGGCTGGCCGCAAGGGTAATGCCCGTATGCAGTCCAACCTGTTCGTGCTGATCAGTGCCAAAATCACGGTGATCCGTGATGAGGAAGAGAAGCGCTTCAACTAGTCGCAAGGAAGTCTGACGCAGGTCAGATAGAAGGTTTTCATGTTCAACGGATTGACTCATACCCCCCGGACGTCATTCGTCCCTGGTCTGGCTCTCTTGGCGGTACTGCTTGTACCGGCAATCGCGCCCGCCCAGTCATTGGGCAGGGGACCGTTGACCATGGAGGAAACCGTTTTCGTCAGTGAACTGCTCGGAACCTATGGCAGCCCTGATCTTGCCCGGGTCTGGATTCAGTCCCGAATCAAGACGGCGGATTCCGCTGGCAGAGCGAGCCTGGAGTTTGCTCTGGCGGACGCCATGCGTATCGATGGGGACGTGGATGGGTATGAGGCCGAGATTCAGAGGCTCGCCAAAAAGTATCCGAATCACCCCAGATCCAAGGGGGCACAGCTGGAGTCGGTGCTGGCCGCACTGCTGAGGCTTTCCGATGCCAATACCGAGATGGTATTTGCAACCAGTCCTTCCCAGCGTCAGCAAGCGATGGATCTTCGCGATCGCATCTGGAATGAAGAGATCGACAAGGTTCTGAATGAAAACATTCGCCGCCTGAATGACGAGGTCTCGCGCAGCGAAGACAAGGTCATGCGCGCCAGTGATTCCGATCGGGATGAACTGGCGGGGAAACTGGCTGAGGAAACTCGCATTCGTGATCTTTGGGAGTTCAATCGTCTGAACTCCTACAAGGTTTATGCAGCGATGTTGCCGGATGGCAGTGAGGCGGCTCAGGCCAAGTACATGGCCCTTGCCACCTTTGCCGACGAGTTCGTCAATTCCCGATACGAAAACTTTGGCCGTCGCTATGAGGCGCAGCTGATCTATGGTCAGGCGCTTTCGGCAGCGGGGCAGGCTGAAGAAGCGGCCGGTGCTTTGGAGCTGCTGGTCGACATCGAACCCAGTGCAGATCCTCCCTACAGTGATGACGTCATCTACTTCATCCGTCAAATGAGGGTTGAAGCCCTGACCGGTTCCCTGCGTGCCTACAATCGCTCTGGTATGCCACAGGATGGACTCGACCTGCTCGATTTCCTCTACGAAGATGAGCAACCCGACTTCCCCTACAGGAAAACTCCTGAAGACCCGGAGTTGGCGACACTTGTCGCACTTCTGGATGTGGAAGAAGGGGTGACCCGGCTCGCCAGCGGTGATCGCCCCGGAGGATTCGAGTTGATCAATGCTGTGATCAGTCGCTTCGACAACCCGGAAGCCTACTCCACTGATCCCGGTCAGGCCCGGGAAGTGGTCACCGGTCTCAATCGCGGATTGAGCAGGCTTCAGGAGTTGGGCGCGGGCAATCTCCCCGCAGAATATTATGCACGTGCCGCTTTGGGATTCCGTGATCGCGGATTGCCGGAGAAGTCCATCGAAACTGCAAAGTTGGCTCTCTACGCTTCCGATGACAGCAAGGAAGCCGCCACATGGCGAGCCGAGGCGCTCTACGAGATCGGTGAGTCCAGTGATGCACTTGGACGATCGATAGAGGCTGCCATCGCCTATCAGGAGTTGGCCGAAAATTACCCCGATTCACGCATGGTGGCGATGGCCGCACAGAACTTCTTCGCCATCGCCGGTGATTTCGCCGGTACTGCCGGTGACGGACCGTGGAATGAACTGCTGGTGGTTGCTGAGAAACTGTTTGCTGACAATTCCCAGGGATTGGGCAGCGAGCAGTTGAAGCTTCAGCAGGCTGTTGAGGCAGAGCTCGAAGGCGATTACCGCAAGGCCCGCGAGTTGTTCCGCAGGATCTCCCGAACCTACAATGATGGTGAAGAAGACAAGCAGGTGCCCTTCTTCTTCAGAGCCCGTGCCGGTGCTGCCCGTTGCCTCTTCCGATCCAGCAGTGATACGGAGCAGGCGCAAAAGGATGCCAGTGGTGAGATTCTTCCCCTGCTTTCCCAGGCACGAGAAGCCCGTAGTGCCGGTGGTGAATCGGTTCTTCGTTACGAGTTGGCAAAGATCTACTGGGGTGACCGCGGCAAGGACTCTGCGGAAGCACTCAAGTATTTGCAGCCTGTTTTGAATGAGATCGGCGGCAACAACGTTTACCGCGAAGGTGCGTTGCTCTTCATGCTCGAAGTCCTTGCTGCCGACGGCAAGACCGCTGAATCGGAAAAGGTTTTGGCTGAACTGCGCAAGGTTTGGCCCGACAGTCAGACTCTCGTTGCCGGTACCTACTACCTGATCGAAGCCTATGCTGCTTCCTCCACCCCGGAGAACCAGCGCAGGGCAGGAGAGTTGGTCCTGGATTGGATCCGTCTGCCGGGATCCGGCTTCGAAGAATCGGGACCGGGAGTCCGACTGGGTCTGGCGTCGATCCTGATCGATGGAGGCTTCTCTGCAGAGGCTGCCGAGATGTTGTCGAAAGCTCAGGAGGAGGCGCTGGAATCCGGTGAGGAATCACTGGTGATCGGCGTTTCCTACTTCCTTGCAAAAGCTGCCAATGCCGCTGGCAGGAACAAGGAAGCCCTCGACAGTCTCAATGCCATCATCGAGAACTACGAAGACAACACCTACAGCGGTTCCTACAACGAAGCTCCTTTCGTGCTGATTCAGAGGGCCTCTGCCGAAATGGGGCTCTACCAGTCCGATCGCTCGGCGAGTCGTCTCAAGTCGATGTCCGAGGATCTTCAGGCAGCCATCGCCATTCTCGATCAGCGTCGCAAGTCGCTGCTCTTCTCTGGGGGAACCAACCCGGTCTTTGAGCGTGATTACTGGTCTGCGTGGCTGCAGTACATGGAAGTACTGAAAGCCCAGGGCCGTTGTGAAGATGTCATTCAATTGATTCGCAGTCGCAAGTTGATGGCCGGGGACGGCAAGGATTTTGCCCCGGAAGGACTCCAGGCCCGCTTTGATCGTCTGGAGGAAGAATGCAAATGATGGAAAGAACGCCAACCATGCAGCGCTACTCTGTGCTCTTTCTTCTGACTTTCGGAATGATGCTTCCGTTTGCCGGAAACGGACTCCTTGCGGACCAGATTATTGTCTCTGGTGGCAGGAACTATGAAGACGTGACGATAACTGGAGCCACTTACGAGCAGGTCCAGTTCAAATTGCCGGGAGTCAGTACTTCGCAAAAAGTCGACGCCGATAAAGTGGAGCGATTGGTTTTCTCCCGGGAATCCTCCAGCTTGGCCCGTGGGCGAGGAGCCTTTGAAAACGGCGACTGGGAAACTGCCGCCAGCAGTTTCAAGTCGGCGACCAGCATGGGTGACGCTTTGAAAAAATCGAGTGCCATGTACATGCACGGATTGTCCCTGCTTCGCTGGGGTGATTCCGACGCGACCAAGTACAAGGAAGCAGTCTCCGCTCTGGAGGCCTACTTGAACGAGTTTGAAAGCAAGAAGGATTTCTACGTTCCCCATGCACGCATGGCGATCTCCGAAGCCCATCGCAAATCCGGAAACTATTCGGAAGCGGAGAGCGCACTCTCCAGTCTTGCTTCCGGAAACATGGGACGTCGCTGGGTTGTCGGGGCACGATTGGGCAAGGCGCAAAGCCTGTTGTCCCAAGAGAACTGGGGCGCTTGCCGTGAAGAGTTCTCCTCTGTGTCCAATGACTCCAATGCATCGACCGACCAGATCTGTCAGGCGTGGATTGGTTATGCCAGTGCACAGCAGGGACAGAAGCAGTGGAAGCAGGCCGCCGATACGGTGCGTCAGCAAATCCTCGAGACACGAAACAAGGATGTACTCGGTAACACAGCAGCCCGAGCCCATGGCTGGCTGGTGTGGGGACGATCCACAGAAGAACAGGCTGGCGGAGATGCCGGTGAGTTACAGTGGGCCATGATCCGTTATCTCCGGGCTGCCGTCATGGCTTCGACCGGGAATGGCGAAGTGCTCGCTGAAGCGCTGTATCGAGCCAAGGAATTGGCCAAAAAACAGGGAGATACGGACAGGGCGGAAAGTTTGACCCAAAGATTGAAGCAGGTCGCCCCGGACTCCCGCTGGAACAAGTAATCGAATCACCTCTACGAACAGGTGAGAGAGGAAAGAAAAATGAAGTTGACAGGTTTCATGAGCAAGATTCGGGGTGCTTCCGCAGCCCGCGTTCTTCTCCTGACCATCTTCACTGTGACCCTGATTTTGGGAACCAGTGTCGTGGCCTACGCCCAGGCCGAGGGTGATGCGCCCGTCGAGACGGTTTCCGTACTCGATAATATTAAAGCTGCCGGTGCGGTGGGTGTGATCCTGATTCTGCTCTCCGGTGCAGGAATGGCTCTGACGCTGATGCATGGTATGCAGCTTCGTCGAGACGTTCTCGTTCCGCCTGACCTCCTGGATCACGTCGAATCCCTTTTTGAAACCGACGATTACGAGGGCGCACTGGACGCATGCGAGCAGCAGCCCAGCTTCCTTTCCAGTGTTCTTGCTGCCGGACTTCCGAAAATTGACCGCCCTTACGAAGACATCGAAGAGGCGATGGAAGAAGCAGGTGAGATGGAGTCCTCCGAGTTGCACAGGAAGATCAGTTACATCTCCCTGATTGCGGCAATCTCACCCATGTTGGGTCTTCTGGGAACAGTGATGGGAATGGTCGGGGCGTTCAACGTGATTGCGACCAGTAAAACCTCACCGAAGCCGAAGGATCTTGCGTCCGGTATTTCGGAAGCGCTGATGACCACCATGATGGGGTTGATCGTGGCGATTCCGATGACGATTTCATACTTCATTTTGAAAACCATCATCGACGGTGCTTCGGTTGAGGTGAGCAGTATCGCCTCCGAGCTGATGTCCCGTTTCGATGACGGAGCCGGCGCTTAAGGCTGGATGGAGCAGGTATGGCCAAGAAGAAAAGAAAAATCGTTCTGGCAAGGAAAGGTGTCGACATGGACATGACGCCCATGATTGACATCGTGTTCCTGCTGATCGTCTTCTTCATGGTGGTCACCGAGTTGACTGTGCAGCAGGCTGAAGTGATTTTGCCGGTGGCTTCCGAAGCCACGGTGGAAGAACCGCAGCCAGGAAGTCGAATTCTGTTCGTCAATGTGTCCTTCGATTCCGAGGGTAAAGAGATCGTTCAGTTGATGAACGGTCCGGCGATGACAGCAGAGCAGTTGACGCTTGCCTTGCGACAGGAAGCGGAAGCCTATGACCTCTGGGAAGACAATCCGGCAAACCCGGATCCTCAGGCCCGTTTGTCGAGGTTGGAAGTGACGATTCGCTGTGACCAGGGAGCCGAAGCCGGAAATATTCACAAGGTCTTCGGAGCCTGTCAGAAAGCCCGGATCTACAAGGTCCGCTGTGCGGCCATCGGAGAGAGATTTGAGGACCCCTACAAAGTTGAATAGTGTGCGACAGTTTTTGGTCTGTTTTGAAATGAGAGAAGAGGGAAGGAGGAATCATGGCGAGAAAGAAGGTTGTTGATCCGGACGGTAACAAAGCCGAAGCGGACATGACCCCGATGATCGACGTGGTATTCCTGCTGTTGATCTTCTTCATGCTGGCGACCAAATTCAAGATGCCGGAGGGTACGCTTCGATCCTATCTCCCGAAGAACCGGGGAGAGTCGAACAGCCGTCCCATGCTGTCGGAGAATTGTCGAGTGACCCTGCTTTACCAGGGTGACCAGGTTGTGGCCTACGCCGATCAGGCTCAGGTTCCGACCAGTGATGTGCTGGATACTGATTACGAGCTGCATACCGGAATCCCGGGGCCGAATCTCGATTACATCGAGCAACATATTCTGCGCCGTCGGGATACCTATGTGGCTCTTGGTGACACGGCGACTTTGCCAGTCGTCATCGATTTTGCTGAGAAAGTTCCATACAAGTACGTGATCGACGTTTTGAACATTTGTGCCAAGTTAGAGATTGAAAACATTGCCTTTGCCCAACCGGAAACACCGATGGACTGAGGTGGCGTTTCGGGAGTTTGAGTGCTTCCGACGTCGAGTGTGTTGTTTGCAATTTGCCGATCTCGCCCGTTGTCCCTTGGAGGGGCGGGCGAAAGAAGAAAGGGTGCTCTCGTGATTGAGACCCAGAAATCCCAGAACGGTGTTGTCCCCACCGTCTCTCGCGGAACCTCCATGCTTCCGGGCAGATTCGTCTGCCTTGGAATCATCGTGCTTCTGTTCTCCGGCTGTAGCGGATCTGCGGATCCGCGTCCGAATGAGGTCGCTTTCGAGCCGCCAAAGACGGAAGCAGCAGAGGAAGGACAGGATCTTTTCAACCGTACCCAGGATCCCGGTGATCGTTCGGTGCGCTCTGTTGCTGACGAGGTCAACCTCGCCAAGCAGGCGGATCGTGCGACGGCCAACTGGCTTCTGGAGCAGGCCAACAAGTTGTTCGCCGAGGCGAACTATGCTGCGGCCGAGCGGGCCTACCGTCGTGCACTTGATGCCGACCCGAGCCTTCAGGAAGCAAAAGAGAAGTTGTCTCGCTGCCTGATGTTCCTCGGTCGTCGGGATGGAGAGATCCGCACGATTCTTCAGCAGTTCGGAGAAGAAGTCCGGGTGCTGGAGGAGCAGCGTCTCAGTGAGGCGACCCGTTTCCTTTCCGACGGCAAAGCCGCACTGGATGCCGGAGACGTGGACGAAGCTCTGGGATTGCTTCAGCGTGCCCGTGAGCGACTGATCTGGTTCGATTACGGCGTCGATGTGACCGACATGCAGGCGGAAGCCCAGAAGCTTTACGACACTGCCCGCGGTCTCAAGATCGACATGGACAAGCGCTCCAGAGAGCAGAAGGAAGCCCTCGCCATCGAAGAGGCAGAGCGTCTGACCCGCGAAGCTGAGAAGCGTCGCCTCGAGCGCATCGCCACTCTCATGGATCGCATCGAGGATGCGATGGTCCGCGAAGACTTCCGTGAGGCGATTCAGCTTTCGCAGACGATTCTGGGAATCGATCCGGAAAATCTGGCTGCACGTCGTCTTCAGGATCGTGCCAATGAGTTCCTTCGTTCCTTCCGTTACGTGAGCTACCTCGGTCGCGAGAAAGAACAGACCACTCGCGTATGGGAAGACCTGGAAGCCAGTGCGATCCCTTACGAGGATCCGTTCCGTTTCCCGGACGATCGTGGATTCTGGCAGGGTGAGGTTCAGCAGCGCCTGAAAGATCTCTCCAGTGCCAATCTGGAAGAGTCCCCGGAGATTCGCAAGATTCGCCGTACTCTTGCCACGGGAACCACCTCTTTCGACTTCCCGGATGCCAATCTGGGTGAAGTGGTGGAGTTCCTGCGCTCAGTCAGTGATCTCAACATCACCATCGATCCCGAGATCGATGCGTCTGACGTTTCTGTCAACCTCTCCCTTGAGGGCGTCAAGTTGGGTGAGGCACTCGACCTGATCATGAAGGCTACCGGCAAGGCCTACACTTTCAGGGAGAACATCCTCTTCATCACCGAGCCCGAAAATGCATTCGGTGATCTGATCTTCGACATCTACAACGTGACCGATATCCTCAACAAGATTCGCGACTTCCCTGGACCGGCGATCCGTGTTTCCAGTAACGATGAAGGTGAAGGCGGCGGTGGAGACAACCCCTTCGACTTCGGCGGTTTTGACGAAGAAGAGGATGCCGAGCTGACTCCCGACGATCTGGTCGAGTTGATTCAGGAATCCACCGGTGGTGCGGATGCCTGGGACGAATCCAACTCGACGATCAGTGGTCACAAGGGACAGATTCTCGTGACTGCCACTCGTGAGCTGCACCTCTCCATTCAGGACTTCCTGAGCAACCTTCGTGCAAACAGTGACGTTTTCGTGGTTGTTGAAGCCCGCTTCATCGACATGGTCGACGATTTCCTCGAGGACATCGGTGTCGACTCCAGAAACCTGGGACAGCCTCCTGGACAGGGATTCGGTACCGCATACGGAAGTCTCAACAGTTCCGGCACCGGTGGAACCGACATCGGTTTCAACAACCTGGGTGACCCCGCCGATCCGCTTCTGGTCATGGGTCAGAACAGAACTGCCGGTCGTATGCAAAATATCCTTGACGGATTCGTCGGGGGAGCAGCCGGTAGCCGTCTGAACTCGACTCTTCGTGGTCTGACGATGCAGGTGACTTGGCTCGACCCCTTCCAGATCAACGCCATCATTCGCGCCAGTCAGGAAGAGAGAGCTGCCCGAATCGTGACCGCACCCAAGGTGACCGCCTCCAATGGTCAGCGGGTTCACGTGTCCGTGATCACCCAGCGCTCCTACGTTCAGGACTACGAACTGGTTTCCGGTGGTACCGGACTGGTCGTGTCCGAGGTGGCAGACCCGGTGATCGACACTTTCCAGGACGGTGTCGTCCTTGACGTGCGTCCGGTGATCTCTGCCGATCGTCGTTACATCACCGTCGACGTACGTCCGACCCTTGCAAGCCTGATCAACGGAGTGATTTCCACTGTGACGATCAGTCTCGGTACCCTGTCCAGTGCGGCCAGTCTCGTGGAGATTGACCTGCCGGAGATTTCTCTTCAGCAGGCCTTCACCTCTGTGACGGTTCCTGACGGTGGTACGGTTCTTCTGGGTGGTTTCCGCTCATTGAACGAACTCAATTACGAGTCGACGGTGCCGATTCTTGGAAATCTTCCGATTCTCAAGAACGCATTCCGTCGCAAGGCGAACCTGAATGAGAAACGCAGTCTCTACATCCTGGTGACCGCCAAGATTGTTGACCTGCGGGCAGAGGAACAGAAACTGTTCAACTGATCCTGTTTCAGGTTTGGTATTGGGGGTCGGCCCCCCGGGGTTGGGCGGGGGGGCGCGCGCGACGTTTAGGGGGGGGGGGAGGGGGGCGGACCAAACACCAA
>JAAXJX010000027.1:0-19487 GCA_012269595.1 Planctomycetia bacterium | reverse complement strand
CACAACATCGGGGGCCCCGCCCTTTTTGTTCACCGCGGGGCACTGCAACACAAACTGTTAAACTTATCTTTTTTCTGGTTTGTTTTGGGGGGGCCCCCCGGGGGTTTTCCGGGGGGCGACCCTCATTCTTGATCGAGGGTGAGCAATGAGTCAGATCAAAGCCATATTTTTCGATATCGACGGGACTCTGTTCTCGACGATGGAGTTTGCAGCACAAGCCCGTCGGGCAAGTGTCAAGGCGATGATCAAAGCGGGTGTCAACATGGACGAAGACTCCCTTCTCGAAGAATTGCTCGAAGTCGTCAAAGAGTTCTCTTCCAACTATGAAGGTCACTTTGACAAGCTGCTCCTGCGTCTTCCTAGGAGAACTCTCAAGGGGTTGAATCCTGCGGTCGTCATTTCTGCGGGAATCGTTGCCTATCACGACACGAAAACCCGTTTTCTTGAGCCCTTTGAAGATGCCAGTGAAGTGATCCGGCGCTTGGCGAAGACTGACCTCAGGTTGGGGATCATCACCGAGGGTTTGGAAATCAAACAGTCTGAGAAGTTGATCCGGCTGCGATTGCTCGATTATTTCGATCACAAGGCGATCTTCATTTCGCATCAGGTAGGGATCTCCAAACCGAACCCAAAGTTGTACCAGCGAGCCTGTACAGACCTGAACCTGCGTCCCTCCGAATGCCTCTATGTAGGGGACAATCCTTTGCTGGACATCGATCCCGCGAATGAGATCGGAATGGTGACGGCTTTGGTCAGCAGAGAAGACCGATTCCGCTCAGTGTCAGGGAAAACGGAACCCAATCATGTGATCCAGAATTTTTGGGATCTGTCCGAAATTTTGCGGGATCAGGGTGTCAGTGTTCCGGAGGTTCTCTGATGGCTTCCATTGAGCTGAGCATGGTGATTCCTGTCCGGGATGAGATCGATGCGGTCGATTCTCTGGTGACACGGGTCGTTGCCGCTCTCAGTCATCTGGATGTCGAAAGCTTTGAAGTGATTTTTGTCGATGACGGGTCCAGGGACGGCACTGCTGATCGGCTTGAGTGGTTGATCCTGGAGGAACCCCGCTGCCGGGTAATTCGCCTGCCACGCAACCTTGGTAAAGGCGATGCTTTGGCAGCAGGATTTGAAGCCAGTAGCGGTCAATGGATCGCCATGATTGACGCCGACCTGCAGGAATCTCCTGAAGAACTTCCCCGTTTGCTTGAAGTCGCACGTTCGGGTGCCGACCTCGTGACTGCCTGGCGCCACCAAAGGACCGATCGCTGGAGTCGAAGGCTCTCTTCATGGCTCTATAACCGTGTTGTCCGATGGGTTGGGGGGCCGCCTCTCCATGACGGCAACTGCGGTTTCAAAGTTCTCTCACGGGATTTGGCCCTGTCGTTACCCCTTGCGGGGGGGCGCTTCCGATTCATGCATCTGGTGGCCTCCCATTGGGGTTATCGGGTGGAAGAAGTAGCCGTTTCCCACCGCCCTCGTCAAACCGGATCATCCCACTTTGGTTTCAGCCGTGCATTTTCGGCGGCGATCGATCTGGTCACTGTGATGGTTTATCTGCGAGGACAGGATCGGCCCGGCAGAAGCCTGCTCCGTTGGGGAATCCTGACCGGTCTTCCCGGAATCGGCATTCTCGCTTTTATCGCCTACCTGCGATTGGCGGATGGGACCATCCACTACCGCTACCCGCTCCTCGTATTGGGGGCGTTGCTGACCCTGGCAGGGCTCCAGTTGGTCCTTTTCGGGTGTCTCGCAGAATGGTTTTCGGGGAAGTCGACGGCGGCTCTCTCTCGCAGGTCTGTCAGTACTCCCTTGCGAGAGCGTGAGCGACTGCCGTAATGCCGGTTTCCTCTCTCAGAGTCTTTTCCGCATCCTGGCCTAGCAAGGTCGAACCCTGGCGTGCCAGGTTCATCCGTGATCTTCATCTGGATCTCTCCGGTGAGTTTGACACGGACGTGATTGCTCCTGCCATACACGCCGAGGATCCCATCGAAGAACAGGACCAGAGACTCCGGGTCCGTCGTTTTCGATACTTGTCCGGAGGCAAGGCCCCCCGGCAGGGAGGAATGGGCTTCCTGACCGCCCTTTCGTGGTTACTGGCCGGGCGGAAGGCTCTGCGAAACTGGAAGCATGTCTCCGATCATGGAGTCACCCTGGTTCACTGGGGCGTTCCGGGCGCTTTTCTCGCCTCCTCCTATTGTCATTCAAGGAAGAATCCACTGGTGGTCTGGTGCCATGGAAGTGACGTTCATCGCCACGGTCGTCGATTCCCCGGTTCCTGGCTTTTGAGAAAAGGACTGTCGGGCGCACACAAGATTCTTGCGGCGAGTGAAGAGATGGCTCGGGAGTTGAAACAGCAGCATGGAATCCGGGAAGTCGAAGTCTTGCCGGTGGGGATCGACGAGGCCTTTCGTGGACCGGCCCCTGTGAGTCGAGAGGGGGCCGGACTGAGACTGTTGTGGGTGGGAGAGCGCATTGAGTCGAAAGGGTATGGTCGAACCTTGCGTGGGATTCAAAAAGCCATCGATCGTGGAGCCGTGTTGACTCTCGAGGTCATTGGCGATGGTCCCATGACCGGCGTGAACGGTTACACTCCCCAGTTGTCCGGGCCGAAAGATCCCAGAGGTGTTCGGGAAGCGATGGACCGGGCGGACATGCTTTTATTGCCCAGTCATGGAGAGGGGACCCCTCTCGTGGTTCAGGAGGCGAAAGCTCGCCAGTTGCCAGTTGCGGCCACTGAGGTCGGTGGTATTCCGGATCTCTATCAGGGAGATCAGGGCTGGTTTCCACTGACACCGGACTGCGATGAAGTTGTGGAATCAGAAATTTGTGATCTGTTGGTTCGGTTGTCTCAAAATCCTCAGGTAATAGAGGAAAAACGCCGGCAACTGAGAGAGCCTGCGGTTCCAGTTCTTTTTCGGCGGGATTCGAGTCGTCGTCTTGCGGAGATACTTCAGGAGGTTTGTTCTTGAACCTGGATATTCCAGTCCTTCGATTCCTGATCCTTCTTTTCACAGGGCTTGCCCTTTACGCACCGGTCTTTGATGGCCAGTGGGTCTTTGACGATGAGCGTCTGGTCAGTGGCCATGACTGGCTTTGGCGTGATGCGACGGGCCTTGGTGATGAAATCGGGGAATGGGGCGAGGTTCTCTCAGCAGGTCCCCGTCAGGGAGACGAGGTACGAACCGGCTTCCGTCCCATTCGGTTCTTTTCCTATCGAATCGATGTGCTGATCCTGAATGCTTTCGGTATCGATTCCCCTGAACACCCTTCGGCACCGATCCCGTTTCATGTGCACAATTTGCTGCTCCATGTGCTGTGTGCATGGATGTTGTCCTCGATTGTTGGGCGTCTCTTTCCATGGTCTCGCAATGGTCTTCATCTTGCCGTTGCTCTGACCTTTCTCGTTCATCCTGTTCAAACCGAGGCGGTCGCCTGGGTCTCCGGACGACGGGACGTACTCTTCTCCCTCTTCTATCTGTGGGTGTTGCTGGGAGTCTCCGGTCGTCCGCTGGAAAAAATGGTGGGACCCGCAGGCTGGGTCAGGGGAATCGGGGGAGCGGTACTGGCTGCCATGGCGATGGCGACGAAAGAGATGTCCGCAACATTGCCGTTGGTCGCACTGATCTTTTGCGGGTTTTCCCCAGAAAACGACTCAACAGCGGAATCCCCTTCCTCCCGATTCAGTCTTCGCAGGGCTTTGAAGGCCCATGCTGCATGGGTTCCCCTCACAGGAGTCGTCAGCTTTATGGCCTGGCAGTTGTTGACCGAGAACAACCCCGGATCGGGAGCGACCCGTTGGGGGGGGAGTCTTTGGGCAACATTCTGGACTGACGCCCGGGCGTTGGTGGAATACATGAAGTTGGTGATCGCGCCCGTGGGTTTGACCGTGGATTACTCCCATGCGGCATTTGTGCCTTCCTCAGGTCCATTTCAACCGGTCAGTTCTTTGCTGTGTTTTATGTTGTTGATCGGTATTACCTGGGTTTGCTGGCGCAAGAGAAGTTCTGCCTGGTCGATTCTCGGCTGGCCGCTTTTCCTGATTCTTTTGAGCCCAGTCTTGCAGTGGATTCCACACCCCGAGCGTTTCGCAGAGAGATTTCTGTATCTTCCGATGCTCGCTCCCATGTTTCTGCTCGTCGGTTTTTGGCGATTGTTGGAAAGGGAGTATCCGGGTTGGAGGCAGATACTGATCCCGGTTCTTTTGGTGGTTCTGGCCCTGATCACCCGAGCCCGCCTGCGGGACTGGGAAGGACCCTATCCCCTTTGGAAGAGTGCCGTGGAGACGGAGCCGGCGTGTGCCAGAGCCTGGTTCGGTCTTGCAGAAGCCGCTCGTGAAAAGGGCTGGTCCTTCGAGGCGATCGAGGGTTTGGGCAATACCATTGCGATTCTTCTCCCAGTGGAGAGGGACGCCTTGCAGCAGGGAATGTACCTTCAGGCCCTGCAGATCCGGGCCGGTTTGCTTTCGACGCTGCCCCAGCCGAAAGCTCTCGAGGATTCCCGCGTCCATTGGCAGGAATTGCTCAAGGAATTTGACACCGATGGCACACCAGTGGCGGATCAGCCACTGCCATGGTTTGAGAAGATGAAAGTCGATTTGAGACTCTCCGATGATGATTCAGCCATCGAGTGCGCATTGCGCATCCTCGATCTGGAAGCCTCATTGCCGGAACAACAATTCGAGGCTTTGTTGATTCTTGCAACGATCGGTCCTTCAGCGGAGCGTGAATCGAGATTGGATCAGGCAACCGAACTCTCTGCCGACATGGGGGGCAATGCGCCATCCCGTATCGCCTATCAACGGGGCATGCTTTTGTTGGAAGCTGAACAACCGGCGGAAGCCCTGTTGTCCTTCGAAGAGTCCGAGCGGTTGCTGGAAGCGGACGGTCGCCAAAGCAGTGCTCTCTATCGTCAGGCGGAGTGCCAGATGAAGCTGGGCAAGACGTCTATTGCGCGAAAGTTGCTCGAAAGAGTCCTCGACGGTGAACCTGATCATCGCCCGTCTCATCTTTCCCTCGGAGAACTTCTTTTGTCGACCGGCGAAGAGGAAGAGGCTCAATTTCATTTTGAAAGCGTACTGGCCGTTGCACCACAAAACACACAGGCTCTGAACGGTCTCCAACAGATCGCCATTCGTAAACGTTTGAGTGAGGGGGCCGGAGATGCACTTCCCGATCCTACCCGCATCTCCACACTGATTCTCCTGGCCGAAAAACTTCAAAGAGAGGGAGAGTTTTCCAAAGCCCGTGAAGCGTTGGTCGAAGCGGAGAAGCAGGCGGAAGGCCCCGCTGAAAAAGAGCGTCGATTGGATCTGATATTGCGGATTGCCCGCCTGGATGCCCGTCTTCGCGAGTGGGCCAGAGCGGGGGAGAGCTATGGCAGGTTGATCGATCTGGTTGAGGCTGAAGGTCGTGGTGCGTTCATCCTCGAGGCCATCGAAGTCTTGCGTCGTACCGGAGGCCCGGAAGGTGCTTTTGAATTCCTGTTGCGTCAGCAGGAAGAAGGGGTGACTCATCCTGCCCTCAAGTCTCAATTGGGAGCATTGGCGGATCAGGCTGGCAGGGTGGATGCGGCCATCATCTGGTACAACAGGGCTTTGAAAGACGGCGACCCCTTGTCGCCGGAGCGTCGAAAGCAACTGGAGGAGCGTGTGTTGATATTGCAATCCGGAGGGGACCCCTCCCAACCGGAGAGTAGAAATCCATGAACCAGATCCATCGATTGGCGATGATCGGCGCTGCCCTGATGATGTTTCAGGTGCTGGTGGCGAGAGAACTGGCGACAGTCTTTGGCAACACCCTGAATGGCGTGACCCTCGCCATGAATCTGGGTTTGCTGGGCCTGGCTGCTGGATTGATTCTGGTGACGGTTCAGCAGGAGCGCCGTTCGGGGTCTTCCCATTGGTGTCGAATTGCCTTGCTGGGGATGATCCCAGCAGGTTTGTGGACCGTTTACCTCTTGCCAATCCTGATTGATGGCAGCCGGCTATACAGTTCAGCGCCTTTGCGGTTACTGCTTTCGTTGCCTCTTCTTTGTGGAGCGATTCCATTGGGTGCAGCGATCACCGCCGCCTTCAATGCTTCCAGGGAACAGGTTCAACAGAGAACCTCCCATGGTGTCAGTGCTCTCGACCTGGGCAGTGCTGTGGGGGCAGTGATCACTCCACTTCTGCTATTACCCGAGTTGGGGGAAGTCGGCTCATTGACGATAGCCCTCCTGTTGCTGCTCTGGTGTTGTCGTCAGGAAGACGTCGAGGGGCGTGTTCCCTCTGAGCTGGCTGAGGAAGATTCTCCAGTCCAGCGAGGGGATATTCTGCTGACGCTGTGGATCGGTTTGACCACGATGGCTCTGCAGTTGGGCTGGATTCGAGCACTCGGCGAAGTTTTTGGATCGACCTTGACCATCTTTGGATTGACGACTGCAGCGATTCTCCTCGGGGGTGCGGCCGGTGCCCAGGCGATGCCTGCCATGCGCCTTAAACTGGGAGCCGAACGGGTGAAGCGATTCGCCTGGGGACTCTGGTTGATCGCACAGGGTTTTTCACTGCTTCTTCTTTCCGTTTCTCCGTTTGTCTTTTTGGCCATGGTCCAGTGGTTCAGTGGCGAAGGGGTCTCCGGAGTACGCTGGGGAGAAGCCTTGCTGATTCTTGCTGTTGTCGGTTTGCCCTCGTTCTGTGTGGGCATCATCGTTCCAGCCCTGATGCTGAATCATGGTGAAAGTGGTCGACTGGATCGGGGGGCAGGAGTTCTGCAGGGCGCCCAACTGGTCGGAGGCATCGCAGGCTTATGGTTGGCTGCCAGTTGGATTCTTCCGGAGTATGGAACCCTGGGCCTCTTTGTGACCTGTGGATTCCTGACCTTTGCGGGGGGCGTACCGTTGCTGCGGAGAAGTTCACACGGCACCACCGCCGGTGCTTTTCTTTGCGGAGGTCTGCTTCTTGCAGCGGCGAGCAAGTATTGGGACGAAGCGCTGATGGCTTCCGGTGTTTTTCAATGGGATCGGAGTGAGATCGCCAGAGGGGAAGCATTACCGGCGTGGCAGGCACGAGAGGTTGTGGGGATTTTCCCGGGACAGTTTGGCAACGTGTTGATCGAAAAAGACCCGGCTCAAAATACGTCTTATCTCAGAGTGGGAGGGCGGATAGAAGGCAGCGTGGCCATTGATCCTGACAAGCCAAGTCTTGCGGACCTTCCTACGGAGGTACTTCTTGGGGTCCTGCCGGCTCATGCCGGACCGGGTGAAGGACGTCTTCTGGTGGTCGGCCTTGGCGGAGGAACGACGGTGGCTTCTGCAGTCAAGACATGGGACGGGGAGATGGTCGTCCTCGAGATCGAACCTGCGGTCAAGACGGCATTGCTCTCAGATCAGGGGGCCGACACTTTCCCCATCGAAAATGATGCGCTCAGGGGGCGAGGTGCACCCCAATTAGTTCTGGAAGATGCCCGATCCTACCTGGTTCAGAACAATCGGCTGTGGGATGCCATCGTGGTCCAGCCTTCTGAACCGTGGTTACCCTGGTCGACTCCCCTGTTTACCCCTGATTTCCACCGATTGCTGGCGGAGCGCAGAGCTCCCGGTGGCGTCGTGATTCAATGGTTACAACTTTATCGCATCGATATCCCAGAGTTTGCGGCGATTCTTCACTCCTTCCGTGAGGCTCTGGGAGAGGTTCAGATCTGGTATCCGCCGGGAACCGGTGAGATTCTTCTCGTTGCGGGAGACGTGAAACTTCCTCCTTCGCCTCATGAATCGGTATTGCAGGCTTGGGAGCGGGTGCTGGGAGTCGATTTTCCTGCACGGCCATGGCTCGACGATACGGATGTAGAGGCATGGCTTGAAACCGCAGGGGGAGGCGATTTGACGCGTCTCAGGGCCCGTTTGGAGTACCTCCTTCCTCTCAGGGAGGAGGCGGGGATGGACCTCTCACGAAACCTGCTCGCCTCTCTGGACGAAGTACGCCGCAGGGATCGATCCCGTGATCGGGAGCAGGAGCCTGAGAAGCCAGCCCCCGGGGGGCCGGAAGAGCGTTAATTTCCCTTTCATCCGTGAAATTCGGGGCAGAATAGCGGATGTCCGTTGACAGTATCCGGTGATACAAATACGATCCGGGCTTGCACTTCGGACCCTCGGAGGTGCAGAAAGGACTCCAATCGGCTGATGGCCGGGAGGCCTTCCCGATTGGATTCCGATCGTGTGGAAGCGATCGGTCTCGACGATCCCGAAACGGGGGACAGATCAAGGTGAACAGAATGCAGAACTACAGCCCTCAAAAGAGCTTCGTCCAAAACAAGGAGGACGTCGTCCGTGGCTGGTATCACGTGGATGCCTCCGAGGAGATCCTCGGTCGCATGGCAGCGGGAATCGCCAACATTCTCATGGGCAAGAACAAGCCCACCTACACACCCCATGTCGATGGGGGTGATTATGTTGTGGTGACCAACGCCAGTCTGGTGAAAACCACCGGGTCCAAGCGTGAAAAGACCCTTTACCATTACCATACCGGATACATGGGTGGACTTCGTTCAAATACCATGGAGTGGATGATCGAAAACAAGCCTGAGGAAGTGGTGCGTTTGGCCGTGCGTCGCATGTTGCCGAAAAGTCGCCTGGGAAAGAAGATGCTGACCAAGCTGAAGGTTTTCCCCGGTGCCGAGCATGACATGGGTGCACAGGCATCTCACTTCGAGCAGATCCGTATTACAGACAAGTAGAGATTGAGGAAGATCGCCTCCGTGTGATCAAAAGGAGAACAATTGGCCAAGCCCAATGACTACACCTGGGGAGTTGGACGACGCAAGACTGCTGTCGCCCGTGTCCGCATCCGCGAAGGCAGCGGAAAAATGAACATCAATGGCAAGGAGCACACGGATTACTTCCGTCTGTCTCCTGATCAGGACCGCATCTTTGAGCCGTTGCGTGCCGTTCAGGCCGAGGGCAACTTCGATGTCTGGGCCAACGTTCAGGGCGGTGGAACCACCGGTCAGGTCGGTGCCATCGTGATGGGACTTGCCAGGGCTCTCGCCCGTCTCAATGAGGAGAATGAGCTGTCCCTTCGCAAGGGAACCTTCCTCACCCGGGATTCGCGAATGGTTGAGAGAAAGAAGCCGGGCCGCAAGAAAGCACGCCGTTCTTTCCAGTTCTCCAAACGCTAAAGTCCGGACTGTCAAAATCAGAGTTTTCAAAGGGGTTCGCTTTGGTGGACCCCTTTTTTTTGTCTCGACTCAAAGTGGGGGTGTCGGAGATGTCACGGAGCGGAAATGTCACCAAGACTGTAGTCCGTCCGAGTCGATTGCAACGCTTCAGGAGTCGATTGCAAAAGCGGCTCAAATCCCTCGACTTCAGATTCCGACGCTGGTTCGGGGTGAAGACGATTCGTTCCCTGTATGGTCCCCGGTTTCAATCAAACTTCGGTGATGCGACTTTTCGTCTCTATATCAAAGCTTCCTACGGACGTTTCTACTGGGATCATCTCCAGGCGGTCAGACACGAGTTTGTCTTTCTCGATATCGGTGCCAATCAGGGGCTGTACACCATTGGTGCTGCACTGAATCCCCACTCCCGGCAATGTTTCGCTTTTGAACCCGTGCCGGCAGTGGCAAGCCTGTTGGCTCGAAATCTGGATTTGAACCAGGTCTCCGACAAATGCCAGATCTGTGAAGTGGCAGTCTCGGAAGAAACGGGTCAGACCCTGATCTCGCTTCCCGAGAATCACTCGGGGGGAGCTTCTCTTCGTCAGGATGGGGCAGGTATGGGGGAGACTTTGGAGATCTCTACCGTTTGCGCCGCAGATCTGGAGGAGATGGTTCCCAGAGAAGAGTGGCCAGTACGGATCAAGATCGACGTGGAAGGTCACGAGGAAGTCGTCATTCGCGAGCTGATGAAGAGTCACTTCGTGGATCGAATTGAGGAAATCTTCTACGAGGTGGACGAGCGCTGGGTGAATCCGCAGCAGGTGAAATCGCTGTTGATGGATCTCGGTTTTCAACTGGAACAGATCGGTGAGGGGTCACATTACGATGTACTCGCAACGCGGATCCTGAATAGACCAGAATAGAAATAGTTGGTACCGGAGGTGGGACTCGAACCCACAAGACCCGAAGGTCAGCGGATTTTGAATCCGCCGCGTCTGCCAGTTCCGCCACTCCGGCTTATCGTCACTGACGGTGGTATCGTAGACCTTTTGCCACTCGCCGTCATCCGAACTCAAGAAGTCTTGGTCAGCCTCAAATCTCTTCTTCCCGCATGCTGAGGGGGGGACCGAGAATCTCACGCCAGATCAACCGGTCCCGCAGTTGTTCTTTGGACAGGCGGCGACGTTTTCTCGCGGTGGGAGACGTGACGATCCCATCCACGATGTCATCCCTTTTGTAGGCCGCAGTCGCCTTGCTGGATTCCAGATTGAAGGTACCGGGTGTCTCTTCTGGCTCAGGGGCTGAATCCTCTTCGATCTCGGGCAGGGCAAAGATCTCCAGCCCCGGAACCGATTCTCTTCCGGTGATCTCTGATCCAACGGGAAGGGGGAGTCCGGTTCGCGGATCGATCTGCCCATCCGGGATCTCAACCCAACCCCCGGGTGTCCACACTCCGCCCTCATCGAGTTCAGGCAACGATTCCTCAGGGCTCGGGTCGGGTGCGACGGGAAGGGGGGTTTCCACGGTTTGCCAGCGCTGATCTTCCGCGACGGCGGGTGGGGCTGGATCGGTGTCAACCTGGATCTGCCTGGATGACTTCTCCTTGCGCGCTTTTCGCATCTCCTTGCGCATCATGCGTTTCGTTTCAGCCGCGGCCTTCTCGGCACGAGCCTTGTTCATCTCGATCAATCGATTGATGATCGGGACGATAACGAAAATGATGAGGTAGATCCAGGTTTCCATCGATTCGGTCCTTCAGCCTCAAGCTTGTTCGTCAGAGCCAGAGTCTTCGTCGTGTCCCAGAGATTCACGCATGGAAGTGTCTGCCTGAAGGTTTTTCAGGCGGTAGTAATCCATCACGCCCAGATTGCCGGAGCGGAATGCATCGGCGATCGCTTTCGGGACTTCTGCCTCAGCGAGGACGAGGACAGCCTTGTTGGCCGCGATGGCAGCAACTTCTTCCTGCTCCTTGGCAACCGCCAGTGCACGGCGTTTCTCAGCCAGTGCCTGAGCTACTCGCTTGTCTGCTTCTGCCTGTTCTGCCTGCAGCTTCGCACCGATGTTTTCACCGACGTCCACGTCGGCGATGTCGATGGAAAGGATCTCGAAAGCGGTTCCCGAGTCCAGGCCCTTGTCGAGAACGGTCTTCGACATCAGGTCCGGGTTGGCGAGAACTTCCTTGTGATTGGAGGCGGAACCGATGGTGGTCACGATACCCTCACCGACACGGGCGATGATTGTCTCTTCCGTGGCACCACCGACCAGTCGAGCCAGATTAGTTCGAACGGTTACCCGGGCGCGGGCCCGCAATTGGATACCGTCTCCGGCAACGGCATCGACGGTGGTTCTGGCCTGATCCCGTGAAGGAGCATCGATCACCTTCGGCTGCACGCTGGTACGCACAGCGTCGAGCACATCACGACCGGCGAGATCGATAGCTGCAGCCTGGTCAAAGTTGAGATTGATGTGGGCCTTGCTGGCGGCCACGAGTGCCTGGGTCACCCGTTGGACATTGCCCCGGGCCATGAAGTGGGCTTCCAATTTGTTGCTGTGGACATCACTGAGTCCGGCCTTGTTGGCCATGATCAGGCTGTCAACGATGATGCGCGGATTGACTTTCCGCAGCCACATGCCGATGAAGGCGAAGACGCTGATCCTGACACCGGATGAGAGCGCCTGAATGTAGAGCCTGCCAAAGGTGATGAAGGCAATGAAAAGAACCAGTAGCAGCACACCCACCACAAAGAGCAGGGCGATGAAGACTGGTGTTGGAAGATTACCCATTATTCCTCAATTCTCATGAACGAAGAGGTGAAGCCCACGATCAGGATTCAGACTCTTCCGATTCCGCTTTTTTGACAACGATTCGGTTTCCGTCCGATTGAATCACGACGACCGAATCTCCTTTGTTGATGTATCCCTGGAGAGCGACGACATCCAGACGCTTGCCTGCGATCAGGGCGATCCCTGCAGGACGCAGGTCCGACATGACGAGGCCTCTTTCGCCGACCATTTCCCTTGAGTTCCTGACGTCATCGCCGACTGAATCTGCGTTTCCGAGGTCAGCCTTGAGCCCGACCCTGTTGAGCCAGAAACGGAAGAGGAGTGCGATCCATGCTGCCGTCAGGACTGCACAGACTATGGCCAGTGTGGTTTCTCCCTGCAAGTGGAGTTCCCAGATCGAATAGGCGATGCAGAGCAGCGCTGCGATGGCGAGGACTCCGCCACTGGGGATGAACACTTCCAGGAAGATGAGGATCAATCCTGTAAGGCAGAGAATGGAAAGAAGCCACCATTCCATTTCAGGCCTCCTCTCCACTTTGGACGACGATGCGGTTGCCTTCGATCTCGACGATGGTGACCGGGGTCGATTTCTCAATGAAATCTCCGACGGAAACCACATCGACGATGGCGCCGTCGAAATCGGCCTTGCCTGCGGGCCTCAGCACTTCCAGTGTCTGTCCCGACTGGCCGACCTGCAAATGTGCACCGGGGAAGTCGGGGGCGGACTCAAAGGGGTCCTGTGAACCGAGATCCGAATTGTCGACCAGAGATCCGGAAGATTTTCTCGACCCGGGCAGGAAGTAGGTCACGACCAGAATCGAGATCAATCCCGCCAACAAGGCTGCCGCTGCAATCAGTGAATCCTCGCTGAGAACTTTCAGGTTCAACGGTTTGTCCACCGGTTGGAAGGAGAGTCCCATGGAGGTGATGACCGCAGCCAATCCAAGGATGCCGGCGATCCCGAATCCGGGAATGACAAAGAGTTCAAAGGAGACGAACACGAGGCCGAGGCCCAGCACTGTCAGTTCAATCCAGCCGACACCGCCGTCGGCGTAGTTGGCAGTCATGAACAGGGACAGGAAGAGCAGTGCCAGTCCGGCTCCCAGGCCGACCCCGGGCAGCTTGAGCTCGATGACCAGGCTCAGGGCGAGGGCGAGAATCAACAGGAACTTGATGAATCGTCCCCACCCACGGAAGGCATCCAGAGCCATGCCACCGGCATCGCCGATACGGCGCTGACCGAGAACTTCCTCTGCGGTGGTGACATTCAGGCGGGAGAGATTGAAATCATTGAGCAACTGCTCAGGAGTCTGGCAGATGTAACTGATGAATCCGTAATCGAAGGCTTCCTTTTCGTCGATGGTCAGGATTTCACCGACCTCGACGATGCGTTCCACGGAGGCTGCGGCTCTCTCCGCTGCGGGCAAGTCATCCAGTTCCTGATCGGTGAGGAATTTTTCGGATCGATTGCCGGTGCGAACGCGAAGGACTCCCAACTCCTTGGTGACCATCGCTTCGGCAAGGGCGGTGGGGTAGCCCTGTTCACGGGCCCAGCGACGCATGTCGGCCCGAACCGTCGTCTGGATCTTTTCCGGCAGTTCATTGCCGAAAAGATCGATGGGCTGGACGTCACCGATTCGACTGTTGTCTCCCATGACCAGATTACGACAGGAGAAGGCCACCAGGGTTCCACCGCTGTAGGCACTGGTTCCATTGGGCACCCAGCCGAAGGTCTCGATATTTTCATCGCCCAGATTGTCGATGTATTCCGCCAACTGGCGGCTGGCCTCGATGGTTCCGCCGGGAGTGTCGAGTTTGATGATGAGGAATCGGAGGTTCTTTTCCTTGAGAGCCTCAACGGTATCCCTGAAATCTTCAAAGGTTCCGCCATCGATGGTTCCCAAAATGGTGACGATCACTGCGGAGCCATCGAGTGATTCCGGCGGGGTCGCTTCCTGAGAGAAGGCCGCCTGAGAGAAAGCAAAGGGGGTCAGCAGGCTGAGGAATATCAGTACCCACATGAAGGGGGTCAAAGAGATTCCCCGGGACTGGGCAGGAGGACTCATTCCGGACAAGAAAGTCTCCTTCAATCGGTCAGGGTGCCCTCTGGGTTTGGGAGCCCAGTGGGAACCGGATTCGGCAGATCACTTCAGCGTGAAATGGGATTTGGACAGGTCCCTGATTGCTCTGAGTCTATTGTCTGCAGACTTCCGCTGCCGATCAAGGGATCAAGTGGCGGATAGGTCAAGATCTGATCAATGTTTAGGTCGATCCTGCTGCAGTTCTTTCCACTTCCCGAATCCGGAAAGACGGGGCTTTGAGACCACTTTTTTACGAGAGCAGGAAGGGTCGTCTCAATCCGATTTGGCTGGGGGAGATGCTTCTGGCTCGCAAATCTGAAAGGCGAGGAGAGCGAAGTGTGTCGCAGCATGACTGATGAAGTGATGTCCGTCCTTGCGAGGAGATCTGGCAAACCACCTTCCGCTCTGACGCTGGTGATCCCGAAGCCACTGGAGCCCTTTCTGGAGGGCGGGGTGGTCCGCGGGGAGACCACCCTTGCGCAGGCAGAAGATACTGTAGGCTGTGGCGTAAGCGTCGCTGGGAAGCTCTTCCAAGTCGTCGTCCGCACGTTTCCACTGTCCCGCACCCAGATCAACCAGACGCCAACCCCCATCCTCCCGCTGATGCGAGAGCCATTCTTTGCACCATGAGTTCACCGGTATCTCTGGCATGAAATCATCCCAATGACGGGCAATCCACATCAGCATGCCCTTGTGATGCAGGTTGGCGGGAGGGTGCTTTCCCAACCAGTTGCGGATTCCTGCAATACCCTTTGCCGCTTCTTCAGACGATCTCTCTGAGGCGGGTAACGCACTCAACGCCAGTGCGACCAGGGTGACTCCAAAGTGATCATCCGATTCGTAGGGGGGCCAACCGCATTTCAGCCATTGGCTCCACGATCCGTCCTCCTGTTGCAGGGTCCACAAATGCTCCAGCCCCTTGCGAGTGATCGGTGACAGTTCCTGATTGGTGGCCATGTCACTCAAGACCAGAAAACAGGTCGTCGCCACTTTTCCTTCCACCGAACCGTGTTGGCGGGAAGGAGGAGTTTCATCCACGATGTAGCGTTTCAGGTAATCTTTTGCGTACTTCCTTGTACGCTGATTCCCCTCAGAAGTCGGGCTCAGTTGGGACACGGAGATCAGGTGGAGTCCGTTGGTGTGGCACGTGACGCAATTGCGATCCCGGGCCCATTGATCAGCACTCTTCTGCGAGAATCGCAGCGCTGCTTCCAGTGAAAATTGTTCTTTGAAGGGTTCCAGGGGATCATTCTTCGAAAACCCTGTATCGACGGAAGCGCCGAACACGCTGATCGCCACCGAGCCTGCCAAAAATAAACAGCAGAGAAAGCCCGGAAGAGTTCTCGATCGGAGTCGGTGGAGATGAACCTGGTTCATTTGCCGGAACCAAACTCCAGATGTTCGATCCCCAGAGTTTCCTCCAGTCGCTCCTCCAGCTGATCCATGAGAGGGACGGACTCGGCAGTCTCCTTATCCGGGGAGACCTCCAGGGGGTCGCACACAGTCAGGGTGACCGATCGGGGTGCATAACGCCGGGCCTTGCCGATAAAATCCTCTTCGAGACGCTCCACCGTTTCCAGAAAACGGTCGGCGGGGGCATTTTCGGAAAGGTAGCCGCGGGGGTAGAGGGAAATTTTCTGTGCCAATTCGAGGGCGCGGAACTGTTTCCAGCGTCGATCCCGTTCCTCCTCATCGATGTCGTCTTTGCCGCTGACCATCCCCTTGAGGATGGTGGAACGCAGGTCTTTGCCCCTTTTGACGACGTCTCCATCCTGAGGACCACCCAGCCACTCCTCTTCGAGAGGGTGCAGCAAGTGATCGATCAGTCGAGCGGAGCGTTCAAAGAGATCTCCCGATTGAACTTCTCCCAGAAACTCGATCTCCTTCAGCCCCAACAGAGCACGGGCCACCTTTCGAACCCGCTCCAGCATCGGCAACTGATTTTGCGGTTTCCACGAGAGGCGTTCCTCCATCTCCTGGAGAGCCGTTTCAATCGCCTCCTCGACGGAAGTTTCCAGTCGATAACGCAGTGCCAGCGGAAAGAGCAGCACTTTGCCACCATCCGCCTTGGCACGCTTGCGGGCTGCTCCACGGGCGATGGTCGAAACGCCTTCCATCAATGGGCTCAGCAGATCATTGGTCCGGGTGACCGCTCCTTCCGGAAAGATCACCAGGGGGCGGTCCCCATTTTCGAGAACCTCCATGGCAAACTGGAGGGAGGATCGATCGATCCCTTCCCGGTAGATGCTGAAGGCCCCCATCGTCCGGATCAGAAATCTCTGAATCGCCCCTTCCATGAACAGATGCCAGCTGGCCATGACGTAGAAGAGGGAACCGGTCGCCTGGGAAAGATGAAACAGGGTCAGTGGGTCGGCAGCATGGGGGTGATTGGGGGTGATCAAGATTCCGTGCCCCGCCCTTTGTGCCTCTCGGATCTTCTCCTGACCCTCGACGTGTGCGGAGGTGATACCGAAACTGCGGTCGAGAATCCGTGGCAAGAGCAGATTTCCCAGCATTCGGGGAAGCAGCCCACCCTTGTGAGGAGGGACAAACTCATACGGCTGGTCTATGACGACCCTGCTCATGCAGAGGCCTTGTCTGAACCGGCGAGACTACTTCTGCGTTTCAACTCCAGTTTGCCTGCAAGACCTGCGAGGACCAGGTAGAAGGGCAGCTCAGCCCACATCCAGGCGGGGGGAGCCAGATTGATCAGGTTCATGATGCCGCCCAGCATCGAGACTCCACCGATGGTGAGAGCGATGCCCATGACATGGGCGGGCGCGATTCGGGCAGCAACCCAGCCACCGAGAAAAGCCTGTGCGAGATGGGCGATGACGGGAATCAGAAATGCCGCAGGAGGCAGGGTGGCAGCAAAGCTTTTCCACGCCTCCATATCATTCATATCCATTCCCTCCGGAGCGGGATAGAGGGACAGGTTGATCTGAATCAGCACCATGTTGGCGATCATGCCGACGACCATACCCAGAAGAAAAGCTCCAAGCATCTTGACGTAAAACATGGGGATGACCTCCTGGTCACTTCAACGGATTGAAAGGGGCCTTGGGGTCGCGCCCCAGTGCCGGATCGAGAACCACTTTGCCATCCTCGACCACTGTCAGGACTCCGGATACCGTGATCGTCTCTCCGACCTTCACCTCATTGGCAGCGGCCTGAAAATCACCGTAGTGGCAACGGATATTGCCTTCCAGAATCACCCAGCATGACTGGGAGTTGGTGGTGTCGACACTCTCCACCTTGCCACGGATGGCGACCTTCCCGCCGATGTAAGGTTTCCCCTTTGTCCGCAGGTCCTCCGCCTGAATATGTGCCGCCGGCTTCCCGTAATCCATCTTCCAGCCGGTGCATCCCGAAACGAGGAAGGCAAGTATCAGGAAACTGATGCGCAATAAGGTATTCAAGGCTTACTCGCTTCCTTCAAGGTGGTCACAGACCCCACTATGCGAGTGAAGAGACCGAAAAAAAAGCCCCGAGTGGCTGAATTGCCAAGAGCGGTATCTAAGGGATATGGCCCGAAAGCAAGAAGACAGTGGTCAGTGATCCTGATTCAGGTTCAGTTCTGCCACGACCGGTCGATGATCGGAGGCGATGGATTCCTCAATTACCGTGGCTGAGGTGGGGGACCATGAGCTGGAAGGTCCGCTGAGGATGTAATCGATTTCGATGGTCGGTTCGTCTGCAGGAAAGGTGGCGGAGGAATCACTTGGCTTCCTCGCATTCCCGGCCACCTTTCTAAAGGCGTTCATGGTGCGTGAATCGGGGACGTCATTGAAATCGCCGAAGACGATCCAGGGGGTGTCGAGGGTCTGGATCTGCCGAAGGGTCTCCAGCGCCTGTGCATATCGAAACCCATCATCCTTGACCCAATCAAAGTGAACCGCGACAGCGGTGATCACCTCTCCTGCATCAGTTTCTATTCGAGTGGCCAGAGCGACCCGGGGTTCATTTCCTTCGGGCAGTCGCCACGATTCATGGGAGAGAATCGGTCGTCGTGAAAGGATGGCCAATCCGTAGCGCCCACCCTGAAAATCCATGAACGCCCCGTAGGCAGCATGCATACCCAGCCGCTCGGCGAGCCATGATGCCTGATCGACACCACCGCTTCGGCGTGCCTGATCATCCACCTCTTGCAAAGCGATGACGTCCGCATTGAGTGACTTCAGGGTGGCCAGAGTTCGCTCGAGATCCAGAACCCCATCCATGCCGCGACCATGTTTGATGTTGTAGGTCGCCACCCGAATCGGGGCGGAGGTGTCAGAGGATGAAGTGAGGTTTCCCTTCATGGGGGAACACCCTGCAAGCATTGCGGTTATCAGTAGGAATGGGAGGTAACTACGCATTTCAAGAGCAGTTTACACACGAATCCCGGTGGAATGATCGATGAAATCCCTGAAGTTCGGATTCGAGTCTTGATCCCTGGCGCAAAAGAAAACCCCAAACAGCCGGAAAGCCGCTTGGGGTAGGGGTTTTAAGATTGGTGGACCTGAGGGGGCTCGAACGCCTGACCTCCACATTGCCAAACTTGTTGTTTTTTCTTTTGATTGCGTCGCGGGCATTATGAAGGCGGAGCTCGGTAGAATTTGCCATTCTTGAAGTCTCGAGTAAGGAGGGGATGCTCGTCCAGCTCTGTGCTGTTCCAGGCGGAAGGAGAGGGGGTTACTCTGATCTCTGAAAAAGAGGTCCAGGGTATGGGTATAGAGAATATTTTTTACGTGTTTTTTCTTGGATACCTAATCGTGTCAGGCTGGATTCCTTTTGTTTTTGCTTGGCATTTTGCTTTTGAAACTAAAGGTGTGTCTAAGCCGCGGGGACTCATAGGTATCACCTTTGTCTGCACAGCGATGATATTGGCCTTGTCTTATCTAATGTGGACAGTGAGCTACGGGAGAGGCTACTCTGTAACCGTAATTGCTGGCACGTTCCTTGTTGGACTTGTCGCTGCGGGTCTCCTGGAACCCTTGCATCGTCGCTTCCCGCCTAAAGAGGACTAAATCAATCGATATCCTAATCGAGGAAAGTGAGGTCCACTGACCTGACCCCAGAAGCCCTGCAGGATGCCCAGACGCGAGCTGCCAAGATGATCAAGGTGCCGCGCTATTCCTATGAGACCCAGGAGCCGCTGGATCAAAAGGTGGCCATCAGGGAAGCGGTGGGAATTGCCCTCAAAAAAGCTCTGGAAGATGGCAGTGATGTTTGAAAAAAGGAACGGTGAGGGGCACAGGAGGGGCACAAAGCACTCATCAGAGGGTCATCTTGTGAGCCATCGAAAAACCCCAAACAGCCGGAAAGCCGCTTGGGGTAAGGGTTTTAAGTTGGTGGACCTGAGGGGGCTCGAACCCCTGACCTCCACACTGCCAGTGTGGCGCTCTCCCAGCTGAGCTACAGGCCCATGATTTGGGTTGGGTGGGGGCTGCGAGGCCAGTGACACTGACTCATGACATTGACTCCAGCGAGCATCCACGCCCAATCCCAAAGC
>JAAXJX010000042.1 GCA_012269595.1 Planctomycetia bacterium | reverse complement strand
TCGACCAGACCGGCGGAGCCGACTGTGACCTCAACGGTCAGGACGACAGCTGCCAGGTCGACACCGATTCGGATGGCACCATCGACACCTGCGACGCAGACATCGACGGCGATGGAATTCTGAATGACTGTGATGTCGATGTGACGGCGGGAGCCGACTGTGACGCAGACGGTCAGGACGACAGTTGCCAGGTCGACACAGACACCGATGGCACCATCGACGCCTGTGATTCCGATATCGACGGTGACGGCATTGTCAATGAGTGTGACGTCGACCAACTGGTCGGTGAGGACTGCAACACCAATGGAATTCTCGACAGCTGTGAGATCGCCAATGGTGCGACGGATAACAACGGCAACGGCATTCCGGATGTATGCGAGCCGACGCCGTTCCTGCGTGGAGACATCAATGCAGATCTGAACAGGGATGTCACGGATGTGGTGGTCATGTTGGGATACATCTTCAACGGCCTCCCGATCACCTGCGTGAAAGCCGCGGACTCCAACGACGACGGAGCCGTGGACGTGGCTGATGCCACTCACCTGCTTGGATACATCTTCAGTGGCAATGGCGGCAGCCTGCCGATCCCCAGCGAAGGCTGTGGAACCGATACCACTGAAGACGCTTTGACCTGCGAGAGCTTTGGAGTATGTCAGTGATGAGTAGAGAACAGATTTGCCTCGTGGCTCTGACAGCGACCCTGATCGGGTTGCTGTCAGCGGCCCCGAGCCTCACCCACGCTCAGGAGCAGAAAGCACCGGAGCCAAAAGACAAGCGCATGGCGAGTTCACAATGGGGAGGAAATTATTTCCCCAACGTTGAACTGACCAGCAGCAAGGGTGAAAAAGTACGCTTTTTTGACGATTTGGTTGAGTGCAAGGTGGGGATGATCAACTTCATCTACACCCGCTGCCCGGACGCCTGCCCCCTTGAAACCGCCCGTCTCTCTGAGGTTTATCAGATTCTGGGCGACCGTGTGGGCCAGGACGTCTTCATGTATTCGATCACCATCGATCCTGGCTACGACACTCCTGAAGTCCTCACCGAATTCATGCAGACGTACCAGATTGAAGATGGCTGGGAATTCTTCACCGGCAAAGAGGAGGAGATCCTCCTGTTGAGGAAAAAGCTGGGTCTTTACATCGACGAGGTGAACAAGGACCCTCTGGATCACAACCTGAGCATGATCGTCGGTAACCAGAAAACCGGGCGTTGGATGAAGAAATCTCCCTTCGAGAATCCCTACATTCTCGCCACCGAGATCGGCACCTGGCTTCACAACTACAAGAATCCCATGCGCAGAACGAACATGTATCAGGATGCGCCGGAACTGAGAAAATTGAGTCAGGGAGAATCCCTTTTCCGCACCCGCTGTGCGGCGTGCCACGAAATTGGCAGAACACCCGGTTCCGTGATCAAACCGGGCCCCAATCTGATGGACGTCACGGTAAGACGCGAACACGACTGGCTGGTCCGCTGGATCAAAGAGCCGGATGTGATGCTCGAAGAAAAAGACCCCATCGCTACGGAGCTTTTTGAAGCCTACAACAAACTGCCCATGCCCAACCTTCGGATCAACGATCATGAAGTGGATATGCTTCTCGATTTCATCGAAACAGAATCGCGAAGAATGAAAAAGGTCATGGAAGTGGAAGCCATCGCCGCTCAACAGGAGGTTGAGGTGATGGATTGCTGCCAGAAGTTTGAAGAGATGGTTCTGGAGTCAGAAACGACCGATTCCCAAACAGTGGAAGAAGAGAGTCTGGTCAGCACAGAGCAGGATTCTGAACTCGTCGCAAATAGCAGTGAAGAATCGGTCGTTCAAGTCAGCGATACCGTCGCCAATGAAGTGGCCCAGGTATCCCAGGCTGAACAACCAACTTCCAAAACTCCCCGTCCCCTGAGCCTGATTTCATGGGCTTGTGGACTGGGTCTGAGCATTTTGGCCTTCAGGGCACGCATGGTTCCCCGAAACTGACTTGCCAAAAACTCCAACGAACCACTTTGGGTCCCACGGATCCAAAGTGGTTTTTTTAATTACTGACGATGCCGAATGAAAAGAGTGGGTCAGCCTGGACTCGAACCAGGGACCGACGGATTATGAGTCCGCTGCTCTAACCGACTGAGCTACTGACCCCACGAAACGGATAAAGAACAGTATGCCCCCTCGCCAGAGATTTGGCGAGAGATCCCCCGGCATCAAGTGCACCGGATCAATGCTTCTTTCAACGTCGTCACCACTTCCTCCACCTCTGACAAATCCAGATCGGCGTGAAAGGGCAGTGCCAGCATCCTCGGAGACACGTTCTCTGTGACGGCAAGGTCACCGCGGGGTGACTGATCGTAGGGTTTGAAGTCCGTAATCGAGGGGAAGTAGAGACCGGTTTCTATCCCCTCATTTGCCAGATGCTCACGGACCAGGGATCGCCACCCGGCATTTTCGAGAAGAACCACGAAAGTAAACCAGGATCGGCAATCACCGGATTGATCGAGGGCAGGTGCAGGGGCCGGCACCACTCCAGACACCGTCTCCAGAAGCTTCAGGTAGTGATCTGCGACCCTCTGGCGATCATCGATGCGGGATTCCAATCCTTCCCACTGGCTGACCCCCAGCGCCGCCTGAAGTTCAGTCAGACGGTAATTGAATCCCTCTCCCGAGAAGGCAAAACCGGGTCCTGTTCGCCCCTGATTCGCCAACTGTCGGATTTGACTGGCCACCTCTTCATCACGACAGGCAACCAGTCCGCCTTCACCCATCGTCAGGATCTTGTTGGGATAGAATCCAAAACTGGCGGCATCGGCCAGCGATCCACAGGGCTTGCCTCCCACCCGGGTTCCCAAGGCCTCGCAGGCATCCTCGATCACCGGCACCCCCCGGGTCCCTGCCCACTCCATCAATGCCCCGACAGGTGCCGGGACGCCGAGGAGGTCCACCGGCATGATCGCCTGAACCTGATCGGTCCACACACGTTCGACTTCCTCAGGGCCACAACAGAGGGTCTCAGGAGAAACGTCGCAGAAGCGCGGGGTCGCTCCCACTGCGCGAATGGCGTGGGCACTCGCAATAAACCCCAGTGCAGGAGTGATGACCTCACCACCCGTGACCCCCAGCGCCTTCAGGGCGAGAATCAACCCTGCTGTTCCACTGCTGCAAGCAACAGTAGGGACACCCAGAGTTTCCCGGGAGATGGTTTCGAATCTTGTAGTCCAGGGTCCCCCGGCCAAACGGTGACTCTCGAGGACGGAGAGAACCGATTGTCGATCCCCATCGGTGATGCGGGGCCGGGAAAGTGGAATGCGATAGTGTTGGCCGGGCTCAGTGGGCATCAACCCTGACTCGACCGGATCAGGAGAGGGCCGAGGGAGACTCGGGGCTTTCGGGGGAATCTTCCGCCGCTTCAGGTTGCAGCTTTTCCTTCATCATTCGACCGGACTTGAATTTGACGGTCACCTTTTCAGGGACCGCAATGCGGTCTCCAGTACGCGGGTTACGAGCCATCCGCGCGGCTTTCGACTTGGGCTCGAAGACGCCGAAATCACGGAATTCGAGGCGATTGCCTGCGGCTAATTCCTGAATGATGGCATCGAGAAACTGCTGGATCACCTCTTTGGCTTTTTGCTGCTGGACGCCGGTAGTCTCTGAAATTCGCTGAACGAGGTCTCTTTTGGTGATCGTATTCATAAATCTTATCCCAACCCGCCTGTGGCCCTTGGGGGAGGCTCTGCAACGAGGCCTCGAGGGGAAGGTCCCAGGTGGATGCTGGTTTCGGTACTGCCAAAACAGTCCCCGAAATCGCCTGACTGACCGAAAAACAGGTAAATTGACCTATTTCCAATCAGTAACTGAACTTGTGACTTCGAGGCTATCATCTGACTTGCCCCCCCGCAACGCCGAGAATTCACCTTTCTCCAAAGGAGACAAGGACTTAGTCAGATCCGCAGATCCAGTCCTTCAGGCGCTTTTCTTGGCTTTCGACGGGGATTTGGCCGTGGTTTTGGAGTTTTTGGTTTTTCGGGCTCCACCTTTGGTCGTGGCCGTTGCACGAGCCTTGACGGTACGGGTGTATCCGAGATCCTTGACGATGGAGAGCACTTCAGTCCAGGAGAGGAACAACTTGTCCTCGGACTTCTTGAAATCCTCGATGGCTTTGACGAACTCGAGTTCTTCCTGATTCATCGGCCTGGCCATGTTTTCACCGTTCCTTTCGGGGTCTTGTCGTGTCGGAAACTGTTCCGATACCCCTACTTCGGCGAGAAGGACGGTGAACTTGAAGAATATTCCTGAGAACCTAGCCGAGATCGAGCGCAGGCTCCTGAATGCCCAACTTTTCGGCAATTTCCCGACAGAGAACTTCCACCTCCATCGTCGCCGGCCCCTGGGGGTCATGATTGAAAATCGACATGCCAAAGGAAGGAGCTTCCGCCACCTTGACCCTGGAATGGACCACGGACCGGGTCACCTCTTCTGGGTAGGTTTCCTTGAGACTCTCGATGACCTCTCTGGAAAGTCGGGTCCGGGGATCGACCATCGTCGGCACCAGAACCTTGCAGGTCAACTCCGGGTGCAACCTCTGCTGGACCAGCTCAACAACCCTCTGCAAGTGCACCATTCCCTGCAGGGCCAGATATTCCGCCTGAATCGGAACGATCACGTCATCTGCAGCAACCAGGGCATTCAGGGAGAGTAATCCCAGTGAAGGTGGGCAATCGAGGATCACCAGGTCGAAACGGTCCTCGGGAAGCTTCTCGAGGGCATCCTTGAGCAGCAGCTCTCGCCCCAGCTCCTGATAGAGGTCATTCTCTGCGGCAGAAAGATTGATGTCGGAAGGAACGAGACTGAAGCCTTCCGTGGGAACCTCAAAGATGCATTCCTCAATCGTTTTTTCACGACGCAGGGCAGCCTCGATGGTGTGCTCAGACATCCTCTCAAGGCTGGTTTCATCCTCGGCCACGATCAGTGATGTGGTCAAATGTGCCTGTGGATCGAGGTCGATCAGCAAAACCCGGTAACCCATGCGCACATAGCCCGCGGCACAATTGATGGCGAGCGTCGTCTTGCCTACCCCACCCTTCTGGTTGATGAAGGCCAGGCAACGTTGAGACCGCTTTTGTGTGGAATGGTTTTCTGACATGATTTCCCCTCGTCGTACGATCGACCCATCGTGGAGACTAATCCCCCCGCC